>JBJOEZ010000027.1:0-60290 GCA_046048995.1 Verrucomicrobiota bacterium | reverse complement strand
TCGATGAGCAAACGGGTACTGCACAAGGTTGAACGAAGCAGCAGTGGTCGGTTGTCCTGTGGAGATATAGCATTGCTGAGGTTTAACAGTTCTCACCCAGACAGTAAATGTCCTAGCCACATTTCCAGTTAGCGCAATGGAAGGTAGGGAGATGAAATCATTGGTTCCGTTGAAGCTATATGCGGACTGTGCCAAACCATCTCGACCTGTAGCCAACTGCGGACCACTAACCGTCCCATGACGCCCGTTTCCACTCCCATCATTAGCATTCCCATTGAACGGGTAGTACGCCACGAGTCCATTGGTCAGAAACGATTGACCCTGGACTGATGCTAGGGAACCCAAGGTCATCCCAATAGCAACGAGGAGACGGAGTTTCTTTGTCATATTCAGACTTACTATGTGGTTTGTGTGTTCCTCATTTGTCGGGGGGATTCAGGTACTCGATGTCTAGTCCTCCCGAAAATGCTCAACATCTACTTATCGGAATCTGCCAAGAAACACGACAAAAATCATTCCAACCCCAGACACCCCACACGGTGGAACCCTACCTTGACCTCAACACGAACAGACACTTAGGAGAAGTTGAGTCGATTGAGAACATTGGACCAGGAAGGTTACAAAACCGTTGCTCTACCACTGAGCTATGCTGGCCGCCGGGATGCTTTTACCGGCGGCCCCTCCTGCGGTCAAGGTGGGCGGGTGGCCTAGCAGGCGAGGCCGTCTGCCGGGGCGGGCAACCTCATCACCCACGGTGTCCAGAGGCCGAAATCGACGAACTTCACCAGCCGGTTCCATCGCTTGGCCGCGAAGAACTCGTTCCCGCCCTGATCCCAACTGGAATCCCAGCGCAGCAGCGGCACGAGCAGGCGCCGGGGGTCCAGTCCGCCGGCCTCCGCAACCACCTCGCAGACCGTCGCCCGGGCCTCCTGGTTCGAGGCGTCGCCCCGGCGTGCGAGGATGGCCTGCACCAGCGCGGGTTCCTCGCGCTGAAGGCGGATGCCCTCGGCCAGGCTGGCCCGGACCCAGTCTACATAAACCCGGCGCGTGACAGCCAGGGGGGCGTCACCCCGGACGCGCGCCTGGCGCAGTTGGCGGCGCAGGAAACGGCGCACCACCCGGCCCTCCTCCGGATACTGCAGGTAATCCGGGCGGGCGATGGACAACAAGGGATGCTCGACCGCCCGGTCCAGCGGTTGATGGAGCGCCTCCACCGGGGTGGCGGTCCAGTGGCGGGACCACGCCGGCAACTCGGCCCACCCGTCCGCCAGGGGCAGCGAGCCCCAGTAATCCCCCCGCCCCACGGTGTTGGGGGCGAGGACCGCGGCGGCGAACCCCGCCCGCAGGGCCCGCAGCGCCACGGTCGCATACAGTTCATCGATGCCGCCCTCCGGCAGGGAATCCCACACGGCCCTCGCATACCGAAAGGAAGCCCTTTGCACCGCAGTCAGGGTGGCCCGGGGGGCGTCGTCCCGGCACTGCAGGCAGTCCAGGAGATACTCGGCCCGGTGGAGTTCCGACTGCGGCAGGATGACATCCACCCAGTGCGGTTCCCGGGTGCCCAGGTGAAACCCGGCCAGCAGCCCCGCATAGAACCACTTGTAGACCAAATCATGCGCGCGCGGGATCTCCAGGCGAACGGCCTCGCGCACGAACGGATACAAAATACGGAGACCCTCGCGTTCGTCCGGGCTGCGGCCGAGACTGAGGAAGTGACGGCAGAGCGGGTCCTCGAGGCGCAGCAGATGCCGCAGTTGGGGTCCCCCCGCGGGCGCCGCGGGCGCGGCCGCGGAGGCGGAGGAAGAGTCCGGGGACAACGGCCGCCCGGTATTGCGCAGGTTCTTTTTCATGGCAGACGGAGTTCAGCGCCGGCCGCCACGGAGGGAGCGGCACAGCGCGCGGGCTTGACCCCCAGGCCTGCACCAGGACCCGCCAACAAAAATGCCATTGCGACAGGCAATGGCATCAGGTTGCGGGGGAGAGCATTTGTTGTCCGGCGGCACTTGCCACCGCGCATCGGCAAACGCGCACCCCACCACGGATGACGCGAGCCAAGGCACCTTCGGCCTCTCCTGCCAGGTTGCCGGGTCCGGGCCTTCGCCCGAACCGCTCCTGATGCAGTCACTGGGATGTCAAACAACCAACACGACCAACGCAGCCCAGTCTGCCATGGAACCCGCCTGCCGCAACGGGTCGGTGTGTCATAAGCCGGCCCCGCGCAGGCAGGCCGGACGCGCGCCCCGCGCCCCTAGCGCCGGCCCGCCTTCGCGGCTTTCCCGCCCAGGGTCACCGTCACCTCGTTGCGCTGCGGCGGACCCGGGGTGCTGCGACCCTCTTCGATGTAACGCTGCATGAGCGCGGCCAGGCGCGCGACCACCGCCGGGTTCCCGTCCGCCACGTCGCGCGTCTCGCGCCGGTCCGAGGCCACGTCGTACAACTCGCGCCGGCCGTCCTTCAGGAAGACCAGTTTCCATGGACCCTGTCGGAGGGCCAGATCGCCGGCGGCCGACTGGTGCACCGTGCCCTCGCGCAGCGGACCGGAGGCCCGGCCCAGCATCGCGGGCACCAGGCTCACGCTGTCCTCGCCCGCGCCCGGGGGAACCATCGCCCCCGCCAACTCAGCGGCCGTGGCGAACAGATCGTTCAGGGATACGGTCTGGTCGCTGACCGTCCCCGCCGGCACGCGGCCCGGCCAGCGGACAACGAAGGGCACCCGGTGTCCGCCCTCGTAGATGCTGCGCTTGGAGGCCCGCAGCGGCGGGTAGACGCGTCCTTCCGCCCCGTTGTCGCTGGTGGCCACGACCACGGTGTTGCTGGACAACCCATGGCGGTCAAGCGCGGCCAGGACCTGCCCCAAGGCGTCGTCCCCCTGCAGCATCCAGTCGCCGTAGGCGGGGTCGCGTCCGGCGGTGTCCCGCACCCCGCTGCGGCCCTGGAACCCGGGCGCGGGCACGACGGGGTCATGGGGGATCCCGAGCGGCAGGTAGAGCAGGAAAGGACCGCCGGCCCGGGCGCGTTCCTCGAGGTAGGCGAGCGCGCGGCGGAGCAGGAACGGCTGGTTGTCGACGGGCGCGAGGTTGGTCACCACGGTGTCCTGCTCAATGACGGTCCCGATGTTGCGGGCGTGGGTGAAGCCGCAGAAGTAATCAAAGCCCAGCTGCCGCGGGCCCTCGCGCAGCCGCGTGCCGATCGGCACGCTTTTCTCCGTGCCTGGCCGGCCGCCCTCCCAAGTCAGGCCGAGGTGCCATTTGCCGATGCAGGCGGTGTGATAGCCCTGCGGCTTGAGCAGCGAGGCGAGGGTAAGCCGGTTCGTCGGGATGATGGGGGCGGAATAGGTGGTGAGGACGCCGTATTGGCCGCGGCGCCACGGGGAGCGTCCGGTCAGCAACCCGTAGCGGGTCGGCGTGCAGACCCCGGAGGCGCTGTGCGCGTCGGTGAAGCGCATGCCCTCCCGGGCCAACCGGTCGAAGTGCGGCATCGGGAACTCGCTCTCCGGCCAGTAGGACCGCGGCTGGCACCAGCCGAGGTCATCGAAGAGGACAACGACCACGTTGGGCTTGGCCGCGCTGGCCGCCGGGGCCGCGTTGCCCAAGACCGCCGCGAACCATAGCAGGACCAAGAGGGCAAGGAGGCGAAACAGGCGAAGAGGCATCATGAGGGGAAGGACAGGTTGACGGCCGCAGCGTGCGGACGCGGCGTCCGGCCGGCAAGCCTGCGGGCGCAAGGGGCTGCCATCTTTTTCGTGTTCCGGGGCGGCCGCTGGGATACGCTCGCCGACATGCAACCCCGTCCGTTTGGCCCCCGCTGGCTTGTGGCCCTGGCCGGCCTGCTGGGTTTGGGTTTGTCCGCGTTGCCCGGGGCGGAGGCGCCCCGGCTGACCCCGGCGCAGCGTCTGGACCCGGTGCGGTTGCAGGCGGTGGAAGCGGACCGGGCGCGGCTGGCGCGGCAGTGGGCGAAGCTGCCGGACCTGTATGCGCACGAGGATTTCCGGGCGGTGCTGCATGTGCACGCGGGGGACGCGGCGCACACGCGGGGGACGCGGGAGCAGGTCCTGGCGGCGGCCAAACAGGCGGGCGTGCGGGTGGTGTTGTTCACGGACCATGGCGGGGTGAAACCGGACGGGTGGTCGGGGCTGCGCGACGGGGTCTTGTTGGTGTCGGGCGCGGAAGGGCCGGGCGGCGAGCTGCGGTTCCCGCGCCGGGCGCGGAAAGGCCGGGCCACGCTGGAGGGCGAGGTGCGGTTCCTGGGCCATGTGGAGGATCGGCCGGAGGCGGACCTGAAGGGGTATGCGGGGCTGGAGATTGCGAACCAGCACAGCGATCGGAAACTGGACCCGGCCTTCCGTTTGTTTTTGGAGCAGGCGGCGGGGGACGCGGGGCGCTGGGCGGCGGTCACGCAGGCGTTCCGGCGCTGGCCGGAGGCGTTTTTTGCGGCGGGGTCGGATCCGCGTCCGGAACTGCTGGGGAAATGGGATCGCGAACTGCGGCGGCGGCGGCTGCCGGGCATTGGGGGGAACGACGCGCACCAGGACCTGGTGGTGAACGGGGTGACGTTCGATCCGTATGTGACCAGCTTTCGCACCTTGACGACGCACCTGATGGCGCGCGAGTTGAGCGAGGACGCGGTGCTGGAGGCGCTGGAGGAGGGGCACTGTTATGTGTCGCACGACTGGCTGGCGGACCCGACGGGGTTTGCCTTTGGGGCGATGAACAACCTGGGAGTGTTCCCGATGGGCGACCGGGCGCCGATGCAGGGGACGACCACCGTGGTGGGGCTGACGCCGGTGCCGGCGCGGCAGAAGTTGATCTATCAGGGGCGGGTGATTGCGGAGACCAACGGGACGAACCTGATGTTCAAGGCGAAGGATCCGGGCGCCTACCGGCTGGAGGCGTGGCTGACGGTGGGGGGCGAGGAGCGGCCGTGGATTTACTCGAACCCGGTCTACCTGCAGACCCATGGGCTGCTGGACATTCCGCTGCCCAACGGGGAGGAATCGCCGCGGGTGACGGTGACCAAGGGCCTGCCCTACGTGCCGGCGGACCGGGTGCAGGACGACTACAAGCAGCGGTTGGATTTGTATAAGCCGACGGTGGCGGGCGGGGCGCGGGCGCCGGTGTTTGTGTTCATCCATGGCGGGGCGTGGCGGTTTGGGGATCGGTCCCTGTATCCGCCGCTGGGCCAGCGGTTCGCCAAGGAAGGCATCCTGACGGTGGTGCCCAGCTACCGGCTGGCGCCCAAGGGCCCGTGGCCGGCCCAGGCGGAGGACACGGCGGCAGCGGTGGCATGGACGTTCCGGAACATTGCGGCGCACGGCGGCGACACCAACCGGATTTTCATTGGGGGCCATTCCGCCGGGGGGCACCTGACCTCGTTGATTGTCTGCCATGACAAGTGGCTGCGGCCCCATGGGTTGTCGCCGCAGGCGGTGCGCGGGGTGATCAGCCTGAGCGGGGTCTACGACCTGGACATCGGGGACGCGATGGCGTCGGTGTTCGGACGCGACCGGGCGGTGCGGCGCGAGGCCTCGCCGCTCTACTTCGTGCAGTCCCCGGCCCCGCCCTTCTTTGTCAGCTATTGCGAGTGGGACTACCCGACCCTGCCCAGCCAGGCGAAGATCTTTCACGGCGCGCTGGGCAAGGCCGGCATTGCCTCGCAGCTGCACTACACCCCGGACGACAACCACATTTACGAGATGATTTCCTTCACGCGGGACGAGGACGAGACCGCGCAGGCGGTGGTGAAGTTCATTTTGGGCCGGTGACGGCGGGGCGGGCGGGGGGCGGGCGGGCGGGGGAAAGGGGGGCGCAGAATCCTGTTCCCGGGGCGGCGTTCGCCTGTTTCAATCCGGGCCCGGCAGGCGCGGGCCTGCCGCAAACATCCTGCATGAAACTGCTTGTCCTTGGATCCGGCGGCCGCGAGCACGCCCTGGTGTGGAAACTGGCGCAATCGCCGCAGGTCACGCGGATGTGGTGCGCGCCGGGGAACGCGGGCATGGGCGGCGAGCGGTTGGCGCGGGACGGGTCGGCGGTGGAGTGCGTGCCGCTGGGGGCGGAGGATTTGGGGGCGCTGCTGGCCTTTGCCACCGAGCAGCGGCCGGATCTCACCGTGGTGGGGCCGGACAACCCGCTGGCGCTGGGGATTGTGGACCTGTTCCAGGAGCACGGGCTGCGCATCTGGGGCCCGAACCGGTCGGCGGCGCGCTTTGAGGCCTCCAAGGCGTTCAGCCAGGCGTTCATGGAGCGGCACGGGATCCCGACGGCGCGGAGCGGCACCTTCACGGACGCGGCGGCGGCCAAGCGGTTTGCGGCCGGGCTGGGCGGGCGATGCGCGGTGAAGGCCGACGGGCTGGCGCTGGGCAAGGGCGTGTTGATTTGCCGGGACCCGGCGGCGGCGGACCGGGCCATTGACGAGATGCTGGTGGGCGGGGCGTTTGGGTCGGCGGGGGCGACGGTGGTCATCCAGGAACTGCTGGAGGGCATGGAGATTTCGCTGCACGCGCTGTGCGACGGACGGACGGCGAAGCTGTTCCCGACCGCGCAGGACCACAAGCGGGCGCTGGACAACGACGCGGGGCTGAACACGGGCGGCATGGGGGCCTACAGCCCGACCCCGTTCCTGGACGAGGCGGGGCTGGCCGAGGCCGGGCGGCGCATCCTTGACCCCTGGCTGCGCGGCTGCGCGGCGGAGGGCATTGATTTCCGGGGCCTGCTTTACCCGGGCGTGATGCTGACGGCGGACGGCCCCAAGGTGCTGGAGTTCAACGCGCGCTTTGGCGATCCCGAGACGCAGGTTTACCTGACCCGCCTGGAGAACGACCTGGTGGAGGTGCTGGACGCGAGCGTGGAGGGGAAGCTGTCGGGACTGGAGCTGCGGTGGAGCGCGCAGCCCTCGGTCTGCGTGGTGATGGCCTCGGGCGGCTACCCGGGCGCCTACGCCAAGGGCAAGGTCATCACGGGACTGGACGAGGCGGCGGCGTTGCCGGGCACGAAGGTGTTCCATGCCGGGACCGCGCGCGACGCGGCGGGCCGCTGCGTGACGAGCGGCGGGCGGGTCCTCGGGGTGACCGCGTGGGCGGCCAACCTTGCCGCGGCGCGGGCGGCGGCCTACGCGGCGGTGGACAAGATTAGGTTCGACGGCGCCCAGTGGCGCCGGGATATTGCGGCCAAGGCGCTGCGCGGATGAACGCGGCCGGGCCGGATCGCCGGATGGCCGGCCGGAGGCCGACGGCCGGCGCGCGGCGGTCCCACTGATTTCACCATGACCCGCATTTCCCAGACCCTGTGGCTTGGCCTGAGCGTTCTCCTGTGGGCCGGTCCCCCGGCGGGCCGGGCGGCCGAGCAGCCGATCCAGTTGCCCGAGCTCATGGAGTTGCTGCAGTCCCGCCTGGCCGGGGCCAGCGCGGCCAGCCTGAACGAGGCGGCGGTGGCCGGCCTGCTGCGGCAACTGGCCCCGCAGGTGGCGCTGGTGGGGGCGGCGGAGGCGGCCACCTCGGCGGTGCCCGCGCTGAGCGCGGCGCTGTTCGAGCGGCACTATGGCTACGTGCGCGTGGCCCGGGTGACCCCGGGGATGGAGCGCGAGTTCACCAACGCCCTCGCGCGCCTTGGTGAGAAGCAGGCCCTGCGCGGCCTGGCCATCGACCTCCGCTTCGCCGGCGGGCAGGACTTCGCCGCCGCCCTCGGCCTGGCCGACCTGTTTTTCCCGGACGAAAAGCCGCTCATCCAATGGGGCGAGGGCATCCGATCCTCCACCTCCAAGCCCGAGGCCATCGTGCTGCCCGTGGTGCTGCTGGTGAACCGCGAGACCCACGGGGCGGCCGAGGCCCTCGCCGGCATGCTGCGCCTTTCCGAGGTCGGCCTCCTCCTGGGGACCAACACCGCCGGCCGCGCCAGCGTGAGCCGCGAGTTCACCCTGCGCACCGGCCAGCGCCTCCGCGTGGCCGTGGCCCCCGTCACCGTGGCCAACAACAAACCCATCCCGGCCAGCGGCCTCCCGGTGGACATCGCCGTCGGCATCCCCGCCGACGACGAACGCGCCTCCTACGACGAGGCCTTCAAGGTCCTGCCCACCGCCGCCCGCGCCGCCGCGGTCGAACTCAGCCTGCAATCCACCAACCGCCCCGCCCGCCGCCGGCCCAACGAGGCGGAACTCGTGCGCCTCAGCCGCGAGGAACTCGAACCGCCCCGCCCCGCCCCCTCCACCAACCGCCCGGGCCCCGGCCCCGAGGCCCCCACCCTCCCGTTGGTCCACGATCCCGTGCTGGCCCGCGCCATCGACCTGCTCAAGGGCCTGGCCGTGGTCCGGCAGTTCCGCGCGCCGTGATCCCGCAGGCCCAGCCAAGCCCCGGGCCCACCCCGCCCCCCAACCGCCCCCGGCGGCTCGGCGCGTGGCTCGCGGCGGGACTGGCATGGACCACGGCCGGCACCTCCTCCACCACCGCACAGTCCACCCCGGACATCCCGTCCGCCCGGCCGCCCGCCGCCGTCGCGGCGTGGGATCCCGGCGACTTCCTGCGCCTGCTGCCCCCGTCGGGGCCCTGGGAACAATGGCTGACCAACAGCGGGGTGCAGCCCCCGGATTTTGCGGCCCTGCCGCGGGTGCCGTTCCTGCCCGACCCGCTCCGGATGGCGAGCGGGCGCACGGCGACCTGGCATGAGTGGCCGCAGCGGCGGCAGGAAATCCTGCAGCTGTTCCAGCATTACGTGACCGGGGCGTGGCCCGCCTCGCCGACCAACCTGCAGGTGGCGGAGTTCCGGGAGACGCGCGAGGGCGAGGCCTATGTGCATCAGGTGACCCTGGCGTTCGGGCCGCGGCAGGCGGCGCGGCTGCGGCTGGAACTGATCCTGCCGAATCGCCCGCCGCCCTTCCCGGTCTTCGTGACGCAGGACAACCATCGGCGCTGGGCGCTGACGGCGGTGAGCCGGGGGTATGCGGCCTGCGTGTATGCGGGGGCGGACTCGCGGGATGACACGGCGGACTGGGCGGCGGTGTGGCCGGGGGCGGACTGGAGCAAGCTGACCCGGCGGGCCTGGGCGGCCAGCCGCTGCGTGGATTACCTGCACACGCTCCCCTTCGTGAACAAGGAGCAGATCGCGCTGGCCGGCCATTCGCGGAACGGCAAGACCTCGCTCATCGCCGCCGCCTTCGATCCGCGCATCAAGGCGGTCATCTCCAGCAGCTCCGGCGCGGGCGGGGCCTGTTCCTGGCGCCTGTTCTCGGAGGCGCAGTTCGGCGAGGGGATCGAGAACATCACGCGCGTGTTCCCGGACTGGTTCCATCCGCGCCTGCGCTTCTTCGCCGGGCGCGAGACCCAGCTGCCCGTCGACCAACCCCAGCTCATCGCCTGCATCGCCCCGCGGCCCTGCCTGATCAGCAGCGCGCTCAACGACGGCGTGGAAAGCATCTGGGCCATCGAGCAGACCTACTACTCGGCGCGGCGCGCCTGGGCGATCCATGAGCAGCCCGGGGAACTCAACCTCCTCTACCGGCCCGGGGGCCACGAGACCCGCGCGCAGGACATCGAGAACTACGTGGACTGGCTGGATTCCGTGTTCAAGCGCCGGGCCTATCCCCTGCCCGACGCGGCCATTTACCCCACCTACACCCAGTGGCAGAAGCTGTCCGGCGAGGAAGTGCAGCCGCTGGAGTTCCCGGTGGCCGGGATGTCGAACCTCCTGCAGACCGCGACCGGCACGGCCGTGGCCACGGCGCGCGAGTGGGATTCACGCCGCACCGCCCTGCGGGACCGGGTGCTCTGGGGCCTGGGCGCGGCCCCGCCCTTCGCGCCCAGCGAACCGGGCGATTACGGGGCCGAGCGCCCCCACCTGGCCGCGCTGCTGGGGCGCCAGGAGGTCCCGGCCGGCCTGGCCAAGCGCAGCCTCAACTTCGGCAACTACGTGGCCGGCGACCTCTGGTTCCCGACCAATACGGAGACGGCGGGCGGGCGCCTGCCCGTCCTGATCTGGCTCCACCCCACCTCGCCCTCGCACGGCTACACCGCCGCCTACCGGCGCGGCGAGCAACCCCACCTGGCCCTGGCCCGGCTCGGGTGCGCCGTGTTCGCCTTTGACCAGGTGGGGCACGGGACGCGCCTGCAGGAAGTGCAGCGGTTTTACGAGCGCTACCCGCACTGGTCCCTCCTGGGCAAACACGTGGAGGACACCCTGGCCGCGGTGGAGGCGATGGAAAAAATCCCATTCATCGACCGGCGCCGCATCTGGCTGTTCGGCTACGGCACCGGGGGGATGACCGCCCTGCACGCCGCCGCGCTCGACGATCGGGTGCATGGCGTGGTGAGCGTGGGCGGGTTCACCCCCCTGCGCCTGGACACGGCCGCCCGCGGCACGGGCGGCCTCGCCCGGCACAGCACGTGGCTGCCCCTGCAACCCCGCCTGGCGGCCTTCATCGGCCACGAGAACCGGGTGCCCTACGATTATCACGAGCTGCTGGCCCTCATCGCCCCCCGGCCCGCGCTCGTCTTTCATCCGCGCCTCGACCCGCATGGGTCCCCCGCGGACGTGCGCGCGTGCGTGGACGCGGCGCAACCCGTCTACGAGTTGCTCAACGGCCGGGGGGCGCTCGCCTTCCATGACCTGGACGACTACCACCACTTCTCGCCGGAGACGCAGCGGGCGGTCTTCCAGAAACTGCGGCCGTGGCTGGAGCGTTGACCCCGCAGGCGCGGGGCGCGGCGGGGCGGTGAGGCGGGCGGACCCGGGGTGGACCGCTCAGGGATTGGCGGTGAGCCAGGCGCGGATGCGCTCGGCCTCGGGATGGCCGGGCTGGAGGGCGAGCACGCGCTGGTAATGGTTCCGGGCCTTGGCGTTCTCCCGGAGGTTCTGGCTGTAGAGATTGCCCAGCGACAGGTGGAGGCGGACCTCGTCCGGCCGCGCGCGGAGCATCTGCTGGAGTTGATCGGCGGCATCGAGGGTGAAGCCGCCCGCCCGCAGGGCGAGGGCGAAGTTGTAGCGGGCGTCGGCCGCGTCGGGCTTCACCCCCAGCGCCCCCTCGTAGGCCGCCAGCGCCAGGCCCAGCTGGCCGGAATCCCGGGCGGCCACGGCGAGGTTGTAGTAGGCCTCATAATAGGAGGGGTCCTGGGCCAGCGCATACTGGTACTCCGCGATGGCCTTGGTGAATTCGCGGCCCTGCTGGGCGGTCACCCCGCGGGCGAAGGCCGGCTCGGCGGCGGCCCGGTTGCCGGGCTTCACCGGGGCCGGCGTCTGCAGCGGATACCGCGGCGGCGGCGGCGGCGGCGCCGGCTTGGGAGGGGCGGAAACCGTCTGGCCCGGCCGCGCGGGGGCGTTGGTGACCGGGCCGGGGGAGGCCGGGCGGCCCTTGCCCCCGAAGGGATTCAGGCGCGTGAGCAATCCGCGCCGGGCATCCTCGCGGGCGGCGTCCCCGGCGGGCGCCGCGGGGACGGCCGTGGGCGACGAGCTGGGGCGTTCGGGGGCGGCGGGGACGGCGGCGGGGCTGACATCCCGGGCCGGGGCCACCACCAGTTCCTCGCGGGCCACCTCGGTGACCGGGATGGGGGGGGCGGACGGCACCGGGGCCGGCGGTGGCGGGGTGGTGATCGCGACCGGCGATGGCGGTGGCGGGGTGGGGGCGGGCTTGGCGACCGGGGCGGGCGCGGGCCGGGGAACGCTGGCCACGGTGGCGGGGCTGCGATTGGTTGCAGGCGCCGGCCGGGGCGGACTGGCGGCGGCCACCGCGGTGGTGCGCACGGTCGGGGTGGGCGGAGGCGCGGCGGGGGCGGGGGCCCGGGGCGGGCGCGCGGCCGGGTTGAGTTCGGCGTCCAGTTGGGAGAGCACCGCCTGCACGGCGGCGCTGTCCGCCGCGCCGGGTTGGGCGGCGAGGTATTTGCGATAGCCCTGCAGCGCGGCGGGGCGGTTGTTGAAGGCAGCCTGGTTGAGGACGGCGAGGTTCAGGAGGGCCGGCGCGTAGGCCGGATCATGGGTGAGGACGAGGTTGAAATAATTGGCCGCCTCGCGCGGGTTGCGCTTCTGGACCTGGATGATGCCAAGGTTGTTCAGGGCCTGCGGATGACGCGGGTGCAGTTCCAACACCTCACGGAACCGGCGCTCGGCCTCGTCCAGGCGGCGCGCGCGCAGCAGGGCGGTGCCCAGGCGAAGGCGGGCCTCGACGGAATTGGGCTGGAGCAGGGCGTAGGCGGTCAGTTCCTGGATGGCCGGGGGAAGATTGGTCCGCTCGAGGTAAAGGCAGCCCAGGTTGTAACGCACGACCGCCAGGTTGTTGTCGAGGCTGAGCGCCCGCACGTAGGCGGCCTGCGCCTTGGCGGCGTCGCCGGCGCCGTGGTGGGCCAACCCAAGGTGGTTCCAGGCCTGCGCGTTGCGCGGCAGCAGGGTGGTGGCTTGCTCAAGGACCACCACGGCCTCGGGATACCGGCCTTGTCCCAGCAGTTTCTCCCCCTTCAGCAGGGCGCGCGGCCCCGGCGGCAGGCAACCCGAGAGGGTCACCATCAGGACAAGGAGCCACAGGGGGAGCAACAGGGCGCCGACACAGCGGGTGCCACGGATTGTATTGTTCGGCACAGGAGCGGGGTGGTAACATCCACCTTCCGGCGTGTCAAGAAACGCACCCATCGCCGCGCTGCTCAGCAGCCTGTTCCTCGGCCTCCCCGCACTGCAGGGGGCCGAACCGGGCGGCGCGCCCCCGCCCGGCGGACCCGCCACCCCCGCCCGCGTGGTCACGGTCCATCACCCGGAGGCCACCGCCGCCTTCCAGCCCCGGCCCGACATCGTCCGCCAACTCCTCCAGCGCGGCCTCCTCCAGTTGACCGGCCAGACCAACCTCGCCCGGGCCTGGCTCAGCCTGGTCTCCACCCAGGACGTCGTCGGCATCAAGGTCTACGCCGCCCCGGGCGCCAGCAGCGGCACCCGCCCGGCCGTCGTCGCCGCCGTGGTCGAGGGCCTCCTCGCCGCCGGGTTGCCCCGCACCAACATCGTCATCTGGGACCGCCAGAAAGGCGACCTGCGCCTGTCCGGCTTCGCCGACCTCGCCGAATCCCTCGGCGTGCGCTGCGAGGGCGCCTTCAACGCCGGCTTCGACCCCCAGGCCTTCTACGAGCCGGAACAACCCGTGCCCGGCACCCTCGTCTTCGGCGACCTCGAGTTCGGGCAAAAGGGCGACTCGGTCGGGCGCCGCTCCCATGTCTCCACCCTCGTCAGCCAGCGACTCACCCGCCTCATCAACGTCACCCCCATGCTCAACCACAACGCCGCCGGCGTCTGCGGGCATCTCTTCAGCCTCGCCACCGGCAGCGTCGACAATGTCCTCCGCTTCGAGCTGTCCACCGGACGCCTGGCCACCGCCGTCCCGGAAATCTACGCCCTGCCCTGGCTCAGCGACCGCGTCGTCCTGAACATCACCGACGCCCTCATCTGCCAATACCACGGCGAACAGCGCAGCCTGCTCCACTATTCCACCGCCCTCAACCAACTCCGCCTCAGCCGCGACCCCGTCGCCCTCGACCTCCTCTCCCTGCGCGAACTCGACCGCCAGCGCGCCGCCGCCAGCGACGCCCCCGCCCGCAGCCAGTCCCTCACCAACTACCTGGAGCTGATCGAGAACGCCGCCCTGCTCCAGCTTGGCACCGCCAATCCCGACCGCATCCGCGTCGAACGGCCCACCCCCTGACCCATGCCCATCGCCGACAACCTGGCCGCCCTCCGCCATCGCATCGACGCCGCCTGCACCCGGGCCGGACGCAACCCGGCCGGGGTGACGCTGCTGGCCGTCAGCAAGGGAATGCCCCCCGAGGTCATCCGCGAGGCGGCCGAGGCCGGCCTGACGCTCTTTGGCGAAAACAAGGTGCAGGAGGCCCGGGCCAAAATCCCCCTCTGCCCCGGCCGGCTCCACTGGCACTTCATCGGCCACCTCCAATCCAACAAATGCCGCGATGCCGTCGCCTGCTTCGACCTCATCCACAGCGTCGATAGCGTCCCCCTGGCCGGGGAACTCCAGAAATCGGCCGACAAGGCCGCCAAGACCATGCCCGTCCTGCTCGAGGTCAACCTGGCCGGGGAGGCGAGCAAGTTCGGCTTCCACCCGGACACCGTCCTGGAGGCCTTGCTGTCCATTAACTCCCTGCCGCGCATCGAGATCCACGGGTTGATGACTCTCGCGCCCTGGACGCAGGACCCGGAAAAGGTGCGGCCGGTATTCCGCCGCCTGCGTGAACTCAAGGACCGCTGCGAACAGGCCCTGGGCGCCCCCCTGCCCCATCTCAGCATGGGCATGAGCGGCGACTTCGAGGTCGCCATCGAGGAAGGGGCCACCCTCGTCCGCCTCGGCACCGCCCTCTTCGGCCCCCGGCCCCGCCGGGCCGCCAGTGCGGATTAAGGACCGGCCAGCGAACGCCCCCACGCAGTCCGGTTGCCCCTTTGCGCTTGCATTCAGGCCGGCCAGCCGCATGATAAAGCAGTTCCACCGCCTGCAAGAGTGAACTAAAAATCCTGCCCGTTCCAAGACCACCTCCCGCTGATTGTTTATGAAGTTCGCCCGCCTTTCGCTCCTCGTGGCCGCCCTCCATGGCCTGACCTCGTCCACCCACGCTGCCGTGGCCGTCACCGCGACCGGCGCGGGTCCGCTGCCCTTCGCCACCATCCCGGCCACGCCCGCGGATTTCTCCACCACGACCGTCGGCACCTCCGCGACCGCTTACGAGACCCCGGACGCCCTGGACCCCGTGGTCCTCAACACGGTGGCCGCCAACGTCAATCGCGCCCTGACCAACACCGCCACGGTCAACCCCGTCGGCACCAGCGCCTACGCCCGCTATAACAGCACGCTCCAGGCCCTCCAGATGCGGCCGACCGGCAATTCCTACAGCCTGATGATGGCCACCCTGGTCAACAACGCCGGGGACAACATCAGCGCCTTCACCCTCACCTTTGATTACATCCTCCAGAACGGCGGCCTCACCCCCGCCGCGGAGGGCATCCCCGGCCTGCGCACCTACTTCAGCGTGACCGGCACCGCCGGCTCCTGGCAACTGCTCCCCACCCTCTCCGGCCTCTCCGCCACCACCGTCGGCGCCAGCGCCAACATCTCCGGCATCACCTGGCCGGTCGGCGCCAACGCCTATGTCCTCTGGGCCGATGACAACTCCGAACCCAATGCCGACTGGGGCAACACCGTCGATAATTTCGCCATCTCCGGCGTCAGCGTGAACCCGCTGCCCACCACCATCGCCATCACCAGCCCCACCAACGGCGCCACCACCGTCCCCTGCGCCAACCTCACCGTCACCACCACCACCACCGGCAACATCACCAACGTCGCCTTCCTCCTCAACGGCGTCGCCTTCACCAACGACACCACCCTCCCCTACGGCGGCACCGTGCAGGTTCCCTGCGACCTCGCCCCCGGCTCCTACACCCTCACCGCTGTCGCCACCGACAACACCGGCGCCAACGTCACCTCCGACCCCGTCACCTTCACGGTCGCCGCCAACCAGCCCCCCACCATCGCCATCACCAACACCTACAGCGGCACCGTCACCGGCCTCACCTTCCTCGTCGGCTCCCCCATCACCATCCAGGCCACCTACGCCGATGACGACGGCATCACCAACATCGAATGGCAGGTCGATGGCGTCCTCTCGCTCAGCAACCGCATCAACAACGCCTGGACCTACCTGAACGCCCTCGCCGGCACCCACACGCTCCGCGGCATCGCCACCGACCGCAAGGGCCAGCAGACCATCTCCGCCAACTGGACCATCACCGTCACCAACCCGCCCTCCCCCGCCTACACCCTCCTCGTCACCAACGGCTCGGACTGGAAGTACTACTCCGCCGCCGCCGGGGCCCAACCGGACGAACTCATCCCCAACGCGGTCTATGTCCAATGGTATGAGTTCGGCTACTCCGAGACCGGCTGGAGCACGGGCCTCGGCGAACTCGGCGACGGCGACATCGCCAACGGCTACAGCGAGCGCACCCTCATCGATATCGGCCCCGACACCGCCAAATACCAGGCCATCTACTTTCGCAAGAAGTTCAACGTGGCCAACCCCGCCACCATCCCCAACCTCGTCGTCCGCCTCCTGCGCGATGACGGCGCCATCGTCTGGATCAACGGCGTGTCCGTGTGGACCAACAACATGGCCACCACCAACCCCGACCCCATCCATCCCAGCGCCATCGCCAACACCAACCGCGCCCTCGCCAGCGATGACGGCGTCGCCTACCAGGTGCTCAACCTCCTCAACCTGCCGGGCAACCCCCTCCTCAGCGCCGGCGAGAACATCATCGCCGTCCAGGTCCACAACCAGAACCCCACCTCCTCTGACCTCAGCTTCGACCTCATGCTCTGGGGTGAATCCGACCTCAGCCCGCGCGTCACGCTCAGCGCCCCCACCAACGGCCAGGCCATCGCCGAGTGCTCCACCCTCGCCCTCGCGGCCACCGCCAGCGCCTACGTCACCAATGTGAGCTTCTACGCCAACGGCACCCTGCTCGGGTCCGACGGCACCGCGCCCTACACCGGATCCCTCACCAACGCCGGCCTCACCCCCGTCCAGGTCGTCGCCATCGCCATGGATTCCTTCGGCATGATGGCCACCAGCGCGCCGGTCACCCTCAACATCAGCCCCAACGGCCTGCCCTCCATCGCCATCACCAACACCTTCTCCGTCTCCACCGGCACGGTCTTCCTCGTCGGTTCCTCCATCACCAACCGCTACGGCGTGACCGATGACCAGGGAGTCACGGCCGTCGAGGTCTACCTCAACGGCACCCGCCGCTACCGCGACACCGCGGGCTTCGGCCAGTTCGTCCTCAACGACGCCCCGGCCGGGAACCACACCCTCTCCCTCGTCGCCTTCGACAACTGCGGCGGCAGCAACAGCACCTCCATCTCCCTCACCATCACCAACCCGCCCTACGAACTGCTGCTCACCAACCAGTCACTCTGGAAATACAACGACAGCGGCGTCACCCAGGATGTCAGCTGGGTCACCCTCGCCTTCGATGACACGGGCTGGAGCAACGGCTTCGCCGAACTGGGCTTTGGCGCCATCGCCGAGGACAACCCGCCGGTCACCGAGATCCGCCGCAACGCCGGCATCATCGCCACCAACAGCCTCGTGTTCTACTTCCGCAAGGTCATCAACGTCGACAGCCCCGCCAGCTACACCAACCTCATCCTCAATGTCCTCCGGGATGACGGCGCCCAAATCTATATCAATGGCACCCCCGTCTTCACCACGTCGGGCAACGGGCTCTACCCGCCCACCGTGGCCGCCGGCGACGACGGCACCCGCCACTTCAGCACCAACGTCAGCCCCGCCGTCCTGGTGGCCGGGCCCAACATCATCGCGGCTGAGGTCCGCCAAAACAGCGTCACCTCCAGCGACGTCGCCTTCGACCTGATGCTCTGGGCCGAGGTCGGCGGCGGCCCCGCCGTCCAGATCACCAGCAATGGAACCTCCTATACCGTCTCCTGGAGCGACGCCAGCGGCCAATACCTGCTGCAGTCCACCAGCACGGTCGGCAACCCCGCCAGCTGGACGGATGTCCCCGGCAATCCGCCGAGCCCCTACACCCAGCCGCTCGGGGCCGGACCGCAGTTCTTCCGCCTGCGCAAGCCCTGACCGGGCCCCTGCCTCCCGCCTCTCCCAGCCCCGCCGGCCAACCCGGCGGGGCTTTTTGCCGCCGGACGCCCCCGCCTTCCGGCCCGGGCCAATTCGGAATTGTTCCGCCCGGCCAAAACCGGGATGATCAGTCCCCTGACATGAAAGTCCGCGTCCGTTTCGCCCCCAGCCCCACCGGCTACCTGCACATCGGCGGCGCCCGCACCGCCCTGTTCAACTGGCTCTATGCCCGCCACACCGGGGGCACCTTCATTCTCCGCATCGAGGACACCGACGCCGCCCGCAACTCCCAGGAGGCGGTCAACGTGATCCTCGACGGCCTGCGCTGGCTGGGGCTGGACTGGGACGAGGGCCCGCTCACCGCCGACGCCACCGGCCCCAGCAAGGGCGATCGCGGACCCTACTTCCAAAGCCAGCGCAAGGAACACTACCTGCGCCGCGTCGAGGCGCTGCTCTCCCGCGGCCTCGCCTACGAGCACGAGGGGGCCGTCCGCTTCCGCATGACCCGGGACCCCATCACCATCCCCGACCTCGTCGTCGGGGATGTCACCCGCGTGCCCACCGACCGCGAGGCGGCCGACCCGGACTTCGTCCTCGTCCGCTCCGACGGCCAACCCGTCTTCCACCTGGTCAACGTGGTCGATGACCTCGAGATGGGGGTCACCCACGTCATCCGCGGCGAGGATCACCTCAGCAACACCCCCAAGCACATCGCGCTGTTCCGCGCCTTCGGCGTCGCCCCGCCCCACTACGCCCACATCCCCCTCATCCTCAACCAGGACGGCACCAAGATGAGCAAGCGCGAGACGGGCGCCTCGCTCACCCATTACCTCGACCAGGGCTACGCCCCCGAGGCGGTCCTCAACTACCTCTGCCTGCTGGGCTGGTCCCCCAAGGACAACCGCGAAAAGATGCCGCTGGCCGAAATCATCGAGCGCTTCGACCTGCCCCAAATCCTCCGGCACAACGCCCGCTTCGACCTCACCAAGCTGCAGTGGCTGAATGGCGAATACCTGCGCGAGATGCCCCGGGACCGCTTCCACGAGCAATGCGTCCATGCCCTCGCCCGGGCCGGCCTCGACACCAATGGCCACCCGCTCGACTACGTGAAGGCCGCCCTCGACACCTGCCACGGCAAACTCAAGACCTTCGGGGACTGCGCCGCCTACGCCGGGTTCTATTTCCGGCCCGAACTCGAATACGACCCGGAGGCGGCCCGGAAGGAGTTCGTCCCGGCCAACGCCCCACGCCTGCAACGCCTGCACGACGCCTTTGCCGCCGCCCCGTCCTTCGACCCGGAAACCCTGGAGAAAACCCTCAAGGCGGTGGCCGCGGAACTCGGGGTCAAGGCCGGGGTGCTCGTCCATCCCGCCCGCCTCGCCTGCACCGGCGCCACCTCCGGCCCCAGCCTCTACCACCTCCTCGCCGTCCTCGGCCGGGACCGCGTTCTCGCCCGCCTGGACCTCGGACTGGCCCGCATGCGCTGAACCGCCCGCCCGCAGCTTTCCCCTTTCGCTGTCTCCGGGACGTGGCAGGGTATGACCATGGCCCGTCGCCGTCCCCTCGCTCCACCCTCCTCCCGGGTGGCCATACCGACCGCCGACGGCACCTTCATGGCGCACTTCACGCCCCGCGGCCTGGCCGGCCTTGAGTTCCCGGGCCAGGCCAGCCCCCACCCGGCCGCGGCCTGGCACACGCCACCACCCGACCCGCACGGCTGGGTGAGCATCACCCGCACCGCGCTCGCCCGGGCCCTGGCCGGACAATCCCCGGACCGCCTCCCTCCGCTGGACTGGAGCAGGACCACCTCGTTCCGCCGCCGGGTCTGGCAGGCCCTGCTGCAGATCCCCGCCGGCCAGACCCGCACCTACGCCGCCGTGGCGGCCGAGGCCGGCCGTCCCCGGGCCGCCCGGGCGGCCGGCGGCGCGTGCGGCGCCAATCCCATCCCCGTCCTCGTTCCCTGCCACCGCGTGGTGGCCGCCGGCGGCGGCTTGGGCGGCTTCTCCGCCGGCCCCGCCTGGAAGGCCGTGCTCCTGCAAAGGGAAAAGGCCTGCCCATGACGCCACCCCCCGGGCCCGCCCTGGGCACCCCGGCCGCAGACGGGCGTAACCAGCCCAGCCCCGCGCCGGTCGTGTCGCCATGCGACACGGCCGGACCTATGGATGAACCCACGCTGGACGTGCCGGCATGCGTGGCGCGGGTCAAGGAGGGCGACGAGGACGCGGCCCGCGTGTTGATGCAGCACCTGTATCCGCTGGTCATCTCGGTGGTGCGCGGCCATCTCCCCCGCCGGACCAGCGAGGAGGACCTCGTCCAGATGATCTACATCAAGGTCTTCTCCAAGCTCGACCAATACGCCGGCAAGGTGCCCCTCTCCCACTGGGTCTCCCGCATCGCCGTCAACACCTGCCTCAACGCCCTCCAGTCCGAACGCATCCGCCCCGAACTCCGCTGGTCCGACCTCCGCGAGGAGGAGGAGTTCATCATCCAGTCCCTCGCCAGCACCTCCGAGGAGGTCAAACCCGGCCATGAACTGGCCGCCCGCGAAATCGTCGACAAACTCATGGAGACCCTCCGGCCCCAGGACCGCCTCCTCATCCAGTGGCTCCACCTCGAGGGACGCAGCATCGAGGAAATCCGCCAGCGCACCGGCTGGAACATCTCCATGATCAAGGTCCGCGCCTTCCGCGCCCGCCGCCGCCTGCGCAAACTGCTCGACCAACTCACCCGGTAACAAGGCCCCGCCATGCCCCCCCAACCCGATCCCCTCCGCCGCCTGCTCCGCGCCGCCGCCCGCCCAGCCGGTTCCGCGCCCCCCCCCGCCATGCCGCCCCACCTGCAGGCCGCCGTGCTCTCCACCCTGCGCCAGGCCCCGCCCCGCCGCGACGCCATGGAGGCCTGGTTCCCCTTCCTCCCCCTCTGCCGCGCCGGCCTCGCCGTGGCCGTCGGCCTCGCCCTCCTTTCCCTCCTCCTCGGCCTCCGCCCCCTGCCGCCCGACCCCGAGGACGGCAACTTCCCCAACCCCGTCCTCGAACTCACCTACCTGCCGTGATCACGCTCACCAAAACCAAGGTCATCGCCTACCTGGCCGCCATCTTCGCCGCCGGCGTCCTGGCCGGGGGCGCCGGCGGCTACGCCCTCAGCCGACCCCGCCCCGGCCCCAAACCCGGGCCGCCCGACCCCAAGGGCATGGTCCAGCACACCCTCCAACGCCTCGAGTCCCGCCTCCAACTCAACCCCGATCAGCTCGGCAAAATCCGCGGCATCGTCGAGCAATCCTTCACCGAGGCCCACCAGTGCAACAGCAGCCACTTCAAGGAGGTCGGGGAAATCTTCCGCCGCATGAACTCCCGCATCAGCGAACACCTCACCCCGGACCAAAAGGACGAGTTCGAACGCATGGAAAAGGAACGCTGGGAACGCATGCGCAGCTGGGGACGATCCAAGGGCGGATCCAGCCCCGGCGACGGCAAAAAACCCGCCTCCAAGCCCCCCGCCGAACCCCGGCCGGACGGCTCCCCGGTCACACCACCCTGACCCGGTTCTCCAGGACCCCGATCCCGCTGATGCCAATCCGCACCTCGTCCCCCTCCTGCAGCGTAAACCCGTCCGGCGGCACCAACCCCGTCCCCGTCAGCAGAACCGCGCCATGCGGCAGGGTCTGGCTGCGGAACAGGTAGCCCGCCATCTCGGCAAACGACCGCTTCAACTGCCCGGCCGACACCGCCCCGGCAAAAACCTCCAGGCCGGCGCGACGGATGCGCATCTCGATTTCCCACGTCCGCGCCTCGGCCTCCCCCACCCCGACCGTGACAAAGGGCCCCAGGGCGCACGACCGGTCGTAAATCTTGGCCTGCGGCAGGTAGAGCAGGTTCTCCCCCTCGATGTCCCGCGAGCTCATGTCGTTGCCCACCGTGCAGCCCGCCACGTGGCCGCGCGAGTTCAACACCAGCGCCAGTTCCGGCTCCGGCACGCTCCACCGGGCATCCGCCCGGATCCCCACCGCCTCCCCCGGCCCCACCGCCTTCTCCGCCAGCGCCTTGAAAAACAACTCCGGCCGCGCCGCCTCATACACCCGGTCGTAGGCCGTCGCACTGAAATCGCTCTCCTCCATCCGCGCCTTCTTGCTGCGCAGATACGTCACCCCCACCGCCCACACCTCCTGCTGGTCCACCGGCGCCAGCAACCGCACCCCGCCCAGCGCATGCCGCGGCAGGTTCTGGGCAGCCAGCACCGCCAACTGCGGCAGCAGGGCGTCAAACTCCAGCAACGAGGACAGCCGATCAATCCCCTCCGCCGTCAGGTCCAGCACCTCATCGCCCTGCAACAGGCCCACCCGGGGACGGCCTTGATCCTTCACAAACCGGCACAGCTTCATGCGCCGCATTCCACGCCGAACCGCCCGCCCACGCGAGCCTGTTTTGCAACCCGCACCCGCCGCGACCCAAGAATGAGCTTGCCGCGGCCGCGGGATGATCTACGTTAATAACGTTCCACTTGTTGTCCCGGCCACGCTCCCGTAGTTCCATGAAGCGCCTGTCCGCCATCCTGTTCCTGGCTGCCTCCCCCGGCCGGTTCGCGGTCCCCTGATTTTCCTCTGCCAACCCGAGGCACGTTCCACCAAAAAACGCAGGCCGGTCACGGCCTGCGTTTTTCTTTGCGGACGGGCAGGACGGCCGGCGGACTCAGGCCGCGCGCCGCCCGAACAGGGAACTGAAGAACCCCCGGCTCTCGGTGGACGCCTGCTGGACCTTGAGTTGCCCGAGGATGGACTGCCAGGCGATGAACAGCTTGTGCCAGGAGGTTTCCACATTGCGCAGGCTGTTCTCGTTGAGTTCGCTGAGGTAGCGAATCGACGGGGTCGCCGCGATCAGGTTGTGCACGTCCTCGCGGCTGACCTGCCCGCAGTCAATGTTGGAGAGGAGCAGTTCCAGTTCCTGGGTCAGGACGCTTTTCACCTCGAGGAACTGGTTCTCGTCCTCCTGGGTGAACTTGCGGGTCCGGGCGATGCTCATGAAGCTGTTGAATTGCTTCCAGCACTCCAGATAGCTCTCCATCCGGATGATGAGTTGGTTGATGTCAGGTTGGCTCATGGGGCGTTGACTGGGTTGGGGTCAGGGCTGGCGCTTGGCAGGCTGCCCAAGGGTGTGCGGAGTCAGGAAAATCATCGCCCCACCACGCTGTTCGCGGGCCAGGAGCTTGAGGGCGCCATAGTGCACGACCAACTCCTGCAGCGGCACCTGCGCCTTGGCGGCGGCCCGGAAGGCCGCCAGCACCTGCAGGCCGATGTCCGACTGGACTTCGAGGGGAAAGGTCTGCGGAAGGGTCGACGTCATGACCCGCCCCGCACGGTCCACGGTGAAGCTGCCGCTGGCCAGGTGGGTCAGGCGGCTCTTGGCGGGACGGGAAAAAAGATTCAGGAGGCCCATTGCGTGAGAAGGTTGCGCAGGGTGTCACGAAGCGTCTCGGCCGGCAGCGCGGGCGACACGCCCACGCACACATCCGTCTGCCCGCACGAAGCCAGCGCCAGCTTTCGATCCGGGCCGGTGCCCAGCACCTGCTGCAGTTGCCCGACCTGCAGTCGCTCGCCCAGGGCACGGAAATTCGCCAGGGTCTCGCGGGTGAACTCCACCACCGGCTTCGGATTCTCCAGCCCCCAGAAATCCTCCCGGCCGCGCTCCGCCCCGCAGGCCAGCACGAACTCCACGTGGTTCATCCGCGACAACGCCTCCAGCAGGGCCGCCGAGGTCGATGGCGCCGGCTCCCCCGCCGCCGCCCCCGCCGCCGCCGCCTGCTCCGCCTCCGCCAGGCGCGAGGCGTTCTCGTCAAGGGTCTGCGCCGTGTTCAACAGCAGCCCCTGGTAGGAGGTGAAAATCTTGCGCGCCCGCGCAGGGTCCGGCGGCAACAGCTCAAAACTGCCCGCCTTCCACGTCAGGATGCGCTGGAAGGCGGCCTCGCCGCCCAGCTCCAGCGCCTCCGCGTCAATCACCTCGCCCGACTGGATCCAAATCCGGCCCTCCGCCAGGCCATTCGTAATCTTCAGGACCACCGAGCTCTGCCCCAGGCACTCCAGCTGGACAATGTCCACCAGGCTCTTGCTCTGCACCCCCCGGAACCCGCCGCCCGCCTGCGCTTCCCGCGACAACAGGGACTCGATGGACTCCATGAACAACCCCATCTCATGGTCCGACTCGGGCTTCACCCAATACTGATCCACCCCCAGGGCATACGCCCGTGCGCGGAACTGCTCGTCGCGCAGGCTCGTCAGCACCACCAACCGCAGATGCGGAAACTTCCGGCCCGCCACCGACAACACCTGCAGGCCGTCCATCTTCGGCATGTTCAGGTCCGTGACCAGCAGGTTGAAGGCCTCCGACTCCAGCATCGACAAGGCCCGCGCCCCGGAATTGGCCGTGTGCACCTCCGGCAGGCTCGGCAAATGACGGCTCAGCATTTCCCGGTACAAATCCAGGAAATCCTGATCGTCATCCAGTAGCAGTACTTTCTGCGGCGTGCCCGTCATGTTTTTTGTCAGGGCATGTATCGTCAGCCTCCGCACAAAGCCTTAATCAAATCTTCCCACTCCCCCCCACGCGGCCCGCCGGCCGCGCCCCGCCACCCCTGTCCCGCCGCGTCCGGCGATCTTTTTTACACCTGTCCAGATTCTGGCCCGGGGTTTGCTTTGTCATCCGTCACATGTTCGGCGCCATCGCAAAACTGTTCGGCAAGCGGACCGCCGCGGAGACCCCGCCGGCCGCCGCCTCCGCCCCCGCCCCACGGCCCCAGCCCTCTTCCGCCCCCGCCAAGCCGGTGTCCCAAACCGGGACACGCCCTGTCCCGGTTCTGGCCGTGCTGCCTAACCCGGCCCCGCGCGCCGGCCTGGCCCCCGCCAGCCCGCATGCCCCCATCGAAATCCCCTTCGCCTCCGTGCTCCGCTCGGTCCCCCAGGAACTCTGGGGCAAGCTGGCTCCCGCCGGCGCCGCAGGCCACAGCCTGCGCCTCTCCCGCCAGGAGGTCCTCCAGCAACTGCCCAAGGGCGCCGTGAAGGTCCCCTTCTCCGCCCTCCGCCAGGAGGCGCCCGCCGGCCTTTTCGCCAACAACCCGGCCCGCGACGGTGAACTCGTCGAAATGCCCCTGCGGGAGATCCTCGAGCAACTCCGGCCGGAAGCCCTCGCCCGCCGCCCCGACCAGGGGCGCGTCGCCGTCTCGGAAGAGGTCCCCGATATCTTCGGCAACCGGCAGGATGCCCTCGCGGGCCTGCGCGTGATGCAGAAGAATGAGGTCGCCAACCCGCGCCAGACCACCCCTGCCCCCGCCCCGGCCCCGGCGCCCGAACCCGCCCCCGCCGAGCCACCGTCCAACCTGATCCCCATGCCAGGCGCGGCCCCGGCCGCCACCCCGGCGCTGCCGCCGCGCACCATCACCCCCGTCGCCACCCCCTCCGTCCAAACGCCGCCCCAGGCCCGCAGCACCCCGACCCCGGCCGCCGCCACCCCGGCTCCCCCAATCCCGTTCGGCCAGCCCACCCCGGCCAAACCTCCCGTCGCCCCGCCCACCCCCCGCACCCCGGTTGCCGCCGCCCCCGTTGCCGCCGCCCCGGCTGCTCCACCCGCGCCCCGGCCACTGCCCAAGCCCGCCCCGTCGTCCGCACCCAACACGCCGCCCCCGGGCACCTTCCTCATCGCCATCAAGGAGGTCGCCGAGCGCTGGCCCGCCGACGTGCGCAACGCCCTCGCCCAACTCAAAGTCCCCGATGCCCGCCTCGCCCTGCCTGCCGTCGATGTCTGTGAAGGGCTCAAGCGGCGCCATGTCCAGTTCCGCTGGGGAACCCTGCGCGGCTGGATTTATCCCACGCCGCCAAGCCCCGTCCCTCCGTCCGCCCTCGACGACACCGTCCTCGAGCTTCCACTCGAACAGCTGACCCCGCTGTTCCTCGACTTCATCCGCTCCAGCCCCGCCCACCGGAAGGTGGCCGACTCCCGCACCATCACCGAGTTCTTCCGCCGCACCGAACTCGAAGCAGGCCGCACGTCCGCGATCCCGGCCCCCGTCACCCCGGCCCCCGCCGCCCCCGCTCCCGCGCCCGCTTCACCCACCCCCGCGCCCTCCGCCGCCGCTCCCGCCGCGGAAGGGGGCCACCTCGAAGTGGCCGTCTCCCAGGTCTGTGCCGATTGGCCCGGCGAGATCCGGCGTGACATGGAACAGTTCCAACTCCTGTCGAGCACCGTTTTCCTCCCGTTGGAATACGTCGAGGCCGGCGTGAAGGCGGGCCGCGTGGAGTTCTCCTGGCGCCAGGTGATCGCCTGGCTGCGCCCAGCCTGCCAGCCGGCCCAGCTGTCCATCCACGGCGAGCTCCGGGTCAGCTTCCCCCTCGCCCTCATTGCGCCCCTCTTCCTCCAGAAGACCAGCGGCAACCGGCAACCCCGGCGCCGCACCGTCGTCGACCAGGCCATCCCTGACCTCTTCAACGCCCAGGGCGTCCCCAACCCCACCGCCACCCAGGCACCGCCCTCCCCGGCGCCGGCCACCCCGGCCCGGACCGCGGAGCCTGCCCCGGTGGCCGCCACCGCGCCGGCTCCCACTCCCGCCCCGGCCCCGGCGCCCAGTCCTGCCGACGCGCCCGCTGCGCCCGCTGCGCCCCCCAAGCCGGGACCGCGGAATCTCGCCCAGCTCTTCAACGAGCCGGAGAAGCGCAACTGGACGCCCAACGACATCGTCCACTATTCCGCGCGTCTGCCGGGCGTGGCTGGTGCCTTGATCGCCCTCCAGGACGGCCTGCTCGTCGCCGCCGCCATGCCCCCGCAGGTCCGGGGTGAAACGGTCGCCGCCTTCGTCCCCCAAATCTTCGGCCGCATGGGCCAATACACCCGGGAACTCCAGCTCGGGGAGGTCAAGGCGGTCAGCTTCACGGTCGAGTCCGGCACCCTCCAGGTCTTCAACGCCGGCATCATCTACTACGCGGTCCTCAGCAAGCCCGACACCGCCCTGCCCTTCGCCGACCTCCAGCTCATCGCCCGCGAACTCAGCCGGCACACCAAGTAATCAACTCCCGCAAAATTTCCCGACGCAGTCCCCAACCGGATACCCACCATGGCAATCATCAACCAGGCCAACAAGGAACTTCAGGTCAAAATCGTCTACTACGGCCCCGCCGTGTGCGGCAAGACGACCAACCTCGTGCAGGTCCACGACCACGTGCAGACCGCCGCCGGCAACAAGGGCAAGCTGGTCTCGCTGGCCACCAGCAGCGATCGCACGCTCTTCTTCGACTTCCTCCCCATCGAGGCCATGGCCATCAAGGGCTTCAAGACCAAGTTCCAGCTCTACACCGTGCCGGGCCAGGTCATCTACAACACCACGCGCCAGCTGGTCCTGCGCGGCGTGGACGGCATCGTCTTCGTGGCGGATTCCCAGTACGAGAAGATGGAGGAGAACGTGAAGAGCTTCCAGAACCTCGAGGAAAACCTCCGCAGCCAGAACCTCAGCCTGTCCGACATCCCCTACGTCCTGCAGTACAACAAGCGCGACATGCCCAACGCGGCCCCCGTCGAGTTCATGGATTACCTGCTCAACAACCGCGAGGAACAGGTTCCCTCCTTCCCGGCCTGCGCGCACAAGTGCGAGGGCGTCTTCGAGACGCTCAACATGATCACCCGCCTGCTCCTGCAGAAGTTCATCGCCGAGAGCCACCGCAAGGCCGCCTGAGTCCCGCCCACCGACCGCGGACCCGCATGGCGACACTGCCAAACATCATTGAGGAGGATCTGGGCGAGTTCAACGCCGCCCTGCGCGATCTCCTCTTCAAGAGCGAGGCCACCATCGGCTTCATCATCGACAAGGGCGGCTTCGTGGTCACCCAGTTCGGGGAAGCCCCGGACTTCGACGTGATGACCCTGGCCGCCCTCGGCGCCGCCTCCTTCGCCGCCACCGAGAGCATCGCCGGCCTCCTCGGGGAAAAGAACTTCTCCAGCGTCTACCAGCAGGGCGAACGCTACAGCGTCCTCGTGCTCAACATCGACGAACACTGCCTCCTCACCGTCATCTTCCAGGCCGGCCTCAGCGTGGGCGCCATCAAATACTACGCCACCGACACCACCCGCCGCATCGCCATGCAGCTGCAGGTCGCCCAGCAGCGCACGCCCGGCCAGGGCCTCGACCTCTCCATGGCGAACCTCGCCGACCCCACCCCGCTCTTCCGCCGCAAGTCGGCCTGATCCACCCCCGGATCCCGGCCCGCGCCGGCCTCAGGCCGAGTAGTCCACGTAGACGGTCTTCTGGCGCGAATAGAACTCAATCGCGCCCGCCCCCTGCTCCTTGAAGGCGTCCGTGCTGGATTTCTTCACCCCGCCAAACGGGGCCTGCAGGGCCAGCCCGGTCGAGATCTGGTTCACCTTCACCACGCCGGCCTCAATCCGCTCCGTGTAGAGCATCGCCTTCTTCAGGTCCCGCGTGACCAGCGACGCCGACAACCCCACGTCCACCCCGTTGGCCACCGCCAGCGCCTCCTCAAAGCTGTCCACCGCGATAATCCCCACCACCGGCCCGAACACCTCCTCGCAGGCAATCCGCGCCGCCGGCTTCACCCCGCCCAGCACGGTCGGCGCCATGAAATGGCCGTGCGCCAAATCCCCGTCGGCCAGGCGCTGCCCCCCATGCAGCAGGGTGGCCCCCTCCTCCAGCGCCCCCTCCACATACCGCAGGTTGCCCGCCAACTGGTCCGCGCTCACCGCCGGGCCCATCGTCACCCCCGCCTTCAACCCCGGCCCCACCACCATGCCCCGCGCCTTCTCCACCAGCTTCGCCGCCAGGGCCTCCGCCACCGGCCGCTCCACAATCACCCGGCTCGTCGCCGTGCAGGCCTGCCCGGTCAAACCAAACCCCGCCACGGCAATCAGCCGCGCCGCCAAATCCAGGTCCGCGTCCGCCAGCACAATCGTCGGGTTCTTGCCCCCCATCTCCATCTGCGACCGCGCCATGCGCCGGGCCAGCTGCTGGTGCACCTGGTGCCCCACGCCATACGACCCCGTGAAGGACAGCGCCGCCACCGCCGGGTGCGCGGCCAGCCCGCCCCCGACCGCCCGGCCATCCCCCACCACCACGTTGAGCACCCCCTTGGGCAGGCCCGCCTCGGCCAGGGCCCGCGTCACCTCCAGCGCCAGCGCCGGCGCCTGCGAGGCCGGCTTCAACACCACCGCGTTCCCGCACAACAACGCCGGGGCCAGCTTCCACGCCGGAATGGCCACCGGAAAGTTCCACGGGGTGATCAACGCCACCACGCCCAGCGGCTGCCGCAGCGTGTACAACAGGTTCCCCGGCAACTCATGCGGGATCGTCTGCCCCCCCGCCACATAGCTCAGCCCCCCGAAAAACCGGAAAATGTCGGCCGCCCGCTGCACCTCGCCCGTCGCCTCCGCCAGGGTCTTGCCCTCCTCCCGCGTCAGCAGCTCGGCCAGCTCGGCCTTGCGCGCCTCCAGGAGTTGCGAGGCCTTGCTCAGGATGCGCCCGCGCGCCACCGCCGTGGTCGCCGCCCAGCCGGGCCAGGCCCGCTGCGCCGCCGCCACCGCCTCCTCCGCATCCTCCGCCCCACCCACCGGATACTCCGCCACCGCCTCCCGCACATCCGCCGGGTTCAGCGTGCGCACCATGCGACCCCCGCGCGCCCCCACCCAGTCGCCCCCAATGAAATTCTGATACGTTCGCATGCTCATGTCCCCCACGGATTAGCAGGACGGCCCCGCCAGATGAATCCTTTTGTTGGACGGCCCGCCCCGCCGGCCCGCCCCACCACTCAGCCCACCCGCTTCCGCGCCACGCACGCCTCCTGGCACACCGCCACCAGGCGCGACGCCATCCCCTCCACCGAATAATCCCGTTCCACCGCCGCCAGCCCGCGCGCCCCCAGTTCCCGGGCCCGGGCCGGATCCGCAATCACCCGCTCCAGCGCGTCCGCCAGCGCCACCGG
This sequence comes from Verrucomicrobiota bacterium, assembly GCA_046048995.1. Lineage (GTDB taxonomy): Bacteria > Verrucomicrobiota > Verrucomicrobiia > Limisphaerales > JADJPG01 > JBJOEZ01. Next base: position 30,714 of record JBJOEZ010000027.1, on the reverse strand, counting down.
GTCGCCCGGGGCGCACACCAACCCGCCGCCCGTGGCCTCGATCAGCTCCGGGAACGCCGCATGGCGCGGCTGGACCACCGGCACGCCCGACGCCCACGCCTCCAGCAGGTAAAGACCGAAGGCCTCCCCGTAAAGCGCCGGGACGGAGAACACGGTCAGGCCCCGGAAAAACTCGAACTTGCCGGCCCGATCCACATTGGGCAGGAACCGCACCGACTCGGCCACCCCGGCCTCCGCCAGGCGCCGCTGCAGGCCCCGCACAAACGGCTCGTCCGCCGGGCCGCAGCCCCCGCCCACGTGCAGGCGCAGATCGCGGCCGGCCGGCCGCCGGCGCAGGAGCAGATACGCCTCCACCAGGGTGTCCAACCCCTTCTCAGGGCACAGCCGCGCAAAATACCCCAGCACCGGCGGCTGCGGGGAGGACGGCGCCGGCGTGAACCCCTCCAGCCGGATGCCGTTGGGCACCACCCGCACCTGCGCCGGGCGCAAGCCCAGCCGGCGCGACATCAGGTCCGCGTAATAACGGCTCGGCGCGACAAACACATCCACCCCGCGGGCCCGCCCGGCCAGGGTGTCCCACGCCTCCTCGCGCACGGACTCCGGCAACCCATCCAGGAAGGTGTCCTCGCCCGACAAAAAACAGACCACCGGCACCCGCAGCTCCCGCTGCAACTGCCGGGCCAGGCCCGCCAGGAGCGCGTTGGACAGGCAGACCACGTCGGGGGGACGCCCCCGCTTCAGCCAGGCCACCAGGTCGTCCAGCTCCCGCGCCTGCCGACCCTCCTCCCCGCGCAGCATGGACAGGGTCAAATCCCCCACGTCCGCCGCGCGCGTGCGGGCCGCCCGCCCCGCCGCCCACCGCAGGACCCGCGGCGAGGACAACACCCGGTGCAGCCACCGCGGCATCCGCGCAAACAGGGAGGACTGCTGCTCCAGGTAAACATTGATGCCCCCGAAAAAAATGGGCGTGCCCGCGCTCTGGTCGGCCTCGTCCAGGGTCAGGGGCAGATAGAGCGGCACCATGAGGGCCTCATGGCCGGCCCGCCGCAGGGCCGCCACCAGGGCGTTGTCCCGGAAACAGCCGCCGCAATACATGCCGCCGGCTCCCGGGGTGATTTGGACGATGTTCACGCTGCGGCATCCGCCGCGCCCCCAAGGTAGCGGGCCTCCCCCCCGCCGGACAAGGCCGCGCCTCCGTCCCGGTGGGGAACGCGCGCCAACCCCCGCCCGGCCAGGGCAGAATGTCATTGCGGCCGGCCGAGGCGCTCTGCCACGTTGCCGCCACGCCGTCCATTGGTGGAAACACCGCCCGGACATCCCCGGGCCCGCACCGCGACCGGTTCCGCCCAACACACGATGATCACCGAGACCATCACCTCCATCGCCACCAACATCCTCGACCAGACCGGCTACAGCGGCGCCGCCGGGCTCATGGTCCTCGAGAGCATGATCGCCCCCGTCCCCAGCGAGGCCGTCATGCCCTTCGTCGGGTTCCAGGTCGCCGAGGGCAAATGGAACCTCTGGCTCGCCATCGCCGCCACCAGCCTGGGCTCCATCATCGGATCCCTCCTCTCCTACTGGATGGGCCTCTACGGCGGCAAACCCCTCATCCTCAAGGTCGGACGCTACCTGCTCCTGAACCAGCGCGACCTCGAGCGCACCGAGCAGTTCTTCCACCGCAAGGCCGGCCTCACCACCGTGTTCATCGCCCGCTTCGTCCCGGTCGTGCGCCACTTCATCTCCATCCCCGCCGGCATGGGACGCATGCCCCTGCTGCCGTTCATCGGCGTCACTTTCGTCGGCGCCACCGCCTGGAATGTCTTCCTCCTCTGGTGCGGCATGAAGCTCCGCGACCACTGGCCCACCGTGCAGAAATACTCCCACCAGGTCGACGTCGTCATCGTCATCGGCATGGCCATCGCCGGCATCTGGTGGGTCAAGAACCGCGCGCCCCAGTTCTGGGGCCGACCCGCCTCCAAGGCCTGACCCCCTCAGGCCGGCTCCCACCAGCCCGCCTCGGACCGCACCCGGTCCAGCAGCCGCGCATCCGCCGCCGGGAAGGCAAACCCCGCCAGCCCCGCCAGGTCCACCCACCGGAAATCCGCGCACCCCAACGCCTGCGGCTCGTGCCGCCGCCACGCGCACCGGTAAAACCGCAGGTGCACCGTCCGCTCCGGATACGCATGGGTGAGGGTCTCCACCTCCTCCAGCACCGCCACCTCAATGCCCAGTTCCTCCCGCAACTCGCGGGCCAGGCAGTCCTCAAAGCTCTCCCCCGGCTCGCGCTTGCCGCCCGGAAACTCCCACAGGCCCGCCAGGTGCCCCCCGGCCGGACGCTGCGTGATCAGCAACCGCCCCCCGCGAAACACCAAGCCGGCCGCCACCTCGATCAGGGTCATGCCCGATGGATGTGCCGACCCGCCCGCCCCCCGTCAAGCCGGCGCTGCCCCGCGAGGCCCGGCGCGCACCCGCCGCGCGCTTGCGCCCCGGGCGCGCGCGCCGCTACGCTCCGCCCCCGATGTCCACCGAAGCCCAGCTCACCCCCATGATGGCGCAATACCGCCGCATCAAGGGCGAACTGCCACGGGACGCCCTCCTCCTCTTCCGGCTGGGGGACTTCTACGAGATGTTCTTCGAGGACGCCCAGGAGGGGGCCCAGTTGCTCAACGTGGCCCTGACCCGGCGCGGCGTGGTCCCCATGTGCGGCATCCCCTTCCACGCCGCCGGCGGCTACATCGCCCGCCTGCTCAAGGCCGGCCGCAAGGTCGCCATCTGCGACCAGGTCGAGGACGCCCGCCCCGGCCAGCTGGTCAAGCGCGAGGTCACCCAAATCCTCTCCCCCGGCACGCACTTCGACGAACGCATGCTGGTGGCCGAGCGGAACAATTTCCTCGCCGCCGTCGCCCCCGCCGGCGCCACCTTCGGCCTCGCCGTCGTCGACCTCACCACCGGCTCGTTCCGGACCACCGAGGTCGAGGGCCTGGCCGCCCTCCAGACCGAGCTGGAACGGCTGCGCCCCGCCGAAATCATCCATCCCGCCGAGGCCGCCACGCTGGCCGCCGCCCTGCACGGGGCCTTCCCCATCGTGCTGCCCCACGAGGACTACGCCTTCGCCGCGGCCAGCGCCGTGTTCACCGTGCAGGAACAGTTCAAGGTGGCCACCCTCGACGGGTTCGGCCTGCGCGGCCACCCCGCCGCCATCGGCGCCGCCGGCGCGGTGCTCCATTACCTCACCCAGCACCTGCGCCGCGACTGCCGCCACCTCACCTCGCTCGCCTTCTACCAGCCGGCCGAATTCCTCGTCCTCGACGCCACCACCCTGCGCCACCTCGAGGTGCTCGAACCCCTCCACCGCGACGCCCCCCGCCAGGCCTGCCTCTACGGCGCCCTCCAGCGCACCGTCACCCCCATGGGCGCCCGCCGCCTGCGGGAATGGCTGTCCCAGCCGCTCTCCAGCACCTCCGCCATCGCCCGGCGCCAGGACGCCGTCGCCACCCTCCTCCACCACGCCGAACCCGCCGCCCACCTGCGCGCCCTCCTCGGCGAGGTGCGCGACCTCGAGCGCACCATCGGCCGGCTGGCCGCCGGCTCCGGCAACGCCCGCGACCTCCTCGCCCTCCGCCAGGGCCTCGACAAGCTCCCCGGCCTCCAGGACGGCCTCGGCCGCGTGGCCGTCCCCCTCCCGCCCGCCCCCGGCCTGCTCCCCCCCGAGCCCGCCGCCGGGCCCGACCCCGGCCCGACTCTCCTGGGCGAGTTGGCCGCCCAGGTCACCCCCCTGCCCGCGCTGGTCGAGCTGATCGCCCGGGCCATCGCCGAGGAACCGCCCCTGGCCCTCAAGGAGGGCGGCCTCATCCGGGACGGCTTCAGCCCCGAGCTCGACGAACTGCGCCTGGCCGCGCGCGGGGGCAAGGACTGGATCGCCCGGCTGCAGCAGGAGGAAATCGACCGCACGGGCATCAGCTCGCTCAAGGTGCGGTTCAACTCGGTCTTCGGCTACTTCATCGAGGTGACCAAGGCCAACCTCGACAAGGTTCCCGCCCACTACACGCGCAAGCAGACCGTGGCCAACGCGGAACGCTTCATCACGCCGGAGCTCAAGGAAATGGAGTCGAAAATCCTCGGGGCGGAGGAGCGATCGGTGAAGCTGGAATACGATCTCTTCCTCAAGGTCCGCGAGGAGGCGCTCCAGTGGCTGGCCCCCATCCAGCGCACCGCCGACGCCCTCGCCCGCCTCGATGTGCTCGGCGCCTTTGCCGAGACGGCGCGCCTCCACCAATACTGCCGGCCGACGGTCGGCGACGAGGGCCGGCTGGACATCCGCGAGGGCCGTCATCCCGTGCTGGACCAGACCCTGGTCGAGACGCGCTTCGTGCCCAACGACACCCTCCTGGGCACCACGCCCGCCGCCCCGGGCGAGGCCCCCGCCCAGATCGCCGTCATCACCGGGCCCAACATGGCGGGCAAGAGCACCTACATCCGCCAGGTCGCCCTCCTCGCCCTCCTGGCCCACACCGGCAGCTTCGTCCCCGCCGCCACCGCCCGCATCGACCTCGTCGACCGCATCTTCACCCGCATCGGCGCCAGCGATGACCTCGCCCGCGGCCAGAGCACGTTCATGGTCGAGATGAGCGAGACGGCCAACATCCTCAACAACGCCACCGCCCGCAGCCTGATCGTGCTCGACGAGATCGGCCGCGGCACCAGCACCTTCGACGGCCTTTCCCTCGCCTGGAGCATCGTGGAGCACCTGCACCACCAGGTCGGCGCCAAGACCCTCTTCGCCACCCATTATCACGAGCTGACCGAACTCGCCCGCCGCCTGCCCCGCCTCCGCAACCTCAACGTCGCCGTGCGCGAGTGGAACGACCAGGTCGTCTTCCTGCACAAGATCCTCGAGGGCGGCGCCGACAAGAGCTACGGGATCCAGGTCGCCCGCCTCGCCGGCGTGCCCAAGCCCGTCGTCGCGCGCGCCAAGGAAATCCTCCGCAACCTCGAGGACAGCGAACTCACCCCCGAGGGCCAGGTCCGCCCCGGACCCCGCCGCCAGCAGGACCGCGACCGCCTCCAGAAACTGGCCCCCAGCCCCCAGCTCGACCTGTTCTCCTAGGCCCACCAGCCTCCTCATGAACGAACCCCGCCCCCCATCGCCCGCGCCGGCCGAGCCCGGCCGCCGGCAGTTCCTCGCCAAGACCGCCGCCGTCGGCGCCGGCGCCGCGGCCCTCGGCACCCCGCTCCTCGCCGGCCTGGCCACCATCCTCGACCCGCTCGGACGAAAAGCCGCCGCCAGCGAGCCCGTGTTCGTGACCTCCCTCAGCGCGCTGCCCGAGGATGGCGCCCCGCGCCGGTTCCCAATCCTGGCCGACCGGTCCGATGCCTGGAACAAGTTCCCCGCCGTCCCCGTCGGGGCCATCTATCTCCGCCGCCTCCCCGGCCAGCAGGTGCAGGCCTACAACGTCACCTGCCCCCACGCCGGCTGCGCGGTGGAGTTCCGCCCCGAAATGGCCTGCTTCCTCTGCCCCTGCCACGACAGCCGGTTCGGGCTCGACGGCAGCCGCCTCGATCCCCACAGCCCGAGCCGCCGCCCGCTCGACACCCTCGAGACCGAGGTGCGCCACGGCCGCGAGATCTGGGTCCGCTTCCAGAACTTTGAGGCCGGCAAGGCGGAAAAAATCCCCCTCGCATGAGCCCCAAGGCATTCCTCGACTGGCTGGACCACCGCACCGGCAGCCGCCGCCTCGCCCGCGAGGTGCTCTGTGAAAACGTCCCCGGCGGCGCCCGCTGGCGCTACGTCTGGGGCAGCACCCTCACCTTCACGCTCGCCGTCCAGTTCATCACCGGCCTCTGCCTCTGGATGGCCTACAGCCCCAGCTCCCAGACCGCCTGGGAAAGCGTCTACTACATCCAGCACGAGATGACCGGCGGCTGGCTCCTCCGCGGCATCCACCACTACACCGCCCAGGCCATGAACGTCCTGCTCGTGCTGCACCTGCTCCAGGTGCTCATCGACGGCGCCTACAAGGCCCCCCGCGAACTCAACTTCTGGTTCGGCCTCGGCCTCCTCGTCCTCGTCATGGGCCTGTCCCTCACCGGCTACCTCCTGCCCTGGGACCAAAAGGGCTACTGGGCCACCAAGGTCGCCACCAGCATCGCCGCCGTCACCCCCTTCGCCGGGCCCGAAATCCAGAAGCTCATCGTCGGCGGCGCCGAATACGGCCACCACACCCTCACCCGGTTCTTCGCCCTCCACGCCGGCGTCCTCCCCGCCGCCATCGTCGGCCTCGTCGTCCTCCACATCTACCTCTTCCGCCGCCACGGCCTCACCGCCAAGGAACCCCGCCGCCGCCCCGACGAACCCTTCTGGCCCGGCCAGGTCCTCAAGGACGCCATCGCCTGCCTCGCCGTCATGGCCGCCGTCCTCCTCCTCACCGTCCGCTCCCACGGCGCCGGCCTCGCCGCCCCCGCCGACCCCGCCGAGAACTTCTCCGCCGCCCGCCCCGAATGGTATTTCCTCTTCCTCTTCCAGTTCCTCAAATACCAGGAACCCCTCTTCGGCTGGCTCCCCGGCAGCGCCGAGGTCTGGGCCGCCATGATCGCCCCCGGCCTCGCCGTCGCCGTCGTCGCCGCCATGCCCCTGCTCGGCCGCTGGCGCCTCGGCCACCGCTTCAACGTCGCCTTCACCCTCGGCCTCCTCCTCGCCGCCGGCCTCCTCACCTGGCGCGCCCTCGCCGAGGACGCCGCCAACCCGCGCTACCAGGCCAGCGTCCGCCAGGCCGACCGCGACGCCCGCCGCGCCGTCGAGCTGGCCCGCGCCCCCGCCGGCATCCCGGGCACCGGCGCCATCACGCTCCTCCGCCAGGATCCCTTCACCCAGGGCCCCCGCCTCTTCGCCCGCCACTGCGCCAGCTGCCACCGCTACGACGGCCATGACGGCCTCGGCCAACCCCCGGCCGACCCCGCCTCCGCGCCCGACCTCGCCGGGTTCGCCTCGCGCCGCTGGCTGGAGGGGTTGCTCGACCCGGCCGGCTTCACTTCCTCCAACTACTTCGGCGGAACCAAGCACGCCGACGGCAAGATGGCCCGCTTCCTCAGGAAGGACGTGGCCGCGTTCGACGCCGCCGGGAAGGAACAGCTCCGCAAGGTCGTCCTCGCCCTCTCCGCCGAGGCCGGCCTCAAGGCCCAGCAGGCCGACGACCGCCGCGACGCCGCCCTCATCGAGGAGGGCCGCCGCCTCGCCGCCAACGACACGATGCGCTGCACCGAGTGCCACGCCTTCCACTCCGACGAGGAGGACGCCACCGCACCCGTCCTCACCGGCTACGGCTCGCGCGACTGGCTCATCGGCATCATCCGCCATCCCGCCCATGAACGGTTCTACGGCCGCCGCAACGACCGCATGCCCCTCTTCGGCCAGGACCGCATCCTCGATGACGCCGCCATCGGCATCCTCGCCGACTGGCTGCGCGGCGACTGGTACACGCCCGGCCCCACCGCCAGCCCCAAACCTTGATCCCCCCCGCCCCGCCGCCGCTCAGTGCAGGATGGGCAGATCGTGTTCCTGCCGGATCAGCTGCGCGTCCAAATCCAGATAGAAGTCGAGCCGCCGATCGGTGTCGGCCAGGTCAATCTCCCGCGCCATCAGCAGGTAGGTCGCGTAATGGTTGCCCTCCGATTCCACCAGCGAGTTGTAAAAGGCCGCCAGTTCCGGATCCGTCCCGGCCAGGGCCCGGCCCAGGAACTGGAACTTCTCGCAGCTGCGCCCCTCAATCAGCGCGCAGCAAACCAGGTGGTCAATCACCTGCCCCCGCGTGCCCTGCCGCAGCGCCCGCATCAAGCCGCTGATCCACGGGCTCGGATGCGCCTGCCGGAACGGAATCCCCCGCCGCCGCAGCAGCCCCAGCACCAGCTGGAAATGCTGCAGCTCCTCGATGGCAATGGCGTTCAGCTCATCGACCCGGCCGTGCAGGTCGGGATACTTCTCCAGGTTCAACGCGCTGGTCGCCGCCTTGCGCTCCAGGTGGGCATGGTCCACCAGCACGGCCGGAAGCTGCGCGAGGGCCTTCGGCAGCCACCAGTCCGGCAGGGGTTGATGCCAGAGTAACATGGGTCAACAGGGGTTCCGGCGCCGGGCCCGCCTCAGGGTTTGCGCAGCGAGGCCAGGTATTCCACCAGGTCGACCAACTCCTGCTCGCTCAGGCCCTGCTGCAACCCGCTCGGCATGATGGACAGCCGCGACTGGCGGCGCCCGGTCACCTCGGCCTTCCGCACGCGCGTGACAATGCCGCCCACCCCCTTCACGACCAACTCGTCCGCGGTCTCGCTGGCAATCAATCCATACAGTTCCTCGCCGTCCCGCAGGGTGACGTTCCAGCCCTCGTAGCCAAAGGAAATGCCGGCGTTCGGATCCAGGATGGCCTCGTAGAGCGCGTCCTTGCCCAGCTTGCCGCCAATCTCGGTGAGCTCCGGCCCCAGTTCCACGCCCTGGCCGCGCACCACATGGCAATTGATGCAGCCCGGGTTGCTCCGCCCATAGACCCGGGCGCCGTTGGCCGCGTCCCCCTTCCGGCGGGCCAGCTCGGCCACGGAGGGCAGCGGGGCGGCGTTCAACCCCGGCGGCCGCGGCAACAGGCGGCCGGCCTCCGCCTGGATTTCCGGCCAACGCGCCCCGCGCAACGCCTCGCCGGCGGCAAACTTCAGGTCATCCCCCAGGCCCCCGCCCCGGACCAGGCCCAGCAGCGCGCGCGCCCCGTCCTGCGTGCGCGCCAGCGACCGCACCGCCTGCCGGCGCAGGGCCCCGTCCCGCGCAGCCTCGGCCGCCAGCGGCAGCAGCAGCGGCACCGCCTCCTTCCGCCCCGCATGGCCCAGCGCCTCGGCCAACCGCACCGCCGCCACGCCGTTGGTCCCATCCAGCACCCGCGCCACGCGGTTCGTGGCGCCCCCCGCCAACACCAGGCGAACCGCCTCCACCCCGCTCTCCCCCGCCGGCTGCGCCACCGCCAGTTCCAGCAACCCGTCCTCCTGCCCGGTCAGCCGGAAATGCTGCACCAACCGCAGGAACGCCGGCGTGCCCCGCGTCTTCTCCAGCACCTTCATGACCCGCTCGCGCAGGACCGGGTTGGCCGACAAATCGACGTTCTCCAGCCGCGTCAGGGCGTCCACCGCCAGGGCCACCCGGTCCGCCTCGCCTTCCGCCGCCCGCACGCCACCCCCCCGCCAGCCCGGCTGGCCCAACATCACCACGGCCAGCCCCACGGCCAGCCAAACACGCCCACGCATCGGCAGCATCATGCGTCCCAATTCACCGGAAACCCCCGCGGCCGCCAAGCCGGAAAGCAGGCTGCCCTCCGCCTCGACCCCCAAAAGTGGTTCTGGGCCTTTGACGCCTCTGCCAGAACAGGCTACGAATGATGATGCCTGACAGGGTTCGCGTCCGCTCCGGACGCCCGCCCCGCCACCGCAGTCACCCCTGACCCATGGCCACGCCACGCCGCAGCCTCCCCCGCTGGACGGCGTGCCTGCTTCTATTGGCCGGCACGGGCCTGGCGCACGGGCAATGGGTCATCAACGAGGCGCTCCTCAATCCGCCCGGCCCCGACACCACCAACGAATTCATCGAACTCCGCGGCCCCCCCAACAGCGTGCTCCCCCCCGGCACCTGGCTGCTTGGCCTCGAGGGGGATGCCGCCGGCAACCCCGGCACCATCCAGAATCGCTTCGATCTCTCCGGGCAGATCCTCGGCCAGAATGGCTTCCTCGTCCTGCTCCAGAAGTTTCACCGTTACCCGGTCAATCCCCTCTCCCTGGCCCTCACCAACGCCGACCCCGACGGCGGCTGGGGCGACGGCAACTCCAGCGACGTCGGCCATGACGGGGAGAACGGCCAGGTGGAAATCGAGAACGCCTCCTGCACGCTGCTGCTGCTGCGCAGCAGCGTGGCCCCGATCATCGGGACCGACGTGGACGCCAACAACGACGGGGTCATCGACCCCGCCCACGCCGGCGCCTGGACGATCCTCGACGCCGTGGGGGCGCTCGACGCCGACGGGACCGGCGACATCGCCTACGGCCGCATCAATTTCCGGCACGACACCCTGCCCGGCGCCGGCGCCCTGGCCGGCGGCACGGTCGTCGCCGTGCCGTTCACGCCGGCCTACGTCGGGCGCCGGACCAACAGCACCGGCTGGGCCGTCCCTGACTGGGCCGCCAGCGACAACCTGACCGGGACCGCCCCGCGCTGGTGGCTGGGGCCGAACACGCCCCTCTCCCGCACCACCAACACGGTGCCCGCCTCCCTCTCCCGCGCCCCGCTCAACCATGTCGGCGGCCCCAACTTCGGCGCCCGCCCCCCTCCCGCCGTGCTGGTCCGCGAAACGGGCGGCGGCACCCTCGTCACCGAGACCGGCCTGCGCGATTCCTACACCCTCGGCCTCGCCCTCGCCCCCACCGGCGCGGTCACCCTGCTCCTCGCAGCCGATCCACCCCTGCAAATCAGCCTCAATGGCCGCACCTTCACCAACGAGCTCGCCCTGTCCCTCGCCACCACCGCTCCGCGCCGGGTGACCGTGCGCGTCCTCAACGACCACCTGGCCGGGCCCTCCCCGCGCCACCCCCAAATCCGCCACACCCTCTCCGCCACGCGGGATCCCGCCCGCTACCCGCTGGACACCCGCGTCCTGCCGGTCACGGTCACCGTGCTGGACGCCGACCGCGCCATCCTGACCGAGGCAAAGGTGAATCCGCCGGGCACGTCCGATGCCCCTTGGGAATGGGTGGAACTGGCCGGCCCCGCCGGCCGGAGCCTGACCCAGCTTTGGCTGCTGGCGGTGTCCGGCAACGGCGGCAACTCGGCCGGGCGCATCGACCTCGCCGTTCCCCTCGGCGGGTCCGCCTTCGGCTCCAATGGCCTGCTGATCGTCTGCGCCACCAACACCCCCTACGCCTTCGCCCCGGGCACCGCCCTGCGCCCCGCCCCCCAGTTCAGCCGCCCGGGCGGCACCCTCGACAATGGCAGCCTCTCCCTCCTGCTCGTCGGCAGCGCCCTGCCCCTCGTCGAGGGAACCGACCTCGACGCCGGCAACAACGGGTCGCTGGAGGGCCTCCCGGCGGGCGCGGTCATCATGGACGCCCTCGGCTGGACCGGCGGCGCCCCCGGCGACGTGGTCTATGGCGGGGTGGACCTCACCCAGGCCGGCTTCATCCCGGACGCCGCCACGCGCCTGCGCGGGAGCAACACCCCGCTGTCGGCCGTCTCCTGGGCCGCCGGCGACCTCGCCGGCACCAACGCCGCCGCATTGGCCTTCGATGACACCTTCCGGACCCCGAACGTCCCCCCGGGCTCGGGCCTCACCCCCGGCGTCGTCAACCGCGGCGCGCCCCAGGTCAGCTCCGGGCTCACCCCCCTCTCGCATGTCATTGGCCATCCCGAAAACGCCACCGTCCTGTTCACCGTCAGTGACCCCGAAACCCCCGCCGCCCTCCTCGCCGTCTCCGCTGCCAGCACCAACCCCGCCGTGATCCCGGATGCCCGCCTGCAGTTGACCCACCTCGGCGGCGGCACGTGGCGCCTCGCCCTCGACCCCGTCGGCGTGGGCTACGCGGACGTCTACCTCCGCGTCAGCAATGGCGCCTTCAGCGGCCATGGCGTGCTGCGCTACGCCGCGTCCGCCCCCGGGCGGCCCGGCGGCCGCTGGCACACCGGCGTGGCCGACGCCTCCACCGCCATCCCGGTCAGCCCGGACTGGTCCCTCATCGCCGATGACGAGAACCAGAACATCCGCCTGTTCAGCCGCCGCCAGTCCGGCGCGTCGGTCCGCACCATCCGCCTGAGCAGCGCCCTCGACCTCATCGACCTCTACGGGGATGGCTCGCCCAAGGAGGTCGACATCGAGGGATCGTTCCGCGTGGGCAACCGCATCTTCTGGCTCGGCTCCCATTCCCACTCCATGGACCTGCTCGAGCGGACCAACCGCGCGCGCGTCTTCGCCACCGACCTCGCCGGCGAGGGCACCGGGGTCAACCTCGGCGTGGTCGCCCACTACGACTTCCTCAAGGTCGATCTCCTGGCATGGGACGCCGCCAATCGCCACGGGCGCGGTTCCAATTACTACGGCCTTGTGGCCAGCGCCTCCGTGGGTCGCGACCCCAAGGAACCCGACGGCGCCGGGTTCAACCTCGAGGGCCTCTGCCAGTCCCCCGACGGCGCCGGCGCCGCCTACCTCGGCTTCCGCGCCCCGCTCGTGCCCCCGGGCAACCGCACCCGCGCCCTCATCATCCCCGTGCTCAACTACTCCACCCTCGCCACCCGCAGCGGCCCCGCCGGCAGCGCCGTGTTCGGAACCCCCATCGAACTCCCCCTCGGCCGGCGCGGCATCCGCAGCATCGAGGGCAGCGGCACCAACTACCTCATCGTCGCCGGTCCCCCCGGCGGCGGCACCAACCTGCCGGCCCCCGCCAACTTCCGGCTCTTCACCTGGACCGGCCGCGCCGCCGACACCCCCCGCGAACGCGACACCGACCTCTCGGGCCTCAGCCCCGAGGCCATCGACGGCCTCCCCCCGCTCCCCTGGACCAACAACACCCCCGTCAACCTCGTCAGCGACAACGGCGCCACCGACTTCTACAACGACGGCCAGCAGGCCAAGCACCTGCCCATCCGGGAATTCAAAAAGTTCCGCGTCGATACCGTCCCCCTCGGCGCCCCCCTGCCCCCCGCCCCCGCCGCCCCCGCACCCTGAGGCGCCCCGGCCCCTGCCGACAGTTGCACTCGTCCACCCGGGAGTCCGCGGGCCACCCACCCGGGGCCGCCCTTCCCGCCCGGGAAACACCCGTCACCAGCGCCGGTTGCCAGGGGGAGGACCGCCGGACGAAAATCCGGCGGAGCCGCCGGGGCATGAAACCTCGGCGATGACAGGGGGCATCCTGGCGGCCAGCCGCCACGGGGCGTTCCGGCCGGCGGGCGCCGGCGGGGCGCTTACATCCCCATGATCTGGTAGCCGCAATCGACGTAGAGCACCTGCCCGGTGATGGCGGCCGCGCCATCGCTGGCGAGGAAGGTGCCCGTGGCGCCCAGTTCGTCGGGGACGACGTTGCGCTTGAGCGGCGCGTGGGCCTCGTAATGCTTGAGCATGTCGCTGAACCCGGCGATGCCGCGGGCGGCCAGGGTGTTGACCGGGCCGGCGCTGATGCAGTTGACGCGGATTTTCTTCGGGCCGAGGTCGTAGGCAAGGTAGCGGGTGCTGGCCTCCAGCGAGGCCTTGGCCACGCCCATCACGTTGTAGTGCGGCACCACCTTCTCCGCGCCATAATAGCTCATGGCCACGATGCTGCCGCCGTCCTTCATGAGCGGCGCGGCGGCCCGCGCCAGCGCGACCAGCGAGTAGGCGCTGATGTCGTGGGCGATGCGGTAGGCCTCGCGGCTCGTGTTCACAAACTCGCCCTCCAGCGCCTCCTTCGGGGCAAATGCCACCGAGTGCAGCAGCAGGTGCAGGGTGCCAAACCTCGCCCCGGCCTCGGCAAAGACCCGCGCGATGTCCTCGTCCCGCGTCACGTCGCAGGGCAGGATCAGCGTGTCGGGCCCGAAGGTGCCGGCCAGTTCCTCCACGTTCTCCTTCAGGCGCTCGCCCTGGTAGGTGAAGGCCAGGCGGGCCCCCGCCTTGTGCCAGGCCTGCGCAATGGCCCAGGCAATGGAACGCTTGTTGGCCACGCCAAACACGAGGCCGGTCTTACCCGCGAGCGGAAGGGAGGACATGATGTTGGGAAATCAGTTGCTGTCGGTTGCCGGGGACGATCCACCGCCCCCGCGGCCCCGCGGGCCGCCGGAGTTCACTAGGGAAATCCGCCCGGCGTGGCAAGGCCAACTTGCGTCCCCGCCCGCCCGGCCCCTTTTCCTGTTGTCTCCGCGCCCCGTTTTCTCTTTCGTTCCCGCCACGATCAATCCTATGAGCAAGTCCCGGCACCCCCTGTCCAAGAAGTTCGCCGCCTACCCCCGCCTCAACCCGCTCGGCATCGGGCGCGACATCACCGCCGCCGACCTCGTCGACGAGGTCATGCTCGCCTACAACGGCGGCCGCCTGCGCGAGGCCGCCCAGCTGCTCGCCCGCAAGATGCTGCCCAAAAACGGCTACGTCGGCCTCAGCCTCACCGGCGCCCTCACCCCCGCCGGCCTCGGCAAGAGCTGCCTCATCCCCCTCATGAAGGCCGGGTTCATCGACTGGATCGTCTCCACCGGGGCCAACCTCTACCACGACCTCCACTTCGGCCTCGACATGCACCTGCACAGCGGGTCGCCCTTCCTCGACGACGTCACCCTCCACCGCGACGGGGTCATCCGCATCTACGACGTGCTCTTCGACTACAACGTCCTCCTCGACACCGACGCCTTCGTCCGCGAGGTCATCCAGGGCCCCGAGTTCCAGCAGGCCATGGGCACCGACGAGTTCCATTATCACCTCGGGAAATACGTCCACGCCCGCGGCCGCAAGCTCGGCCTCAAGGACTCCTCCATCCTCGCCACCGCCTACGAGTGCGGCATCCCCATCTTCACCAGCAGCCCCGGCGACTCCAGCATCGGCATGAACGTCGCCGCCATGGCCCTGCGCGGCTCCCAGCTCGCCTTCGATGTCAGCCGCGACGTCAACCAGACCGCCGGCATCGTCTACGAGGCCAAGTCCTCCGGCCACACCAGCAGCGTCTTCATCCTCGGCGGCGGCAGCCCCAAGAACTTCATGCTCCAGACCGAACCCCAAATCCAGGAGGTCATGGGCATCCAGGAAAAGGGCCACGACTACTTCCTCCAGTGCACCGACGCCCGCCCCGACACCGGCGGACTCAGCGGCGCCACCCCCGCCGAGGCCGTCAGCTGGGGCAAGGTCGACCCCGACAAGCTCCCCGACAGCGTCGTCTGCTACACCGACAGCACCATCGCCCTGCCCCTCCTGACCGCCTACGTCCTCAGCCGCGTCAAACCCCGCAAGCCCAAGCGCCTCTACCAGCGCCGCGACGACATCCTCACACAGGTCCGCTCCCGCTACCTCCGCACCGGCACCGTCTCCAAGGTCCTCACCAGCCGCAAAATCGCCAAGCGCGCCAGCAGCATCGGCCTGCCCAAGTAAGCCCCGCCGCCACCCCCTTCCCCACCTTTCACCGGGAACCGGCGGCGCGGCCCCGGCCTCCAGCCACCCGGGCGCAGGCCGCCACCCGCGCAATCCCCCTTGCCGCGCACCCGGCAGGATCGGTTCAATGCCTGCCGGGCAGGCGCCGTCCAAAACCGGCCCTGGTCCCCGGATTTGCCACGCCCATGAAACGCGCCTGCCTCCCCGCCCTCCTTCCCCTGCTCATCCTGCCCGCCGCCCCACCCGCCCCGGCCCAGGACAAGGTCACCTTCAACGACCACCTCCTCCCGCTCCTCGAGCAGCACTGCGCCAACTGCCATAACCCCGACAAGAAAAAGGGCGACCTCGTCCTCACCTCCCACGGCGGTCTCCTCAAGGGCGGCGGTTCCGGCACGGTGGTGGTCTCCGGCAACCCGGACGCCAGCAAGCTCTGGAAGACGGTGACCCACGCCGAGGAACCCACCATGCCGCCCAACAAACCGAAGCTGGCGGACAAGGATCTCGAGGTCATCCGCAAATGGATCGCCGGCGGCCTCCTCGAATCCTCCGGGTCCAAGGCCGTCGCCGCCGCCAAGCCCGCCGTCGATCTCTCCCTCAAGGTGTCCGACACCGGCCGTCCCGAGGGTCCCCCACCCATGCCCGGCGAGCTCTCCCTCGACCCCGTCCTCCACACGGGCCGCGGCGGCATCGTCGGCAGCCTCGCCTCCAGCCCCTGGGCCCCCGTCGTCGCCCTCGCCGGCCAGAAACAGGTCCTCCTCTATCACCCCACCAACCTCGCCCTGCTCGGCATCCTCCCCTTTCCCGAGGGCCAGCCGCTGGACCTCAAGTTCTCCCGCTCCGGCAAACTCCTCCTCGCCGCCGGCGGCCATGCCGCCAAGTCCGGCCGGGTCGCCCTCTGGAACCTCCAGTCCGGCGAACGCCTCGCCACCCTCGGGCAGGAATACGACGCCATCCTCGCCGCCGACCTCAGCCCGGACCAGTCCCGCGTCGCCCTCGGCGGGCCTTCGCGCCTCGTGAAACTCCACGCCACCCGCACCGGGGAACTCGAGCATTCCATGAAGAAGCACACGGACTGGGTCACCGCCGTGGCCTTCAGCCCCAACGGCGAGTTCCTCGCCACCGCCGATCGCAACGGCGGGGTCGTGCTCTGGGACGCCGACAGCGGCCAGGAACTCTTCACCACCGCCGGCCACCGCAGCGCCGTCACCAGCCTCACCTGGCGCGACGACAGCCGCCTGGTGGCCAGCGGCAGCGAGGATGGCAGCATCAAGATCTGGGAAACCTCCGAGGGCAAGCAGGCCCGCACCTGGGCCGCCCACGCGGCCGGTGTCACCGGCCTGGCCTATGCCCGTGACGGCCGCCTCGTGTCCTGCGGCCGCGACGGCACCATCACACTCTGGACCGCCGACGGCAACCGCACCCGCAACCTGGAGTTCGACGGCGAACTGGCCGTGCGCTGCCTGTTCAGCCACGACGGCACCCGGGTGGTCGCCTCCGACTTCGCCGGGCGCGTGGCCGTCTGGGACACCGCCACCGGCCGCCGCCTCGGCAGCCTCGACGCCAATCCGCCGCCCTTGGCCGGGCAACTGGCCGCCGCCGAGCGCCGCCTGGCCGCCCTCCAGTCCAACAGCCCGGCCGCCGCCCCGCCGGGGCCCGAAGCCGCGGCCGCCGCGACCCTGGCCCGGCTCCAGTCCGAGGCAACCACCGCCCAGGCGGCCGCCGACCGCGCGAAGGCCGACTTCCTCGCCAAGGCCGCCGAGGTCGTCCGCCTCAAGGCCCTCTCCACCGGCGCCAACCCGCCCGCCGACATCGAGGCCCGCCTGGCCGCTGCCCGCGCCGCCCGCGAGGCCGCCCGCCCCCTCCACACCAACACCACCGTGACCCTCGCCGCCAGGACCCAGGCCCTGGAGCAGGCCCGCGGCAAGGCCGGGGCCAAGGCCGCCGCGCCGGCCCCCGACCCCGCCGCCGCGCTGGCGGCCGCCCGCGCCGAGGTTGAGCGCCTCCGGGGCGCCCTCGGCCGGTCCGCCCTCTTCCGCGCGCGCGAGACACTGGCGCTCCGGAAACGCGAGGTGCAACAACTGGAGGCTGACCAGGCCGCCGCCCAGGCCGCCGTGGCGAAGCACTCCGCCGAGGCCGCGCAGGCCGCCGACGCCGGCGCGCGGACGCGCGCGCGCGCCGCATTGAAGGACGCGCAGGCCGGGGTGAAGACGGCGGAGGAAACCCTGCGGCAGGCGCGGGCCGCGGTGACCGCCGCGCAGGCGCAGGTGGATCGGTTGGCAGGCGCGATGTCCCAGACGCGGCGCTGAGCCGGGGGCCTAGCGGGGGGGCGGGACCGGTTGGACGGGCGGGAGGACCTGAATCTGCACGGGCACCTGCGGCTGCGGCTGGGTGCCGGCCTCGGAGACGATGCGCTGCACGGTCTGCATCTGTTCCATGTTGACGGCGTTGAGGGCCATCGATTTCTGCTGGGGGGTGAGGGTGGCGTCGCTCAGGATCTTCTGCCGCTTGACCTCGTTGGTCTTGTTCATCTGGTAGAGCGGCAGGATGGCCTTGGAGGAGGCGCCGTATTGCCGGGCCACCATCTGGGCCTGCTGGTAGAGGGGATCCTTGGTGACCAGGTACTGGTCGAAGCGCTGGGAGCCGAGGGCCTCGCGGATGGCCGCATCGCGCTGCCGATCGTAGCGTTCCCGCTGCTGCTGGCTGAGCGCCTCCATGCCGCCATACTCCAGCTGGAGCTGGTGATCGATGGCATCCACGACCCGGAACACCTTGCGGAACTCCTCCGGCGTGGGGTCGAAACCGCGCAGGGTGTTGCGCAGGTTCTGCGCGTTGTGCGAGTAGCGCAGGAGGAACTCCTCCAGTTGCTCGGCGTTCAGCACCCGGCGCAGGTCGGTCCGGGTCGTCTCGCGCAGGCGGGCCATCTCCACCGGGTTCACCCCGCCCCCCTCGTTGATCCGGGCCCAAAAGGCGCCCTGATGCCGGTCAATCGACCGGGCGCAGATCTCCTGGACCACGTTGTGCACATCCGTGGGCAGGCTGCCCAGCACCTCGCCGGTCAGCTGCACGTTGCTCCAGGGCAGCGCCTCGGTCTTCTCGGCCTCCAGCGCCTCCGCACCCAGGAACCGCTCGATCATCGAGCGGCGCTCATCCTCCAGCTGGCGGCCCTTTTGCTGGAGGACGTTGGCCATCATGATGTCCGGCTCCGACTTCCACCACTGCATGTCGCGCGCCTTGGCCTCATCGCGGCGCTTGCGGGCAAACAGCTCGTTGATGTCCGCCAGCAGGATGTAGCGCACCTTGTCGTCCGGGCAGCCCACCGCGCGCAGGCTGGCCAGGTAGTTCGAGTAACCGGGGGTCTCGAGGTTTTCCCAGTTGAAATTGGTGCGCGACAGGACCGGGCCGGGCTCCGCCACGGCCACGACGGCGGCGGGGTTGGTGGCGCCGCCCACGGCCGTCGCCGGGACGGCCGCCCCATTGGAGACCCCGGCCGCCACGGGCGGGGCGCCGGTCCCGCGGGCCGGGCCGGACGCCGCCGGGAAAGCGGTCGCCACCACCTTGGGTTGCCGGTGCGAGGAAAGGATCAGGTAGACCACGAAACAGCCGCCAAGGGCGACGTTCAGGGCCAGAAACAACTGCAACAGCTGCTTGTCTCGCATACAACGGTCCTCCCGCGGCACCAGGACCCGGGACGACGGGCCGACCTTACGTTGCCCGTGTCCCCAGCTCAACCTTCAACTCCAGCCGCACCCCGTCCCAAGTGCTGGATGGCAAATCACTTGGACGGATCCCCCAAGCGGTGCTAGAGACTGTTCTGACTTGTCCCATGCCGGCCCGTGAAGTGGGCCGGCCTCTGCATAGCCATGGTATTCCCAACGACCCACTGGACACTGCTGGCCACGGCCTCGCGCGAAGGCAACCGGGCCGGCCAACACGCCTTGGAGGAACTCTGCCGGCGCTATTGGGCCCCGGTGCAGGCCTTCATTCGTTCCCGGGGCCGCACCGAGCAGGAGGCCCAGGATCTCACCCAGGACTTCATGCTGCACCTGCTCGACCATGCCGTCTTCCAGCGCGCCGACCGGCTGCGCGGACGGTTCCGGTCGCTCCTGCTGCAGCGCCTGGTCTGGTTCCTCCACGACGACTGGGACCGGCGCCAGACGGCCAAGCGGGGCGGTGGCATCCCCCAGACGACCCTGACGCCGGAGTCCGACCAAGTGGATCCCATCGTGGCCCCCATGCCGGTGGACGAGGCCACCGCCACCGAGTTTGACCGGGCCTGGGCCCTGGCCGTGCTCAAGGCCGCCTGGACCAACCTCCAGCAGGAATACCTCGCCGCCGGCCGCGCCGAAACCATCGCGGTCATCAAGCGGTTTCTCCCGGGCGCCGAAACGCCGCCCTCCTACGAGGAGGCCGCCGCCCTGCTCGGCATCAGCTCCGGCACCCTCGGCTCCGAAATCCACCGCATGCGCGCCCGCCTGCGGGAACACACCCGCGCCGAGGTCGCCCGGACGGTCTCCGCCCCCCACGAAATCGAGGAGGAACTGGCCTACCTCCAGCGCCTGCTCGAGGACCGCGGCACCGATTTCGGCAACCTCGATGCAATTCCGTGCGGATGAATCCTTAAACCATTCGGGGCCCCAGCAGGCCCGCTCCATGACGCCGCCGGAATCCACCCTGCCCGCCGCCCGGACCTGCCGCCAATGCGGCCGGCCCCTGCCCGCCGACGAGCTGGAAGGCGCCTGCCCCGCCTGCCTCTGGGCCTGGTTCAATCCCGCCGGATCGACTCCCCCCGACCCCGCTGCCACACCCACCGTGGAGGCCACCGGGCCTCGCCCCCGCATCCTCCTCGAACTCCCCGGCCACGAGGTCCTCGAGGAAATCGCCCGCGGCGGCATGGGCATCGTCTACCGCGCCCGCCAGCTCCAGCCCCGGCGCGAGGTCGCCCTGAAGATGCTGTTGCCCCACCAGATGGGCTCACCCGACGTGGCCCAGCGCTTCGACCTCGAGGCGCGCGCCCTCGCCGACCTCGAGCACCCGGCCATCCTCCCCGTCTACCAGTCCGGCACCCATGACGGCATGCCCTTCTTCACCATGAAGCTGGCCCAGGGTGGCACCCTGGCGGACCGCCGGGTGAAACTCGCCGGCCAATGGACCGCCATCGCCGGCCTGCTCATCCAGGTGGCCGACGCCGTCCACTTCGCCCACGAACACGGCGTCCTCCACCGCGATCTCAAGCCCGGCAACATCCTCTTCGATGAACACGACCACGTCTACGTGAGCGATTTCGGCCTGGCCAAGCTCCTCGGCACCAACTCCTCCATCACCCGCTCGATCGACCTCCTCGGCACCCCCCACTACATGGCCCCGGAGGTCGCCGAGGGCAGCGCCCGCCTCGCCACCATCCCCAGCGACATCTACAGCCTCGGGGCCGTCCTCTTCGAACTCCTCGCCGGGCGACCCCCCTTCGAAGCCGAGGGCGTCCCGGCCCTCCTCCGCAAAATCGTCGAGGACACCCCCGCCTGGCCGGCCGCAGCCGCCCGGCTCGTCCCCCGCGATCTTCAGGTCATCTGCCTCAAGTGCCTCGCCAAGGATCCTGCCCACCGCTACCCCTCCGCCCGCGCCCTCGCCGAGGACCTCCAGCGCTTCCTCGACGGCGAACCCATCCTCGCGCGCCCCATCTCCACCGCCACCCGCGCCGCCCGCTGGTGCCGCAAAAACCCCGTCCTCGCCTCCATCTCCGCCTCCCTCGTCCTCGCCCTGGTCGGCGGCATGCTCGGCATCCATTACCAATGGCGCAAGGCCCGGCGCCTGGCCGCCGCCGAGGCCGCCCAACGCAGCCGCGCCGAGGGCGAAACCCGCGTGACCCGCGCCAGCCTCTATGCCGCCGACCTGCAGGCCGCCCACCAGGCCCTGGGCCGCGGCGACCTCGGCGCCGCCCGCAACCTCCTCGCCGCCCACCGCCCCAGGCAAGGCCAGGAGGACCTCCGCGGATTCGAGTGGCGCCTCCTCTGGTCGCTCAGCCGCGGCGACCACACCCGCCTCCTCCAGGGCCATACCGGGGCCGTCACCGCCGTCGCCTTCACGCCCGACCAAAAAACCGTCGTCTCCGCCAGCCTCGATGGCACCGTGCGCCTTTGGGACGCCCAGTCGGGCCAAACCCGCGCCGTCCTCCCCGCCCATCCCCTCGGCGTCCTCTGCGCATCCCTTTCCCCCGACGGCTCCCTCCTGGCCACCAGCAGCTTCGAGGGCGACGTCCAGTTGTGGCGCACCCACGACCTGCAACCCGTCCGCTCCTTCCCCGGCGGCTGGGCCCGCGTCGCCTTCCACCCCTCCGCCCCCCTCCTCGCCATCGCCACCGAAACCCGCAGCCCCGGCCCGGCCGGCCAGGTCACCCTGTGGGATTATCAGTCAGGCAAACGCCGGCTCGAACTGCCCACCGGCGGCGGCCGCGTGGTCTTCTCCCCCGACGGCCGCTGGCTCGCCACCGGCGGCGACTCCGGCAGGGAAGACGACCGGTTGACCGTCTGGGATCTCACCAGCGGAACCGTCCGCCAGACTTTCCCCCTGCAACGCGTCGAATACCTGGCCTTCACCGGGGACAGCGCCAGGCTCCTCGCCTGCCGCCGCACCAGCGGCGTCACCCAATGCGATCTCGCCTCCGGCAAGGCCACCACGCTGGAACCGGGGGAGACCAGCATCACGTCCACCCTCGCCTTCGCCCCCGCCGGCCGCCAACTGGCCGCCGGCGGCTTCGACGCGGGAGTGCGCCTGCTCGACCCTTCCCTCCAACCCGTCCCCTCCCCGACCCTGCGCGGCCACACCCGGGAAATCCTCGCCCTCGCCTTCGCCCCCAACGGACGGCTCCTCGCCAGCGGCAGCCTCGACATGACCGTCCGCCTCTGGGATCTCCGCGCCCTCGACCAAAGCCCCCGGCGCCTCGAGGACATCGGCGCCACCCCGCGCTTTGCCCCCGACTCCCGCCTCCTCGCCTATCGCATCGGCGAAACCGTCCGCCTCTGGGATGCCGCCCGTGCCATCGAGGCCGCCCGCTTCCCCGTCCGCCAACCCCTCGGCTTCATCGACGGCGGCGCCACCTTCGTCGGCGCCGTCCGCTCCCCCGATGCCATCCAGTTCTGGCAGGTCGCCGAACCCCGCCTGCTCCGCAGCGTCCCCCTCCAACCCGCCCCCAAGGAACCCGGCGGCATCAACGCCTCCCCGGATTGTTCCCTCGTCTACATGCGCGAACAGGACGGCGCGGTCGGCGTCTGGGACACCCGCACCGGCCACAAAACCTGCGACGTCCGCGGTTCCTGGCGCACTTCCAATGCCGCTGACTTCACCAGCGACAACCGCCTGATCGCCGTCGGCATCGAGGACGGGGAGGTCGTCCTCTGGGACCTCGCCGCCAATCGTCTCCACCACCGCTTTCAGGCCCATCCCAACCACGTCGGGCGGCTCGATTTCTCCGCCGACAACCGCCTCCTGGCCACGGCGGGCGGCGAAGGCCTCATCCGCGTCTGGGACACCACCCGGTGGACCATGGTCGCCGCCCTGCCGGGGCACCGCAGCGCCGTGTGGGACGTCAGCTTCGCCCCCGACGGCCGCACGCTTGCCTCCACCAGCTACGGCCAGGTCTTCCTCTGGCACCTCCCCACCGCCCGCCAGCTGTTCACCCTCGTCGAGGAGGGCGGCGACAAATCCATCCGGTTCTCGCCCGACGGCCGGACCCTGGTCGCGGAAATGCGCGACCAAAGCAAAACCGCCCTGGTCTGGCGCGCCGACCCCCTCGAGGTCTGCGACGCGGAACTGAACGAGCTCGGCGAACCCCCGCCCTTCCAACTCCCGCCCCGCCCCGCCCTCACCCCGCCATGAAATCCCCCCGGCCCCAACCCGCGTCCGCCGCCCGCCCGCACCGACGCTTCCACTCGCCTCCCGCGGCAGTCTCCCCCAGTGTCCCCCCCATGAAACGACCGGAGTCCATGACCAAGGCCGAACTGCTGGCCGAGGTCCGCCGCCTGCAAACTCCCGCCCAGCCCCCCGCCCCCCGCCGCACCCCCGCGCGCCCCGACCACTCCAAGGAACTGCGGGACATCAAGGCCGCCCTCGACGCCCACTCCATCGTCGCCATCACCAACACCGCCGGCGACATCACCTACGTCAACGACAAGTTCTGCGAAATCTCCCAGTACTCGCGCCGCGAGCTCCTCGGGCAAAACCATCGCCTCATCAATTCCGGCCACCATTCCCGCGAGTTCTTCGCCCGGCTCTGGTCCACCATCGCCCACGGCGGCGTCTGGCGCGGCGAAATCCGCAACCGCGCCAAGGACGGCACCCTCTACTGGGTCGACACCACCATCTTCCCCATCCTCGACCGCCTCGGCAAACCCCACCAATACATCGCCATCCGCACCGACATCACCGAGCGCAAACAACTGGAAAAGGAGATCTCCGAAATCCGGGAACAGGAGCAAATCCGCATCGGGCAGGACCTCCACGACGGCCTCTGCCAGCACCTCGCCGGCCTCGAGTTCCGCCTGCTCAGCCTGAGGCAACAGCTCGCCCAACGCTGCCGCAAGCAGGCCGCCGAGGCCAACGCCGTCGCCCGCCTCGTCCGCGAGGCCATCGAACACACCCGCTCCGTCGCCCATGGCATGTCCCCCGTCATGGTCGAACCCGGCGGCCTCATGAACGCCCTCCAGGCCCTCGCCGTCGCCACCGCCAAAAACTTCCACGTCACCTGCGACTTCCGCTGCACCACCCCCGTCCCCGTCCGCGACAACGTCATCGCCACCCACCTCTACCGCATCGCCCAGGAGGCCACCCACAACGCCATCCGCCACGGCCATGCCAGGCGCGTCCTCATCGACCTCTCCGACGCCGGCGGCCGCCTCACCCTCGCCATCAGCGACGACGGCCTCGGCTTCTCCGGGCCCCCGGCCAAAAACTCCGGCATGGGCCTCCGCGTCATGCGCCATCGCGCCGGCATCATCGGCGGCGCCCTCGACGTCCAGTCCCAACCCGAGGGCGGCACGTCCGTCACCTGCTCCCTCCATTCCCCCGCCAACCCCGCACCCAAGGTGCTCGCCAGCTATTTCCGCATCACCCCGCGCCCGCCACGCCATCGCAAGGATTAAACCACCCCGCCCGCAACCCACCCACCCCACGTTCCCCGCCATGAACGCCAAGAAATCCCCCGCCAGCCCCGCCCGCCGCAAACGGGTCTTCCTCGTCGATGACCACCCCATGCTCCGCAGCGGCCTCGCCCTCATCATCAGCCAGCAAAAGGACCTCGCCTTGGGCGGCGAGGCCGGCGACGCCGCCGAGGCCCTCCAACGCATCCCCTCCACCAAGCCCGACCTCGCCGTCATCGACCTCTCCCTCGAGGGCAAGGGCGGCCTCGAGCTCATCAAGGACCTCAAGGCCCTCCTCCCCGACCTCCCCGTCCTCGTCCTCTCCATGCACGACGAATCCCTCTACGCCGAACGCGCCCTCCGCGCCGGCGCCCTCGGCTACGTCATGAAAAAATCCGGCGGCGAGGCCGTCCTCCACGCCATCCGCCAAGTCCTCGACGGCAAGGTCTACGTCAGCCAGCAGATGTCCAGCCAGATCCTCTCCGCCTTCGCCGGCGGACGCCCCAAGCGCGAGCATTCCCCCATCGAGTCCCTCAGCGATCGCGAGTTCGAGGTCTTCGAGCTCATCGGCGAGGGCTGCACCACCAAGGAAATCGCCAGCCGCCTCCACATCAGCCCCAAAACCGTCGATGTCCACCGCCAGAACCTGAAGCAAAAGCTCAAGCTCTCCAACACCACCTCCCTCGTGCAGCACGCCGTGCGCTGGGTCGAGTCCCAGAACCACGCCTGACCCGCCCCCCCCGCCTCCCCCTCAGCGCCGCGCCCCGTCCCGCCGCAGCACCTCCTCCAGCGTCACCCGCGCGCCCCCGCGCCGCTTGCTCTCGTCCGCCGCCTCCATGAAGGCGAAAATCTCCAGCGTCTCCTCCGGCGTCACCGGCGCCACGCCCGTCTGGAAAAACTTCATGATCTCCCGCACCAGCGGGGCGTAGTCCCCGCTCCCCTTCTGCTGCGCCACCCCCTTCGTCCCAAACACCGTCACCTGGTGCGGCGCCGGCCCCTGCTTGATCGCATGCAGGGTTCCCACCCGCCCCCCCGACCACACGCCCGTGATCACGTCATGCTCCGGCGTCATCGTCCGCACCACCGACTCGCAGCCCCGCCCCAGCACGGTGAACAACGCCTCCGTCGGGTGAATCCCATACCAGAACAAATCCGGATGATGCGGCTCGGTCGGTGACGGCCCATACGAAATCGCCGCCCGCACGGTCCCCACGTTCGTCTTCTGCAGTTCCACCATGCTCTCGTAAAACCGGTAGGCCGACGACGTGAACACCGGCACCCCCCGCTCCCGCGCCAGGCGGAAAATCTCCATGGCGTCCCGCAGCGACCCCGCCACCGGCTTGTCGATGAACAGCCGCTTGCCCGCCTGCAGGACCGGCCGCGCCTGGTCCAGGTGCGGACGCCCATCCACGCTCTCGAGCAGCACGGCGTCCACCTCCGCGCACAACGCCTCGATGCTCGGCACGATCTTCACCCCCCACTTCTCCTGCAGTTCCCGGGTGTAGCCCTCCACCCGCCCCGCGCTCGACGGAATGTCCGCGCTGCTGCTCTTGAACGCCGCCACCACCTTGCCGCCCGGGACATGCTTGGGCGTGGTGGGATCATTGATCAGCTTGGTGAAGGCGGTGACGTGCGAGGTGTCCAAACCAATGATGCCGAGACGCAGTTCGGCGGCAGGCAGGGCGGCGGCGGTCATGAGCAGGAGGGCCAAGGCCAGGGAACGGGGATGCATGGACTGGATCCCGGCCCGAACCCGCAGCGGTGGCAAGCCCAAAACCGCGCCCCAAAGGGGCCAGCCCGGGAGGGAGGAGGAAGTTCGCCCCCGCGGGACTTTGGCGGTTCCCTTGTCCCCCGCCTTTCCTCCTTTCCAACCCGGGCCCCTTGGGGCAACACTCCCGTGTGCCCCCGGCGGCGGATTCAGGTGAAACAGTGTGGCGCGGCATCCCGGTATCCCCCGGGGTGCGGCGGGGCAAACTCCTCGTCCTCGACCGCCCGGCCGGCAGCTCCATCCCGCGCCTCGTCCTGCCCCCCGGGGAGGCCCCCCGCCAGCTGGCCCGCCTCCAGGAGGCCCTCGTCCAAACCCGCCGCGAAATCCAGGAGGTCCAGCGCCAGGTCAGCGAGCGCCTCGCCGCCTCCGAGGCCGGCATCTTCGACGCCCACCTCGCCGCCCTCGACGACCCCATGCTCATCGAGGAGGTCTCCCGCCAGATCACCGAGGAGCATCTCACCGCCGAATACGCCTTCCAGCAGACCGCCGACAAGTTCGCCCGCACCCTCGGCGCCATGGCGGACGAATACCTCCGCGAACGGGCCTCCGACATGCGCGACCTGGCCGGCCGCGTGCTCAACCACCTGACCGGCCGGGCCGAGGACGGCACCCTGCGCCGGCTCACCGAGCCCTGCCTCGTCGTCGCCCACGACCTCTCCCCCACCCAGACCGCCCAGCTCGACAAGCGGTTCGTGCTCGGCTTCGCCACCGACATCGGCGGCAAGACCAGCCACACCGCCATCATGGCCCGCGCCCTCCGCATCCCGGCCGTGGTCGGCCTGCAGAACGCCAGCCATACACTCGCCTCCGGCCAATACGCCCTCCTCGACGGCTACAACGGCCAGCTCATCCTCAATCCCACCGAGCAGACCCTCTTCGAATACGGCCAGCTCGACCGCAAGCGCGTCACCCTCGAGGAACGCCTGCGCGACGCCGTCGACCAGCCCGCCGTCACCCTCGACAACGCCCGCATCACCGTCTCCGCCAACGTCGAGCAGGCCGGGGACACCGAGGCCGTCCGCGCCTGCGGCGCCGAGGGCGTCGGACTCTTCCGCACCGAATACCTCTTCATCAACCGCGAGACCCTCCCCTCCGAGGAGGAACAATACCGCTCCTACCGCGCCGTCGCCGAGGCCCTCCACCCCGCCCCCGTCATCATCCGCACCCTCGACCTCGGCGGGGACAAGTTCCTTTCCCACCTCCAGGTGCCCACCGAGATGAACCCCTTCCTCGGCTGGCGCGCCATCCGCTTCTGCCTCCAGGAACGCGACATCTTCCGCGCCCAGCTCCGCGCCATCCTCCGCGCCAGCACCGGCGGCAACGTGAAGATGATGTACCCCATGATCTCCGGGCTCGAGGAACTCCAGCAGGCCAATGCCTTCGTCGAGCAACTCAAGGCCGAGCTCCACCGCGAGGGCATCCCCTTCAATCCGGACCTCGAGATCGGCGCCATGATCGAGATCCCCTCCGCCGTCCTCGCCGCCGATGCCCTCGCCAAGCGCGTCAAGTTCTTCAGCATCGGCACCAACGATCTCATCCAGTATTCCCTCGCCGTCGACCGCCTCAACGAACGCATCGCCCACCTCTACGAACCCACCCACCCCGCCATCGTCCGCCTCATCCACCTGACCGCCGAAGCCGGCCGCCGCCACGGCATCTGGACCGGCGTCTGCGGCGAAATGGCCGGCGACCCCCTCCTCACCCCGCTCCTCCTCGGCCTCGGCGTCACCGAACTCAGCGCCGGCCCCGCCTCCATCCCCCGCATCAAGCACCTCATCCGCCGCCTCCGCCTCTCCGAGGCCCAGGCCCTCGCCCGCCAGGCCCTCGAATGCGAGTCGCCCGGCGAAATCCTCCAGCTCTGCCGCGACTGCGTCCGCACGGCCGCCCCCATGCTCTTCGAAAGCCTCAGCCCCGCCGCCCCATGAACGTCATCATCCTCGCCGCCGGCTACGCCACCCGCCTCTACCCGCTCACCCTCACCCGGCCCAAGCCGCTCCTCCCCGTCGCCGGCAAACCCATGATCGACCACGTGCTCGACAACCTCGCCCCCATGGGCGGAATCGACCGCGTGATCATCGTCACCAACGCCAAGTTCGCCGCCCAGTTCCAGGCCTGGGCCGACGACTACCGCGCCCGCAAGGCCCCCCTCCAGTTCACCATCGTCAACGACGGATCCACCGACGATTCCAACAAGCTCGGCGCCATCGGCGACCTCCACCTCGTCCTCACCCGCGAAAAAATCGACGCCGACATCGTCGTCGTGGCCGGCGACAACCTCTTCAGCGAACCCCTCTCCGACTTCGGCGCCTTCTGCCGCGGCAAACAGGCCCCCGTCCTCGCCGTCTACGACGTCGGCAACCTCGAGGAAATCAAAAAATACAACGCCATCTCCTTCAACCCCGCCGGCCAAATCACCTTCTTCGAGGAAAAGCCCAAGCAGCCCCAAAGCACCACCACCGGCATCGCCCTCTACTACTACCCCCGCGCCACCCTCCCCCTCATCCACCAATACATCGCCGAGGGCAACAACCCCGACCAACCCGGGCGCCTCGTCCAGTGGCTCTACCCCCGCACCCCCGTCTACGTCTGGCCGGTCCCCGGCCTCTGGTACGACATCGGTTCCAAGGAAGCCCTCGAGGAAGCCAACCGCGTCTTCGCCCGCTAATACCCCCCGGCGCGCGGGCCTCCGGCCCGCTTTACCCCGCCCAATCCTCCCCTGGCTTCGCCCCCCCGGGATCGCACCCCCAGACCCGTCCTTCACGGCCAGCAGGCCAAAGGCCCGCGCCCAACCCCCGGCGCCCTGCCCGCCCGGGGAATCCCCGGTCCCACCATTCCGCAAAACAACGGATGGTTGGCCTGTGCCAAGGGAACGACGAAGCAACCCCTTGCCCGCACCCCATTCTGTGTTACGGGTTTTGGCGTATGTCAGCCTCCACACCCGCCGGACAACGCCGCGCGCGCCTCGTTCATCTCATCACCCTCACCCTGGGCCTTGGCTTGGCCGCCAGCCACGCCGCCCCGACGCCGCCCACCGACTGGGCCGACGTCTACAATCCCTTCGTCGTCCGCAGCCTCCACGTCCGGCTCACCGAGGCCAATTACCAGACCATCCGCTTCGACGAATCCTTCACCATCGAGGTCCCGGCCGTCTTCTGGCTCGAGGGTGACGGCCCGGTCAACCCCGGCACCGGCCTGGTCGAGCCCACGACCTACTCCATTCTCATCCGGCGCAAGTCCGCCACTGCCATCAATGACAAGGTCAGTTACCGGGTCGATTTCAACGCCGGCCGCTGGTATGACCTGAAAAAGCTCAGCCTCGAGAACGGCGACGACAACAACGTGGTCTCCGAGGGCCTCTCCTGGCTCCTCCACCGCCGGGCCGCCACCGCCACCTACCGCCCCAGCCTCGCCGCCTGGACCACCCTCACCTTCCATCTTGAGCGCCAGGTCACCGTGCTCGACCCCAACGGCAACCCCGTGCCCCTGCTCGACGGGAACGGCAACCCCGTCCTCGATGCCAGCGGCAATCCCGTCTACCAGACCACCCTCGTCGTGGACACCCGGCCACAGGGCGTCTACCTCAACGTCGAGTTCGTCGATAAATATTTCCTCGCCCACCGCGGGCTCTGGCAGGCCGGCAGCACCTGGCTTTACAAGCAGGACGACATCGGGCTGCCCGAATTGAAGGAAACCCCCACCGGCGGCGACAGCCCCGCCCACCTCGCGCTCGATTACTCGCCCTTCCAGGCCGTCCGCAAAAGCGGCAAACGCATCCTCAACCCCACCCCGTCCGACCCCGAACTGGAGACCGACCTCAACGGGCTCATCAACATGGATTCCATGCTGCGCCTCGGGGCCGTCAACGCCTTCACCGACAACCCGGACGAACTCTTCAACAAGGGCAAGAACTACCACTGGGTCGATTACGCCGACCAGGTCCGCTTTTACTTCCCTTGGGATCTCGACGCTTCCATCCGCAGCACCACGGCCAACATTTACGCCATCGCCACCAGCACCGACCGGCGTGGGAAGGTCACCCTCTCCCAGCACCCCTACCAGAGCGTCATCCTGAACCACCCCAGGTTCCGCGCCCAATACAACCAGATCCTCCTCTCGCTGCTCGACGGCCCCATGCACCCCACCCTCATCAGCGGGGATCTCTCCCAGATTGAGGCCGTCCTCACCGACCCACTGCTGGCCGACCCCAATAACAAGATCGGCTCCACCCCGGACGCCGTCGCCGGTCTCTTCAACCACCTCCGCTCCTGGCTCGCGGCCCGCGCCACCAACGTCCGCTCCCAGGCCCAGGCCAACAAGAATCCCGCCCCCCGCCCGGATTACTGAGCCCCCGTGGCAGCCCGCGTCCGCAGGCCAACTCCCCCCACAACCGGGTTGCTACCTGCCGCCGTAGCAGCGGACGTAAGTCCGCTGAATCCCCACTCCCACAACCCGCTCACGCGGGTTGCTACCTGCCGACGTAGCAGCGGACGTAAGTCCGCTGAATCCCCACCCCCACAACCCGCTCACGCGGGTTGCTACCTACCGGCGTAGCAGCGGACGTAAGTCCGCTGAATCCCAACCCCCACAACCCGCTCACGCGGGTTGCTACCTGCCGGCGTAGCAGCGGACGTAAGTCCGCTGAATCCCCACTCCCACAACCCGCTCACCCGGGTTGCTGCCGCCGCAGCCCCCTCCGCCAAGCCCGGCATGG
>JBJOEZ010000026.1:0-60293 GCA_046048995.1 Verrucomicrobiota bacterium | reverse complement strand
GCTACACTAGCCGGCATGCCTGCCCCGGCCCCGTCGCTACCGTCCACCCGGCCCCGTCATCTTGTGCTCGTCCTGGGCGACCAGCTCGACGAGGACTCGGCTGCGTTCGACGGGTTTGACCCGCGCCAGGACGCGGTGTGGATGGCCGAGGTCGCGGCGGAATCCACGCATGTCTGGTCCCATCAGGCCCGCATCGGCCTTTTTCTGGCCGCCATGCGGCATTTCCGCGATCGGCTGCGGGAACGAGGCTGGACCGTGCATTACCGCGAGTTGGAGGACACTCCGGTGGTGGAGACCCTGCCGGACGCCCTGGGCGCGGCGGTGCGCCGGCTCCGGCCACAGCGGCTCATCCTGGTGGAGGCCGGCGAATGGCGGGTGGGGGATGGGCTGCAGGCCGCCGCCCGCGCGTTGGGCGTCGAACTGGAGGTCCGGCCGGACCGGCACTTCCTTTGTTCCCATGCCGAGTTCGCCCGCCATGCCGAGGGCCGCAAGCAACTGCGCCTGGAGTTCTTCTACCGCGAACTGCGCCAGCGCACCGGCATCCTGATGCGCGACGGCGAACCCGTGGGCGGCGCCTGGAACTTCGACGCCGAGAACCGCGAGAGCTTCGGCCGGGACGGCCCCGGGCTCGTGCCCCGTCCGCTGGCCTTCCCGCCGGATGCCGTCACGCGCGGGGTGCTGGACCTCGTCGCGCGCCGTTTCGCCGGGCACCCGGGCCGGCTGGAGCGCTTCGACTGGCCGGTCACGCGCGCCGACGCCCTGCGCGCGCTGGATGACTTCATCCGGAATCGCCTGCCCAGTTTCGGTCTTTACGAGGACGCGATGTGGACGGGGGAACCGTGGCTCTACCACTCGCGCCTGTCCGCCGCCCTGAACCTGAAGCTGCTCAACCCCCGCGAGGTGCTGGCGGCGGCGGAGAAGGCCCACGAGAAGGGCCACGCCCCGCTCGCCGCAGTCGAGGGGTTCGTCCGGCAAATCCTCGGTTGGCGGGAATACGTGCGCGGTATCTACGGGCGGTTCATGCCCGAATACCTCGGGCGCAACGCACTGGGGGCCGACCAACCACTGCCGGACTTCTACTGGTCGGGCGAGACCGACATGAACTGCCTGCGGGAGGTCATCCGGCAGACGTTGGAACTCGGGTTCGCCCATCACATCCAGCGCCTGATGGTGACCGGCCTCTATGCGCTGCTCCTGGGGGTGCGGCCGCAGGCCGTCCACGAATGGTACCTGGCGGTCTATGTGGATGCCGTGGAATGGGTCGAGCTGCCCAACACGCTGGGCATGTCGCAATACGGTGATGGCGGCGTGATGGCTTCCAAGCCCTATGTGGCGACCGGGAAATACATCCAGCGCATGAGCAACTACTGCGAGGGATGCCGTTACGACCCCGCAGTCCGCACCGGGCCCAAGGCGTGCCCGTTCACCACGCTGTACTGGGATTTCCTGCTCCGGCATGAGAAGGTCCTCGCGAAGAACCAGCGCATGGCCATGCAACTGCGCAACCTCGCCCGCCTCACCCCCGGGGAACGGCAGGCGGTCCGCACCCAAGCCGCCCAACTCCGACCCCCAAGGAAAAAATCCCAGGCACCGTAACCCTCCCCTCCTCAAGTCGCTCAATCACCAACCCTCACTTCTGCCATGGCCTCCCTCCTGCCATCCCGGGCTTGCTGGCGGACCGCCCTGGCCGTGCCGTTGCTGGCCGGTTCGCTGTTCCTGTCGGCGCGGGCGGCCGCGCCGCTTTCCTCCACATCCTTCCAAGTGGACCCAGGCTTGGAACTGACGCTCTTTGCGGCCGAGCCCCACGTGGTGGATCCCGTCGCCCTCGCCTTTGATGAGTTCGGCCGGTGTTTCGTTCTGGAGATGCGCGATTATCCCCTGGGCCTCGACGGGCGGGACAAGCCGGGCGGCACCCTCCGGCTCGTCGCGGACACGGACGGCGACGGCCTCGTTGATCAGTCCACGCTCTTTGCCGAAGGGCTGAGTTTTCCGACCTCCCTCACGCCCTACGACGGCGGCGTGTTCGTGACCGCGCCGCCGGAGATCCTGTTCCTCAAGGACACCGACGGGGATGGCCGGGCCGACGTGCGGCGGACGGTGGTGCGCGGGTTCAAGCTGGGGGTGACTGACAGCAATGCCAACGGGCTGCGCTGGGGTCTGGACAACCACATCCATGGCCTGAACGGCGGCAACGGCGGTCGGGTCTCCGCGGCCGGGGGGGACGGGGCCACGGTGGTGCTCGCGCAGGACGACTTCCGGTTCGATCCGGTGACGGGGAGGGTGGAGGCCACCTTTGAGACCGGTGGCGGATACGGGCTGGCCTTCGACGACTGGGGCCGGCGGTTCACCACCTACAACATTGATCATTGCCTGCACCAGTTCCTGCCCCGGCGTTACCAGCGGGCCGCCACGCACCTCTTCCCGTTCGAGACCACGGTCAGCATCTCGGACCACGGGGAGATGGCCCGGATTTATCCCATCGCCGCCGCCGTGACGCGGCCGAACCATCCCGAACAGGCCGGGCATTTTTCGGCGGCCGGGGGCGTCGGGTTCCTCGGGGTTTCCGGATACCCTGGCGATCTCTCGGGCAGCCTCTTTGTGTGCGACGTGGTCGCGCATGTGGTGCATCGCGACGTGCTCGTGGAGGACGGCCCCGGGTTCCGTGCCACGCGTTCCCCGGCCGAGACGAACCGCGAGTTTTTCGCCAGCCGCGACCCCGCCTGCCGGCCGACCGGCCTCGAGCTAGGCCCCGATGGCGCCCTCTACGTCGCCGACATGCAGCGGGAGGTCATCGAGCATCCGGATTACATCCCGGACAAGCTCAAGCGGACCCTATCCCTGCGCGCCGGGGAGGACCGCGGCCGCATCTACCGGCTGGCGCCCAAGGGTTGGCCGAAGCCGGCCGGCATTACGCTGGGTCGCCAGCCGGCGACCGAGTGGGTGCGCGCCCTTGGCCACAGCAACGCCTGGTGGCGCCTCACCGCCCAACGCCTGATCGTGTCCGGCCGTCGCACCGACCTCATCCCGGACCTCCGCTCCCAGGCCCTCGTGTCCCCGGTGCCCCTGGCCCGGTTGCATGGGTACTGGACCCTGCAAGGGCTGGGCCGGTTGGAGTCCGCCGACCTGCTGGCCGGCCTCCGCGACCCCCATCCGGGCGTCGTCGAGAACGCGGTGGAGATGGCCGTGCAGGGGGCCCAGGCCGGTCCGCTGGAGCCCGCGATCTCCGCCGCGCTGCTCAACCTGGCCCGCCATGACCATGCGCGGGTTCGGTTCGTGGCGGCCCTGGCCCTTGGTTACCTGCCGGCCCGCGACCCGGCGGAGGTCACGCGCGCCCTCGGCGGGATCTGGATGCGCGACCATGCCTGGAAATGGTCCCGCGTGGCGGTGCTGCTCGGCCTGCGCACCGGGGCGGACGCCCTCCTGCAGCGCTTCCTCGCCACGCCCGCGGCCAGGAATGGCGACGCCGCGGCGCTCGAGGCCTGCGCCGATCTGGCCTGGGTGACGGGCCGGGCGTGGAACCCCGGGAAGGCGGGTGCCGTGGATGCCGCGATTGCGCAGGCCACCACCGATGGGGTGGCCGGTGCCATGCGCCGGGTGCTGTTCGAGAAGCTGCGCGAAGGGTTGCTGTCGACGGGCGGGAATCCGCGCGCCGCGAAGCCGGTCGCCGATGCCCTGGCGTCCCTCGAGCCGCGCCTCGGCCCCACCGAGCGCAACGCCTGGTGGCAGCTCGCCAACCAGCTCGGGCTGCCCCGCAGCGCCGCCCAGCAGGCCGGCCTGGCCGAGGCCCTGCAGCGCGCGGCGGACCGTGCCCTGCCGTCGGCCGAACGCGTCCGGACCATCCAGACCCTGGCCCTCGCTGAGCCGGCCCGCGCGCGCCCGGTCCTCCTCGACCTGCTCGGGGGACAGGAACCGCGCGAGGTGCAGGCCCAGGCATGGGAACTCCTGCGCGCATCGCGCGATCCCGCCGTGGCCGAAGGCCTGCTCGCGCGCTGGCGCGGGCTCGCCCCGTCCCTGCGCCCCGAGGTGACCAAGGCTCTCTGCGACCGGCGCTCGTGGCATGAGGCGCTGCTGACCGCCCTCGAGTCCGGGGCCATCGCCACCGGCGAACTCAATCTCGACCTGGAGCAACGCCGCGAGCTGCTCCGCCACGCCACCGTGGGCATCCGCCGCCGCGCCACCCGGTTCTTCAGCGATGAGGAATACAGCAACCGCAAGGCGGTGGTGGAGGAATGGCTGGCCCGAATCCCCGCCCAGGGCAACGCCGTCGACGGCCGGGCCTCCTTCGAGCGCCTGTGCGCGTCCTGTCACCAGGTGCGGGACGTGGGCCATGCGGTGGGCCCCAACCTGACCCGGCTCTCGCACCGAAGCGTCGAGGATTTGATCTCGAACATCCTGGATCCCAACATGGCCCTGAACCCGGCCTTCGCGACCGTGCGGGTGGAGCGCAAGGATGGCGAGGGGCTGACCGGGATCTTGGAGGGCGAAACCGCCGACACGCTGGTGCTGCGGCAGCCGTCCGGCCTGCGCACGGTGGTGGCGCGCCGGGACATCGACCGCGTGGAGTACACGTCGAAGTCCCTCATGCCCGAGGGCCTCGAGACCGGACTGACCCCGCAGGCTCTCCGCGACCTTGTGGCCTTCCTCCAGGAGTAATCGCCATCGCCGGCGTCAGGCGGACCGGCCTCCGCGGCCAACCCTCCTCACGGCGCCATCCACCGAAGCCGGTAGCAGCGGGACGAGTTGGAGCCCGCAGTGGTGTCCGCCAAGTCCTTGAGGCCGTTGCCGCCTGTCACCACGGACAGAATCTCCGTCCAGTGCACGAGGTTGGTGGACGCCTCCAACGCGTAGGCTTGGTAGGGCAGGCCGCGCAGTTGCAGCGCCAGGATTCCGGGGGACGACCAGCTGGCGGACGTGAACGACGGCGAACTGAAGAGGAACTCATGGGCGCCAATGTCCGGCGCGGCTCCTTGCGGACGCGTGACCCCGCGCTGGTCGATGGACGGTCCATTGGCTGCCGCGGCATCGATGGCGGGGCTGCCGGGGAGCAGGGGAAGGATGAAAGTCAGCCCGCCGCCGTCGCCCAAGGAGCCGAGGCGCGCATCGAGCGGCGCGTTGGTGGAACCCGCGAGGTCGCCAGGCCCGGTGAAACCGCCGCCCCCGTTGGTGACGCCGATGAGGTTGTGGCCACGCGACACAAACACCCCGGAGACGTCGGGAGGGGACCCATGGTTGGTGGCGATGAGGGTGTTCAGGACGCCGCCCAGCAGGGCGACCCCGGCGGAGACACCGCCGCCTTTGCCCTCCGGTCCCAGGTTGGGATACAGGAGGGTGCCGCCAAAGCCGCCGGTGCCGCACTGGTTCCCCGCCAGGGTGCAGGAGACCAGCCACCAGTTGGTCTGCCAGCTGGCGAGGCCGCCGCCATCCCCACCCGCGCCGCCCTGGGCCTGGCCTTGGGGAATGCCGGGCGCGATATAACGGATCCCGCCATCGCCGCCTCCGCCGGTCCGGTTGCCGGTCACCGTGGAGTTGGTGAGCCAAAGGCTGCCACCTTGGATTCCCGCACCCGCGCCGCCCCGTCCGCCCGGGCTGGCGCCGGCCGTGCTCCCGCCGCCCGTGCCGCCGAGGCCCCCGCTGTTGCTGCTCACCGTGCAGCGCTCAAGGACCGCGCTCGCCGCCCACAAACCCGCGCCGTCCCCGCCGCTGCCGCCGCTGCCGCCACTGACCTGTCCGAACCCGCCGCTGCCACCGTGGCCGGTGGTGTTGCCGTGGAGCGTGCAATCCGTCAGCGCGACGGTGCCGGTGCTGTGGATGCCGCCGCCGCTGCCGCCCGCCTGGCCGGGGAGCCCGTAATACTTGGAATTCGTGCCATCGATTCCCGATCCCGTGCGGTTCCAGGCAAAGGTCGTGCGCCACGCCTGCAGCGTACCGCCGTTGAAAATTCCCCCACCCGATCCACCCGGCCCACCCATGCCCGTCACATTGCTGGTCACCACCGCGTTGCTCAGGAGCAGGGATCCGATGTTGTAAATGCCGCCGCCGAGGCCGCCCGGGTTGTTGGAGGAGACGCCCTGGGTCTGGTTGGCGGAAACGACGCAGTTGAGCAGGCTCAACTGGCCGGCGTTGTAGACACCGCCGCCCGGCTCACCCGGGTCGGTCCGCCCGTTGCGGACGGAGACCCCCGCGATGGTCACACTCCGGCCCGGACGGATGTTGAACACGCGCGCGCCGCCCCCGCGGACCTCCAGCAACCCCTGGCCGGGACCGGCAATGACGAGGTCCTTGTCGATGGTCAGCTCCGCGTTCGAGAGGCTGACCATGCCGGTCACCGCGAAGACGACGGTGTCGCCGCCAAGAGCGTCCGCGATCACCTGCCGCAACGTGCCCGCGCCCGAGTCGGCAAGGGACGTCACGGTCCGGGTGGCCGCCGCCGCGCCGGCCACCAGCCCCCAAATCAGCCCGACCGCCCAGAGCCCCTGGCGGAAGGCGACGCGGGTGCGACGCAGCCCCTGCCCGGGCGTGAAGGCCGGCTGGCCCTGAGGAAATGAAGGCATGGGTGATAAGCAACGGCGGCTGCCATGATGCCGCATCTTGCCTCATCAGGATCGGGGTTGCCCCGCAATCCTGCTCTCCGGTCGTTGCACAGGAGCAACCGTTGGTTGCGGCACGCTTTACCCGGACTGTCCTCCCCAAGGCCCCACGGGCGGCCGTGGATGTCCGCCGAAGGCCGGTCGTGCTCAGGCCGGCTTGCGCTCCTTGCCGCGTCGCCCACGGTAAGCGGGCCGGAGGCCTGCGCGCCGGTCACACCTCGACCACCGCCTCCTCCGTCACGGCGAAGCGGCGGCGCCCGGGCGCGCGGGGGATCTCCTTCAGCCCCGTGAACTCCCCAAAGGCCGGCAGCACGGTGCAGCCCGCCTCGCTCACAAAACACGCCGCGCGCAGGCGCGATCCGTTCCGGTCCCGCAACAACACCCCCGGGTGCACATGCCCGGCCAGCACATGGGCGCCCGGTTCCGTTCCCGGCGCATGCCGGCAGGACCACGGTCCCAGCGGCCAGGGTTCCCCCACGCAGTCGATGCCCAGCGTCGCCGGGGGATCGCCCGCCTGCCGATCGTGGTTGCCGCGCACCAGGGTGACGGTCAGCCCCGCGTGACGCGCACGCCAGCGGCCAAGGGTGTCCAGCGTCTCCGGCGAAACGCCGCGGCGCGCGTGGAAGAAATCCCCCAGCACCACCAACTGTGTCGCCCGGGTCCGCTCCAGCAGGATGTCCAGCCGCGCGAGGTCCGAGGCCGCCCCTTCCGGCGCCGCGATGCCCCAGGCCCGGAAGGCCGCCGCCTTGCCGAAGTGTGGGTCAGCCAGGAACAGCGCCCCACCCGACGGCCAGTGCAGGGCCCGGCCCGGCCACAGCTCGACGGCCTCGCCAGCCAGGGTCAAGGCCAGGGGCGTGATCATGCCGGCGCCTCCGCTTCCAGCTCCGCGGCCATGCGCCGGACGCGATCGGACCACGATTCGCTGCTGACCTGGCCCCGGATCATCTCCGCCCACAACGGGAAGGCCAGCGGGGTGAGACGCACGGGCTGTGTCAGCACGAGGCGCTGCCCGGCCGCCTGCTCCAGCAGGGCGCGCAGGCGCGAGATCTCGAGCTGCTGATCGAGCACCTCGCGCCGGGCTTGGTCGAGCAGCAGGTGCTCGGGCTCGTATTTCTGGAACACCTCGAAGAGGAGCCCGCTCGAGGCCTGCACCTGCTTCATCGTCTTCTGGGCGCCCGGATACCCCGGGAACACCAAGCCGGCCACGCGCGCAATCTCCCGGAACTGCCGGCGCGCCAGTTCCGTCGCGTTCAGGCAGGCCAGCAGGTCCTCCAGCAACCGGTCCGGGGCCAGCAGCGCGCGCCAGTCCGCCTCGCCCAGCTCGAGATCCTGGGCCGGCAGCAGTTCCACGCCGTAATCGTTCACGGCCACCGTCACCGTGACCGGCTGCCGCTGGGCCAGGCGGAAGGCCAGCAGCGCGCCCAGCCCCTCATGGGCCAGGCGTCCGCCAAACGGGAACAGGAACCAGTGCGTGCCCTCCCGCGTTGTGGTCCGCTCGATCAGCAGCTCGTCCCGACGCGGGATGCGGGAAGTGGCCGCTTGGACGGCGAGGATGGGGCGGACGGCCTCCAGCTCGGGGGCCGGCCTGCACCCGGGTGGCTCGGGGCTCTCAAGCACGCGCCGGACCTCGGCGGCGAGCAGGCTGGAGAGCGGGGACCGGCCGCCCTCCCACTGGGGGACCGTCCCGCTGGCGCGGCGCGCCGCCCGCACCTGCGCCACCATCTGGTGCACGCGGACCAGTTGCAGGACGCGACCGCCAAAGATGAAGTGCTGTCCCGGCTTCAGGCGGGCGACGAAGGATTCCTCGACCGTGCCGAGGCGGGCCCCGTTCTGGAACTGGACCCGGATGGCGGCGTCGCTCGTGATGGTCCCGATGCTCATGCGATGCAGGCGCGCGATGACGGGCGAGGTGACCACGCACCGGCCGTCCACCTCGGCGACGCGGCAGAACCCGGGATAGGCGCTCAGGCTGCGTCCGCCGCGCATGACGAAGTTCAGCACCCACTGGAACGAGTCGCGGGTGAGCTCGCGGTAGGCGCGGGTGGTGCGGACCTCGGCCAGCGCGTCGTCCGGCGTGAACCCGCCACCGAGCGCGAGCGTGACGAGGTGCTGGGCGAGCAGGTCGAGGGGCGCCTCGAGGGGCCGGCGGGGCTCGACCTCGCCGCGGGCCAGGGCGTCGCGCGCGGCGGCGTATTCGACGAGCTCCAGGGCATGGGCCGGCACGCAGAGCACGCGGCTGGGTCGGCCCGGGCTGTGCCCGCTGCGCCCGGCGCGCTGGAGCAGGCGCGCAATGCCCTTGGGCCCGCCGATTTGGATGACCTGTTCCACCGGCGCGAAATCCACCCCCAGGTCGAGGCTCGAGGTGCACACCACTGCGCGCAAACGCCCCGTGCGCAGGCCTTCCTCCGCCTGCGCCCGTTCCTCCCGGTCCAGGGACCCGTGATGGATGCCCAGCGTGTCCGTCCAGTCCGGGCGCGCCTCGCGCAGGGCCTGGTGCCAGATCTCGGCCTGGGAACGGACGTTGGTGAAGACGAGGGTCGTCCGTGCGCGCTCGAGCGCGGCAATGACGGCGGGCAACAGCTTGAGCCCGAGGTGACCGGCCCAGGGAAACTTCTCCATCGTGTCCGGCAGCAGCGTCTCCACCGCGACCGTCTTGGGCAGGGCGCTCGTGATCAGGCGCCCGGCCGGGGCGCCCTGGCCGAGCAGGGTGGCCATGGCCTCGGGCAGGTTGCCCAGCGTGGCGGACAACCCCCACGTGCGCAGGCCGGGGCACCAACGCCGCAGCCGGGCCAGGGCCAGTTCGGTTTGCACCCCCCGCTTGCTGCCCATCAGCTCGTGCCATTCATCCACCACCACGCAACGCAGGCCGGCGAAGGCCGCCTGCGTCTCCGGGTAGGACAACAGCAGCGACAGGCTTTCCGGGGTGGTGACGAGCGCGGTGGGAAACCGCTCGCGCTGCTTGCTCTTGCGCGAGCCCGAGGTGTCGCCGGTCCGGGCGTCAATGGTCCAGGGCAGCTCCAGCCCCCCGGTGACCTCGCGCAGTGAACGCAGCGTGTCCTGGGCCAGCGCGCGCAACGGGGTCAGCCACAGGACGCGCAACGGCTCGGGGGTCCCTGGCCAGGCGTCCGCGTCCGGATGTTCCTCCAGCCACTGGGCCAGGGGCGGCAGCCAGGCGGCCAGCGTCTTGCCGACGCCCGTCGGGGCGTGGACGAGGCCGCTCTCGCCCCGGGCAAAGGCGGCCAGCGCCTCGCGCTGGAAATCAAACGGTTCCCAGCCCTGCGCCGCGAACCAGTCGGCCAATCGCCGGTTCATGCCAACCCTCCCGGAACCTCGGCCAGCGCCAGCAGCGTTTCCACGGTGTCCGCCTCGGCCGGCTGCTTGTCCCGGCGCCAGCGCGCCATGCGCGGGAAACGGAGGGCGAGACCGGACTTGTGCCGCGTGGAGGGTGCGATGCCCTCGAAGGCCAGCTCGAAGACCAGCCCGGGTTCAACCGAGCGCACCGGCCCGAACCGGCCCGTGGTATGCGCGCGCACAAAGGCGTCCACGGCGTCGATCTCCTCGTCGGTCAGCCCCGAATAGGCCTTGGCCACCGGCACCAGTTCCCCGCCGCGCCACACGGCGAAGGTGTAGTCGGTAAACAGCGTCGCCCGGCGGCCATGCCCCGGCTGCGCCGCCACCAGCACCGCGTCGCAGGTGAACGGCGCCACCTTCCACTTCCACCACGACCCGCGCACGCGCCCCGTCCCATAGGCCGAGTCGAGCCGCTTCAACATCAGCCCCTCCGCCCCCGTCGCGCGCGCTCTCTCCTGCCAGGCCGCCAGGTCCGCCCCCGTCGCCGTGGGCAAGACCGCGCTGACCTGCAGCGCCGGCCCCGGTCCCGCGCCCGCGGGATCCGCCTCGTCCGCGGCAAACAAGTCGCCCTGCACCCAGTCCTGCAACCGCGTTGCGCCGCCTTCCGCCGCCCCGCGGGCCCGCGCCGCATCGACGATCCTTTCCAGCAGGGCCCGCCGTTCGACGAGTGGCCGGGTCCGCGCGTCCTCGCCACCGGCCTCCAACAGGTCGTAGGCCATGAAGGTGACGGGCACGTGGCGGCGGAGCGACGGGCC
Organism: Verrucomicrobiota bacterium; assembly: GCA_046048995.1. GTDB lineage: Bacteria > Verrucomicrobiota > Verrucomicrobiia > Limisphaerales > JADJPG01 > JBJOEZ01. The sequence continues at coordinate 49,600 of JBJOEZ010000026.1, read as the reverse complement.
CGCCTCGCGCCGGTTGAGGCGCCGCTGCAGCTGGGCGAAGGGCAGGGGACCCGCGCCGCGCCAGGCCAGCAGTTCGCCATCGAGGACGGTGCCCGGCGGCAGCGCGCGGGCGGCGGCGGCGATTTCCGGGAACGCGGCGGTGACGATTTCCTCGCCGCGCGACCACAGGATGATCTCGTCGCCCCGGCGCAGGAGCTGGGCCCGGATGCCGTCCCATTTCCATTCCACCTGCCAGCCGGTCAGGGCGCCCTCCAGCGTGGCGGGGTCCTCGAGTGGTGGCGCGAGGTGGAACGGGTAGGGCTGGGCGGGGTCGCCGGACGGGCCGTGGGCGGAGAGGAGCCGGGCGTAGTCCTCCGGGGTGGGGCGCCAGGTGCCGAGGAGCCGATGGGCGAGGACGGGCGGCTCGAGCCCGGCGAGGTTGGCGAGGGCGCGCAGGAGCAGGGCGCGGGAAACGCCAACGCGGAGGTTGCCGGTGATGAGCTTGTGCCAGAGGAAACACTGGCTGCGGTCCAGCTCGGCCCAGGTGGTGCGCAGGAGCGAACGCTGGGCGGCCTCCGGGGCGCCGGCCAGGGGCAGCAGGCGCTCGGCGACCAGGCGGGCCAGCGGCAGGGGCCGGGGCTCGGGCGCGGGCGGCAGCAGCAGGGCGAGGGTCTCGGCCAGGTCGCCCACGTGCTCGTAGCATTCCTCCACCAGCCACAACGGCAGCCCGGCCGCCTCCGCGGTCCACTCGCGCAGGTGCCCCGTCTTCACCGCGCGCTTCAGGCGCCGCCCGGAGAGGAACCACAGCGCCCAGGCCGCGTCCGCCGGGGGGGCGGCACGGAAGTAGGCCTCGAGTGCCGCGACCTTTTCCTGGGTGCGCGTGGTCTGGTCCAGCGCAGCGAAGAGTTCGGCAAACGCGCGCATGGGCTAGTCCTCCGCCTCCGCCCCCTCGGCGAAGCGGGTGGCCAGCGCCTCGGCGGCGCGCCCGTGCTCGCGCAGCCAGCGGACCAGCGCGGTGGCGCTGCCGTGCGTGACGAGGACACGTTCCGCGCCGGTGGCCTCGATGGCCGAGAGCAGCCCGGGCCAGTCGGCATGGTCCGAAACCACGAACCCGCGGTCGGCCCCACGCCGCCGTCGCGTGCCGCGCACGAGCATCCAGCCGGAGGCCATGCCGGTGGAGACCGCGCCGAGGGAGCCGACCCATGTCGATCCGTCCACGGCGGGCGGGGCGACCACCAGCGCCCGTCCGGCGGCCGCGCGCACGCGTTCGAGCGAGGCGCGCTCCACGGGGGGCAGCCGGATGCCGGCCTCCGCGTAGGCGGGCAACAACTGGCGCACGGCGTCGTGGACGAGGATGGGTCCCTGGGCGGGGTCCAGTCCGGCGAGCAGGCGCTGGGCCTTGCCGAGGGAATAGCCGAGCAGGACACTGGTGCGGCCCTGTTCCTGGTTGTCGCGCCACCAGCCGTGGATGTCCCCGAAGACGGCCTCCGGGCCGGGCCAGCGGTAGACGGGCAGGCCGAAGGTGGATTCCGTGATGAAGGTGTGGCAGCGGACCGGCTCGAACGGGGCGCAGGTGGGGTCGGGGGTGGTCTTGTAATCGCCGCTCACGACCCAGATTTCGCCGCGGTGTTCGAGCCGGATCTGGGCGGAGCCGAGGACATGGCCGGCGGGATGGAACGAGACCGTGACGTCCTGGATGCGGAGGGTTTCGCCGCAGGGCAGGCCCTGGATGCGGGCGTCGGGGCCGAGGCGAAGCTGGAGGACGGCGGCGCCTTCCCGGGCGCAGAGGTAGTTCCGGGACCCGGGGCGGGCGTGGTCGCTGTGCGCGTGGGTGATGAGGGCGCGTTCCACCGGTCGCCAGGGGTCGATATGGAAATCGCCTGCCGCGCAATAGAGGCCGTGTTCGGTGACGCTGAGCATGGTGGCCCGCAGGCCGGACCCCAAGTGTGCAGCGGCAAAAGCCCGGCCGCCAATGCCTCCCTCTGGAGTGCGGCCGCGCGGCTGCCGCGGTGTGGGGTGGGATGATCCCTGGGGAGGAGGGGGCGGGATAAGCGGGCCGGAGGCCCGCGCGCCGCTACGGGCGGCCGAGCCGGAAGAAATGGCGGCTCTGGGCCGCGGGGGGAATGGGCAGGCACCAGCGATTGCTGAGGAGCGAGGGCGTGTTGGTCAGCGGGACCCATGCCACCGGCGGCGCAAGCTGGAAGGCGCATTCCACGCGGTAGAAGGCTGTCTCCGCCGGCCACGACAGCATGCCATCCCCGATGTCCAGGGCCGGGGGCGGCGGCAGGCTGGCGTTGGCCCGCAGCTCCATTTGGAACCCAAGGTCGCTGCTGCTGGCGGCCGCTTGGTGCACCTCGGCGCCCAGCAGATTCCAGCCGGGCACGAGGGCCGAGCCAGACACCGTCCATTCCAGCCAGTTGGTTTCGTCCGCCCCGCCGATGGCCGCCATCGCCAGCGTGCCAAACCCGAGGGTTCCCTCCGGCAGGTTGTCCCGCAGCAGTTCCCAGCCGTTCAGGTAAAGCGCGAGGCCGTCGTCGCGGGTGAGGCGCGCGGTGAGGGACGGGATCGCGGCGGGGTTGGGGACATAAAAGGCGTGCCGGAACAGGAAGGTGAGGTTGGTGCCGCCGCTGGCGTTGGTGCGGCTGAGGCGGGTCGCCTCGCCGTCGCCGCCAAACCCGAACCGGCCCACGCCGCTCCGCCAGGCGGCATCGTTGAAGGACGCGAGGCGCCAGGATGTTCCGGGGTTCACCCCGGTGTCGAGGTAGCGCCAGGTCGCGGTGGCCGGGACCAGGGCGACGGGCGAGGACGGCCGCAGGGTGGCGATGAGTTCGAGGTCGAAACTCAGGTCGCTGCTGGCGGTGCCGTTCTGGTGCACCTCCACGGCCAGCACATTGGTGCCCGGCTGCAGCAGGCCGGGCGGAATCACGGCCGGCAGCCACGCGTATTCGTCCGCGCCGCCCACGGCGGTGAGCGCGGAGGTTGCGGCCGTGAGGGGGCCGGCCGGGAGGTTGGTGCGGTAGACCTCGACCCCGTTCAGGTGGACGGCCGCGCCGTCGTCGCGCTTGAGGCGCAGCGAGACGCCGGCCAGCTCGCCCGTGGCCCCGACGATGAAGGCGCGCCGGAAGTAGGTGGTGATCCGGGTGCGGTTGGTGTTCACCACCGTGGCCTCGTCGTCGTCGCCGAAGCCCAGCTGCGCCGGGCCGGCCGGCCAGGCGGCGTCGTTGTAGTCCGGCTGGCTCCAGGCCGGGCCCGGGTCGAGCCCGGTGTCGTGGTATCTCCACACCGAGCCGGCCGCGATCAGGGTGGCGGCATCGGCGGTGAGGAACTCGAGGACGCCGGCCATGTAATCGCGGCGCAGGGCCGGATCGAGGAGGGTCTCGAAGGGGAACCCGAACAGGACGACCCGCCCGCCCCCCGCCGAGCCGTCATAATGAACGGCCGCCGTGCCGCCGCCGGCATACTGCAGGGTCACGCCCGCGCCGGCGCCGAAGGGGACGAGCACGTCCGGTGTGCGCACCCAGTAGATGCCGCCGGTGCCGTTGTCGAACGCGCCGGTGCCGCGCCCGGCCAGGGGACTGCCGGCCGGCGGGTTCACGGTGTGGCTGCCCGAGTTGTCGTTGGCGTCGGCGGGGAAGTCGGCCTTGAGCTGCTGGTTGAGGAAGGTGCGGTCCGAGGCGGTGGGGCCGGAGGCGCGGTCGAGGTCCCAGCCGATTTCGGACCCCGAGACGAAGAGGTGCCCGCCGGCGTTGCGGTAGGCGGCGACGAGGGACTGTTCCATGGCGCTGAACGTCTCGCTGCCGGTGCTTTCCTGGCCGCAGGCCCAGACGACGACGCGGTAGTCGCCGAGGGGGATTTGGCCGTTGGCGACCGCTTCGTTCTGGCAGGAATCGAAGGGGAGACCATAGGCGCTGATGGCCTGGCCATGGGCGACGACGTAGTCGAAGGCGTTCACGCGCCGGGGCAGGACGCGTTCCATGGTGCCGGCGGGTCCGGGCGGGGCCCAGCCCTGGCGGGTGGTGTTCTGGCGAAGGTTGGTGGTGCGGTCGAAGCGATCGAAGGCGTTGACCACGAGGACGCGCGGGGCGGGCGGGCTGGTGGGGGCGCGGCACCCGACGGTCTCCGAGGGCAGCGACTCGCCGCCGGCGTTCACGGCGGCCACGCGGAAGTAATGGTCGGCGCCCGGGGCCAGGCCGGTGAGGCGGTGCCGGGTGACATTGCTGACCGTGATGGGATTGCCGAAGCCGCGCCCGTCGGTGCTGCGGTAGATGACGTAACCGGTGGGGGTGCCGCTGCCGCCGCTGCCGGGGGCGAGGTCCCACTGGAGGGTGATGGACCCGTCGGTGGCGCCGGTGGCGCGGACGTTGGCGGGGGGCTCGGGCAGGAACTCGAGCGGGGCGCCGTCGAACTGGGCCATGTAACGGACCACGGCGTGCATGGCGGCCCGGCCGACGGCGGCGCGCGCCTTGGGGTCGCGCATGAGGAGGGCGTCGCTGGCGTTGTCGTGGAACGCCACCTCGATGATGGTCGCGTCCATCTCGTAGTTGAACAGGCTGCCATCGATCTCCGAGTAGCCGCCCGAGTAGGTGACCGAGGTGCGGTTGTTCCAGGCCACCTCGAGGGGCGGGGACCCGAGGGCGACGAGATCCTCGTCGACCTCGTTGCCGGCGATCTGGGCGAGGGTCGCCTGGTTCGGGGTGGGATCGGACGTGATGAGCGCGGTCGTGCCGCGGCCGCCGCCGGCGTTGGAGTGGAAGCTGATGTGGATGCGCTTGTGGATGTTGCCCTCGGCCTCGCGGTTCATCTCGGCGGACATCTTGGGCGGGGCCGACCAGGAATCGCTTTCGTCGGCGCCGGTGCTGTCATAGAGGGCGGTGGACTGGCCCTGGCCGAGGCTGGCCTGGATCCAGTAGCGGCAGTTCTCCTCCTCGCGCGGGTAGGTGGACACGCCGGTGCCGCGGTTGACGGATCCCATGCCGTTCCCGAACCGGATGGCGTCGGCGAAGGTGTAGGTGCCGGCGGCCGAGCCGCGCAGGTTGCTGACGACGACGGAACCCTGGACGGGATTGGCCCCGGGGTTGAACCAGTATTCGCCGAGGTAAATCCAGCCGTTGCCGACCAGGTGATGCGGGATGCGGACCTGGGATTCGCCGCCGGTATGGCGGATGCGGTAGAGCTGGTCGCCGCGGTCGGAGCCGGCCCGCACCCAGGTGTAGACCGGGTAAAAGCCGGCCGCGGGGATGTCGGGGGTGTAGGTGGCGGTGGCGGTTTCGTTGGAGGCGAGGCTGGCGTAGCGGTAGGGGAGGTCGCCGGCGCTCCCGAAGAAGTAGGTGGCCGTGCTGTCGAACCAGGTGCCGGCGAAGGTCACCCCGGGATCGTCGTTGTCGAGGACGACCTCGTTGGTCTGGTGGCCGAGCGGGCGCATGGACACCACGGTGGCGCCGGCGTTGAAGCAGTAGGCGGCGAAGAAGTTCAGCTGGTCGAGGTTGCCGTAGTCCTCGTTCATCTCGTTGAGGGTCCCGCGCTGCAGCCGCCAGTAATCGGGATCCCAGGTCCAGCCGTGGCCGGAGTTCATGAAGACAATGCGCCCGCTCAGCGCGCCCGCCGGCTGGCGGGCCGCCGGGGCCACGGGGCCGAACCCGGACGGCAGGAAGGTGGAGACGGAGGGAACCGCCCCCGGGGGCTCCGCCCAGTCGGCCGGCTGGGGCAGGGGACGGGCCGTGCGGTCGATGCGGTCCTCATGCTCGTCATGCGCCGACACGGACACGGCCAGGGCCGGGGCCAGCAGCAGCCGGATGACGGGCTGGAGGTTCACGATGACTCTCTAGCATATCGGCCGGGGCCCGGGCAAAGCTTTGTGCCCTGGAATGCGGCGGGGACGCGGCGTCCCGGCCGGCCGCCGCGGGCCGGCTTACTGAAGTTGGAACCGGAACTGGTTGGCGGGGTCGGTGAGGTGGCGCTGGAGCAGCGGCGAGTAGGTGCGGACCTGCACCTGGGCGCCGCCGGGGAGGAATTCCACGAGGCGCAGGTAGCCGCTTCCGCCACCGCGGAGGTTTTCGTAATCGGCCATGATCTGGTGCACGGTGTTGCCGTGGTCCCCGGTGCTGGCGAGGTAGCCGGTGCCGCCCGTGGCCACGTGGCCGCTGAAGACAAACCGCATGCCGGCATGCCGCCGGACCAGCTTCCGCCAGAGCTGCTCGCCGTCGTTGCCCCAGCCGTGCGGGCTGGCCCGTTGGGGGCGGCCGAGGGTGTGGTCGAAACGGGTGTTCTCCCGGAACAGGTAGGCGTGCGTGACGAGGATGCCCAGCCGGGTCGGGTGGGCCGCCAACACCCCGTTGGCCCAGGCCACCACCTCGTCCCGCGGGCCGAACTCCAGCGCGAGCACGATCCAGTCCCGGCCGCCCATGCGGAACAGGTGATAGCTGTTCTCCAGGCGGCCCTCCTCGCGCACGCCCCCGAAGGTGGGCGCCTGGCGCAGGTCCGCCACGGGAAAGAATTCGTTGAAACGCGTGGACCGGTCGGGGCCGGCGTAGTCGTGGTTTCCCAGGACGAGCGCGTAGGGGAGCTTGCCGTCGAGGTGCCGGAAGCTGCGCCGCGCCACCTGCCATTGCGCCTCCACATCGTCATGGACGATGTCGCCCACGTGCAGGACAAACGCGATCTGCCGCGCGCGGGCCTCCGCGGCAATCCAGCGGGTCTGGGCCTCGAAGGTCTCCGGGCGCTTCTGGGCGTAGACCTCCGTGTCGGGCAGGACCACGAGGGTGGTGCTCCCCTCCACCCAGGGCAGGGGCTCCTGGCCGTGCAGGAGGGTGGCGGCGAGTCCCAGCAGGCAGGCAAACACGGCGGCGGGTTGCATGGTGAGCCCGCATGGTAGCGACCCCTGGACCAGCCTGGCAACGGCGGCGGAGCGCCCGGGAACCTGGGCGGCGGCTCAATCCCGGCGCGTGCGGGATTGCCACGCGGCAAAGGCCTTGCGGAAGGCAGCCGTCTCGGGGTCGCCGGTTCGCTCCATGTGCGCCAGCAACAGTCCGCCGAGGCGCCGGATCTCGGCGGCCTGCGCCGGATCCTGAATGAGGTTGCGGCGTTCCCCGGCGGAATCCTTTTGCCCGAAGAACATGAGCGGTTCGCCCACGCGCAGCTGGCGCACCCGCCGGGCGATGGCCGGATCCTGTTCCCCGGCCGCCTCGAGGGTCTTGTAGGTCAGGCCGCTCATCGCCTCCACCCGGAACTTGGCGGTGCCGTCCGCCCATCCATGGAACAGCAGGGCGTGATCCGCGGTGCGGATGCACCGCTGGGGCAGGGCGAGCCCGCTGCTGACCGTGTTCACGTGCGTGATGACATGGTCACGGCCGGGCTGGGCCTGGCCGCGGAGCAACGGGACCCAGGAACGCCCGTCGAGGCCGCCGGGTGCCGTCAGCCCGAGGAGCTCGAGCAGGGTCGGCAGGAGGTCCACGCTGCTGACAAACTCCGGGTGCGTGGCGGCGGGCGGCATGCCGGGGTAGTTGAGGAGGACGGGCGACCGGGTGCCGTCGTGGTAGACGGTGGCCTTGGCGAAGGGGAACGACATGCCGTGGTCGGAGAGGAACACGATGATGGTGTCGTCGGCCCGGCCGCTGGCGCGCAGGGCGGCGAGAATGTTGCTGAAGGTGAGGTTGAGCCGGCTCACGGCGGTGTAGTACTGGGCGATCTCACGCCGGACAGGCGGAAGGTCCTCGAGGAAGGCCGGCACGGTGACATCCCTGGGCTGGTAGACACGGGCCAGGTTCTGGCCGGCGACCTCGTTCCGGGCCGCCTTCCGCGGGCTGGCGGCCTCCGCGGGTTTCCGGCCCGGCTCGTCGTCCGCGTCGCCGGACGGCGGGAAGGGCCGGTGCGGGTCGGTGATGTTGGCGTTGATGAAGAAGGGTTTGCCGGCCTGGGCGGCCGCCTGCAGCAATTGGTCCATGTGCTGGCGCATGAGCGGCGGGTTTTTGCCCGCGCCGCTGAGCTTCACGTCCCACGGGAACTCGCTGTCCGGCTTCATGTGTGGGTGCTTGTCGATCACGCCGGCGAAATAGCCCTGCCGTTGCAGGAGGGTGACCAGGGTGGGTGTGCCTGCATGGATGGGGGTGAATCCGAGGCCGCCGCTCCGGTGCGGGACGCGTCCGGTCATGATGGCCTGGCGCGAGGGCTGGCAGATGGGGGCGGTGACGTGGTGGCGAACGAACCGGTGCGACCCCGCGGCGAACGCATCGAGCGCCGGGGTGGCCCCGTGCCGATCCCCCATCCAGCCCATGGAATCCGCGTTGAGGTCATCCGCGGTGATCAGCAGCAGGTTGAGGCGGGGCGCCGGGGCGGCGGGGGCGGCGTTGGCCGGCAGCAGGAGGCCCGTGAGAAGGACAAGAAGCAGGAGCGGCGGGTTCATCGGGGAAGCGCGGTGCGGGGCAGTCAAGGCATGGTGAGGTGCCGGGGACGAGGCGAGGATAGCAGGGCGCCGGTGACCTCAACATCCTTTTCCTGCCTGCGAGGCCGGCCCCGGCGCCATGACCAACCGCTGGCCGCTCCCGGCCAGCGGTTGGACAGCCGGGGGCGAGGCGACGCGTGGCGGGGAGCGGGGTTTGGGCGGCACTGTGGAGGATGGCCAAACTGGCATCCCAATCGCTAGGATGCGGGACGATGAAGCGGTTTGGAATCGGGCTGCTCGGCGGCGGGGTGCTGATGCTGGGAGTGGTTCTCCTGGTCCTGCCCGGGCCGGGGTCGTTGGTCATCCCGGCCGGCCTGGCCATCCTCGCCCGTGAGTTCACATGGGCCCGCGGGGTGGTCGTGCGCGGCAACCGGGCCTGTGGCCGGGTGGGTTTGCCGCGCCGGTTCCGCTCGAAGCTGCGCAAGCTCACCCTGCCGCGGCGCCCGGCCCCGACGCCGGCCCCGGTCCTGCGGGGTCCGCTTCCTCGCTGGCTGCCTTGAGCCCAAAGTGCTGGAGCTTCTCCCGCACGGTTTGCCGCGACATCTTCAGCCAGCGCGCGGCCTTGGCCTGGTTTCCCTGGGCCAGGCGGATGGCCCGGGTGAACAACTCCCGTTCCATGGCCTCGAACACCTCGGCGTGCACGTCGAGCTCGGCGCCCGCCTTGGCCCGCCCCAGCAGTTCATCCATCAGGGTCTCGAGGGTCCCGGCGCCGGCGGGCGCCGGGGTTCCCCCGCCCTCGGGGCTGCGCCCGGCCACTTCCTCGAGCACGGCGCGCGTGATGGGAAAGCCGCGCGACGCCAGCAGGGCCTGGCGCAGGGTGTTCTCCAGTTGACGCACGTTGCCAGGCCAGCGCTGCTCCGCCAGCCACGCCAGTGCCTCCGGCTGCAGGCTGGCGTCGGCGAGCTTGAGCTCCGCCCGGAACCGGCCCAGGAAATACTCGGCCAGCAGGGGCAGATCCCCGGTGCGGTCGCGCAGGGCGGGGAGCCGCACCACCACCGACCCCAGGCGGTAATAGAGATCCTCCCGGAACTGTCGGGAGGCGATCAGGGCCTCGAGGTCGCGGTGAGTGGCGGCCAGGATGCGGACATCGACCGGGATCTCCTCCTTTCCTCCCACCCGCTGGATGACCTTCTCCTGCAGCACCCGCAGCAGCTTGGCCTGGGTGAACGCGGTCATGTCGCCAATCTCGTCCAGGAAGAGGGTGGCGCCGTGGGCCTGCTCGAAACGGCCGATTCGGCGCTGGTCGGCCCCCGTGAAGGCGCCGCGCTCGTGCCCGAACAGCTCGCTCTCCAGCAGGGTCTCCGGGATGGCCGCGCAGTTCACCGCGATGAACGGCCGGCCCGCCCGCTCGCTGTGCTGGTAAATCGCGCGCGCCACGAGTTCCTTGCCCGTGCCGGTCTCACCCCGGATCAACACGGTCACCGACGTCCCGGCCACGCGCCCGATCTCCTTGTAAACCGCCTGCATGGCCCGGCTCTGCCCGATGATCGCCTGCGCTGCCGGCACGGTCACCGCCCCAATCTCCACCCGCTCGCTCATCCGGCGCGCCCCGGCCACCGCCCGCCCCACCACCTCCAGCATCTCCGCCACGTCAAACGGCTTCAGCAGATACTCAAACGCGCCGTGCTTGGTCGCCTCAATCGCCGTCTCCGTCGTCCCAAATGCCGTCATCAGCACCATCGGGAGCAACGGCTTGCGCGCATGCAGCTGGCGCACCAACTCCAGCCCATCCACCCCCGGCAGCCGGAAGTCGGTCAGCACCAAGTCAAACTCCTCGTCGGTCGCGCGCCGGAAACCCTCGTCGCCCCGGTGACACACACTCACCGCATACCCGCGCGAGGAGAGCAGGCGCTCGATGGACTGGGCCGAGCGGACGTCATCCTCGATGACCAGGATGCGGGCGGGGCTCATGGGGTCTGGAGGGGCAGCACGATGCGGAACAGGGTGCCCCGGCCGGGGGCGGTTGAATACTCCAGCAGTCCGCCGTGCTTTTCAACGATGCGCAGCGCCATGCTCAGGCCCAGCCCCGTGCCGCTGGCCTTGGTGGTAAAGAAGGGATCGAACAGGCGGCCCTGCACCTCCGGCGGGATGCCGGGCCCGGTGTCGGCCACTTCCAGGATGGCCCACGACGCCGACCCGCCGCGCCGCCGGCGGATTTCCGTGCGGGTTCGCAGCGTGATGGTCCCGCGCTCGGCCGGCCCGGTGGCGGGGGAGGCGCCGGTGGTTCCCGTGATGGCGTCGGCGGCATTGCGGACGAGGTTGATGAGCACCTGCTTGATTTGGCCGGCGTCGGCCTGCACGACCGGGTCGGCCAGGTATTCCTCGCGCAGGACAATCCCGGATTTCCGCAGCTCCGGCGCCAGCAGCGGGGCCACCTCGCGCAGCGGCCGGCTGGCCGGCAGGGGCGCCGGCTGCGGATCGGCCGGGCGGGCGAAGGCGAGGAAGTCCTTCACAATCCGCTCCAGGCGGGCAATTTCGCCGGTCAGGAAGACGTTGTCCTCGTGTTCCTCCGACCCCGGCTTGAGCAGCGCCTGCTGGGTGAAGAGCCGCACGCGGATGGAGGTGAGCGGGTTGCGGATCTCATGGGCGATGCCCGCGGCCAGCACCCCCAGGGAGGAGAGTTTCTCCTGCCGCTCAATCACGCGCTGGCTCTGCCGCAACCGCTCCTGGAGCGGCGCGATCAGGCCGCGGTAGAGGAGGACCGCCAGGCCCGCACCCACCCCCAGCAGCACGGCCGACGACCACGTCTGCAGCCGGTGCAGCGACTCCACCTCCGTCGCCGTGACCGCCGGCCGGTCGCGCATCCGGTCGATGCGCGACCACATGTGCGTCTCCGTCCACACAAGCGCGCCCAGCAGCAGCAGCACCCCGAGGATCAGGGCCGGGGTGCGCAGGACAGGAGGAATCTTCATGCGCTCACCCCGCGGCCGCCTGCAACAACAAGACGCCGCCCGCGGACTCGGCGGCCCGCGGGCGGCGTTGGGGAATCGGGTTGGTCGCGATCAAGCCCGGATCATTTCGTCTCGGTCGGTGGCTGCAGCACGGCGCTGATGGCGTGGATGATGCCATTCATGGCCTTGAGGTTGCCATCCTGGATGTAGGACTTGTTGACATAGGTCCGCCCGAGGGCGCTGTAGATGCGCACGGTCGCACCTTGCAGGGTGGTGGCGGTCTTCTGGGCCGCCAGTTCCGCCGTGTTCAGGTCGCCGGCCACCACATGATACAGGAGGATGTTCCGCAATGTGGGCAGGTCGGCCAGCAGGGCGGGCACCGTGCCGGCCGGCAACCGCGCAAAGGCGTCGTCGGTCGGGGCGAAAACCGTGAACGGCCCCGGGCCGGCCAGCGCCGTGTCCAGCCCCGTCGCCTGCAGCGCCGCCAGCAGCGTGGTGAAGCGCCCATCCGCCGCCAGCACCTGGCCGATGGTCTGAATCGACATGGCCGGCGGCAGCAGCACCTTCGCCACGGTGTGGATCACGCCGTTGGGGGCGTTCACGTCCGGGTTGAGCACCCGGGAGTCATTGATGAACACGCTGGGCCAGCGCAGCTTCGCCGTCACCACGTCCCCCTGCAGGGTGGAGGCCTGGCCGCGCAGGAGCAGCTGCCACGAGGACAGGCGCGCGCCCACCACATGGTAAAGGAGGATGGATTGCAGGGTCGGGATGTCGTTCAACAAGGCCTGCACCGTGCCGGGCGGCAGCGCGGCAAAGGCCGCGTCCGTCGGGGCGAACACCGTGAGGGGCCCCGGGCCCTGCAGCGCGGACTTCAGGCCGGCCGCCTCGACCGCCGCCAGCAGCGTCGTGAACCGGCCGTCCAGGGCCAGCACATCCACCAGGCTGTTGATGTCGATGTCCTGCGCCGGGGGCAGGAGCACGCCGTCCAGCACATGCACAATGCCGTTGCCGGCCCGCAGGTTGGCGCTGACCACGCCGCGGCCGTTCACGCGCACCTTCGTGCCCTCGCGCAGCACGAGGATCGGGTTCCCTTCCAGGGTCACCGCGGTGCTCGACTGCAGCAGGCTGTAGGAATACTTGGCGCTGCCCAGCACATGGTAGAGCAGGATGTCGGTCAGCGCGGGAATGTCGTTCAGCAGCGCCTCCACCGTGCCGGGCGGCAGCGCGGCAAAGGCCGCATCCGTCGGGGCAAAGACCGTAAAGGGACCCGTTCCACGCAGTGCCGTCCGCAACCCGGCGGCGTCCAGCGCGGCCAGCAACGTCGTGAACCGGCCGTCGCGCTGCAGCACGTCCACCACCGTGGGCGGCGGCGTCAGCGTCGCGCGGGCCGGCGCCGGGGCCAGCAGGCCGGTGCCTCCGAGCATCAACGCCAGGGCCAGGACACCGCCCAGGAAGCCACGTCGCCCCGGCAACCGGGGGCCAGGGGCAGTGATTGGAGGGGACGACTGGGGCAGGGGATGTCTCTTCATGACGTCTTCTTGGTTTGGTGATGGCCTTCGTTCGCCCCGGTCCATCGCTTGACCCGGGCCGCCCGTGGCGTAAGTGCCCCGGGCTTGGCCGGAATAGCTACGAGCCCCGGAAGGCTTGTCAAATCGGGTCATGCCCAACCTTTGCCCCGCTGGGTTTGGTGCTTCGATGTCCCCCGTGATCCCGGCCAGTGGCTGAGCAGCGATGACCAACGGGCAGCCGGCGAACAGGCGCAGCGGCGGCGCAAGGGCCCGCAAACCCTCGAAAAATGGGCTCACCAAGGTCTTCAGGCGGTTGGCACACGGCCAGCTAATGGGAGTGGTGTTGTTGAGAACACTCGTGAGAGACGGCATGAAAACCTCCCGCCCCACGACCCCTGGTATTTCCGCCTCCCCGGCCGGCCTGCGGGCCGGCCCTGGCCACCGGCCGGACCCCGGCGTCCTGCCGCACCGGCTCCCGCATCGACGGGAGCTCCCACCCGCACCGCGAACGCGCGCCTTTCCGCGCGCGACACCCAGCGCCCGGCGGCCGGTGGCCCGGGGAGAGTCGGGGCCAACGCCCCGCCCCGCCCGCGCGCGCATTCTCCTGCTCGTCGACACGCCGCCCGGTTCCCCCTGCGCGGCCTCCCCGGTCCGCGATTGGCTGTCCAGTTTCCTGCCCCGCTTCGGGTATGAGGTCGTGCCCGCCCCAACTCCCGCCGCCGCCGCCCGCCTGTTGACGGGCCGGGCCGCCGATGTCCTCGTCGCCGATTTGGGCACCCCGCTGGCCCGCCGGGCCCGCGTCCTGTCCCGGCTCCGCCGCGCCCAACCCGGCGTCCCCTTCCTGCTCCTGTCACCCATCCAGTCGGCCGAGGAACGCGCCGTGGCGTCCGCCTACGGCGAGCTCCTCTACAAGCCCTGTGGCGGCCTGATGCTCCTGGAGGCCCTCGATCGCCTCGGGCAGGCCCGGTCGCGATCTGCCCAGGGCGGCCCTTCGCCCACTGACCTCAAGTTGTGTGCTTGAACCCGGAACAACCCTTTCCCTGTCATCCCATGAGAATCACCCAGTTGCTCCTGAAGATTTACATCGCGGCCCCCGAGTCGAACACCCGGTCGCCGCTCCCATCGTGGCCCAAGACCTCCGGCGGGGACGGCCCCGCCCCGGCCGGCCTCCCGCCCGGCATGGGCCTGCGTCAGTGCCCCGCCACCGGCCTCTGGCTGGTCTCCCCGGTCTCAGCCTGCCGCCACTTCGCGGAGTGAACCACCCATCCCCCTTCCTCCTGACCCTGCCATGAACGCTCCCAGCTTCCTCCCGTTGGAGTCCGCGGCACCCGAGGGTTTCCCCGTGCCGCTCAGCGTGGTGCCTGATGCGCGTCCCCACCTGCTGCTCGCCGACGACGATGCCGGCGTGCGCGAGTCCCTCGCCAAGCTCCTGCGCAATTCCGGCTACCAGGTCACGCTCGCCAGCCATGGCGGGCAGGTGCTGGAGCGGGTGCTCAACACCGAGATTGATCTGCTCCTGCTGGACCTGAACATGCCGCAGCTGGATGGGTGGAGCACGCTCGACCATTTGCGCACGCTGAAGCCGCACCTGCCGGTGATTGTGATCACCGCGCAGCCGAACCAGCGGGACTGGATGCGCGACGCCGGGGCCCGCGTGTTGATGGAGAAGCCCCTGGACCTGCCGCTCCTCCTGCAGGCCGTGCGCGACCTGCTGGGGGAGGGGCGTCCCTCCGCGGCGGACGGGGACGATGGCGCCGCCAAATCCTTCCGCTACCTGGCCTCCCGGCCGGGCGACTCGGATTTCTCCCATCGTCTGCAGCGGTGGGGCATCAACGAATAAAACCCAAGGATTCCTGCCTCAATGAACACGACGTTTCTCCTGGTCTTTGGCGTCACGATGGCCATTGCGCTTTTCGCGCAGTGGCGGGTGCGCCGGGTCTACCACCGCTTCAGCCAGGTGCCGGCCGTCTCCGGTTGGACCGGCGCCGAGGCGGCGCGCGCCATCCTGCGCCGGGCCGGCGTGCCGGACGTGGACATCGTCGAGCACAATGAGATGCTGGGCGACCACTACGACCCACGGCACCGCCGGCTCGTGCTCTCCACCCACAACTACCATGGCACCTCCCTCGCCGCCCTCGGCGTGGCCGCCCATGAGGCCGGGCACGCCCTCCAGCACCATTCCGCCTATGGCCCCCTCCATCTCCGCATGGCCGCCGTGGGCGTGACGAATTTCGCCAGCCAAATCGTCACCTTCCTGCCGCTCCTCGGCATGGTCACCGGTTTCCTTTCCACCACCACCGGACTCGCCGTCATGGCCGTCGCCTGGGGGGTCATCATGGCCTTCAACCTCGTCACCCTGCCCGTCGAGTTCGATGCTTCCAATCGCGCCAAGGCCACCCTGGCCAGCCTGGGCCTGGTCCAGGGCGGCGCCGAGGCGTCCGGCGTGGCCCGTGTCCTCAATGCGGCCGCCCTCACCTACGTGGCCGCCTTCATCACCTCGCTGGCCTACCTGCTGGTCTACCTGCTCCCCCTCCTGACCGGCCGCCAACGCGAGTAGCCCAACTCTGGCCACCCGCAACCATGCCTCCCCCGCTGCCAACGCCGTCCACCGGCCCCGGTTCCGCCCGTCCCCTGCGCGGCTCCCTGCGGCTGGCGCGCCTGTTCGGCATCGATGTCTACGTCCACGTCACGTTCCTCATTCTCGTCGCCCTGATCGCCACGGCCCATGCCCTGGCCGGGGGCGGGTGGTCGGCCGGGCTCGCCAGCGTGCTCTTTGTCGTCACCCTGTTTGCCTGCGTGCTCCTCCATGAGTTCGGACACGCCCTGGCCGCCCGCCACTACGGCATCCGCACCTCCCACATCACCCTCCTGCCCATCGGCGGCATTGCGCACCTCGAACGCCTGCCCCGCCATCCCCTCCAGGAGCTCTGGGTCGCCCTGGCGGGGCCCCTCGTCAACCTGCTCATCGCCGGCGGCCTCGCCCTCGGGCTCCTCGCCTCCGGCCACGCCCCATCCCTCCCCGCCCTCAACACCACCACCGGGCCCTTCCTCGAGCGCCTGATCGCCGTCAATCTCATCCTGGTCGCGTTCAATCTGCTCCCCGCGTTTCCCATGGACGGCGGTCGTGTGCTCCGCGCCCTGCTCGCCCTCCGCCTCCCCTTTGCCCGCGCCACCCGCATCGCCGGCCGGCTCGGCCAGGCCATGGCCGTCCTGTTTGGCCTGGCCGCCCTCGCCTACAACCCGCTCCTGCTGCTCGTGGCGCTCCTGGTCTGGACCGGGGCCGCCCAGGAAATGCGCATGGCGGAGATGAAGCAGTCGCTGGACGGCATCCCGGTCCGCGAGGCCATGCTCACGCGGTTCGAATCCCTCCACCCGGCCGATTCCCTGGACCGCGCGATCGAACTCGTCCTGCGCGGATGGCAGCAGGATTTCCCGGTCATGGACGGCGACCGGTTGGTCGGAGTGCTGACCCGGGACGGACTGCTGGAGGGTCTCCGGCAGCGCGGGACCCAAGGCCTGGTGGGCGAGGTCATGCGCGAGGATTTCCTGCACGTGGAGGAGGGCGACCTCCTCGAGCATGCCGTCTTTGACCGCAAGGCCCCCGAATTCAGCCTCGTCCCCGTCACGCGCGGGACCCGCGTCGTCGGCATGCTGACCTCCGAGAACCTCGTTGAATACGTGGCCATTCGTGCCGCTCTGGAATCCCGCAGGGTCCCCGCCTGAACCCCATCCCCCATGAACTCCCCCAGCCCACTGCACACCTCCACCGCCCGCTGGATGATCGGCTACGGCGTCTTCCTCGCCCTCATGGGCCTGGCCGGCTTCCTCACCAACCCTGAGAAGGCCAAGACCGCCCTGCTCTCCGGCGGCACGTTTGGCGCGCTGTCCGTCCTCTGGGGCTGGCTCATGCAGCGCGGTCTGGGCTTCAGCCGCTGGGCCGCCTTCGCCACCACGGTGCTGCTCCTCGGGGTCTTCTCCTGGCGCGCCGCCGTCAGCTGGGAGGCCTTCGCCATCGGCAACTCCGCGAAGTTAATCCCCGCCATCCTCATCTCGACCATGGCCATCGCCTCCCTTGTCATGGCCCTGCTCCTGGCCCGCCTCCCCCGCTCCGGCCTGCCCGTGGCCACCCAGTGAGCATGCCTGCTCGCCGGTTGGCCGCCCCATCGCCACCCGGGGCCCGTCCCCGGGCCATTTCACTCGATTGCCCCTCATCCCCGCCCCGCCCGGGACTCTGGCATGCCGGCAGCTATCCGGCGGGGGCATAGCTTGAACGTCAGCAAACTCATCGCTCCATGACAGATACCGCCTGGCTCTGGGTCGGCTTCAACCTCTTCATCCTCGCCATGCTGGCGCTGGATCTCGGGGTCTTTCATCGGAAATCCCACACCGTCACCCTGCGCGAGTCCCTCACCTGGACCGCCGTCTGGATCACCCTCGCCCTCGCCTTCAACGCCGGTGTCTGGCATTACGGCGGTTCCCAGAAGGGCCTCGAGTTCTTCACCGGTTACCTCATCGAGAAATCCCTCAGCGTCGACAACGTCTTTGTCTTCGCCCTCCTCTTTTCCTACTTCGGCGTTCCCGCCCAGTACCAGCACAAGGTCCTCTTCTGGGGCATCCTGGGCGCCCTCGTCATGCGCGCCATCATGATCGCCGCCGGCGCCGCCCTCATCAACCACTTCAGCTGGATCATCTACATTTTTGGCGCCTTCCTCATCCTGACCGGCATCAAGATGATCGTGAAGTCCAGCGAGACCATCCACCCGGAACGGAATCCCGTGGCCCGCTGGTTTCGCCGCCTCATGCCGGTCACCTCCGACTACCGCGGCGACCGCTTCTTCGTGCGCGAAAACGGGGTCCGCATGGCCACCCCCCTCTTCGTCGTCCTCCTCCTCGTCGAGGTCACCGACCTCATCTTCGCGGTCGACAGCATCCCCGCCATCTTCGCCGTCACCACCGATTCCTTCATCGTCTACACCTCGAATGTCTTCGCCATCCTCGGCCTGCGCTCCCTCTACTTCGCCCTCGCCGGGGTCATGGACAAGTTCCATTATCTCAAGATCGGGCTCGGTGTCGTCCTCGCCTTCGTGGGCACCAAGATGGTCCTCGCCCACACCGCCTGGAAGATCCCCACGCTCGCCTCGCTGGTCGTCGTGGCCGGCATCCTCGCCACCAGCGTGATCGCCTCCCTCCTCCGCCCCCGGCCGGAGCGTCCGCCCACCGCCGGCCCCGCCGCCGCGGCCGCGCCGCCCGCCACCTGAGCCGCCGCGGTCCGGGGCCTCTCAGCCCCGCGCCTGCACCCGGCCCAGGCCGCCGTCCACGCCAATCACCTGCCCGGTCACCCAGGCCTGCTCCGGATCCAGCAGCCAGGCCATCGCCGAGGCCACCTCCGTCGCCTCCCCAATCCGCCCCAGCGGATGCATGGCGGCCGACGCCTTGGCCATCACCTCATTCCCGGTCAGGGCCTGGGTCAGGCCGGTGCGGGTCAGGCCCGGGGCCACGCAGTTCACCCGCACGCCCGCCCGCGCATAGCTGGCCGCCGCCGCCAGGGCCAGGCCTTCCACCCCGGCCTTGGCCGCCCCGATCGCCTCATGGTTGGCCAACCCGCGCTGCGCCGCCACCGAGGAACAAAGCACAATCGAACCGCCGCCCGTCTGCCGCATCATGAGGCGCGCCGCCGCGCGCACCAGGTGAAAGGCGGTCGACAGGTTGATTGCCAGCGTGTCCGCAAACTCCTGGTCGCTGGTCAGGTGGGCCGGCTTCAGCAGGACCGATCCCGCGCAGTTCGCCACGCCATC
The DNA here is from genome assembly GCA_046048995.1 of Verrucomicrobiota bacterium. Taxonomy (GTDB): domain Bacteria; phylum Verrucomicrobiota; class Verrucomicrobiia; order Limisphaerales; family JADJPG01; genus JBJOEZ01. The sequence continues at coordinate 30,990 of JBJOEZ010000026.1, read as the reverse complement.
CAGGCGCCCATGCTGGGCGGCCACCCGTTGCACCAGGGCGTCCACCGCCGCGCTGTCCCGCGCGTCCAGGGTGTGCGCCTCGGCCCCGGTTTCCGCCGCCACCGCGGCGAGCAGATCCGGGTTCCGGCCGGTGCCGGTCAGCACCAGGCGACGGCCATGGGCGGCCAGGCGGCGGGCCAGGGCGGACCCGATGCCGCCCGCGCCGCCCACAATCAGGATGACCGGGGAGGAGGTGTGGGTGTCGCTCATGGTGTTTCCTCCGGAGGACGCCCCGGCCGGCCGGCCGGGCGCATGGGATGAATGGCTTGCATGCGCCACCACGTTAGTCAGCCGGCCGGTCCTTGGCCAATGCCGGCCGGCGGCGGGGCGGCGGGGGCGCGCTCGGGGGGAATGGGGTACAAAAGGAGGGGCCCCTCCAGGGGCCCCGGGCGCTCCGCGGGAAACCGGCCGAAGCCGGCGGGAGCTAGGTGCGCAAAAGGTAGCCAACCCATGCCCGAAGTCAACCTCCGGTTGAGGAGGGGGCCGGAGCGGGTGGAGTCCGCGCGGGCCTAGCCGAGGGCCCGGAGCAGGTTGGACCCCACGTTGATGGGGTCGAAGGCGTGGAGGCCGAAGCGGGCGGCCAGGTCCACGCAGGCCTCGATGCCGCGCACGCTGTTGCCCCGCGCGTCCAGGCGGGGCGAGTAGGTGGCGAGCCCGGCTTGGCGGTTCACCACCGCCATCAAGCCCCCGGCCACGCCGCTCTTCGCCGGCACCCCGACGCGGTAGGCCCATTCCCCGGCGTAGTCATACATGCCGCAGGTCAGCATGATGGCCAGCATGTATTTCACCACCCCGGGCTCGAACACCTGCACCCCGGTCACCGGGTGTCGGCCGAGGTTGGCCACCGTGGCGGCGATGAAGGCCAGGTCCCGGCAGGTCACCATGATGGAACACTGCCGAAAGTAGACCTCCAGGGCGGGTTCCACCGCCTCGTGGACCATGCCGAAGTTGAGGAGGAGATGGGCGATGCTGCGGTTGCGGTGGCCGGTGCGGCGTTCCGACTCGTAGACGGCCTCATCCACCTGCAGCGGACGGCCCGCCGCCTGGCTGAACCGCTCGAGCACGAGTGGAAACGCGCGGTCCCCATGCCGGGCATGCAGCAGTGCGCTCACCGTGATTGCCCCCGCATTGATCATCGGGTTGTAGGGCCGGTTCACCCCCGGCTGCAGCTCAATCGAGTTGAACGCATCCCCGCTCGGCTCCACCCCGACATGGCGGCTCACCTGCTCGTGGCCGTAGGCCTCCAGCGCCATGCCAAAGGTCAGCGGCTTGGAAATCGACTGGATCGTGAAGGGCTCGTCGCAATCCCCCGCGGCGAAAACCCCGCCGTCCGCCGTGACCACGCACACCCCAAAATGCGCCGGGTCCGCCTTGCCCAGTTCCGGGATGTAGGTCGCCACCGCGCCGGAATCCAGCCTCCGATGCCGCGCATGGACCTCCTCCACCGCCTGCTGCATCTCCCGGGCGAACTCCGCCCGGACCGCGGCGGAGGGGGCATGCCCGGTCCCGGCGGCCGCGGCCGGCGCCGCGGGCACCGGCGCCGACGCGGCGGCCAGCGCCTCTGCACACGTCTCGCCAACGCCCACCAGCGGCAGGATGCCCGTCAGCGTCAGCACCTCGCGGACGGGCGGGCGCAGGGCGACCAGGGTCAGGGCGCCGCCCCGGCTCCGGAGATGCTGCACCGCCAAAAGCAGGGAACGAATGCCCGCGCTGCTCAGGAATTCCAAGCCGGCGCAATCAAGGATCAGCCGCGTCTCGCCGTCCTGGATCAACCCCTCGAGCACCTCGTCCGCCTGCTGGGCGGACGCGCCATCAAGCCGGCCGGCCAGGCGCACCACCGCGGCACCCGGGGCGCGATCGGTCACGAGGGAAAATGGCGTCCGCACGCGGTGACCTCCCGTTCTCAGGGCTGGGGCGTGGCCGCGGCGAGGGCATGGACCATGATGTCCATCGACTGGCGCGTGGCGGCGGCGACGTCGCGGCCGACCAGGTCCATTTTGGCCAGTTGCTCGACGCGGGCCTGCCGGGCCGCAAACTCGGCTCCCGGGAACAGGTGCTCCGTCAGGCGGCAACCCCAGAGCAGGCTGATCAGCGTGGCATCGCGCGGGTCCGGCAGTTCGTCGCCCAGGATCAGGCGCCCCAGGCGCGTCCGCACCTCCACCCGCTCCCGGCCATCCACCGTCGGATAACGCCGCAGGCCGAACGCCCAGAGGATGCGGGTCTTTTCCATCCGCAGGATGCCCCGGTCCACCAGCCGTTTCACCGCCTCCTGCCTCAACTCGAAGTGGGTCCAGGAAATCTCGTGCATCCACTGCATCACCGACATCGGCTTGGGCGCCCGCGCAAATCGTTCCAGCCAGGGGTCCAGGATGGCGTCCCCCAGCGGCCGCGAATCCAGCACGGTCAACTGCTTGAGGTCGGTGTCGATGCGCCGGGCCAGGAACAGGTCGGCAATCACCGCCCCGGCCAGCCCGAAGGCAAAGGCGTTCAGCGGCAGGCCCAGCCATTGGCCGGTCTGGTCGTCCAGGCCCAGCAGGGCAATCTCCTCCACCAGCGTCAGCTCGTGGGCGGCAGGATAAGGTTCAGGATTGGGCGCAGGCATGGGCGACGGTGTCATGGATTTCCATCACGCTGGCAAACCCGGAAATCTGGAACAGCTCGCGCACGGCGGGGGTGAGGGCGGCAAAGGCGCAGCGCCCGCCCGCCACCTGCATCCGCTTGGCGGCCGCCAGGAAGGCGCGCAACCCGGCGCTGCTCACATAGTTCAGCCCGGCGCAGTCCAGCACCAGCCGCCGGTTGCCTGCGGCCGCCAGCCGGTCCACCCGCGCCTCCACCTCGGGCGCCGCCAGGCCATCCAGCCGCCCGGCCAGGGCCAGCACCACGCATGGCCCCTGCATGGTTTCAGTCATTTGCAGCGACATGGCCTGCAGCCTAGATCCGCTCCCCGCCCTGTCACGGCTTTTCCGCGCCTCACCCCGCGCGTCGTCTTGGCGGGTGACACCGCCGAGCCGGGTCGCTTAACCTCCCCGCCCATGATGTCTGGCGCCCAGCCGGTGGCGGGTCCGCATTCCGCGATGATTTTCGCGGTGCCGGCCCTCTACTTTGGGATCCATGTGGTCGTGCGCACCCTGGTCTCGGACAGCCTGCAGGTGGACGAGGCGGAGCAGATTCTCATGGCCCGCGACTGGCGCCTGGGTTACGGGTCGCAACCACCCCTCTACACGTGGCTGCAGAGGGCCTTCTTCCGGGTGTTCGGCCCCGGGGTGTTCGCCTTGGCCCTGTTGAAGAACCTCCTCCTGTGGGGGGTGTTTGCCCTGATCCACCAGGCGGCCCGCCGGGTTTTTGCCGATCGACTGGCGCCGGTGCTGGCGGCCGGTTCGCTCGTCCTCTTCCCCGGCCTGATGTGGGAATCGCAGCGCGACCAGACCCACCTCGTCCTCGCCACCTGCCTTTCCGCCGCCCTCCTGCTGTCGTGGCTGCGCTTGTGGCAGTCACCCACGCCCGGAGCCTACGCGCTGCTCGGCGCCGTCGCCGGCCTCGGCGTGCTGGCCAAGTACAACTACGCCGTCCTCCTGGCCGCCCTGCTCGGGACGGCGGTGGCGACGCGGGCGACCCGTCCACTCGTGCTCCGGCCCCGCATGCTCATTGCGGTCGGGGTCTTTTTGATGGTGACCGGCGCCCATGCCTGGTGGTGCCTGCGCCATCCCGACATCGCCCTTGCCCAGACGCACAAGTTCAAGCTGGCCGCCGGCGGCTGGCTTGGCGCCCTGGCCATGGGACTGCGCGAGTTTTTCCTGTGCGTCCTGGCCTACGCCGGGCCGCCCTTGGCCTTGGTCGGGATCCTGTTTGCCGGGGCGCGCCCGGCGGCCGGGCCGGCTGCGGGGTCGGACCGGCCGGAACTCCGGTTCCTTGGTCGCACCATGCTGGCCGGCCTGGGCCTTTCCCTGGCCGGCATCCTCGCCTTCCAGGTCACCAGCGTGAAGGCGCGTTGGTTCCAGCCACTCTTCATGTTCCTGCCCTTGGTGCTCGCGGCCTGGATGGCGCCGCGCGTCACGCCCGCGCGGATCCGTGCCCTGGGATTGCTCATCACCGCCGCCCTCATCACCGTGCCGGTGATTCTTTACGGCCGCGTCACCCACGTCGCCTGGAGCGAGCGGCCCACCAATCTCAACCATCCCTACGGGGCATGGGCGGCGGAGCTGCGCCGGGCCGGCTTCACCGAAGGCTGGATACTCACCCCCAATCTCGGCCTCGGCGGCAATCTGCAATACCAGATCCCCGGTGCCACGGTTGGCACCCCGGAGTTGTCCCCCGGCCATCCGCCGCCCGGGGCCAAGGTCCTCGTCGCGTGGAGGCCCGCGGGCCGCAACGGCGCCATGACCAACGCCTTCGATTTCTGCGAGCGCCTGACCGGCCGCCGCCCGGACCCGGCCTCCGCCCGCGGCATCGAGGCGCCCATGGTGCACCATCCCGCGAACCGGGTTGCCCTCGGCTACGCCATCCTGGACCCGCTGTCCGCCCCATGACTGCGCCTGCCATGGCAGGGCAGGGGGGTGTCTGGACGGGCGTCAGGGTCCCTGAACCTGGATGCCGACCTCGCTGCCTTCCTTGCGCAGGGCGATGCGGGTGGTGCGTTCGCTGCGAATGCGAACCTGCGGGATGGTGATGGGCGAGGGGCCGTTCTGGATCAACACCGTGAAGATGCCCTCGGGCACGGAGAGGTCGCCCTGGCCGGTCAGGCCGCGCGCCACGGTGACGCCCGCGGCATCCCGCACCTCATAGGGCACGGCCAGGGTGGCCTGCAGGGCGAGGTTGAGCCCCTCGGCATTCTTGGCGTCGTAGAAGCGGCCGCCACCGAGGGTGGCCACGGCTTCCATTTCGCGCTTGGCCTTGCGATCCCCGGGGGTGCGCTCGCTCAGGGCGAAGCCCACGATGTCGAGGCGGAACCGCACGCCGGCCGTCTGCAGGCTGCGCACGGCCTCGGCCGGGTCGCCCTGGCATTCCTCCTTCCCGTCCGTCACCAGCACGACCACCTTGTCGCCGGCCGCCCCGGCAAAATCGCCGGCCAGCTGCCGCAGGGTGTGGGCGATGGGCGTGGTGCCGACCGGTTGCACGTCGCGCACGAGCGCCCGCAGGCGGGGCTTGTCCACCGGGCCGAAGGGAAAGACCAGCTCGGTGTCCTCGCAGGCCCCCGGCTTGCCGTCCTCGATGCGATGGCCATAGAAGCGCAGGGCCACGCGGATGCTGTCCGGCAGCTCGTCGATGATGCGGGTGAGGGCTTCCTTGGCCACGGCCATGCGCGGGCGCCCGCCGGCGTCGAGCGTCATCGAGCCGGAGCAATCGAGCACCAGCTCGATCTGCGGCGGGGCGGCCAGCATGGCCAGGGGCTCGCCGGTCGCGGCCAGGGCCAGCCGGCCGTGGCCCTCGGCCAGGTCCACCCGCACCTCGTAGCCGGAGGTGGCCTGCACCTCCGCCGCAATGGTCTGGTAGAGCTGCCGCAACTCCGTGGCGTTGGTGGTGAAAAAGGAACGCCCGTTCATGGCCAGTGCCGCATGGTCCAGGACCCGGCCGGCCACCGTGCCCGTGGCCGGCAGATAGCGCTTCATGCCCGAGCCCAGCGCAATGGTGTAGAGCCGGATGCGCGCCGCCTCCAGCTGTCGCCACAGGCCCGGATGATCCAGCACGCTGCTCGTGTCCGCCCCGTCGGTCATCAGGATGATCGCCCGGTTCCCCGCCTCGTCCTTGAGCAGGGAAATCGCCTTCACGATCGCGTCGTGGCAGGAGGTCCCATTGATGGGCTTGAACTTGCCGGCGGTTGCCTGCCGCAGCGTCCTTGGATCGCTCAACCAGTTCGTCGTGATGACCTCCACGTCCTTGCTGAACCGGATCAACTTGAGACGCTCGCTCGGCCGCACGGACGCCAGGTAGGCCTCAACCGCCTGCTGCAGCTTACCGAGGTCCTGCTTCATGCTGTCGCTGGTGTCCCACACCAGCACCATCGACACCGGCGGCTCGGTCAGCCGCACCAGCCGATCCCCCGGCGGAATCAGCCACGAAAACTCCGCCCGCTCGGCCGCCACCTTGCCCGGGTCAAACCGGCGCCACGGCTGCCCCGCCGCGTCGAGCAGTTCCAGCGACGTGCGCAGGTTCGGCCGGCCGGCCAGGGTAAAGGTCGCAATGGTCGGCACCGATCCCGCCTCCAAGCGCAGCCAGTCGGTTTCGCCTCCCGGGTCAATCGCCCCCCCCAGCACCCGGCCCACCGGCAGCGGATTGGCCTGGTCCGGAGCATTGTTGGATTCCCGCTCCATGAGGTCCGCCCCCGCGGCCATGGCGGGGACCTCGCCCTGCTGTCCCGGCGCCGCTGGCGCCGCTGGCGTCGCCGGGGCGGCCCCGGCGGCCCGTGGCCCGGGCGGCCGGACCCGGCCCCACACCTCGATTTCCCCGAGGCTCGTGAACGGGCCCCCGCCATTGCGGGTCAGCCGGATCTTCAGGAACCGCGCCGGCCGGCCAATCTTGAATTCCTGCCGGCGCGCCTGGGGCTCCAGCGTGAATTCCCCCACGTCCTCAAAGCCCTCAAGCGGCGAATGGCGCGAGGCGGCCACCACGAAATTGGTCGGCCAGGTCGGGCGCGGATGCGCCGATTGCGGGTGCAACACCAACTTCTCCACCTCGGCCACCCGGTCCCCCTCAAACGCCAGCACGAAATCCTGCGGCAGGTAGCCGTCCCGTGAACGCCACCCGGCCGTGTTGGTCCGGCCATCCACCAGGTGCCCCACCTGCGCCGTCGGCGCCCGCGAGGTGAACAGCACAAAGGTGCCCCCCTGCGCCGGCAAGGCGAGGTTCCGCACGGCCGGCACCGGAGCCGGGGCCGACCACGCCGCCAGCATCGACCACAGGCAGGCTCCCACCACGGGCAACAAGGTTTTCCTTCTCATGGGACAGGCTCCACTCTTATCAGGGGCAACCCCCGCCCGGCAAGCCAAGGACCATGTGCCCCGCTTCGACGCTTGAGCCGTTCGGCTCGGCGCGCGAAGCTCGTCGTCACCCGCCATGTCCCTCCAACTCGACTTGACCGGCGGCCTGCTGCGCCTGCAGGGCCGCCTCGATGCCGCCGGGGCGCAGCAACTCTCGACCTGGCTGGCCCAGGCCTCCGCACCTCCGTTCGCCTGGGATTTTTCCGCCCTCGAGTTCCTGTCCAGCGCCGGGATCCGCAGCCTCCTTGCCCTCGACCGACGCGTTCGTGCCGCCGGCGGCGTGCCCCAGGTCGTCGTCACCACCCCCATCATCCGGGATGCCCTCACCATCGCCGGTCTCCAGGGTTCCTGGGAACTGCATGGATCGGTGCCGGCCGCCCTCGCCGCCGCCGCCCGCCTGGCCACCGGCGCGGCCCCGGAGGTCTTCACCGGAACCAGCGGGATTCCCCACCACATCACGGCACCGGCCATCCCCGGCACCGGGACCGTCATGGGCTTCCCCGCCGCCCCGGACGGACGCCCGTTCGCCCTGCGCTTCGAGGAACTCGGCCTCGCCCTCGGTCGCGGCGCGCTCGAGGGCGACCCCCGCTCCGCCACCCCACCCGGGCTGCTGTTGGCCACGGGCCGCACCGTTTTCGTGCAGGCGGTCGGCGGCCTCACCGACTACGTCACCACCCCCGATCCCGCCCGTTCCTTCGCATGGGTCACCGAGGCGATCCGGTTCGACCTCGCGGGCGTGGAACGCTGGGACACCCAGGGCCCTGTGCGCTGGGGAGCGCTGCTCGGTGATTTCGACGCGCGGGCCATCCACCTGGGTGCCCACCGACACTGGGCCGCCGTCGTGTCTGCGCGCGCGGAGGGCCGGACCCTGCTGCTGCTGGCCTTGGCCGAGCCTGGACGATCCCTGCAGGTTGTCGCCCTCGCCGGCGGGGCCGGCGCCGGGGCCGGCGCCCTGCCGGATCTGCCGGATTCGCCCGCGGCGGCTGCAGCCCGGGCCGATGACCTGGAGGAACCCACCCTCGTCCGGCCCGGCGAGGAACTCCTGCTGGAGGCCGCGCGCACCTGGTTCCTGCCCGCCCCGCGCCAGTGCCCGGGCGAGGCGATCCGTCTGGCCATCGAGTCGGACGAACCCCTTCCGCAGGACTGGGAATGCATCGTGCGCGCCACCTTCCGTGAGGCGGCGCGCGTCCGGCTGCGCCGGTTATCCGGCGGATTCACCGCCTCCACCTTCGCCGCCGAAACCACGGACCGGGAAGGCCGCCGCACCCTCCCCACCGTCCTCAAGCTCAGCCCGCGTCCCATCACCGCCCGCGAGGAGGCCGCCTACCATGAATCCGTGCGGCCCTTCATCCTCAACAACGCCACCGTCCTCTTCGACCGGGCCGCCCACGGCGACGTCGCCGGACTCCGCTACAACTTCGTCGGCATCACCGGCGCGGAGTCCCGCCTGCAGCCGCTGGAGGCGCTCTATCGCGGGGACCGGTTCCCGGAAGCCGTCGCCGCACTGCGCCAGACGCTCACCAACGTGCTGGAACCCTGGTACGGCCAGGCCCGGGTCTCCGCGGTCCGGCCCTTCGCCCAGCATGACCCGCGCGGACTCTTCCCCACCCTGCCCGAGGCCGCCCAGGAAGCGCTCGGCATCGACCCGGACCAGCCCCTGTTCCCGTGCCCGCCCCTGCGCCGATCCCTGCCCAATCCCTACCACCTGCTTCGCCATCGCTGGGACGCGCTCCTTGCCCACACCGTGTCATGGGCCGCCGGCATCACCCATGGGGATCTCAACCTGAACAACATCCTCATCGATGAACGCCGGAACCTCTACGTGATCGATTTCTCCGAGACGCGCCTGCGGAGCGTGGCCTCCGACCACGCCCGCCTGGAACCCATCGCACTCCTCCAATGGACGCGGCTTTCCCAGCCCGGCGACGCCGACATGGTCCTGCAGGTGGTGCAGGGTTCCCTGCGCGGCCCGGTCTGGTCCATGCCGGCCCCGCCGCCCGAGGCCACCGACCCGATGCTGCACCGGGCCATCGCCCTGGTGTCCGAGTTGCGCGCCCTGGCCGCGCGGCGCGTGGCGGATCCCGCCCACGAGGCGGCCTACCTCATGCCGCTGCTGGAGTGGACCATGCCCATCGTCGCCTTCCGCCAGCTGGAGAAGGAGCGGAAACAGCTGGCGGCCTGGGCCGCCGGGCTGATCCTGGAAAAGCTGCAGCGCGTGCTGCCATTCCACGCCTGAGGCACCCCATCCCCCCGGAATAATGCGGCGCGCGGGGATTCCGCTTGCCTGCGCCGGGGGCGGGGTTGCCATTATCGATGCCACCGCCATGCAGAAAATCCTCCTGGTCGAAGACAACGAAATGAACCGCGACATGCTCTCGCGCCGGCTGGAGCGCCGCGGGTTCCAGATTGTCATCGCCGTCGATGGCGCCCAGGGCGTCGCCCTCGCCCAGTCCGAGAAGCCGGCCCTCATCCTCATGGACATGAGCCTCCCTGTCATGGACGGCTGGGCCGCCACGCGCGCCCTCAAGGCCGACCCCGCCACCCAGGGCATCCCCGTCATCGGCCTCACCGCCCACGCCATGGCCGGCGACCGCGAGAAATGCCTCGAGGCCGGCTGCGACGACTACGACACCAAGCCGGTCGAGCTGCCGCGTCTCCTCGAGAAAATGACCGTCCTCCTGGCCACGAGCCCCAACGCGTGAGCAGCTCCCCCGGCCATGCCGACCCGGTGGCGCAGCTGCGCCACGACCTCCGCACCCCGGTCAACCAAATCCTGGGCTACAGTGAGATGCTCCAGGAGGACGCCGAGGCCGCCGGCCAGACCGCCACGGTCCCCGACCTCCAGAAAATCCAGCTGGCCGCGCGCAACCTGCTCGGCCTCATCAACACCAAGCTGAACACCGAGGGCCTGGCCGGCCTCGGCCTCGCCACCACGACCCAAGCGTCCGCCGCCCCCGCCCGCGAACCCGGCACCGCCACCCTCGCCCGGCCGGCCTCGCTGGCCGCCGACCCCGACCCCGGGCGCGACGAGGAACCCGCCACCTTCTCCGGCCGCGTCCTCGCCGTCGATGACAACGAGAACAACCGCGACGTCCTCGCCCGCCGCCTCCAGCGCCACGGCCTCAGCGTGGCCACCGCCGAGAACGGCCGCCAGGCCCTCGAGCGCGTCCGCGCCGAGCCCTTCGACCTCGTCCTCCTCGACATCATCATGCCGGAACTGGATGGCTACAGCGCGCTCCAGCAGATGAAGGCCGACCCGCAGACGCGCCACATCCCGGTCATCATGATCTCCGCCCTCGACGAACTCGACAGCGTCGTCCGCTGCATCGAGGCCGGCGCCGAGGATTACCTGCCCAAGCCGTTCAATCCCACCCTGCTCCGGGCCCGCATCGGGGCCTGCCTCGAGAAAAAGGCCCTGCGCGACGCCGAACAACAGCACCTCCGCACCATCGAGGAAACCAAGCGCCGCCTCGACGAGGAACTCGCCGAGGCCGCCCACTACGTCCAGTCCATCCTCCCGCCCCCCAGCGAGGCCCCCCTCCCCATCGACTGGAAATACCAGCCGTCCACCGAACTCGGCGGCGACGCCTTCGGCTACCACTGGATCGACCCCGACCACTTCGCCGTCTATCTCCTCGACGTCTGCGGCCACGGCGTCGGCGCCTCCCTCCTCTCCGTCACCGCCATCAACGTCATCCGGTCCGGTTCCCTCCCCAACACCGACTTCCGCGACCCCGGCGCGGTCCTCTCGGCGCTCAACACCGCCTTCCCCATGGAGCGCCAGAACAACATGTATTTCACGCTCTGGTACGGGGTTTACCATGCGCCCAGCCGCACCCTGCGCCATGCCAGCGGCGGACACCCGCCCGCCCTCCTCCTCACCGCGCCCCCCGCCGGCGCCCCGGCCGACGCCCCCGCGCCCAGCTCCCGCCTCCACGCCCCCGGCCTCATCGTCGGCGCCATGGATGGCCTCACCTACGAGAGCCAGTCCTGCCCCGTCCCCCCCGGCGCCCAGCTCTTCGTCCTCTGCGACGGCTGCTACGAGATCCGCAACGCGGCCGGCGACGTCATGGAGTTCAGCGAGTTCGAGCAGTTCATGCAGGCCCACGGACGCCAGCCCGACGGCCTCGACCAACTTCAGCAATGGGTCCGCGCCCGCCACGGCGACGGGCCCCTCGACGACGACTTCTCCATCGTCCGCATCCGGTTCTAAGCCCAATCCCGATGGCCCATCCCCTCCACCTCACGCTCCGCAACCGGTTCGAGGACATTCCCCCGGCCAACGAGGCCATCTCCCAGTGGATGGAATCCGCCGAGGCGCCGCCCGCCGCCGATTACCTCGCCAACCTCGCCCTCGAGGAACTCGTCACCAACTGCGTCAAGTATGGCTACGACGACTCCGCCGAGCACCTCATCCAGGTCACCCTCTCCCTGCAGGACGGCGAACTGGCCATGACCGTCATCGACGACGGCCGCGCCTTCAATCCGCTCGATCTCCCCCCGCCCGACACCACCCTCGCCATCGAGGACCGGCCCATCGGCGGGCTTGGCATCCACATGCTCCGCCAGATGTCCGATCGCATGGAATACGAGCGCCGCGACGGAAAGAACCACGTCACCCTCCGCAAACGCTGGCCCGCCTGACCCCCCGCGTGGAGGGCGGCAGCGCAGCTGCCGCTTTCGACCCTCAGGCAACGCGCCGCCCAATCCCATCAGTCCCCCCGCTTCTTTATTGCCCTCGCTCTCCCAATACCTACACTCGCCCCAGTCCGCATCCCGCTCTGCGATCATGCCCAACCTCACCATCAGCCGCCATGACGCCACCGGCCCGCAGGGCGGCAGCGAGGTCACGCTGGCGCTGGGCGGGGATCTGGACAACACCACCGCCGGCCTGCTGGACGCGCCGCTCGCCGAGGCCCTTGCCAGCCAGCCAGCCGCCCTCCTCTTCGATCTCGCCGCCCTGCGGCTCATCACGAGCGCCGGCATCCGCCGCTTCGCCCACGCCATCAAGCAGCAGAAGGCCCGGCAGGCCGCCACCCAGTTTCTCCACCCCCAGCCGCCCGTCCGGGACGCGCTGGCCATGTGCCTGATTCCACTCCACTGACCCCGCCCCCATCCCATGAGCACCCCCGCCCCCCTCACCATCAACCTCACCCACCAGGCCGGAACCAACGGCCAAGGCCGCCTCGTCTGCGCGCTCGTCGGCAACCTCGACAACGCCACGGTCCCCGCCCTCCAGGCCAAGCTCAACCCCATGCTGGCCACCAAGCCCGCCCAGCTGATCTTCGATCTCGCCGGCCTCAAGTACGTCACCAGCGCCGGCATCCGCGTCTTCTTCACCGCGGTCAAGCAGCAGAAGGCCAGCGGCGGCCAGACGTCCTTCGTCAATCTCCCGCCCCAAATCCAGGAGGTGTTCATGATCATGGGCAACCTCCCCGACATGCGCATCTTCAAGAACCAGGCCGAGCTCGACGAATACCTGCTCGCCCGCCAGCGCAGCTACGAGCAGTAAACCCGCAGCGCCCCCCGCCGTTCCACCTGGCGGGCCCGCCATGCACCCTCTCCAGGTCTCCCTCACGCGCCTCCCGCACCCCGGAGGCGCCCTCCGCCTCACCCTCCGCGTGGAGGGACACCTCGACAACGCCTCCGTCCCCGGCCTGCAATCGCCGCTCGCCGCCGCCCTGGCCGAGCAGCCCGCCGAACTCGTCTTCGACCTCGCCGGACTCCGCTTCGTCACCAGCGCCGGACTGCACCAGTTCCTCCACGCGCTCCGCCAGCAGAAGCTCCACGGCGGCCTCGCCTTCTTCATCCACCTAACGCCCTCCATCCAGGAGGTCTTTCGCCTCCTCGGGCCGCTCCCCGACCTGCACGTGCTCCAGGACCTGCCCGCGCTGGAAGCCTTCCTGGCGGCCCGCCGGCAGGCCCGGAGCCAGCAGCAGCAATAACCCGGCGGCCCGCCTCCTCCGCCCCCACCCATGCTCGAAACCGTCCGGCGACTTTCCCTCGGCCTCCTCCTCCTCGCCCTCGCCGCCGGGGTCCTCCTCTACACCGACCGCGGCTCCCGCAGGTCCGCCCAGAAGGGCGGCACCCAGCGCGGCCCCATCCGCGTCGCCGTCGTCCAGCACGCCTCACTCGACGTGCTCGAGCAGGGCGCCGAGGGCATCCTCGAGGGCCTCGCCCAGCGCGGGTACGCCGATGGCGCCCGCCTCCACATCCGCCGCTACAACGCCGAGGGCGACATCAGCACCGCCAACGCCATCGCCAAGGAGGTCACCAGCGGTTCCTTCGACCTCCTCCTCAGCGTCAGCACCATCTCCCTCCAGACCCTCGCCAACGCCAACAAGGTCGGCGCCCGCACCCCCCACGTCTTCGGCCTCGTCACCGATCCCTACGGCGCCGGGGTCGGCATCGAGCGCACCAACCACCTCATCCACCCCCCCTACCTCGCCGGCGCCGGCAGCCTCCAGCCCATCGAGGATCTCCTCCGCACCGCCCGCCGGATGCGCCCCGACCTCAAGTCCGTCGGCCTCGTCTGGAACGCCGCCGAGGCCAATTCCCTCGCCCAAACCCGCATCGCCCGCCAGGTCTGCTCCAACCTCAACCTCGCCCTCATCGAGGCCAACGCCGAGAACAGCGCCGCCGTCCTCGAGTCCGCCAACGCCGTCATCGCCCGCGGCGCCGAGGCCCTCTGGATCAGCGGCGATGTCGCCGTCAGCCTCGCCACCGACCAGGTCATCAACGCCGCCCGGCGCGCCCGCATCCCCGTCTTCTCCTCCCTCCCCGGCGCCGTCCTCAAGGGCGCCCTCTTCGACCTCGGCGCCAATTACGTCGACATCGGACGCCATGTCGGCCAGATCGCCGCCGATGTCCTCGACGGAAAAAACCCGGCGGACATGCCCATCGACAACGTCATGACCGCCCTCTTCCTTTACAACGAGACGGTCCTCCCCAACCTGCGCGACCGCTGGGAAATCCCCCCCGACCTCCGCCAGTCCGCCGCCGGCCGGATCACCGCCACCAGCACCAACCTCCCGCAGCTCTCCGTTCCCAAAAAGCAGGCCCGCCTCCAGCCCCAGCCCGGGCGCACCTACCGGATCGGCCTTGTCTACTTCGCCCCCGAGGCGGCCGGCGATTCCTGCCGCCAGGGGCTCCTCGACGGCCTGCGCGACCTCGGCTTCGTCGAGGGCAAAAACCTCGAGGTCCGCCGCTCCCACGCCCAGGCCGAGATCGCCAACATCCCCGCCCTCCTGCAAAACCTCGACAGCTCCGACGTCGACGTGGTCGTGCCCATGAGCACGCCCGTCATCAGCGGCGCCTGCAGCCTCATCAAGCGCAAGCCGGTCGTCTTCACCTATTGCTCCGACCCCCTCGCCGCCGGGGTCGGGTCGTCCTTCTCCAACCACCTCCCCCATGTCACCGGCATCGGCTCCTTCCCCCCGGTCGAGGACATGGTGAAGGTCATCCGCCAATCCCTCCCCAGGGCCAAGTCCGTCGGCACCGTTTACAACGCGTCCGAGGCCAATTCCGTCAAGGTGGTCTCCGTCGCCCGCGGCCTCTTCGCCCAGGCCGGCCTCCAGCTCGTCGAGGCCACCGTGTCCTCCTCCGCCGATCTCCTCCAGGCCGCCCAGTCCCTCGCCGCCCGCGGCGTCGATGCGATCTACGTCGAGGGCGACAACACCGTCGCCCAGGGGTTCGAGGCCGTGCTCAAGGCGGCCCAGGACGCCCGCCTGCCGCTCTTCGTCGATGACCCGGACGAGGCCCGGCGCGGCGCGGTCGCCTGCGTCGGCCTCGGCTACTACCGCCCCGGCTACGTCGCCGCCCAGCCCCTCGCCCGCGTCCTGCTCGGCGAGTCCCCCGCCCGCATCCCCATCGAGAACGTCACCGAGAAAACCGTCTGGTTCGATCCCGTCAAGGCCGCCACCTACGGCATCCAGTTCCCGCCCGCCCTCCTCGCCCAGGCCACGCCCGCCAAGACCAACGCTCCACCCGCCCCCGCCCCCGCCCCGGCCCCGGACCGTCCCCTCGGCCGCCTCGCCAAGGTCAACCTCGTCGAATACCTCGAGACGCCCAACGTGGAGCTCAACCGCGAGGGCATCCGCGCGGGGCTGGCCAAGGCCGGACTCAAGGAGGGACGCGACATCGAGCTGCGCGTGCGCAACGCCCAGGGCGACATGGCCACGCTCAACACCATGATGGATGCGACCGCGTCGGACGGTTCCGAGCTGCTCATTGTCTCCACGACGCCCGCCCTCCAGGCCGCCGTCCAGCGCGCCGCCCGCCGCAATGTGGTCTTCTCGCTCGTCGCCAATCCCATGCTCTCCGGCGCGGGCCGCTCCCCCGAGGAGCACCTGCCGAACGTCACCGGCGCCTACATTCCCGCCCCCCACGACGAGGGCATCGCCGCGCTCCGCCGCTGCCTTCCCCGCGTCCGCCGCATCGGCACGCTCTTCGTCCCCGCCGAGGTCAACTCGGTCTACTACAAGGACGACCTGCTCCGCGCCGCCCGGGCGGCCGGGATCGAGGTGGAAACCGTGGGGGTCAGCAACAGCGGCGAGATCGCCGACGCCGCCATGGCCCTCTGCAGCCGCCGCATCGACGCCGTCTGCCAGATCTCCGACAACCTCACCGGGGCCAGCTTCGCCAGCATCGCCCAGGCCGCCCGCCGCGCCCGGCTCCCGCTCTTCGGCTTTGCCACCGGCCAGGCCAAGTCCGGCGCCTTCATGACCCTTTCCCGCGATTTCCATGACGGCGGCATCGCCTCCGGCGAGATCGCCGCCCGCCTCCTCCGCGGCGAGTCCCCCGCCCGCATCCCCTTCCTCAAGGTCGAAAAGATCCGCTACACCTTCAACCCCGCCGCCGCCGCCGCCAGCGGGATCACCCTCCCGCCCGACCTCCTCCAGCTCGGCGACATCGTCCAGTAAGCCATCTCCCGCGCCCGCATCCCGAACCGGCCATGGAAATCCAAGTCATCCCCCGCGAGGGCCGCCACGAGCTCCAGCTCGCCGGCCGCCTCGATGCCAACTGGGCCGAGCGCGTCGGCCAGGCCATCGAGACCGCCATCCGCGCCGGTCACCACCAGCTCGACCTCGACTTCGCCCAGGTCCACTACGTCAGCTCCGCCGGCATCCGCGTTCTCCTCAAGTACTACAAGCAGCTCAAGGCCGCCCGGGGACTCCTCCGCGTCCTGCGCCCCACCGAGGCCGTCCTCTCCGTCCTCCAGCTTTCCGGCATCGCCACCCTCCTCGTCGCCGCCGCCCTCGAGGAGGCCATCACCCCCGCCACCCCCCCCGGCGAGGCTGCCGCCGCCGCCGCCCCGCGGGCCTTCGAGCGCGAGGGGGTCGCCTTCGAGGCCCATGAGCTGGCCCGGGACGGCCGCTTTGAGGGCCAATGGCTCGGGCAACCCGCCGCCTTCGCCGCCGGCGGCCTCCAGCCCGGCCAGGCGCGCGCCGTGCGCTGCGCGCCGGACGTCCTCGCCCTCGGCCTGGGCGCCTTCGGGAACGGCGCCGCCGAGGCGGCCGGGCGCTTCGGGGAATCCCTCGCCGTGGCCGGCGCGGCGGTCACGCTGCCAACGGACGGCAGCAGCGTGCCGGATTACCAGGTGGTCGAGGAACAGCTCGTGCCGGAACTGCAGTTGCTCTACGGGTTCGCGGCCCGCGGCCGGTTTGCGCGCCTGCTCCGCTTCGAGGCGGGCCGCAGCGCGCGGGGCGTGCTGGGCCTGGGCCAACTCGTGGAAGCCGGGCTGGCCGACCTGGCGGCGCCCGCCGCGGCCTTTGCCATCCTCGCCGAAAGCGCCAGCGTCATCGGTGCCACCCTGCAGCGGTCCCCCGAGCAGGCAGCCGGATCCTCCCCGCTCGATTTCCCCGCCGTGCGCGATTGGCTCAGCTTCACCACCGAGCGCACGGACGATCGCAACCTGGTCCTCATCACGGGCGTGGCCGAGCGCCAGCCCGCCCCGGCCGCCGCCGCCGGCCTGCGCCCCATCGGGCCCGGCACGGACGCCCTCGGCCATTTCCATGCCGCCGTCTTTCCCTACCGCCCCCTGCCCAAGGGCCGCCTGGAACTGGCCGAGTCCGTCGCCCAGTTGCTCGGCACCGATTCCGCCCTGTCCGTCCTCCATCTCCTGGCCGACGAACGTCCCTTCGAGGGCGTCGGCCAGACGGACCTGATGCGCGGCGCCTGCTGGGTCGCCCCCCTGAACCCCTCCACTCCCTGACCCAACCGCTCCTGCCATGACACTGCTGATCGGCGCCACCACCATCGGGCTGATCCTCGCGCTGCTCGCGCTCGGGGTCTACCTCAGCTTCCGCATCTTCAACTTCCCCGACATCACCGCGGACGGTTCCGTCACGCTCGGCGCGTCCGTCACCGCCACGCTCCTCGTCCACCATTGGTCCCCCACCGCCGCCACCCTCGCCGGGGCCGCCGCGGGACTCACCGCCGGCGCCGTCACCGGCATCCTCCACACCAAGTTCAAGATCAACGGCCTCCTCAGCGGCATCCTCGTCATGACCGCGCTCTACTCCATCAACCTCCACGTCATGGGCAAGAGCAACGTCCCGCTCATGAACGAGGCCACGCTCGCTTCCCAGGCCGAGACGCTCGGGAACCGGGTGTTCGGCACGGGCGGGGCGGACCTGTCCGTGGGCGGCTGGAGCGTGGCGACCCGCGACGCCGCCATGCTGCTCGGCGTGCTGGCCGTGGTCGCCCTCACCGGGCTCGCGCTCTACCTCTTCTTCCGCACCAACCTCGGCACCGCCATGCGGGCCACCGGCGACAATCCCCAGATGATCCGCGCGCTCGGCGTCAGCGTGGATGCCATCCTCATCCTCGGCCTGGCCCTCTCCAACGGCCTCATCGCCCTGGCCGGCGCGCTCCTCGCCCAGTACCAGGGGTTCGCCGACGTCCAGATGGGCATCGGCATGGTCGTCTGGGGCCTGGCCAGCGTGATCATCGGCGAGGCCCTCGTCGGCACCTCCCGCATCGGCCTCCTCATCACCGGCGCCGTCATGGGCTCCGTCCTCTTCCGCCTGCTCGTCGCCATCGCCCTCCGCTGGGGCCTCAATCCCAACGACCTCAAGCTCATCACCGCCGTCTTCGTCTTCGTCGCCCTCATCGCCCCGGCCCTCCTCCGGCACCTGAAGGCCAAGCCAACCGCCGGCCAGCCCGCCTCGGCCTGAACCTCCACCCCGCCATGCTCGAACTGGCCAGCCTCCGCAAGACCTTCCACCCGGGCACGCCCAACGAGGTGCGCGCCCTCCGCGGGGTCTCGCTCACCCTCCCGCGCGGGTCGTTCCTCATCATCATCGGGACCAACGGCTCCGGGAAATCCACCCTGCTCAACGCCGTCGCCGGCACCTTCCTCGTCGATGAAGGCCGCCTCACCCTCGCCGGGCACGACATCACCCGCTGGACCGAGCATCGCCGGGCCCGGCTGATCGGGCGCGTCTTCCAGAATCCCTTCAGCGGCACCGCCCCCAACATGACCATCGCCGAGAACCTCGCCATGGCCGCCAAGCGCGGCCAGCCGCGCGGCCTCGGCTGGGCCCTCCCCCCCGCCCTCCGCCGCGACCTCCGCGACCGCATCCGCACGCTCAACATGGGGCTCGAGGACCGCCTCGACAACGCCATCGGCAGCCTCTCCGGCGGCCAGCGCCAGGCCCTCACGCTCCTCATGGCCTCCTGGCTCAAGCCCGAGCTCCTCCTCCTCGACGAGCACACCGCCGCCCTCGACCCCAAGAGCGCCGACCAGGTCATCCGCCTCACCCACGAGATCATCCAGCGCGACCAGCTGACCACCCTCATGGTCACCCACTCCATGCAGCAGGCCGTCCACCTCGGCGACCGCATCATCATGATGCACCGGGGCGAAATCCTGCATGACCTCCAGGGCCCCGAGCGCGCCCGCGTCCGCCCCGAGGATCTCCTCGCCCGCTTCGACCGCGTCCGCCGCCGCGAACAGCTCGACGCCAACGTGGCCGACCTGCTCAAGCGCCAGTACGTGTAGCAGCGGACGTCAGTCCGCGGCAACCAATCGCCCAACCCGCTCACGCGGGTTGCCACCATCGTGGCCGTCGACGGCAGGAGGCGGACCGGAGGGCTTCAGCAGACTGCCCTCCGCGGCCACGGCCCGCCTACCTCCGGCGGGCGCGTTCCACCAGGCGTTGGCCGGCGGCGCGCAGGGTTTCCTCCTTCTTGGCGAAGTGGAACCGCAGGAAGCGATGCTCCGGCTCGCGGAAGAAGCTCGAGCCCGGCACCCCCGCCACCCCCACCTCGCGCACAAACCACTCCGCCGCCTCCCCGTCCGTGGCAAACCCCAGCGATGAGATGTCCACCATCACGTAGTAGGCGCCCTGCGGCTCGGTGAAGGGCAGGCCGACCTGACGCAGGCCACCGAGGAACAGCTCCCGCTTGCGCGTGTAGAGTTCGCGCAGCTCGGCGTAGTAGCTGTCCGGCAGTTCCAGTCCCGCCACGGCCGCCTCCTGCAGGGGCGCGGCCGCGCCCACGGTCAGGAAGTCGTGCACCTTGCGGGCCTGGGCAATCACCGACGGCGCCGCCTGCACGTAGCCCAGGCGCCAGCCGGTGATCGAATACGTCTTGGAGAGCGAGTTGCAGGTGATGACACGCTCGGCCGCGCCCGGCAACGCCGCCGCATACACGTGCTCGTGCGGGGCAAACACGATGTGTTCATAGGGCTCGTCCGTGATCACATAGGCATCGTGCTGCTCCGCCAGGCGCAGGATTTCCAGCAACTCCTCCCGGGTGAACACCTTGCCGGTCGGGTTGGAGGGGTTGCAGACAATGATGGCCTTCGGCTTCCGGGCAAAGGCCCGGGCCAGTTCGGCCGGGTCATACCGGAAATCCGGCGCCCGCAGCGGGACATAGATGGGCTGGGCGCCGGACAGGATCGCGTCGGCGGCGTAGTTCTCGTAGAAGGGCGAGAACACGATGACTTGGTCGCCCGGGTTGCAGGCGGTCATCATGGACACCATCATGGCCTCGGTGCTCCCGCAGGTGACGACGAGGTGCTGGTCGGGATCCACCGCCACCCCGCTGTGCCGGGTGATCTTGCGGGCGAGCGCCTCGCGGAAGCGGGGTGCGCCCCAGGTGATGGCATATTGGTGAACCGGCTGCCGGGCCGCCCGTTCGAGGGCGGCCAGCAGGGGTTCGGGGGGATCAAAGTCGGGAAAGCCCTGGGCCAGGTTGATGGCCCCGTGGCGGTTGGCCAGGCGCGTCATGCCGCGGATGACGGACTCGGAGAACTGCGCGAGGCGGGTGGCGGGTTGGGGCATGGCCGGGCAAATGGATTGGTGCGGGGCGATTGAGGCCGGGTCCGCCCCGCTTTTCAACCCTGATCACGGCCCCGGCGGCCGGACAGGCCCGGGAGGAGCGCGGACAGGCTCCTCAAGGGGTGGGCGGCAGGACGAGGGGGCTTTCGGCGACCTGATGGACCAGGTCCCGGAGGCGGTAACCATCCATTTTGAGGTTGGCCAGGATGCGGTCCACCTCGCCGCGGTCGTGCGCGGCCAGGACGCGGCCGCTGGCGTAGGTGAGCATCTTTTCCACGAGGTTGCGGGCCACTGGCTCCTCCTTCTCCAGCAGCAGGCGCTTCATGTCGGCGATGTCCCGGATCCGGCGGCCGTCCGGGAGCGTGGACGAGGGGTCGATCCTCAGTGCCTTGCCCCCGTCCTTGTAGTGCGTGCGCCAGAGGCCGAGTTCGTCGAAGTTCTCAAAGGCGAACCCGAGGGGGTCGATTTTGTCATGGCACGCGCGGCAGGATTCCTGCGCCCGGTGGGCCTCGAGTTGCTCGCGGATGGTGCGGGCCCCGCGCAGGTCGGGGGAGAGCGGCTGGATGTTGGGCGGGGGCGGGTTCGGCGGCGTGCCCAGCACGCTCTCCAGCATCCAGACGCCGCGCACGATGGGCGAGGTGTCCACGCCGTTGGCCGTGGCCGTCATCATCGCCGGCATGGTCAGCATGCCGCCGCCGTGCGGGGCCAGGGCGGGAACCCGGCGGAAGGCGTCGCCCCAGACGTCGTCGCGCCGGTAAATCCACTGGGCGGTGCGCTCGTTAAGAAAGGTGTAGTCCGAGTCAATGATGTCGCGGACGGGGCCGTTGCGCCGGAGCAGGTCGGCAAAGTAGGCGTCGCTTTGCCGGAGCATCTGTCCCTCCATCTGGCGGTGAAAATAGAACCCGCCCGGCGGCGGCATGGAGCCGAGCTTGTCGAGCCGCAGCCAGCGCTCCGTGAAGCGCCGGACGAAGGAGGCGGCGTTGCGGTGGTTGAGCATCCGCTCGACCTGGGCCCGGCGGACGGCGGGGTCGGACAGCCTTCCGTCAGCGGCGAGTGAGAGCAGTTCCTCATCGGGCATGGATGACCACAGGAAGTAGCTGAGGCGCCACGCGATGCCGAACGGCCGGGCGCCTTCCGCGTCGCGGAGGTAATAGAAATGGGGCGACGCCAGCATGGCGGTGTAGGCGGCGCGCAGGGATTCCTCGCGCGAGGCGCCAGCCTGCCGGCGCTCCCCGGCCAGCGTCACGTAGCGCGCCGTTTCCGCCGCCGTCACCGGCCGCCGCCAGGCACGGCGGGCGAAGCCCTCAATCAACCCCGCCAGGGGCTCCTGCCCGGTCCTGCCGTAGAGGAAGGCCTGGCTGCGCGGCGGCCACTCGTCGAGCAGCGGTTCCAGGACCAGGCTGTGGATGCGGATGTGCGGGCCGGCGTAACCGCCCGCGAAAACCGCCTGCGCCATCTCGTGCCGATACCCGGCCTTCTCCTGTTCAGGGGCGTTGCCCGGGGGGGGTGGCCGGAAGCGGTCCGGAAGGTATTTTGCGACCAGTTTCTCGACGCTGAGACTGCGCTCGAAGGGCGCGTTTTCCCAGCCGAGCCAGGGCAGCCAGGTCGCATCGATCCACGTCTCCAGGGTGTAGTCGTGCGCCTCGCCGTCGTCCGGCAGCGCCCATTGCGCGAGTTGTTCGGTGTTGGGATTGGCCTCGTTGTAGGCGCCCCGGCGCGAATCAATCAGATGCAACCCAAGGAGCATCGGTTCCTCCTGGCGGCTGCGGATCAGTTCCCCCCACGGGTGCCGCTGGTGATGCGCCGAGGCCCGGATCGTGATGCGATAGCGGCCGGAGACCCCCACGCCGGTCCGGGCGAGGCGGCTCGGTGCGATGCGCCCGATGCTCGTGGCCGCCCCGGGCTCCCGGTAGCGCTCCAGCAACAGGTCATGGTCCGGGTTGAATCGCCGCGCCAGTTCCTCCAGGCCGCCCGGGCCCTCCGTCCGGATGTGGCCGGCGAAACGGCGGGTTTCGACCGCGGGCCGCGCGCCCGGCACGGTCGCCATGCGGAGGCAGTCCTCCGCCGCGCCAATGAGCAGCTTGAGGAGGAAGTCCGACATCACGAGGCGGCTCCCGATGTTGTCGAACCCGTGCTCCAGTTCCTCCGCCGGGAACTCGCGAATCGGGTCGTCACTGTGCCGCGAGACGCTGCCGTCCCCCTGCTGGTCCTCCGGCTTCGGAATGCCGGGATTCCGGAAAAGCGGCTGCTCCAGGTAAAGGAGATCCCGCAGGGTGTTGCGCAACTCAATCCGGTTGAGCCGGCGTAGGACCGGCTGCGACGGCGCCGCGGGAGGGCTGGCATACTGCCTGGCCAGTTCCCGGGAAAGCAGGGCGACGACCGCCTCCTTCCGCATGGGGTCCGGCTGCGGCTGGCTTGGCGGGGGCATTTCGTTTTGCCGGAGCTGGTCGAGGACCTTCTGCCAGAGCTTGAGGCGGTCGGGCGTGGCCAGGTCGAAGGGCTGGGTGTCGAGGCGCAGCCCGGCCTTCTGTTTTGCGGGCCCATGACACTCATGGCAGTAGTCCCGGAGAAACGGGCCCGGGTCGTCCGCGGCGGCGGCGGACAGGCAGAAAAAAACGGTCAGGGCACGGATGGCCGGTGCGATCCTGGCCGGGAATCCCGGCCGCACCCGGCCCCAGGCCTCCCCCGGCGTCATGACCTGGCCTCCAGGCCGGACAGGGTGCCCGTGCTGGTCCCGAACCGCTCCGCCTCCACGCCGAAGTGCCGCAGCACGCTCAGCAGCAGGTTGGCGGCCGGCAGCCGCTCCGTCCTGCCCTCCGGCAGGACCCGGTGCTCGCCCAGCCTGAATCCGCCGCCCGCGAGCAGGATGGGCAGGTTTTTCGTCGTGTGCTGGCCGGTGGCCATGCCGCACCCGTAGAGAAGGGTGGTGTGGTCGAACAGGGTGCCGCCATTCAGCGGGTCGGGCTGGGCCTTCAGCAGCGCGATGAGATGCGCCATCATCGCCACCTGGTGGCCCTCAATGGCCTTCAGGGCCGCGACCTCCTTCTCCCGCTCGCCATGATGGGAGAACCCGTGGTAGCCGCCGCTCAGCCCGAAGTCGCCGTTGGCGAAGCCGCTCGTGAGGGTGAAGACCCGGGAGGAATCCGTCTGGATCGCCAGCGCGATGAGCTCGACCATCGCGCGCAGGTCCTGCTCGGTGCCCTTGCCCTGCGGGGGCTCCGCCCGGGCGGTCACCGGCTTGGGACGGTCGATCCAAGGCTCATCCTGCCCGATGCGCCGCTCGAGCCCCCGCACCGCCTCCAGGTACTCGGCCAGTTTGGCCTTGTCCGCGCTGCCCAGCGAACGCTCGACCGTCTTGGCCTCGTCCAGCACCACGTCCAGGATGCTCCGGTGCCGGGCCATGCGTTCGCGGACGGCCGCGCGTTCCCGCGCGTCCTCGCGGATGAACAGGGCCCGGTACATCCGGCGCAGGTCCAGCGCCGGCACCTGCACCCCCGTCCGCGTGAAGCTGATCAGGTTGGCCTCGTTCACCTGCAGCGTCATGGAGGGGAACCGCGTCGCCGCGCCCACGTGCTCCGCAAGCCTCTGGTCGAGGCTCATGTTCATCTCCGGATAGTTCGGAGCCACCACCGGCATCACCCCGCTGAGCAAGGACGGCACGCAGGCATGGCCGCCCTGCAGGCCGTGGTCGAGGTTGGAGAACACCGTGAAGTCCGCGCGATGCGGCGCCAGCGCCCGGAGCGTCGGCGGCATCTCGTAGTCGCGCCCTCCCGTGGCCGGGAAAAACGCCTGCGGATACACGCCGTAGTTGTTGGACAGGCACACGAACCGCCGCACGGGCTTGCGCGCCGCCTCCCTGGCCAGCGCGCGGGGGAGCAGCGACTCCAGCAGGGGCAGCGCCAGCACCACGCCGGCCTGGCGCAGGAAGCGGCGTCGGGTATGGGGGGTGTTCATGCGGGCAGCGGGCTAGCGTCCGGCCGGCGTTTTCCAGGCCGACTGCAATTCGTGGACCTCGAGGCGGGTGACCTTCGCGGTGCCGCCGCGGGCCTCGAGGAGGAGGCGCGTGTTGTCCGGTTTGGTGTGCACGGGCATCGGCACGTAGCAGAGCCCGTCGCTGGCGAAGACCTCGACCCCCGTGCGGTCGCAGTAGACGATGAGGCGCTGTCTGCCCTCGCGCAGGGGCGCGGGGGCGCGGTGCCCGGCGACGCTGAGTTCCTGTTTCGCGACATCATACTCCACGGGAATGCCCCGGACGCTGCAGGCCACCTGCCTGGCCTGCCCGGGCTCAAACTCCACCCGCACCTCCACCAGTTCGGCGCGGATGGCCTCGAGCGGGTTCCGGTCCCCCGGCGCGAGCCGGAGGGCGCCGGGCCGATGGGTCCTGGCGCGCAGGGTTTCGAGCTCCTTGACGGGGGAAAAAGCCAGGCGCGGGCCGTCGTCGGTCTGCGTGAGGCGGAGCTCCAGCGGGAGGCTCATGCTTTGGTTGAACGGCATGCCCTTCGTGTCCGTGCGCCACCAGCCGATGAGGATGCGCCGCCCGTCCGGCACGTCGCTGAAGGACTGCGCCGCGTAAAAGCCCTTGCCGCGATGCCCGGGCAGGCGGGTCGCGTCCGGTTGGAAGCGTTGTCCGTCAAACGACCCGAGGGCGTAGTCGCTGTTGGCGCCAAGCAGCACCCATTTGCGGCGCGACGCCTCGCCGTCCACCGCCAGCTCAAAGAAATCCGGGCACTCATAGAGGAAGCCAGCGCCGGGCGCGTCGCCCCTCGCGATGCTGGCCAGCGTCCACTCGCGCAGGTTCGGGGAGGTGAAGAAGTGGATGGTGTGCCTTTTCTGCCACTCCACGTAGAGGGTCATCACCCACTGCTGCGTCGGCTCGTGCCAGATCACCTTGGGGTCCCGGTTCCCGCCGGTGATCTGCTTGAGGATGGGGTTGCCGGCGTATTTCGTGAAGGTCCGGCCATCCGTGCTGTAGGCCATGCCCTGCACGGTGGGATTGCCGGCGGCGGTGTAGAAGAGGACGAGCGGCGGCTGGCCGTCCCGGCCGAGGCCGCTGGTGTTCTTCCAGTCCACCACCGCGCTGCCGCTGAACATCGGCCCCATGTCGTCCGGCAGCAGCTTGTCCCCCAGTTCCTCCCAGTGGACGAGGTCCCTGCTGACGGCATGGCCCCAGTGCATGTTGCCCCAGGACCAGCCGTAGGGGTTGTGCTGGAAAAAGAGGTGATACTCGCCGTTGTAGAACACGCAGCCGTTCGGGTCGTTGTTCCAACCCCGCCTGGGCGAGAAGTGAAACTGGCCGCGCAGCGGCTCGCGATAGAGGTTCTCCGCGTCCTTCAGGCTGTCACCCTGCTCGACGTTGCGCAGCGCCGCCGAGTCCTCCGGCAGCCTGTCCACCCGCAGGGTCAGCGCGCGGCCGCGCCATGCGCCCACGTCCATCGGCGCCCACCAATCCGGGGCCCCGTCGGCCAGCTCAATGTCGTTGCGCACCACTGGCTGGCCGTCCACCCGCAGGGTCACCACGCGCTTCGGGGCGCCGTTCCGGATGGGAAGGTGCAGGTAACGCGAGGTGGCGCTGAACGGCCGCTCCGCGTCCCGCACCAAACCCCGCGGCTTCGTGTCCGTCTGCACGATGTGGTCCACGTTGAGATGCCCCCAGCCGCCCTTCGCGTCGTCGAGGATGCGCAGGGTGGCCGTCTGCCCGGCCAAATCCGCGACCTCCCACGACTCCTGGGCCAGCGCCTCGCTCCCGCCGGGGCGGTCGTTGGTCCCGCTGGCGCTGCGGACCACCCTGCCGTTGACGAGCAATTGCAGGGCAAGCCGGTCGCTCTTCCCGCCACCGATGTGGAAGGCAAGGTAGCGCCGCTCGATGCGAAAGGGGGGTGACGTGAGCGTCCCCGTGGAGTCGTCACCCTGGAAGAAGGAGTTCACCAGGCGCGCCCCCTTGAAGCCGCCCACCGCCATCTGCCCCGGCAGGCTTCCCTTGGCCGGCCCCGGCCCAAACGCCTCGCCCGTCACCGTCCAGGGCGCGTAGGTGTCCCCTTCAAAGTCGGCGATGACCAGGTCGTCGGCCGCGGGGGATGCTGCCGCCAGCAGGGCGCCCAGCAGGGTGGTTGCGATTCGGATGTTCATGGATTCATGGGTCGGGACAACGGCTTCAGCGCCGGGTGGGCGGCCGGGCACCGCGGACGACGGCGACGTCTTTCGCGCACGGGATTCCAGTCATGGCGTAATGTCGAGTTTCCGCTGCATTTCCTCCAGCGGAACGCCCTTCGTTTCCGGGACCATCGTGTTCACCCGGAGGAGCTGGAGGACCATCATGCCCGTAAAAACAGGAAAAACCATGCCGGGCGCGAGGGCGGCGGTGATGGACCACAGGATCAGGCGCAGCGTCATGGCCTGGCCATTTTATTAACACCAGGCGGGAGCGCCATCTTGCCTGATGCGGCCAAATTTTGTTGGGATCCGGCCATGGCAACCTCCTCGATTCGCGCGGCCTTTCTTGCGCAACTCCGCAATCCCGCAGAGTTGCTGGCGGTGTTTGAGCATCTGCCCGAGACCTATTGTTTTATTAAAAACCGGGAGAGCCGCATGATTGCGGCCAGCGCCACGATTCTCGCCCGCCTGGGCCTGGCCCGCGAGACGGACTTCATCGAGCGGCGGGACCACGACGTGTTCCCGCGCGCCCTGGCGGACGCCTACGTGGCCGATGATGCCGAGGTGTTCCGCACGGGCCGTCCCCTGGTGAATCGCCTGGAGCTCTGGCTGGACGAGCAAGGCAGGCCGGAGTGGTGCGTGACCACGAAGATTCCCCTGCATGGAAAGGACGGCGAGGTGGTTGGACTCATTGGGGTGACGCGCCGCGATCTGGGCCGCGACAGCCTGCGACCGGCGGCCGAGGTGACGCGCGCGGTGCAGTTCGTGCGCGAGCAGGTCGCGCGCATCGTCACCACCCGGGAACTCGCGGAGGCGGCCGGGGTCTCGGAACGCTCCCTGAACCGCAAGATCAACGCAGCCCTGGGTGTGTCCCCCTATGAACTGGTGCTCCGCGTGCGCGTGCAGATGGCGGCCGAGGCCCTGCTCGCCTCCGGCGGCGACATCGCCGGCATCGCCCAGGCCCATGGGTTCTGCGACCAGAGCGCCTTCACCCAGCACTTTCGCAGGCGGATGGGCGTCACGCCGAAGCAGTTCCTGAAGCAGCGCGGGGCCGCGCGGGCCCGGGCCAGTTCGCTTCCGGGCTGGGCATGAGGGCGCTCGTGATGGACCGCCGGGGCCGCCCTCGGCGGGGCGGCGGCATGGCCCAACGCCCCCCCCGCGCTTCCCCTCTTTCCACCCGGCGCCTACACTCCGGGCCCGTGCGATCGATGAACCCCGCCTGGCCGGCAGCCGGATTCCTGAGCCTTTCCCTGGGTCTTTTCTACCAGGAGGCCTTCTTCGCGCCGCATTTCCATCCACTCCCGGACATCCTGCTGGCCCTCCTGGCCGGCCTCGGCCTGCTCCTCGTCAACCGGCAGCCCGGTTCCGTGCAGGGCATCCGCCCTGCCGTGGTCCTCTTTGCCATCCTCGGGGCGGTGGCTGGACATGTGGCCCTGCACACCTTGGACGTGATGCCGGCCGTGGCCGGTTCCGTCGCCGGCGTCCTGGCCGGCCTGCTCGCCCACCCGCGCGTGGGGCGCCCCCTCGAGTGGGCCGGGGCCGCCTACGTCGGGGCCTTCGCGGGCACCGGATCGACCGAGGTGCTGGATGGCGGGGCGTGGATCCTGCTGGCCGGGTTCATGAGCGGCGTGGTCTGGTCCGTCATCACCCAACTCTGGGCAGGCCTTGGGGGCAAGATGGGGTTTGCCTGCCTGATCGGGAATACCCTGACCCTGATGCTCTTTGATTTCGTGAGCGGATACAGCCCGCCCCTGCTCGGGTTCCAAGTCATGGGCTGGACCAAGGGTTTCCTCATCCCGACCGCCGTGCTGGCGGCGCTGGTCACGCGCCTCCTCGCCGTGCGGCCGGGCTGGAACCCGGTGCTGGCCTCCGCGGCGCCTGCCCTGCTGTTCACGGGAACCCTGTCCCTGCTCCAAGCCCCCGGCGAAGGACCCCTGTCCAGCGCCTGGTTCGGGGGCAGCTTTGTGGGCATGACCGCCGCCACCCGTCTCGGCAGCCTCTCCTGGGTCGCCCTCGCGGCCACCCTCTACGGCGCGGCCCTCCTGCACCTGCAACGCCCCCTCATCGGCCACGGTGGCCTCCTCGGCACCACCGCCCTCATCAGCGTCCTCGCCACCCTCGCCCTCCATCACCTCACCTGCTCCCTCGCCAACCGGTTCGCTAACTCGCCCACTCGCTAATTCGCTAACTCACTCAATCGCTCACTTCTTGAAGTTTCTTTCCCCCTCCTCCGACGCCGCCCGCCACCTGAGCGAGGGCCGCTATGTCATCCGTTCCCTCGACGCGGCTGGCCTGGCGGCCGTGACCATTCCGTGGATGCGGGAGGCGGGCTGGAACCCGGGGCGGCACGACGCGCAGACGTTTCCGGTGGCGGACCCGGCGGGGTTCCTGGTGGGGGAACTGGACGGGCATCCAATCGCGACGGTGAGCGGGGTGCGTTATGACAATCGGTTTGCCTTTCTGGGCTGTTACCTCGTGGCGGAGGGGTTCCGGGGGCGTGGCTACGGCCTGGCCATCCACGAGGCGGCGCGGACGCGGCTGGCGGGCTGCACGCAGGGCGGGGACGGCGTGCTGGCCAACGTGGAGCTCTACCAGCGGATCGGGCGTGTCTACGCGCATCGCAATGCGCGCTACGAGGGCACACGGCCGGCGACGGTGCCGGTACCGGCCATGTCCGTCGTGCCCGCCGCCACGGTCCCGTGGGAGGAGTTGGAGGCGCTGGACCGGGCCTGTTTCCCGGCGGCGCGCACGGCCTTCCTGCGGGCCTGGGTCGGGCAGCCGGACAGTCATGCGCTGGCGGTGCCGGGTGGGGCCGGGTCGGGGGCCGTCCGGGCCTACGGCGTCATCCGCCAATGCTTTCGGGGCTGGAAAATCGGGCCCCTCTTTGCGCGGGATCCTGAAGCTGCGGAGGCGGTTTTCCTGGGATTGCTGGGGCGCATCCCGGCCGGGGATCCTTATGTGTTGGATGCGCCGGAGACCAACGTGGCGGCCCTGGCGCTGGTCGGGCAGCATGGCCTGACCGAAGTGTTCGCCACGGCCCGGATGTACACGGGGCCGTTCCCCTGCTTGACCCATGAGTGGATCTACGGGATCACCACGTTTGAACTGGGCTGAGCCGCCTGCCGCAGGAACGGGCCCATTCCTCCATCGCCATGCCTGAACCGACCCTTCGCCCACCGGCCGCCCCGGAGCGGACCCTGGTGGGCCTGCTCTCCGCCTTCTTTCGCCGCGGCCTCGCGCGCCAGCTCCAGCTCTACGTGGGCGCGGCGGCCATGGTGGCCCTGGGCCTGACCATCTATGTGAACTACCGCCTGCGGCGGACGGCCCTGTTCGAGCAGGCCAATGCCCGGGCCACGGCGGAGGTGCAGAATTCCGCCCGGCGCCTCGACGACCTCGTCAGGCGGATGGGCATGCTGCCCAAGGCCATTGCCGTGCGCCAGCAGGCCCTCGGCACCCAGCCCACCGGCGACTGGCAGCCCTTCCTCTCCCAACTCCTCGCCAGCCAGCCCACCCAGGATGTCTACGGCGTCTACCTCGCCTACGAGGCCAAGCGCTGGGACGAGACCAACTCCATGCCCTGGATCGACCGCAAGAGCTGGCCCAAGCTCGCCGTGGTCCAGTACGACTATCACGACGCGAAACAGGAGTGGTACAACGCGCCCAAGGCCTCCGGGCAATTCAACGTGACCGAGCCCTACTTCGACGAGGGTGGCTCGGACATCACCATGGTGAGCCTGAACATGCCCATCCTCGTCGATGGGAGGTTCATCGGGACCGCGGGGGCCGATCTGGCCCTGGATCAGGTCGAGCAGATGGTCCGGCAAATCCGCCTGCGCCTGAACCAGGACGAGGCCATGGATCAGCTCGACCGGCAGTTCACCTACCTGGTCAGCCGCGGCGGGCGCATCATTGCGCACCCCGACCCGGACAAGATGCTCCACAAGGGCTTCCCGGGCGTGGAAGCCCACACCCTCCCGGCCGGGAGCGACATCCGCCGGGCCGCGCAGGGCGCGGCGGAGTTCACCCTCGATGGCCGCCGCCTGCGCGCCTACTGGGCCACCGCGCCCGTGACCGGCTGGAAGCTGGTCCTCAACGTCCCGGAGGAGATCGTGCTCGCCCCGGTCATGCGCATGACACAGCAGACGCTGGGCGTGGCCGGGGGCGGCGTGGTGCTGGCCCTCGTCCTCGTCACCATCGCCGCCCGGCGCCTGTCCCGGCCGGTGGGCGAGCTGCGCGGCGCCTCGGCGGCTCTCCAGCAGGGCCGGTTTGAGGAGCAACAACTGGCCGGACTAACCCGGCGGCCCGATGAGTTGGGCGACCTCGCGCGGGACTTTGGCGCCATGGCCCGGCGCATCCAGGCCCGGGAACGCGAGTTGGCCGAGCTGAACCAGAACCTGGAGGCCACCGTGCAACAGCGCACCGCGCAGCTCGAGCAGGCCGTCGCCCAGGCCCAGCAGGCCCGCGAGGAGGCCGAGTCGGCCAACCGCACCAAGAGCGCCTTCCTGGCCAACATGAGCCACGAGCTGCGCACGCCCATGAAC
>JBJOEZ010000025.1:0-61081 GCA_046048995.1 Verrucomicrobiota bacterium | reverse complement strand
CCCTCATCAACCCGCTCACGCGGGTTGCTACCGTAGCAGCGGACGTCAGTCCGCTGTGCCCCCCATCAACCCGCTCACGCGGGTTGCTACAGCCTCTTCCCTCCACCCCCGCTTCCGGCATATACTTCCCCACCATGCGCCCCTGCCTTCCCCGCCTGCTGCCGGTCTGGGCCGTCCTCGCCCTCGCCACCGTCACCGCGCCGGCCGCCTCCGACCCCTTCGCCGAGGGCGTGCGCCCCACCCCCTGGCAAGCTCCCGCCGAACAGCAGAAGGCCTTCCAACTCCCGCCCGGGTTCGAGATCCAGTTGGTCGCCGCCGAGCCCGACCTCAACAAGCCCTTCAACCTCGCCTTCGACGCCCTCGGCCGCCTCTGGGTCACCACCTCGATTGAATACCCCTTCGCCGCCCCCACCAACCGGCCCGGCCGCGATCGGCTCATGGTCTTCGAGGATTTCGGACCCGACGGACGGGCCCGTAAGGTCACGGAGTTTGCCGGCGGCCTCAACATTCCGATCGGGGTCTACCCCTTCTTCAGCACCTCGCCCGGCGCCAGGAAGCCCACGTGGAAGGCCATCGTCTGGTCCATCCCCCATGTGTGGCTGTTCGAGGACCGGGACGGGGACGGCAAGGCCGACCACCGCGAGGTGCTCTACGGCCCGTTTGATCACACGCGCGACACGCACGGCAACCAGGCCAGCTTCCGGCGCGGCTTCGACGGCTGGCTCTACGCGACGCACGGGTTCAACAACGATTCCCACGTCAAGGGCCGCGACGGCCACCAGGTTGATCTCAATTCCGGCAACACCTACCGCCTGCGCCTCGACGGGTCGCGCATCGAGCATCACACGCACGGCCAGGTAAATCCGTATGGCCTGGCCTTCGATCCCGAAGGCAGTCTCTTTGCCTCCGACTGCCACAGCGAACCCATCTACCAGCTTCTGGCCGGCGGCTATTATCCCAGCTTCGGCAAGCCGCACGACGGCCTTGGGTTCGCCCCGAAAATGATGGCCAAGCCCCGCGGGTCCACTGCCATCGACGGCATCTCCGTCTACGCCGACGACCTGTGGCCCCCCGAGTTCCGGGGCAACCTCTTCATCGGCGACGTCATGACCAGCCGCGTCTACCGCGACCGCGTCACCGAGGAGGGATCCACCCGCCTGGCCCATCCCATGCCGGACTTCCTCAGCACCACCGACCCCTGGTTCCGCCCGGTCGACACCTGCCTCGGTCCCGACGGCGCCCTTTACGTGGCCGACTTCTACAACCGCATCATCGGCCATTACGAGGTGCCCCTCACCCACCCGGGGCGCGACCGCACCAGCGGCCGCCTCTGGCGCATCGTGCGCACGCGGACAGCCGACGCTCCCCCCCGGCTTGGCCCCTGGCAACCCGTGGCCGCCAAGGATTCCCCTGCCCTGCTCTGGCCCCGGCCGGATTTCCTGAAAGCGTCCGCGCGCGAACTGGTGGCCGAACTCTCCCATCCCAACCTCCCCCGCCGCCTGCTCGCCATGAACACCCTGGCCGACCGGTTCGGGGCCAAGGCCGCGCGCGAGTTGCGCGCCACCGCCCCCGGCGGGTCCCGCCATTACGCCGCCGGTGAGGACGCCCCCGCCGCCCGCAGCCACGCCCTTTGGCTCCTGCACCGCTTCGGCGAACTCGACCCCGCCACGCTCCAACAGGCCGCCCGCGCCCCGGACGCCCTCGTCCGCATCCACGCCCAGCGCGTGGCCACCGACCTCTTCCACCAGCAATCCCTCGCCCAACCCGCCGCCACCCCGGCCCGGCTTGAAGCCGCCCGCGCCATCGCCGTGGCCGGCCTGCAGGACGCCAACGCCCTCGTGCAACGCTGCGCCGCCGAGGCGCTCGCCCGGGATGCCCAGGCCCCCGGCGCCGGTCACCTGCGCCCCCTGCTCGACCTCGTCCAGCGCGTCCCCTCCCCGGACACCCACCTGCTCTACGTGGTGCGCAAGGCCGTGCGCGACCAACTTCGCCACGAGGGCGCGTTCCAGTCCCTGCTCGACACGCCCCTGAACGATGCCGACCGCCGCCTGCTGACCGGGGTGGCCCTCGGCGTGCCCAACGCCGCCTCCGCCGCCTTCCTCCTCCGCCAACTGCCGGACCTCACCCGCCTGCAGGGCGACGCCCCCGCCACCGCCGACATCCTCAAGCACGCCGCCCGCTACGCGCCGGAATCCGAACTGGACCGCCTCGCCGCCGTCGCCGCCGCCACCCTCCCCGAACGCGGCGGACCGGGGCTCCACCAGGAATTGGAACGCCAGTTCGCCCTGCTCAAGTCCGTCGAGGATGGATTGCAACAACGCGGCCGGCCCCGACCCCCCGCCATCCGCGCCTGGGGCACCAACCTGGTCTGGCGCTTCTTCGGGTCGCTCGACGGCCACCAATCCTGGACCCCCCTGCCCCTGGCGTCCCGGCCCACGGCCATCCCCTGGGACCTCGAGACCCGCACCCGCACCGACGGGAAGAAGCGCCTGGTCGCCTCCAGCCTGCCCCACGGGGAATCCCTCACCGGAGTCCTCCGCTCGCCTGACTTCCCGATGCCGGCTTCGCTCTCCTTCTGGTTCTGCGGCCACGACGGGTTCCCGGACCAACCGGCCGGCGGCAGAAATCTCATCCGCCTGCGCCTGCTGGAGGACAACCGCATCCTTGCCACCGCCCCCGCCCCGCGCCACGACACCGCGCGGCGCGTCACCTGGTCGTTCCCCGAGCGGGTGGGCCAGCCGGTCTACGTGGAGGCGGTGGACGGGGATGCCGGGCCGTCCTATGCGTGGATTGGGTTCGGGGATTTCGAGCCGGACCTGCCGCAGTTGCGGCCCACGGAGTTCTCGCCGCGCAGGATGCGGGACTCGCTGGCCTCCGCCGCGGACGCCGCGGCGCGCCTCGAGGTGCGCGGGGTCAGCCCGTTCCTCGCCCTCCTGCTCACGCCCAGGGACGCCGCCGACCCCGGCGCCACCACCGAGGATTACGCCGGCCTGGCCCGCGCGTGGGTCAACCTCGACCCGGGCGCCG
Source organism: Verrucomicrobiota bacterium (assembly GCA_046048995.1). Lineage (GTDB taxonomy): Bacteria > Verrucomicrobiota > Verrucomicrobiia > Limisphaerales > JADJPG01 > JBJOEZ01. Next base: position 58,054 of record JBJOEZ010000025.1, on the reverse strand, counting down.
CTGTGCCTGGCCTGGCCGCCACCCTGGCCGCGCGACGCGGGTCGCCGGCCTACCGTGAGGGACTCGCCCTCGTCCTCGCCACCCAGGCCCGCTCGGAAGCGCAGCGGGCCGTGGTCACCACCGCGCGGGCCCTGCCGCTGAAGTCCCAGGAAACCATCGCCCAAGCCCTGGCTGGATCCGCCGTGGGCGCGGAAACCCTGCTGGCGGCCATCGAGGACGGGGCGGTGTCCCCGCGCGTCCTCCAGCGCAACAGCGTGGTCAACCGGCTCAAGAGCGCCAAACCAGCCAACGCCGAGGCCCGCCTGCAGCAACTCACCGCCCGCCTGCCGGCGCCGGATGACGCCCGCAACCAGTTGATCGCCCGGCGCCGCGCCGCCTACCTGGCCGCGCCCGGACGGCCCGAGGCCGGGCGCCAGGTGTTCACCAAACAATGCGCCTCCTGCCACCAGATCGACCGGGAGGGCGCCGTGGTCGGCCCCCAGCTCGACGGCATCGGACAGCGCGGCCTCGACCGGTTGTGCGAGGACATCCTCGACCCCAACCGGAACGTCGATGGCGCCTTCCGCTCCACCCTGCTGACCCTGAAGGACGGCGACATTGTCAGCGGCCTGTTCCGGCGCGAGGAAGGCGAGACGGTGGTGCTGGCCGAGTCCACCGGCAAGGAGGTCAGCGTGGCCAAGCGGGACATCCTCGAGCGCCACACCGGCACCTCGTCCCTCATGCCGGAGAACTTCGGTGACCTGCTCAACCCGCAGGAGTTCGCCGACCTCATGGCCTATCTGTTGTCGAGGACCGCCGCCGCGCGGTGAGCCGGGTAGAAACCCTCGCGCCGCGAGGGTTTTCCAAGGGCCCTCGCAGCGCGAGGCCCCCTACCCCTTGGTAGTCCCGCCAGCCCCAACGGGGCGATTCAACACAGCCCGGGGGCAACGCCCCGGGAAAACCGCATTAACAAAACCCCAAGCCCTGTCAGGGCGACCCAACCGCGCCCACCGCCCCAAGGCCCGCCCCACCTCTGTGCCCCCCTTCCTCCCTCTCACCGTCGGAAATGAACTTGCGATGCCGGTGGCGTTGGGCAGATTGGCCGTGCGTTTTTTGGCGGGCCCGTAGCTCAACGGTTAGAGCAGGGGACTCATAATCCCTTGGTTCTTGGTTCGAATCCAAGCGGGCCCACCAGTCGCTCGCCGGCAACCGCCCCACCCTCCCCACCTGCCCGCTCTGGCGGCAACCCCGTCGCAGCGCGAGGGGGCTGCCCATCCCGCCCAAAGCAATGAATGGGCTGAAAACGCCAATCCAGTGGCGGTCCCAACCGAGGAATGGGCCTAGAATGGATCATGAGTGATGTCAGGTGCATCCTCAACTCGGTCCGACAAGGGGGTCGATGCGTGCAAAACGGGATTACCCCCTTCGTCCATCCGAGTCCGGGCTGCACCTGGCAGGCTCTGGAAAACCAAAACGCCCTTCGGCGAAGGAGGTAATCGCATGAAAACGCACCCACACCTGCTCCTGTTTCCAGCCATCGTGACGGCCTTGGCTGCCCCGCTGCCGGCGGCAGACCTGCCCACCGCAACCTGCTCTCACCTCGAAACCTGCCCGGCTTGCTGGCATTCCCCCTTACGGCTCGACCGCAGCATCCTGGAGTCAGGGTCAGCGCCCGCGGACCCTCCACCCTCCTCGTTGGATGAGGGGTTTCCGAGGTTCCCCGCCTTGACGCTGGAACCCGGTTCCATCGCGTGGGGTCACCGGGCCGGGACACGACGCTGGCAGAACCTGCAGGGGGTTTCGTTCGGGAGCGCTGGAGATGACAGACGTCACGACGGCACCGGCGGGCGGGAGAGGCCGTTCCACCTCGAGGCAGAGCGGAGCATCTGGGCCTCGGGCGGAGACCGGGTGGCGGGAGCGAGTTATGCCATCAGCCGCCGGATTGAGTTTGGCGTCACCTACAAGTCCCTCGGCGTCATGGACAACACCTTCAACACAGACGACTGGGTGGACCGGTCGAAGACCCACTCGGTGCTGGCCATCTTTAAGGTGAAGTTTTAAGGCTGCCCAGGCGGCCCGGGCCATGGGGCAAGGTTCTCCTGTGCGCCCCACGCCCAGGTGCGCTTTAAACCCGGGTTGAGCCCAGCCTGTGGGCTGGACCTGTCATCCCTAAGCCTCGTCCTGGCATCACGCGGATAGTCCCTTGGTTGTTGGTTCGAATCCAGGCGCGCCCACCACCCCTCCCCTGTCACAGGTTGGTGACATTCCCGGGTGCCCGCAGAAGTCCCTTGTCAGCCCACGGGCAAAACCCGTTCCATGTCACTCGGCAACGCCTCCCCGCGGGACTCGTTGGGGCCAACCCCCGGGCTGAACCCCGGGAAGGCGAGCCGACGCGACCCTGATTTCCGCCATCGACATGAGCAGTCCCAGCGCAACGCTCACCCTGCACCTCCACCCCCGGGCTGACGACAAGACCGCGGTCTTGAGCCTGGCTGGCCGGCTGGATGCCTTCACCCAAACCCAGGCCGAGGAAGGCATCGCCCGCCAGCTCGACGCCGTGCCCGGCGGCGCCCTTCGGCTCATCCTCGACTGTTCCGCGCTCGAGTTTGTCTCCAGCGCCGGCCTGCGCGTGCTGCTCACCGCCGTGCGGCGCCTCAAGCCCGCCGGGGGCCAGGTCATCCTGTGCGCCCCGCGCCCGGCCGTCCGCCACCTGATCGAACTCTCCGGCATGGGCAACCTCCTCCGCACCTGCGACACGCTGGAGCAGGCGCTTCACAGCCCCGCCTGAGAGCCCCGGGCATCCCTTTTCCCAGCCGCATCCGGGGATGAACAGCGTCAATCAAGCCTTGCCCCAATTCCTGGGCGGCCTCGTGCTGTTCTTCCTCGGCCTGGACTGGGTGAAGTCCAGCCTGAAGGGACTGGCTTCCCGCGCCATGCGCCGCCGCACGCAGGCCATGGTGCGCAGCCCGGTCCGGGCGTCCCTGTTTGGCATCGGGTTCGGGGCGGTCAGCCAGAGCGCGCTCGCCGTGGCCATGGTGCTGGCGGGCGCGGTCACCACCGGCCTCCTGCCCCTGGGCCGGGCCCTGACCGCGGTCGCGTGGGCCAACGTGGGCACCGCCGCCCTCGGCTTCCTCGCCGCCATCAACCTGAACATGACCGCCCTCTGGATCCTGGGCGCGGCCGGCCTCGCCCTGCGCCAGCGCCGGCTCTCCCGGATCAAGCCCCTCCTCGGCACGCTGTTCGGCATTGCCTTCATGCTCTACGGGTTGGTGCACCTCAAACGCGCCGCGGAACCCCTGCAGGCCTCCGCCTCGTTCGCCATCGTCACCAGCGCCCTGAGCAGTTCCTATCTGCTCGCCTTCCTCACCGGCGGCTTGCTCCGCCTGATCATCCAGAGCTCGAGCGGCATCTCCGTCATCCTCATCACCCTCTGCGGCCGCGGGCTGCTCGGCCCGGAACTGGTCCTGATGGCCATGGCCGGCACCGGGCTGGGCATCGCCGGTTCCGTCCTCCTGTTCGGGCGGAACCTCCAGGGCGAAGGCCTCCGCATCGCCTACTGGCAGGGACTCAGCAGCGTGTTCAGCAGCCTCGTGATGGGCGGCTGGTGCGGCCTTGCCCAGCTCACCGGCCTGCCCAATGCGCAGCAGTTGACCCTACCGCTGCACCTGTCGCTCGAGACATCCCTGGCGCTTGTATTCCTGATGCAGATGCTGCTCTACCCGGTGGCGGCTTGGCTGGCCGGACACCGTGCCCCGCTCTGGCTGGCCCGGCTTGCCCCGGAAGCGGCCGAGGTCAGCCTGGCCCGGCCCCACTACCTGACGGAAGGCGCCGTCGACCAGCCGACCCTGGCCTTGGAGGAAGTGCGCAAGGAACAGCTGCGCCTGCTCAAGGCCGTGCCATCCCTGCTCGACCGCGCCCGGCTCGAGGGGCAGCGCCCGGCAGGCCGGGATCCCGCCCTGCTGGCGGAATCGCTGGCCGCGCTGGGGTCCGAGATCACGGCCTTCCTGACCGAGGCGCTGGAACGGGACGAGGAAGCCGGCGACACGCGTGAGCACCTGGCCGCGCTGCAGCGGCAGCAATGCATGGACGAACTGGTCAGCCAACTGTCGCTCCTCGCTGCCCAGGCGGAGAGCCTGCCCGCGGAAGGTCCCGCCCGCCAACTCGCCGCCACCTTGGTCGACAGCACGGACCTCATCCTGCATCAACTCCTGGCCGTGATGGAGGGTGGCGAGGCCATCGACCGCGAAATGCTGGCTGCCATGACCCAGGACCGCGGCGACCAGATGGAAGGCCTTCGTCACCGGGCGTCCACCGGCCAGTTTGGCTCCGCCCGCGAGCAGGCCTCGGTGCTCTACGCCGCCACCCTCTTCGAGCGCAGTGTCTACCTGATCCGGCGGTTGGCGGGGTGTTGAACGGGATGGCATGGCAAACGGCACCGGCCGGGCCGGGCCTTTCTCCTTGACCCCTCACGGCGTGGCGTGTGCAGTCCTGCCCACCGCCGCGCGATGGCGGACCTGCCGTCCCATTCATGAGCACCGATTCCGCCGTCCAGACCAAGAACCGGTTCAACACCGAGGCCAGCGCCGAGAAATACGCCGGATCCCTCGGCGGCACCCCCACGCATTTCCGCGAAGTGCGCTGCATCCGGGAGGCCCTCGGCGGCCTGCCCGAGGGCGCCAGGGTGCTCGACATGCCCTCCGGCACGGGGCGCCTCATGGCCGTGCTGGTGGACATGGGGTTCCAGGTGACCGAGGCGGATTCCTCCCCGCACATGATCGAGCAGGCCCGGCGGCACGCCAAGGCCATCCATGTCCATCACGGGGTCGAGTTCCGGGTCGAGGACGCCTTCGCCACCACCTTCCCCGACGACGCCTTCCAGGCCGTGCTCTGCAACCGGCTGCTCCACCATTTCCCGGAGGCCGAGGTCCGCCGCCGTTGCCTGCGCGAACTGGCCCGCATCTGCCCCGGCCCCATCGTGGCCTCCTTCTTCTGCAACCGGTCCCTCGGGGCCTTCGTGTATCACCTCAAGAACCGCCTGCGCGGGCGCATTCCCACCGACCGGGTGCCCATCCCGCTGGCCCAGTTTGTGGCGGACGCGGAGGCGGCCGGCCTGCGCGTGGTGCGCACCCTGGCCACGCGGCCGTGGATTGGGAAACAATGGTACGCCGTGCTTGAGCGGGCGGACCGCTGACCCCGCACCCCTGCGGCCATGTGGCGGCCCGCCTTCGTCCGCATCCCCTCCCCCACCCTGCTGGCCGGGGCCGTCTCCCTGTGCCGCGATGACTTCGGGGACAAGGTTCTCGAGCTGCCCGACGGCCGCATCGCCAAGCTGTTCCGGCGCAAGCGGCGGCTGTCCTCAAACCTGTTCCTGCCCTATGCGCGCCGGTTTGCCCGCGCCGCCGCGCGCCTGCGCCGGCGGGGTGTGCCGACGGTGGAAATCCTCGGCCTCTACCGGCTGCCCGACCTCGACCGGGACGCGGTGGTCTACCGCAAGGTGGAGGGCATGGCGCTGCGCGAGGCGCTGGCGGCCGATCCGGGCCGCGCGGCGGTGCTGCTCCCGCGCCTGGCCGGCCTGCTGGCCACCCTGCACGAGCGCGGCGTCCTTTTCCGGTCCGTGCACTTTGGCAACTGGCTGGTCACCCCGGCGGACCCCGGCCGCTGGACCCTGATCGACATCCTCGACACGGCGTTCCGGCCCTGGCCGCTGGGCGTGGGCGCGCGGGTGCGGAATTTCCGGCATCTGATCCGCTACCGGGTCGATCGCGAGGCCCTGGCGGCCTACGGGGTGGAACGTTTTGTGGGGGATTACGCCGCGGCGGCCGGCCTGCCGGCGGCGCGGGCCAAGGCCCTGCGCGGGCGGCTGGCCCGGCTGGATCCGTTTTTTGCGGGCCTGGGGAAGCCGGCGGGGGAGCCCGTGGCGGGATCTACTCCGGGGCGTTGAGGGCGTGCCCGTTGTCGGTGGCGTCCAGCTTGAGGAGGAAGGGCACGGCCTGTTCCGCCCAGCGCGTGGCGGAGGGATAATGCGAGGCGGCGGCCATGCCGAAGCAGCTGTGGAGCATGTCGGTGTTGATGACGCCGGGATTGAAGGAAACCACGGCCAGGCCGGGGGGCATCTCCATGGCCAGCGCCTGGCTGAGACCCTCGATGCCCCACTTGGAGGCCACGTAGGGGGCGACGTCCTTTTCCGCCGCGCGGCCCCAGCCGGAGCTGAAGTTCACCACCACGCCCCGGTGCTTCTTGATCATGTTGGGGAGGAAGGCGCGGATGACGTTGTAGGTGCCCTTGAGGTTGACGTCGATGACCTGGGAAAACTCGTGGGGGGGCACCTTCCAGAGGGGGGCGTTGTGGTTGATCACGCCGGCGTTGTTGATGAGGAGCTCGGGGGCGCCGCATTTCTTGTGCAGGCGATCCATCCAGGCGTTGACCTGGTTTTCGCGGGTGACATCGACCACGTCCCAGTCATGGCGCTTGGGCCAGTTCTGGCGCATTTCCTCGATGATCTGGCGGTTGCGCCCGCAGCCCAGCACCGTGTGGCCGAGGCTGATGAACTTCTCCGCCATGGCCCGCCCCAGACCCCGCGTGACCCCGGTGATCACGACCACCTTCTTCTTGTTCCTGTCATCGATCATAAAGAGAGGACGAACGGCACACTGCTTCCATTGGTTCACCCCCCTTGCCCAGCACCCGCGGCCGGATATTCGGAGGATGCAGGGCTGGAGACAATGGGAATCCGCAAAAAGTTTCGTCCCCGCTGAAATAAATGTCCCGGAAGCCCGGCGGGGCTCAGGAGCGGGGTTGGAAGGAGGATTCGCGGGCCAATTGCTCCCAGAGGGCCTTTTCGTGGTCGCCCACGCGGTCGGGGACGGCGATGCGGGCGACGACGAAGAGGTCGCCGCGGGAGCCTTCCTTGCCGAGGCCGCGCCCGCGCACGCGCAGGCGCTGGCCGGCCTGGGTGCCGGGCGGGATGCGGATGTTGACGGTGCCCTCGAGGGTGGGCACCTGGACGCTGGCCCCGAGCACGGCCTCCCAGGGGGCGAGGTCGAGGTCGCAGAACAGGTGGGGCCCCTCGACGCGGAAGTCGGGGTGACCAGCCAGGCGGATGGTGAGGTAGAGGTCGCCGGGTTGACCGCCGCCGGCGCCGGCCTGGCCGCGCCCGGGCACGCGCAGGCGCTGGCCCTCCAGGACGCCCGCGGGAATCTTGACCTGGTGGGTCTCGGGGCGCATGACCTCCCCGGCGCCATCGCACCCCGGGCAGATGCCGCGCTTGCCCTCGCCGCGTCCCCCGCACTGGGGGCAGGGAGCGCCCCGGCGCAGCGAGACGGCCCGGACGGACCCGCGCAGGGATTCCTCCAGGGTGACCATGATGTCGCCCTCGATGTCCCGCCCGCGGGCGGCGGCCTCGCCCTCCTCGAACCCGAAACCGCCCCGGCCGGACCGGCCGAACAGCTGCTCGAAAAAGTCGCTGAACCCCGTCCCGCCGAATTCAAAGGAGGCCGCGCGCCCGCCGGCCGGCCGGCGCCCGGACCCTTCCCAGCCGGGCGGCGGCCGGAACTCCGCCCCCTGCTTCCAGTCCGCGCCCAGGGCATCGTATTTGCGCCGCTTCTCGGGGTCGCTCAGGACATCATGGGCCTCGTTGATCTCCTTGAACTTCTCCTCCGCCTCCTTCTTGTTCTTGGCCACGTCCGGATGATACTGCCGGGCCAGCTTGCGGAAGGCCTTGTGAATCTCGTCCCCGGTGGCGGTGCGCTCGACCCCGAGCACCTTGTAGTAATCTTTGTAGGCAACGCCCATGTCGATGAAGGGCCCAATCGGGGCCGCGGGCGCAGAGTAAGACGGCCGACCCGCTTTGACAACCTGTCGCTCCGGACGCCCCCGGCTTACTCGGGCAGTTTTTCGCGGCCGGCGTAGCCCGCGTCGAGGTCGTGCCAGTGCTCGATGTCGTCCTCGTCCTGTTCCCAGCAGAGGAAGACCTCGCGTCCCCCGATGATGGCGGGGAAATCGATGAGGCCGCGCTCGAGATCCTTGATTTGGATTTCGCGGCGGCGGAATTCCTCGAGGAGGGACTGGAACTGGAGGAGGTGCTCGACCCGTTCCCGGACGCCGGCGCCGCCGAGGTCCTCCCCGAGCGCGAACCGGCTGGCGTTGCGTTCGTCCTGGCGGACCAGCACCTCGCGGAGGCGGTTGAGTTCGCCCAGCCAGGTGCGCACCTGGGGCAGCAGCTGGCGGGCCTGTTCCAGGGTGTAATGGCGGGTGAATTGCATGGGCTTCACCGGGACCGGGGGGCGTCCCGGAGCTTGCGCTGGACGGGCTCGGTGGGGTCCAGCTCGTAGGCCTTGCGCCAGGCCTCGCGGGCCTGCTCGGTCTTCTGGAGGGCGGCGTAGATGTCGCCCAGATGATCGTAGAGGGTGGCGTCGGGTTCCTCGTTGAGCTCGATGGCCTGGAGGAGGTAGGGCAGCGCCGCGGCGGGCTGGTTCTGCTTGAAGAGGACCCAGCCCAGGCTGTCGAGGAAGGCGGGGTTCCGGGGCTCGAGGCGGACGGCCTTTTCAATCATCTGCCGCGCCTCGGCGAGGTTCTCACCCCGCTCAGCCCACATGTAGCCGAGGTAATTGAGGGCCTCGGCGAAGTTCGGGTCGATGGCCAGGGCGCGGCGGAAATGCTGCTCGGCCTCCTGGAACCGCTGGGTGCGCTCGCAGGCCGAACCCAGCTGGAAGTAGAGGGTGGGCGTGAGGCGGTTGGTCTCGCTGACGCGGGCGATGATTTCGGCCGCGGTGAGGAACCGGAGGGCGTTGGCGTAATCCTTCATCCGCGTGTGCGCCAGGGCGGAGTAGTACTCCCAGACGAACCGCTTGGGAAAGCGCTTGCGGGCCAGGCGCAGGGTCTCGAGGGCGTCCTCCGGCTCGTTCAGGCCGATCAGGGTGGCGGCGAGATCCTGGTAGCCGGGCTCAAAGTCGGGCCGGAGCCGGAGCACCTTCTCGAACTGGTCGCGGGCCTCCTTCAGCTGGCGTTCCTCGAAGAGGATGCTGCCCAGCACATAGAGCGACTGCACGTCGGTGGGGGACTCGGCCAGGATGTCACGCAGGTGGGCGATGGCATTGGTGTGGTCGCCGGTGCGGATGAGCACCTCGACGAGCCGCTGGCGCAGGCCGGGCCACTCGGGGGCGAGGGCCAGCAGTTGCCCGTAGAGACGGGCGCCCTGGGCGGCGTCGCCGGAATCCACGAACCCATCGGCCAGGCGCTGGACGAGGGGCGGGCTGGACGGCTTGAGGGCGGCGGCGCGGCGGAAGGCCTCCAGGGCGCGCGGCCGGGCGGCCTCGGCCTGGCCGGCGCGGGCGAAGCGCAGGTAGCTCTCGCCAAGCTCGACCAGGAAGAGGGCGTCCGGCTTGGGCTGGCGGGCGGCCTCGGCCAGCACCTTGAGCCCTTCCTGGGCCTGGTTTTCCTGCAGGAGCAACTGGGCCAGGAACTGGTAGCCGGCGATGAGGGAGGGGTCGCGCTGGATGGCGCGGCGGTTGGCCTCGATGGCCTTGGGGCGATCGCCCGCGATGGAATGGGCCAGGCCCAGGCGGGCCAACAGGAGGGCCGAAGGCGAGGGAACGGCGGTGGCCTTGGTCAGCAGGTCAATGGCCGCGTCGGTGCGCTTGAGCTTGAGCAGGCGAAACGAGGCCTCAAGGACAAGGTCGGTGTTGCCGAGGTCCGCCAGGGCGGCGCGCGCGTAGGCGTCGGCCGCCTCGCGGGGCTCATCCCCCTCGTCATGCAGGACCCCGAGGGCGTATTGGGCGAGGGACTCGGTGCGCGCCGCGATGGCGTCCGACGAGTAATCCATGCGGGCCGCGCTGGACTCGCCGGCCGCAGGGGCGGAGGACCCGGCCCGTCCGGCACCCGGGCGGCCGGGGTTGGCGCATCCCGCCAGGGCGGCCAGGATCACCAGCAGCACCGCGCCGGCGGGCGTCAGGGTGGAGCGCGTAGGCATGGGGGGAGAATACGCCGCCCGGGTCCGGGCGCAACCCGGCAGCGGAATGGTGTCGAGGGAACAGGGGCCCGCCGGGATGCGGCGGGCTTGGCAGGCGGCGGGCCCGGGGAACGGTGCAGGCACCGGCCCCGGGCCGGCCCGGCAGGCGGGGCGACCGCCTACTTCTGCCAGGTGCGCTTCTTGTGGCGATGCGCGCGGAGCTTCTTGCGCCGTTTGTGTTTGTTGATCTTCGCTTTGCGGCGTTTTTTCAGTGAACCCATAGTGGTGATGTAATCGGGGGACGATGGAGTCGTGCCGGGCCGAACTGGCGGTCAGAATACAACCTTGTTCAGGGGATATTCAATGATTCCTTCGGCACCGGCGGCCTTGAGCTGGGGAATGAGTTCGCGGACGACGTGTTCGTCGATGATGGTCTCGACCGCGACCCAGCCGCTTTGGCTGAGGCTGGAGATGGTGGGCCGGCGGAGGGCGGGCAGGCTGGACAGGAGGGAGGCGAGGTGACGTTCCTCGATGTTCATCTTGAGCCCGACCTTGGCCTCGGCCTCGAGGGCGCCCTGGAGCAGCAGGGCCATGGTCTGGATCTTGCGGCGCTTCCAGGCGTCGCGCCAGGCGCCGTGGTTGGCGATCAGGCGCGGGGTGGACACCATGAGTTCATCGATGATGCGGAGCTTGTTGGCCCGCAGGGACGAGCCGGTCTCGGTGATCTCGACGATGGCATCGACCAGTTCGTGCGCCTTGACCTCGGTGGCGCCCCAGGAAAACTCGACCTCGGCTTTCACCCCGTGCCGGCGCAGGTACTGGCGGGTGAGGTGGACGACCTCGGTGGCGATGCGCTTGCCCTTGAGGTCCTTGACCGTCCGGATGGGCGATTCCTCGGGCACGGCCAGGACCCAGCGGGCGGGCTGCCGGGTGGCCTTGCTGAACAGAAACTCGCCCACCTCATGCACGCGCGAGCCGTTCTCGTGGATCCAGTCCAGCCCGGTGATGCCGCAGTCGAGGTAGCCCAACTCGACGTAGCGGCTGATTTCCTGGGCCCGAATGAGGCGAATCTCCATCTCCGCGTCGTCCACGTAGGGGACATAGGAGCGGCTGCTGACGGAAATGTTCCAGCCGGCCTTGGCCATCTTCTCGATGGTGGCGTCCTGCAGGCTGCCCTTGGGCAGGCCAAAGCGCAGTTTGCGCGGGCGGGCGGTGGCGGCGGTCTTCTTCTTCATGGCACAGGCACGATCCGGGCGCGGCGCGCCGGGCCGGATGGTTTGCCATGCCGGGACGGGCAAGGCGAACCTTTTTCTCGCGCGGGCAGGGAGGCCGGGCGGCGCCCGGTCACTGGATGCCGAGGAGTTCCACCTCGAACACCAGGGTGCTGTTCGGGGGGATGAGCGGGCTGGGGCTGTTCGGGCCGTAGGCCAGGTTGGGGGGAATCTCGAACTTGAACTTGTCCCCGACCTTCATGAGCTGGACGCCCTCGGTCCAGCCGGCGATGACGGCATTGAGGGGGAAGGCGATGGGCTGGTTGCGCTGCACGGAACTGTCAAAGACGGTCCCGTTCAGGAGCGTGCCGTGGTAATGCACGTTGACGGTGTCCGTGGCCTTGGGCGACACCGCGCCGGTGCCGCGCTTGAGAACCTGATACTTCAGTCCGCTGGGGGTGGTGGTCATGGCATTGTCAGTCTGCGAGGCCCCCGCCGCCGGGGCGGCGGCCTTGGGGGCGGAAGCGTTGGTGGCCGGGGCCGCCGGGGTTTCAGCCGGCTTGTCGCAGGCCGTCAGGAGGCAGGTTGCCGCCAAACCCGCCAAAATTCGTTGCGTCGTGGTCATGCTGGTGAGCCTTTCGTGTCCGCGGAGTCTCCCCAAATCCGGCCCCGCGTCAAGCCGCCCGGCGGGACCGCCCGCTACTCCGCCAACTCCTTCACCTCGATGTTCCTGAACCACACCTCGCAGTCCTGTCCCCCGTGCACCTGCAGGGCCAGGCGCCCATGCCGGCGGCCGGGGTCGTTCTTCAGGGCGGCGCTCTGGATGCCATTGACGGTCACCGTGATGTCCCCGCCCCGCGCGGTCACCGTCATCTCGTTCCATTCCCCCGGCTTGAACCACCGCTTCACGTCGGCCGGCTTGGGCTGCGACACCCAGGACCGGCCGTTGGTCTCGTAAAGACCGCCGGCATCCTGCCTGGGGTCAATCTCGGCCTGGAACCCGCTCACGCCGCTGTAACCCTTCTCCTCAATGCGGAAATACAGCCCGCTGTTCCCCCGCACCGCCTTGTACTGCACGCGCACGACGAAGTTCGTATACAGGCGGTCGGTGACCAGGTGGCCAAACTCCGCCTCGGCCTTGTCGTGCGTGCCGCGGATGGCGCCATCCACAATCTCCCAGCGGCCCTTGCCGATCGGGCGCCAGCCCTCGAGGGTCCGGCCATCCCAGAGCGGACGGAACTCGGCGGCGGATGCCAGGGAGGCGGCGAGGAGAAGCAGGAGCGCGAGGTGGGCGGGGAGACGGTTCATGGAGTGGCGAAGGACGACGGGGGTGGCTGGCGGATTCATGGGCGTGGCCCGGCCGGCACCGGCGCCGGGGCGGGTCCGGCCATGGCCGGGGTCCGGAAGGGGCGCAGCGCCAGCGCAATGACGGAGTTCTCAATGCGGACACGGCGGACGCCGAACAGGACCGAGGTCAGGTGCACCTGGTTCCGCTGGAGGGACTGGAAGTCGCCCTCGACAAAATCCCCGTTGCGCAGGACCAACCCGACGGCGGGACGGCGGAGCAATCCCAGTTTGCCCGCGGGCACGGGCTGGAACAGCAGGACTGCCACCCGCGACACCAGCAGGGTCTCCGGCTCTGCAGGGATGCCGACACGGCGAAACACCACCTCGGTGTCGTCCGCCGAGAGGATCTCCGCCGGCACCAGGCTGCCGTCGGGCAGGAGGATCCCCGGTTCGAGGGTCGGACCAAATTCGGGACCGAGCGCGAACTCGTCCTTCGGCCGCGGGCGTTCCTCGGCGGAACGGCTGTGGGGTGCCGGTCCGCCCGGACGCGCGGCGGCCTGGGCTTCCGCCATGGCGGCCCGCGGGGCCACGCGGGCGGCCTGCACCCACGCCGCGCGCTGGCCTGGCTGGAAGAACTCAAACTCCTTGTCGAGGTTCGGCAACGGGATCTCCGCCGCCTGCTCCAGCCAAACCCCCGCGCCCGCCGAGCGCAGGTAGAGGCGCGGCCCGCCGGCCCGCAGGGTTCCCTCGCGCCGCATGCCCCGCACCTCCAGCGGCTTCTCGTTCCACCCGGCGGGCAGGTTCAGGACAATGCGGGAGGCCGGGTTCTCGCACAGCACCTGGAACCCGACGTCCTTGGCCACGCGCGCCTCCACGCTGCCCCCCTCGGTGTGCATCCCGCACTCCTCCCGCGGTTGCGCCAGGAAGTTCACCGCGATGGAGCCGCCCGCCGTCCGGGCGTCCACCGCCCCAAACGCCGCCCCCACCCGGATGCCCCCGCCCGCCGTCCGCGCCCGCACCAACGCGCGGGCCACCAGCACCCGGATGCCGCCGCCCGCCGTCTCCAGCGAGGCCGCCCCGCCCGCCTCGCCCACCAGCACATTGCCGCCGGACGTCCGCAGCCGCACGCTGCCCGTGGCGCGCCGGAGCGCAATCGAGCCCGCCGCGCCCTCGGCATCCACGTCGCCCCGCACCTCGCCCAGGTTGATGGGGCCCACCGCGGTGCGCGCCCGCACGTTGCCGTGCAGGTTGGAGACCGTGATGCTGCCCGACGACGACTGCAGATCGAGATTGAACCGCGCCGGCACCCGGACGAGGAACCGGGCCTTCAACCCGGACGGCGTCACGCTCACCTTCACCCGGCTGCCTTCCCGGGTCAGCCGCACCTGCGGCGGAGGACGGCGCAATGCGGCTTCCCCCAGCACCTCCACCGCCACCTCGTCCCCGGTCCCGGTCACCACCTCGATGTGCCCGTTCACCCCATGGAAATAAAGCTGCCCCCCAGGGCCGACCGGAATGGAGTCCACCCCCGCCGACACCCCCACCCCCGTCAACCAGGCCAGCAGGCCCAGCCAAACGCCGGACAGGCCAAGGATGCGAGAGGGATTCATCGAACGCGACACGATGGGTGTGCGGCTTGGCATGACAGGATCCGCGGGAAAAAGCCAGCGCAGGATGCGGGAACCGGCCGTCAGCCGGCTCAGCTACCGGCGTAGCAGCGGACGTCAGTCCGCTGAATCCCCCCGCCCAACCCGCTCACGCGGGTTGCTACCGTAGCAGCGGACGTCAGTCCGCTGTCCCCCCGTCAGCCGGCTCACGCCGGCTGCTACCGGCGTCTACCGGCGGCTGCCGATGACGGCGAACTGGTCGGCCTTGGCCCAACCGGTGCGACCGGCCGCGTCGCGGACCTCAAGCCATGACACCGGGTTGGGACCGCCCCCGACCGGCTTCATGTCCAGGACCGTCACCTCGGTCCCGTCGCGCATCGGGTGCAGCGTCCGGGCCTCGTCCAGCGGGCCGCTGCGCAGGATGGCCTCCGGGACGACGACGACCCCGGGACGGAGACGGGACTGGGCGGCGACGGCGGCGGCGAGGCAGCCGGCCAGGAGAAGGGTGGCCGCGCCGGCGGTGAAGGTGTAGCCCCGCAACGCGGGGCGCAGCGCGGGCTGGAACTCGCGCAGGGCCAGAAGGGTGAACCACACCCAGGAGACGCACGCGGCGAGGACGGTCCACTCGTTGAGGGTGAGGCTGCGCAGGGTCCGCTGCCAGAGGGGCCCGGGGGCGGTCTCGGCGCCTGTGACCCGCTTGCGCGCAAAGGCGAGGTTGAAGCGCACGGCCGGGTCGCGCGGGGCCAGTTGCTCGGCCTGCAGCCAGGCCGCGATGGCCCGGCCGGTCTGACCGGCCTTGAACTGGGCGTTGCCGAGGTTGAACCACACCGTGGCCGACCCGTCCGCCGTGGTCACGACCTGCCCGTAGGCGGCCGCCGCGTCGGCATACTTGCCCTGTTCGTAGAGCTTGTTGGCCTGGTCAAAGAGGGAATCGACGCCCGCCGCGCCCACGGCCGGGACCGCGCACAACCAGGCCGCCAGCAGCGTCGCCGGCCACCAAACCCGGCGGAAGGACCAAGAGGCGTTCATGGGTTCATCTCCCGGAGCCGGGCGAGGACCGCCTCCACCCTGGGAATCAAGGCCGCCAGTTCCTGCGCCGAGGAGACGGGCGCGTAGCGCGCCGCGTTGCAGGCCTGGAACAGCTCGTGGAGCGAGCGCAGGGTCGCGTCATCCAGCCCGCGCGGCCGCAGGCGCTCGTCCACCACCGCCTCGGTGATGGCGGTGGCGGGGATGTCGAGCCGTTCACCCAGTTGCTCCTGCAGGACGCGAAACAGGGTGGCAAAAAACTCGGCCGAGGCCTGGGCGCCGGCGTGGGCGCGCAACTCCCGCAGCCCGTCGCGCACGCGGACGGCCACCTCGCGCTGGCGGCGCAGGCGGGGGTTGTTGGCCAGGTGCTCGGCCCGCTTGCGCCAGCCGAGCAGGCCGAGCCACACCGCCAGCGGCAGGGCCTGCAGGCCGAGGAACCAGGGCTGCACGGCGAGGAGCGGGGCAGCGGGCCGGGCCAACTCGAGGCGGGGCCGGATATGAATCAGCTCGTCGGCAGGCGGGTTGGCACCCCCGGCGGCGTTGGTAAGGGCGGGGGGTGGGAGGCTGGACGCGGCGGCGGCACGGATGTTGAGGGGGACGGCTGCACTGCTGAGGGTGCGGTAGGCGCGGGCCTGCGGGTCGAAGAAACTGAACTGGAGGGGCGGAAGGTTCCGGATCTCGTGGTTCTCGGGGATGACCACCTGTTCGAAGCGCTTGGTGCCGGCCAGGCCAAGGGGATCGCTCAACTCGACCTTGGCGGAGGGCGGGTAGGTCTTGAAATCCCGCCAGTCGGATTGTGGGGGAAACGCGAGGGCCTCCACGGGGCCGTTGCCGGTGATGGCCAGGCGAAGGGTGACGGGGTCGCCGGCGGTGAGGTTGGTGGGGCCGGCCTCGAAGTCGAGGCGGTAACTGCCGATGGCGCCGTTGAACCCGGGGGGGACATTCACCGTGGGCAAGGGCAGGACGCGGATGGCCACCGCCTCGCTGGCGGGGGTGACGGGAACCGGGGTGTAGGACGGGCCGAAGTCAAAGAAGCCGCGGGGACGGCGGTCGTTGTTGGGCAGCAGCAGGGTGAGCTTGGAGGTGGCCGGGCCGAGGGTGAGGGTGCCGGCGCGGGCCGGGGTCGCCGCCACGCGGCGGATGACCAGATTATAGGGGTTGTTGCCCACCTGGGTCTGCGTCTGCGAGTGGGGCGGCATGGGGCCCAGCGAGAAGCCGTCCGCCTGCAGTTCCGGCAGGTGGGCATCCTGGGCGCGCCCCCAGAAATACAGGTGCATCTCGACCGGGATGGGTTCCCCGACATAGACCTCCGTGCGCGGGACGATGAGGCGCACAAAGGCCAGGTTGCTGAGGGTAAGTTGCTGCTGTTGCTGGGCGGCCTGGGCGGCCGCGGACGGCGGGATGACCTTCAACTGGATGGGTTGGGAGACGAGCACCGCCCCCCCGGCCCGGCCCTGCAGCGGCGGGATGACCACGTCGCCGGGTTGGCGGGCCACCAGCCGGTAGTCAAAGATGACCTTCATGCTCTGGCGGCCATTGATGAAACTCATCTCCGTGCGCTGGCTGGTGCCCTGGGCCTGGGCCAGGGCGGGGAGCGGCGGCAGGTTCGGCGCCTCGGCGGCGGCCACCCCCTCATAGGTCAGGGACAGGGTCACGCTCTCCCCCACCGGGACAATGTTCCGGTCCAACGTGGCGGTCAGGGTGGCACCCCGGCCGGGCAGCCACAGGCCCAGGAGCAATGCCAAGGCGGCAACCAGCCCCCTCCCCGGCCGGGGAGGCCGGGATAATCGGGCGGTCCACAAGAAGGTCGGTCGCATGGCGGATGGAACCCCGGCCGGGAAGCCGGGGCCCAAGGGGCGGAAATGTTTGCCCCGGGGCCCGGGACCGCGCAAGTGAGAACCCCGAAATACTTGTTGCAACGCCCTGCCCCGCTGCTAATAATCCGCGCTCCGTTTCTCAAAACGCTGGGAAACAGGGCTGAACACAACGCAGCAATGCCGACCATTAATCAACTCGTCCGCAAGGGCCGCAACCGGATTCGCTACAAGTCGAAATCCCCCGCCCTCGAAAATTCGCCGTTCCGCCGCGGCGTTTGTCTCCAGGTCATGACCCGCACGCCGAAGAAGCCCAACTCGGCCATGCGCAAGGTCGCCAAGGTCCGCCTGACCAACGGCTACGAGGTCATCGCCTACATCCCGGACGAAGGCCACAACCTGCAGGAGCACTCCATCGTGCTCGTGCGCGGCGGCCGCGTGAAGGACCTGCCCGGCGTGCGCTATCACATCGTCCGCGGCACCCTCGACGCCGCCGGCGTCGAAAAACGCCGCGTCAGCCGCTCCAAATACGGCGTCAAGCGTCCCAAGGCCGCCAAGTCCGCCGGCGCCTGACCCCCCTCACACCCTTTAACCCCGCCCAAATCTCCCAATCATGTCCCGTCGTCGCAGAGCCTACAAGCGGCCCATGGCCGAGGATCCCAAGTTCAACAGCACGCTGGTCACCCGACTGGTCAACACCGTCATGGTCAGCGGCAAGAAGAACACCGCCCAGCGCATCGTTTACGGCGCCTTCCACCAGATTGCCACCGGCAACAACCAGGCCAACCCGCTGGAAGTCCTCCAGCGCGCCGTCGACAACGCCAAGCCCCGCCTCGAGGTCAAGCCCCGCCGCGTCGGTGGCGCCACCTATCAGGTTCCCCTGGAAGTCGCCCCCGACCGCCAGGTCTCCCTCGCCCTGCGCTGGATGGTTGACCTCGCCGACGCCCGCAAGGGCCAACCCATGATGAAGGCCCTCGCGTCCGAAATCATGGACGCCTTCCAGGGCCAGGGCAACGCCATCCGCAAGCGTGATGAAGTGCACAAAATGGCCCAGGCCAACAAGGCCTTCGCCCACTTCCGCTGGTAACTCCCAACCCCGCTCCCCTTTCCTAAACCCAACGCCCCGCCCGCTGACCGCCCGGGGCGTTTTTTTTCTACAAAACCGATGCAACCGGCCCCTGACAACAAGACGCTCAATTCGCCCAACCGCCAGTATTCGTTGGAGCGCACCCGCAACATCGGCATCGCCGCCCACATCGATGCCGGCAAAACCACCACCACGGAGCGTATCCTCTTTTACACCGGCCTGATCCACAAGATCGGCGACGTCGATGACGGCAACACCGTGACCGACTGGATGGAGCAGGAAAAGGAGCGCGGCATCACCATCACCAGCGCCGCCGTGACCTGCTTCTGGACCCAGAAACTGGTCAAGCCGGGTGAGAACGCCATCTACAAGGCGTTCCAGGACGTCCCCCACCGCATCAACATCATCGACACCCCCGGCCACGTGGACTTCACCGCCGAGGTTGAGCGCTCCATGCGCGTCCTCGACGGCGCCGTCGCCGTGTTCTGCGGCGTCGCCGGCGTCCAGCCCCAGTCCGAGACGGTCTGGCGCCAGGCCACCAAATACAAGGTTCCCCGCATCGCCTTCGTCAACAAAATGGACCGCACGGGCGCCAACTTCGACAACGCGCTCAGCGACATGCGGAACAAGCTCAAGGCCTACGCCTTCCCCATCTTCCTGCCCTGGGGCGCCGAGGACAAGTTTGAGGGCGTCATCGACGTGGTGAACCAGAAGGCCTTCTGGTGGGGCCCCGGCGACATCGCCAACGAGGGCCTCAACTACGAGGTCCGCGACATCCCCGACCACCTCAAGGACGCCGCCCAGCAGGCCCTCGCCGAACTCATCGACGCCGTCTCCAACAAGGACGACAGCATCGCCGAGCTCGTGCTCGAGGAGAAACCCATCGAACCCGCCGTCCTCAAGGCCGCCATCCGCCGCCTCACCTGCAAGATCGAGCTCATCCCCGTCCTCTGCGGTTCCGCCTTCAAGAAAAAGGGCGTGCAGGTGCTGGTCGATGCCGTCATCGATTACCTCCCCAGCCCGCTCGACATTCCCGCCGCCGAGGGCACCGAGCCCGGCACCGACAAGGTGGTCACGGTGGAGACCAACGACAACAACAAGTTCTGCTCGCTGGCCTTCAAGCTCTGGACCGACCCCTACGCCGGCAAGCTGGTGTTCTTCCGCGTCTACAGCGGCATGCTCAAGAAGGGCGACACCATCTACAACGCGCGCACCCGCAAACGCGACCGCGTCAGCCGCCTCATGATCATCCAGGGCAGCGAACGCAAGGACGTCGAGGTGGCCTACTCCGGCGACATCGCCGCCCTCGTCGGCCTGCGCAACATCACCACCGGGGACACCCTCTGCAACGAGGACTTCGACGTCACCCTCGAACCCCCCACCTTCCCCGAGCCGGTCATCAGCATGGCCGTCGAGCCCAAGACCAAGGCCGACCGCGACAAGATGGCCGAGGGCCTCCAGCGCCTGGCCGAGGAAGACCCCACCTTCCGCTGCTTCACCAACGAGGAAACCGGCCAGCTCATCATCGCCGGGATGGGCGAGCTCCACCTCGAAATCATCATCGACCGCCTCAAGCGCGAGTTCAAGGTCGAGGCCAACGTCGGCGCCCCCCAGATCGCCTACCGCGAAACCATCACCAAGTCCGCCGACGGCGAGGGCAAGTTCATCCGCCAGTCCGGCGGCCGCGGCCAATACGGGCACGCCTGCATCCAGGTCCAGCCCAACGAAAAGGGCAAGGGCATCGAGGTCGAGAACAAGATCGTCGGCGGCGCCATCCCCAGGGAATACATCCCCGCCGTCATCGACGGCATCGAGGAAGCCATCCGCGGCGGCGTCTATGCCGGCTACCAGGTCATTGACGTCAAGGTGCAGGTCGTCGACGGCTCGTTCCACGAGGTCGACTCCAACGAGCTGGCCTTCAAGATGGCCGGCATCTTCGCCCTCAAGGAAGCCTTCAAGAAGGCCTCCCCCATCCTCCTCGAGCCCATCATGAAGGTCGAGGTCACCACCCCGGACGAATACCAGGGCGACCTCCTCGGCGACATCAACCGCCGCCGCGGCACCATCGTCGGCATCGACGCCAAGGCCGGCCAGACCATCCTCAACGCCAACGTGCCCCTCGCGGAAATGTTCGGCTACGCCACCGCCATCCGCTCCCTCTCCAAGGGCCGCGCCTCCTACAGCATGGAGCCGCTCACCTTCGAGCAGGTGCCCCAGTCGGTGGAAAAGGCCATCCTCGACACCGCCGCCAAGCGCCCCGCCGCCCGCACCTAGCCCGCGGCCCAAAGGCCCACAGGCCCCCTTCCCCACCCAGGCCCGCCGGTTCCCGGCGGGCCTTTTCCTTTCCACCCGCCCGGACTGCCTCAGGGCAGTTCCCGATACAGGATGTCCTTGAACTCCACCGTCATGGGCTCGCCCGACCGCAACTGCAGGCCCAGGATGCCCTTCAGGTCAAAGTGGCCCTCCTCGCGGTCGATCAACTCGGACGCCTTCACCCCGTTCACGCGCAGGATGATGTGCTGGCCCTGCGCCGTGATGTGGTAGTCGTTCCATTCCCCGGACGGCCGCAGCGACGCCGTGGCGCCCAGGTCGGTCGCCGTCCGCTTGCCCGCGGCGTCAATCACCGTCTTCTTCCCGTTGCCGGTCAGGAGTTCCGGTCCCTTGCGCGCATGCAGTTCGTCACACACCCCGCCCAGGTACGATCCGCTCTGGTAAATGTCCGCCTGGTAGCCCACCGCCTGCCCGTCCGGACGCAGCACGCTGCGGAATTGCACCCCCGAGTTGCATCCATTCCCCTTGGCCCGGAATTTCAGCTTCAGCTCGAAGTCCGACACCTCGCCCCCCTGCCAGACCAGGAACTGGTTCGTCCGACAGGGATGCGCGGCCGTCGATTGTCCGGTGATGACTCCCTCCCGCACGGACCAATAGCTCATGTCCAGGGCGCGCCAACCGTCCAGCGACCGGCCGTCGAACAGCGAACGGAACTCGGCTGCACCCGCAGGAACAGCCGGGATAACCAACAGGCCAAGCCACAACCGCAAGCAGGGTAGGTTCATGACCGGACCTTGCCGAGCCAGCCCCAACCGCGTCAAGACCGGGCCGGACCCAGTCCGGAGTGCGCCTGGGCAGCGGCCGCGTTCAAAGTGGCAACGGCGCGGCCGCACTCCTCGAAACCCATCGCCCGGGGTAAGCGGGCCGGAGGCCCGCGCGCCGACGCCCTTCAGACGTTGAACTTGAACAGCATGACGTCGCCGTCCTTCACCACGTATTCCTTGCCTTCCATCCGGTAGAGCCCCTTCTCGCGCGCCGCCGCCACCGAGCCGCACTGCACCAGGTCGTCGTAGGCCACGGTCTCGGCCTTGATGAACCCGCGCTCAAAGTCGGAATGGATGACCCCGGCCGCCTGCGGGGCGGTGTCCCCCGCATGGATGGTCCAGGCGCGGGCTTCCTTCTCGCCGGCCGTGAAATAGGTCCGCAGGCCGAGCAGGTGGTAGGTGGCGCGGATGAGCGCCCCCACGCCGCTCTCGGCCACGCCCAGTTCCTTGAGGAAGGCGGCGGCCTCCTCCGGGGACAGGTCGACCAGGTCGCTCTCAATCTGGGCGCTGATCACCACCGCCCCGCAGGCCAGGTGGCTGCCCACATACTCCCGCACCTTCTGCACGTAGGGGTTGCGGTCGGCCGTGGCCAGGTCGCTCTCCTTCACGTTGCAGGCGAAAATCGTGGGCTTGTCCGTGAGCAGGTAGAACTGCGCCGCCACCACCTTTTCCTCCGGGGTCAGCGTGACGGTCATGGCCGGCTTGCCGGAATCCAGCACCGGCTCCAGCTTGGCCAGGACCGCGTCCTGGGCCACCGCCTCCTTGTCCCCGCGCTTGGCGTCCTTGCCGATGGACGCCCGCTTCTTCTTCACCGCGTCCAGGTCGGCCAGGATCAGTTCGGTGTTGATGGTCTCGATGTCCCGCACGGGGTCCACCGAGCCGGTCACGTGGTGGATGTCCTCGTCCTCGAAACAGCGCACCACCTGCACGATGGCATCCACCTCGCGGATGTGGCTGAGGAACTTGTTGCCCAGGCCCTCCCCGGCGCTGGCGCCCTTGACCAGGCCGGCAATGTCCACGAACTCCACGGCCGCCGGGACCAGCACGCTGGTCTTGGCAATGCGCGCCAGCACCTCCAGCCGGGGGTCGGGCACGGTCACGATGCCGACGTTCGGGTCGATGGTGCAGAACGGGTAGTTGGCGGCCTGGGCCTTGCGCGTGCGCGTGACGGCGTTGAACAGGGTGGACTTGCCCACGTTGGGCAGGCCGACGATTCCGGCTTTGAGCATGGTGTTGGGGGCCGCGGCCCATGGCCGGGCGGGAGCCGACGCTAAGGGGTCACCGCCGAAAGTTCCAAGGTCAAAGTGCGCGGACCCAGGCAGCAGCGGACGGACGTCCGCTGCTACCGCCCCGCCGCCAGGTGCTCCAGCAACACCTCGAACTCCACCGCCTGCACCCGGCGCAGCAGGTCCTCTTCCTCCCCCGCGGAGCACGCCTCGATGAAGGCGAGGGGATCCCACTGGCCGCGCGGCAGCAACCGCCCGCGCAGGGCCGGGTCCGCCTCCAACAGGGGCGCCACCCGCCGCGCCAACTCAGCCAAGGCCGCATGGCGGCCCACCCGGTGAAACCAGTAACCCGCATTCCCCGGGTCCGGCTCGCGGCGGTGCAGGATGCCGTGCACATAGCTGGCGTCCGCCGTCGAGCCGTCCTGCACCAACTCATGCGCCGGCTCGTGATGGTCGTGCCAGAGCAGGATCAGGGCGCGCAATGCCGCCGTCCCGCGCCCGGCGCGGCCCAGGAGGGCGTCCAGGCGGGACTGCAGGGGGAGCAGGGGAATCGTGCCCGGACGCGGCCCGGGGCCGAGATCGGCCGGGGCCTCCGTCGCCAGCAGGGACCGCAGGGCGGCCAGATCGGGCTCGGGCATGGAAGGACCGCGGGAGGCGCGCCGCCCGCGCCTCAGACCGTCATGATTTCCTTTTCCTTGTGGGCGGCATGGGCGTCGATCTTGCCCACGTAGGCGTCGGTCAGCTTCTGCACCTCGGCTTCCCCGGCTTTCTCCTCATCCTCGGTGATGGTGCCGTCCTTGGAGCTCTTCTTGAGCTGTTCCATGGCGTCCCGGCGCACGTGGCGGACCGCCACGCGGCCGCTCTCGGCCATCTTGTGGATCACCTTGACGAATTCCTGGCGCCGCTCGGTGCTGAGCTCCGGCAGGACGATGCGGATGAACTTGCCCTGCACGGCGGGGTTCAGGCCGAGGTTGGCCTTCTGGATGGCCTTCTCGATCGGCTGGACCGTGGCGGCGTCCCAGGGTGTGATGACCAGCATGCGGGGTTCCGGCGTGGTGATGCCGGCCAGTTCCCGGATGCGCATGTTGGAGCCGTAGACCTCGACCAGGATGTTTTCCACCAGGGCGGGCGACGCCTTGCCGGTGCGCACGCCGGCAAACTCGTTCACCACCACCTCCTCGGTCTTCATCATCTTCTCTTCCGCTTCCAGCAGGATGTCATCAACGGTCATAGGGCGGCGACGCTAGCAAAGGGGGGAGTCAAAGTATAGCGGCAAAGGCTCCCCCCCGGGGCCAACACCTGCCCCGCCGGCGGCCCCGGTGGCGCAACCGCAGGCAAGTGGCACGCGGCTAGCTTAACGAGGGCAGTTCTTAGAACTGCGCAACGGCAGGTGTGAAACCACCGCCTCGCAGGGATGAGAGAACCGAAGTGCGACGCCATGACCAAGCGTTTCTCAACCGAGCCAACCGCGCCACTGGGCCTGCACGCCCCGAGCGGCGGCCTGCGCCCGGACTGGCCCGCCACGGCCCGCCCCCGGGGGGTGCGCAGGGACCCGGGCGCGTTTCGCATTTCTGTGAATTTTCTCATCGATGAGGGTTTTCAGGATGTTCCGGTGGCCCATGGCGGGCTGACCGGGCGGACAGCGGAACAGCGTCCGGTCCACCGGCCGGCCCCCTCCTTCTGGGGCGGCCCCGGTGACGGTCGTTTCCGGCCCCGCCCCTAGCGGGTGCGGGTCGCTGCGCTGTCCGTGATGATTGCAAGGGAGGTCGGTGCGGGTTTCGAAATGAGAGCGTTCGAAATCCGGGCCGTGATAGAAGTCAGGACCGAGGCTCTCCGGGCGGCTCCGCTTCCAGCGGGGCCGGCGGGGGAGTAAGTCTCGGTCCGCAAAACCCCTCCTTCCCAGTTCCACGGGGAGGAGGGGAATCTTTTTTGTCCCCTGCCCCCCGGCCCTCAGCGGCACAGGTTCCAACCGGCCTGCCCGTACTTCTGCGCCACCAGATCCGCCACCCGATCCACCGGCCAACCGGGCACTCCGGCCGTGGCCTCCCACGCCTGCACCAAGGCCATCTTCACCGCCCCGATGGAGACCGGCAACCCCGTGACGAACTCCTGATGACCCCGCCCTTGGCGGTAGGCCGGTTGGCGGGGCGGTGGCCGCAAACAAAGGGTCATGAGGGCCGGGTCCAAGCCGAGCAGGAACGTCCCGTGAAACAGGAGCCAGTCGCGCCGGCGACGCTGCGCATTGCCGGAGACCTTGCGTCCCCGCACCGCCAGGTCCGTGTGGCCTTCCACGGTCACCGGCTCGCCCAACACGGCGGCCAGCGCCGCAGCCTGCCGCTGCATGATGAACTGGTTGGACCCCGTGATGGTGCACAGCGGCCCCCCCTCGGGCACCGGAAGCACCAGCGCGTAACTGAGGCACCCCGGCCCCTGCAGCACCGTCCCCCCCCCGCTGCAGCGGCGCAGGATCGGCACCCCGGCGGCTCCGCAGGCCTCCTGGTTGACTTCCTCAGCCACCCGGTTGGCCAAACCGAGCACCACAAACGGGGTGGCTGATTCCCAAAAACGCAGCACGCCTCCCGCCGCCACGTCCGCACTCCCTGCGGCACATTGCTCCAGCAGCGCCTCGTCACAGGCGAGGTTCTCCGCCGGGGTCGGCAGGGTCAGGTCCAGGCAGGCCAGGCTCACGCACGGGGACGGTATCCGGCCCAGCGCCCTGGGAAAAGACCCGATGCCAAAACCGCGCCCGCCCTCATACGGCGCAACCGGGATGGAGGCCGAGATTTCCCTTGGCAACCATGGCCGGATACCAAACGCTGAAGCCCTCAACCTGTCCCCGGCGCGCGCACGAACCGACCGCGGGCATGGCCAACTGATTGTTTTCTCCCGCGGACCCATGAGCAGACATCGCCTTTTCCCAAGCCTCCCCTTGATCTTGGGCGCTGCGGCCTGGCCGCTGTTCCCCGTCACCGCCCAAACCACGACGGCACCCCCCGTGCGCGTCGTCCCCCGCCTGCCCGCCTCCGTCCTGTCAAACACCGCCAGCGGCGCCACCAGGCCGCAGCCGAATCCTCCCGCGGTCACCGCCCCGGCCGACGCCCGGCCCGCATCCGCCCCCGCGGTGAACCCTTTCACCGCGGCCACCGCGCTCAACCCCGCGGATCGCCAACTGCAGGAATTGCTGCGTCTGACCTTTGACCGGCGCCCGGCGAGCATCCTCAAGGCGCACGCGCGGAAAGCGACCGGGGACGGCGCCTTCACCAACGCCTTGGAACGATTCCAGGCCGACGTGGTCACCGGTGACTGGCCGGCCGTGGGCCGTTTCCTGGCCGCACTGCCCGAGGCCCAGCGTGGGACCGCCTACCGCGGCGTGCTGGCGGCCCTGCTGCGGGTGCCGCCGAGCACAACCCTCTCGACGCCCAACCCGGAAACCGGGGAACCCGGCATGGCGGGTTCGTCCCCGTCCTCCCGCGCCATCGAACCGCTCCTGCTGCCGGAGGACGTCCTGGGCTTGGCCGATGCCCGCCCGGGCAGCCTGGAGGAAGCTGACCTGGAAAGCCTGGGCCGGGTGCTGGCCCGGGCCCTCGCGCGGGGCGGGGCCATCGAGCCTTTCCTGGCCCGGTTGGAGGCCGGCACCGCCCAGTTGGGCGGGACGGATCAAGCCCGGCGGCGGCGCGCGGCCCAACTCCTGGTGGCGGCGGGACGCTTGGCCGATTCGGCGCGATTTCTGCCCAGCCCGGATGAAGGCGCGGCGCGCAAGGATTACGCCGGCCTCGACCTCCGTGCCCGGGTGTTGCTGGCCGAGGGGACCGAGCGGAACGACGCTGCGGCCCTGCGCGGGGCCTGGGACGTGAACCAATCCCTGCTGGCCGATCGGGATCTGCCGGCCGCGCAGCGGGAGGCCGGCCTGCAGCGGGCCGTGGAACTCCTGCCGCTGCTGGGGCGCCAGCGGGGCCAGGACTGGCTGCGGGAGAGCTTCCGCCGGGACCCCGCGCAGGGCATGGCCATCCTGGCCGCCGTCGGCGCGGCGGTGGGCCAGGGCGCGGCCGAGAGTGATCTCGAGAAACGCCGGCGCAACCTCGACCTCCAGCGGCGCGTGGTGGATGAACTCCTCGGCGCCGCCGGCACCAACGTGGCCGCGTGGCGGCCGGCCCTGACCCTCCTGGCGGCCGGGTGGATCGCCGAGGCGGACCGCGCCCGGCAACGGCACCGTCCCCGCACCCTCAACCAGCAGATCATCGACTTCGATGCCTTCGGCAACCCCATCTATTCCTCGTTTGATCCGGGCATGAACACCGCGGCCGGATCGGCCGGCGGCCAGGCGCTGGCCCTGGAAGTCCTGCTCCCCGGCGCGCCGGGCGAGGCCTGGCTGGACGCCTGCGAGCCCAGCGTGCAACTGCGCACCCGGGCCCTGCTGGCCGACATCCACCTGAAACTCGAGCAGGAGGAAAAGGCGTTGCCGTGGATCGAGTCGCTGGCCCCTGCCCAGCCCAAGGCCGCCCTCGCCCTCGCCAATGACCTCCTCCGCAGCTGGGCCACCACCAAGGACCCCAACCGCGACAGCCGCCGCAACCTCCGCATCTACACCAGCCCCTACGGCAACAGCTACTCCCAGGGCATCCCCATCACCCGCACCCTGCAGGTCCGCAACCTGCAGCAACTGGCCGCCATCCTGGCCCGCCTGCGCGCCCTCGGGCCCCTCGACGACCGCGCCATGGTCAATGCCTTCGCCGCCAGCCACAGCCAGGCCGAGGTCTTCCGCGTCAGCGACATCACCGACGTGCTCGGCCCCCCGGAAACCCTCGCCGTCTCCACCCTCTCCGAACTCCTCCAGGCCATGCGCGAACGCCTCGCCAAGCAATGGCGCGCCCCCGCCGTCCAGCAGCAGGCCAAGACCAAGCGCACCGACCGCGACATCCAGGCCGAGGTCAACCGCGGCTATGAACTCGTCCTCGACCTGACCGCCCGCGCCGTGGCCCAGCGCCCGCAGGAATGGCGCCTCTGGACCGTGCGCGGCGCCACCTTCTTTGACTGGGCCGAATACGAGTATGGCAAGGACGTCGCCCTCGCCGCCTACACCGAGAAGCGCGACCAGGCCTTCACCATGCTGGCCAAGGGCGCCAGCCTCTACGCCGACCGCGCCGGCCGCCTCGACGAGCGGGAACAAACCCCGGCCGCCTTCCAGCAGTGGTTCAACGCCACCCTGGGCGCCTCCGACCTTGCCTTCCTCACCCGGGCCCAGTCCATCGACACCAACCGCATCGACCAGATTCGCGCCGCCCTCCTCGCCCTCCCCGCCGACATCGTGGAACGCCACGTCGCCCTCCTCGGCAAGGCCCTCGTCGATGCCATCACCGCCCTGCCCCCCGAACTCAAGCCCCGCTACCTCAAGGCCGGCCTCCGCCTCGTCGGCGACCACGAAAGCGCCGAACCCGCCCGGCGCCTGGTCGCCTACTACGACGGCCTCCTCCAGGAGGTCGAGTTTCGCGCACGCGTCGATGGCGATGCCACCGTCGGGCACGGCCGCCCCTTCGGTCTCCACCTGGTCATCCGCCACAGCGACGCCGTCGGACGCGAGAGCGGCGGCTTCGCCAAGTACCTCCAGAACCAGCAGTCCATGCAGTACTACTACAATCCCTACGGCGGCCAACCCGTGAACTACCGCGACGATCTCGAGAAGAAAATCCGCGAGACCCTCAACGACCGCTTCGAGATCACCTCCATCACCTGGCACGACGACAAGGTCGAACCCCGCGGCTACGGCCGCCCCGAGTGGCGCGAGACTCCCCTCGCCTACCTCCTCCTCCAGGCCCGCGACGCCGCCACCGACCGCATCCCCCCGCTCCAACTCGACCTCGATTTCCTCGACCGCCGGGGCAAGGTCGTCCTCCCGGTGGAAAGCCAGACCGTCCTGCTCGACGCCCGCCCCGAACGCCCCCCGGCCCGCCCCCTCGCCAAACTCCGCCTCACCCAAATCCTCGACGACCGCGAGGCCGCCTCCGGCCGGCTCTCCCTCGAAATCAAGGCCTCCGCCCACGGCGTCGTTCCCCCGCTCGACGAGGTCGTCGACCTCGCCCTCCCGGGCTTCCGCATCGAGAAAACCACCGACCACGGCATCGCCGTCACCAAGCTCGACACCGAGGGTGACGCCATCACGCCCGTGTGCGAGCGCAACTGGCTGCTGTCCCTGGCGCCCATCCCCGCCACCGCCGGCCCCGCCAGCCAGCTCCCCACCTCGTTCACTTTTCCCAAGCCCCGCCTGCCCACCGAGGAGTCCGCCCTCAAACACTACCAGGATGCCGACCTCGCCACCGCGCAACCCACCGTCGTCCTCAGCGGCCGCCTCGCCCGCGCCCGTTCGCCCCTCGTTACCTGGATGCTCTCCGCCGTGCTCTTCACCGTATGCGCGGCCGGCCTCTGGCTCCTCCTGCGGCCCCGCCGCGCCACCGGCCCCGCGCCCATCCCCCGCCACCCCCTCCCCACCCACTGCACCCCTTTTACTGTGCTGAGCCTCCTGCGCGCCATCCAACAGGATGCCCAACTCGCACTCCCGGCCGACCGCCGCGACGAACTCGCCTCCGTCATCCGTGACCTCGAGAACCGCTACTTCGCCCCCACCCCCAAGACCGCCCACGACCCCGACCTCCAACGCCTGGCCCAGGACTGGAGCCGCAGAGTTCACGAATTAGCGGGTGAGCGGGTGCGTGCGTGAGCGAGTCCGGCCTGCTCAAGGGCGGCCATTGGCTACCCGCTGATTCACTCACCCGCTCACGCGCTCACTCAGCCGGGCCCGTCCGGGGAAAGCCAATTTCCGCGTAGCCCCCGTCTGGGGTCGCCCTTATGAGGGGTGACATGAAAAACCGGGCTGTCCGCTGGTTGACCTGCCTCCCCGCGCTGTTCCTCTCCTCCTCGCTGCCCGCCGCCACCTACCACGTGGCTACCACCGGGAGTGACGCCAACCCCGGGACGCTGCTGCAACCCTTTGCCACCCTCAACCGCGCCGTCAGCGCCGTGGCGCCCGGGGACACAGTGCTGGTGCGGGGCGGAACCTACGCGCAGACGGTCAACCTCTGGGCGCAGGGAACGCCCGCCGCCCGCGTGACCTTCCAGTCCTACCCCGGCGAGACGGCCATCCTCGACGGCACCACGCTGCCGGCCAACACCACGATGGTCACCATCAGCGGCGACTGGGTGGATTGGAAGGGGTTCGAGGTGCGCCATTCCACCCGCACGGGCATCACCATCTGGGAAGCCAGCCAGGTGCGGCTGCTGCAAAACACCATCCATGGGTGCTGGAACGGGGGCATCTTCGTGGGCGGAAACGCCTTCGGCCTGACCACGGACAACCGCATCGAGGGCAATACCCTGCACGGGAACTGCCAGATCAACGCCGCGCACACCGCCAACGGCGGCTGGCCGGCGGCCATCGGCAGCCAGTGGACCGAGCGGCTCACCGTGGCGAACAACACCGTCCGCGAAAACCATGGCGAGGGCATCGCCTTCACCCTCGCCCGCCAGGGCCTCGCCGAGGGCAACACCGTCCACGACAACTTCAGCGTCGAGGTCTACCTCGACAACGCCCAGTTCACCACCGTCCGGGCCAACTTCATCCTCACCACCGGCAACTCCACCTTCTACCGCGGCGGCTACCCGGCCAACGGCATCAGCATGGCCAACGAAACCTACAGCGGCAGCAACCCCCTGAGCGGCAACACCGTCGCCAACAACATCATCCTCGGCGGCAAGCGCTGCCTCTACTACGGCAACTACCAGTCCGGCGGCGGCCTCCGGGACACGCTCATCGCCCACAACACCTGCCTCAATGGGTCGCTGGCCGTCCTCGGCATCGAGGCGGACCCCGGCCACTCCGGCACCACCATCGCCAACAACATCTTCCGCCAGGGTCTTGCCGGGGTTCCGCTGGCCTCGGTGGTGAACAACGGAATCACCTTCCACCACAACGCCTGGTCGGGCGGCAGCCCCGGCCTGGCCGCGGGCGCCGGCGACATCCTCGCCGACCCCCTGCTGGTCAACCCCGGCGGGGCGGCCGACGGCGATTACCGGCTGCAGGCCGGCTCCCCCTGCATCGCCGCCGCCACCGACCTCGCCGCAGTAACCGCCGACTACTGGGGCACCCTGCGCACTTCCCCGCGGGACATCGGCGCCCATGAATGGAGCGCCAGCCCTCCCGCCGGCCCGCTGCCGCCCTCCAACCTGGCCGCCTTGGCCCTCGCCCACAACCAGGTCAACCTCACGTGGACCGACAACGCCGATGACGAGGACGGCTTCCAGGTGGAACGCGCCAGCGATGGCGTGACGTTCACCGCCGTCGCCACCTTGCCCTCGAACACCACGGGGTTCACCGACCTGACGGTCTCGGGTGGCGTCGCCTACCAATACCGCGTCCGCGCCTTCCACGGGTCCGGCAACTCCGCCTGGTCCAACCCGGCCACCGTCACCACCCCCGCCGGCCCGCCGGCCGCGCCCTCCAGCCTCGCCGCCACCGCCCTGGTCAAGCGCAAGATCCGCCTGAACTGGACCGACAACGCCACCAACGAATCCGGCTTCCGCATCGAGCGGTCCGCCAATGGCGGGGCTTGGACCCAGGTCGCCACCCTCAAGGCCAACACCTCCACCTGGACCCAGTCGAGCCTGACCGCGGGGGTCACCTACGCCTACCGGGTTCGCTCCTACAATTCCTCCGGCAACTCCGGCTATTCAAACGTCGCGTCCGCCACCGCACGAAATTGAGGGCTGGTGAATGAGCGGGTGAGCGAATAAGCGATTGGGGACAACCGCGCCCGAGCGGGCCTGACTCGCCAACCCGCTCACCCGCTCGTTCACCAACTGCTTCACTGGCCTTTCGCGCCTTCTTCCTTGAACTCGATTCCGGAGGCCTCGACTTTGATGTAATTGAGGACGACGGGGGCGAGGACCATGCCGGGGATGCCCATGAGTTTCTCGCCGAGGATGAGGCCGAGGAGGGTCAGCCAGACGGGGTTGCGGATGCGGTCGCCGATGATCTTGCTGTTGA
This sequence comes from Verrucomicrobiota bacterium, assembly GCA_046048995.1. GTDB lineage: Bacteria > Verrucomicrobiota > Verrucomicrobiia > Limisphaerales > JADJPG01 > JBJOEZ01. The sequence goes on along the minus strand of JBJOEZ010000025.1, from coordinate 26,742 downwards.
GGAAGTATTCGAGCTTGTGGATGACGATGAGGAAGCCGAGGGAGAGGACGGCCATCTTGGGGGAGACGGTGAAGGCAATGGCGGTGATGACGGTGTTGCTGATGAGGTTGCCGACGACGGGGAGGAGGCCGCAAAGGAAGGTGACCACGATGATGACGGCGGGATGGGGGAGGCCGACGCTCAACACGAAGATGGAGGTGAAGACCGTGTTGATGGCGCTGATGATGATTTGGGCGCCCATGACGGTGGTGAAGCTGCGGTAGAAAATCTCGAACCGGGTGGCCAATTCCTCGCCGGTGACCGAGTAGAGGTTGTTGCGGATGGCATGGCGATCGCGGTCGAGGTCGAACTGGCTGTTGAGGAACAGGCTGACGGCGACGACGAGGCCAATGATGAGGAGGACGCTTTCGCGGGTGGCCCAGGTGGCGGCCTTGGTCAGCGCGCCCACGCTGTCCTTGGAGGCGGTGACCACGCGGACGGCCTCCTCCTTGAGGGTCTTCCAGTCGGTGAACGGCAGGTCGATTCCCTGTTGCTCGGCGTAGTCGATGATGGACGGGATGGCGCTTTCCGCCACGGCGGGGAGGGCCACCACGGCCTGGCGGGCGAAGTGGCCCAGGATATAGGCGCTGCCCAGGACGAGGATGGAGAACACGAGCACGGTGGCCCACTTGGAGAAGAGGAGGCGGCTGAGCTTCTGGAGGGCGAAGAAGGAGAGGAGGGCCGCGATCAGGGGCGTGCCCAGGCGCAGCACCCCGACGAGGATGAGGACGCCGGCAATGGCCCAGTAGCTGATGCGGACGGCTTTGGTCATTGGCCGGGACTATCCCCAAGCCCACCCCGCTCGACAAGCCCGGCGCGGCGCACTTTGGCCTTTTTAGCCGTGGACCGTTTGCTACGGTGCCCGCGCATGACTCTGGACTTTGTGAAGATGAACGGCGCGGGCAACGACTTCATCCTGGTGGACAACCGGGATGGCCGGGTCCGGTTGACCCCCGAGCAGGTGGCCCGGCTTTGCCACCGGCAGAGGGGCATCGGCGCGGACGGCCTCATGCTGCTGGTGCCGGGGCGCCGGGGCGAGGCGGACTGGGCCTGGGATTTCTACAACAGCGACGGGTCCACCGCCGAGATGTGCGGGAACGGCGCCCGCTGCTTTGCGCGCTTCCTGCACTCGCTGACCGGGGCCCAGGGCGCCCTCCGCTTTGAAACGCTCGCCGGGGTCATCACCGCGCAACTGCACGGCCCCCGCGTGACCATCAACCTCACCCGCCCCCACGGCCTGCGCCTCGGCGAGACCCTCACCGCCGGCACCACGCCCCTCACCGTCCACTCCCTCAACACCGGGGTGCCCCACGCCGTCGTCTTCGTGCCCGACGCCGACCAGGCCATGGTCCAGTCCCTCGGCGCCGCCATCCGTTACCACGACCATTTCAAGCCCAAGGGCACCAACGTGAACTTCGTCCAGGTGCTCGGCCCGGGACACATCCGCGTCCGCACCTACGAACGCGGCGTGGAGGGCGAAACCCTCGCCTGCGGCACCGGCGTCACCGCCGCCGCCCTCATCAGCGCCCGGGTCCACCAGTTCCAACCGCCGGTCAAGGTCCAGGTGCAGGGGGGCGACACCCTCGAGGTCCACTGGACGCCGGCCGGCGAACAGGCCGACCACGTCCAGCTGAACGGCCCGGCCGACTTCGTCTTCCGCGGCACCATCGAGGTCTGACCCCGGCCACCGGCGCCCATCCCCCCTGCCCCGCCAGAATCTGCTCGCCTGCCCGGCCGGATTTCCTGATTTTATTGGCCCTGTGCAAGCGCGACTTCCTTTCTCCGGCACCTACACCGCCATCGTCACCCCCTTCCGCAAGGGCAAGATCGATGAGGCCGCCCTCGGGCGCCTCATCGCCACCCAGATCCGCGGCGGCGTCGATGGCATCGTGCCCGTCGGCACCACCGGCGAATCCCCCACGCTCGACTACGAGGAACACATCCACGTCATCAAGCGCTCCATCGAACTGGCCGGCAACCGCGTGAAGGTCCTCGCCGGCACCGGCGGCAATTCCACCAGCGAGGCCATCTACCTCACCAAGATGGCCAAGAAGGCCGGCGCCCATGGCTCCCTGCAGGTCGCCCCCTACTACAACAAGCCCACCCAGGAAGGCCTCTACCAGCACTTCCGCGCCATCGCCGAGGCCACCGACCTCCCCCTCGTCCTCTACAGCATCCCCGGCCGCTGCGGGGTCGAGATCGCCGTGGACACCGTCCAGCGCCTGGTCGCCGCCTGCCCCACCATCGTGGGCATCAAGGAAGCCGGGGGCAACGCCGACCGCGTCAGCCAGCTGCGCGCCGCCCTCGGCGACCGCTTCACCATCCTCAGCGGCGACGACTCCCTCACCCTCCCCTTCATGTCCGTCGGCGCCAACGGCGTCGTCAGCGTGGCCAGCAATGTCATCCCCCGCGAGGTCGCCTCGCTCGTGCGCGCCTTCGCCTCCGGCAAACCCGCGGCCGCCCTCAAGCTGCACGCCCGCTATTACCCCCTGTTCAAGGATCTCTTCATCGAGACCAACCCCGGGCCCGTCAAGGCCGCCCTGGCCCTGCTCGGCGTCTGCGAGGAGGAGTTTCGCCTGCCCATGGTCCCCATGACCGCCAAGAACCGCGAGGTGCTCCGCGCCACCCTCAAGGCCTGCGGCGTGCTGAAATAAGGGGAGCCCGCCACCCAGGCCAACAAAAGTAGCCAAGGGGCTGAGGGGAAGGGGAAAAAAGGAAGGGCCCCCAAAAAGGGAGAGACTCCACTCGGGGCGGGACCGCCGGGCCCGTCAGGCCCGCGCGCCCAGGAGCAGCACTGCGGCCGCCACCAAGGCCATCCCGGCCGGGCGCAGCCAGTGTCCCACCGCCGGCCGGACCGCCCACCGGCCAGCCAACCACAAAACCACCCCGGCGGCGCCAGCCACCAGCGCGTGGTCCGGGCTCGTCACCGCATGCCAAAGCCCTGCCTCGACCAAGCCATGTCCGGGATGGGCCTGCGCCGACGGCACCGCGGCAGTCATGGCCGCCCCGGCTACAGCGACGGCACGGGTAACCAGGGAGTTCAGGGTGAACGGCAGGACAGGGCGACGGTTCATGCAGTGCGAAGGTCTTGAGTCTGTTTGCGGTTACGGCCGGCCAGGCGGCTGGAGGCCGGCTGCCCGGATGGACCGGGCGACATGATGGACATGGCGCCGGTTCCGTCGAGGACGAATTCACAGCCCGCCACGGAGCCGCCCCCAAAAAAACCCTCACAAAACCCCTGCAAACGCCGATCCCCCTCCGTTGGCACGGCCCCGGTGGACCGTGCCGGCACCGGCGTTGCATGGGACTGCCAGATCCAAGCCCAGACCACCCCGTCCGCTCCGCGGGCGGCGGCCGGGCCCTGCCCGGCCCCCGGGGTCCGGCGCGGCCGGACCCCACGTCACGGGCCGCCAATCCTTTCCATCCCTTGCGCGGGGTCTCCATCCGGCGCCAGCACATGCTGGTCGTCATGCTGACCACGGGAGTCGCCCTGCTGCTGGCCTGCGCGGGGTTTGCCGCCTTCGAGATCGTCGCCTTCCGGGCCGGGATGGTGCAGCACCTCTCCAGCCTCTCGGGGATGATTGGCCACCAGAACGCCGGCGCCCTGCGGGCCGGGCAGGCGGCCGCCGCCAAGGCCCACCTGACCCTGCTGCGCAACGAACCCAACATCGAGGCGGCCTGGATCCTCGATGCCCGGCGCCAGGTCTTCGCCGAATACCGGAGGGCCCCCGCGCCGGGGCGCCCCGCCCCGCCCGCGTTGAACGGCATGGACCACCGGTTTCACCAGGGCCGCCTGCTGTTCCAGCGCCCGCTCCGGCAGGAGGGCCGGGTGGTCGGCTACGTCTGCCTGGTCTCGAGCCTGGACGCCCTCCAGGACCGGCTCTGGCACTATGCCTCCATCTGCGCGGGGGTGTTGGCCGCGGCCCTGCTGGTCGCCTTCCTCATCTCGGTGCGCCTGCAACGACTGATCGCCGCACCCCTGCTGGACCTGGCCGTGGCCGCCCGGGCGGTGGCCACCACGCAGAACTTCTCCATCCGCGCCACCCGCCAGGTGGACAACGAGATTGGCCAGTTGATCGACGACTTCAACGACATGCTCGCGCAGGTCGAGGCCCGTGACGCCGCGCTGCGCGCGGCCCAGGATCAACTGGAGGAACGGGTCACCGAGCGCACCCGGGCCCTCCAGCAGGAGATCCTCGAGCGGCGCAAGGCGGAGGAGGCCCTCTGGCAGTCGGAACAGCTCTATCAACAGATCGCGCTCAACGCCAGTGACGTGCTCTACGTGGTCGAGGGAGGCGCCGACCGGGTCGATTACTTCGGACAGGTCGACAAGGCCCTGGGCTATCCCGAGGGCGAGTTCCCCCGCACCCGGCGCGCGTGGCTGGAGGCCATCCATCCCGAGGACCGGGCCCGCGTGCGGGAGGCCTTCGAGGAATCCTGCCGTTCCGGCCGCGCCTTCGACGCCGAATACCGCCTGCGCCGCCGCGACGGCACCTGGATCCACTGGGCCGATCGCGGACGCCCCGTTTACAACCACCAGGGCGGCGTGCGCAACTTCATCGGGGCGGGACGGGACATCTCCGAGCGCCGCGCCCGCGAGGAGGCCCTGCAGAAGGCGCGGGCCGACGCCGTGGCCGCCAGCCAGGCCAAGAGCCAGTTCCTGGCCAACATGAGCCACGAAATCCGCACCCCGATGAACGGCATCATCGGGATGACGGAACTGGCCCTCGAAACCGACCTCACCCCCGATCAGCGCAGCCTCCTCACCACGGTCAAGGACTCCGGCAGCACCCTCCTGGCCCTCGTCAATGACATCCTTGATTTCTCCAAAATCGAGGCCGGCCATCTCCAACTGGATCCCGTCGACTTCAACCTCCGCGAACTCATCGAGGACACCCTCCTGTCCTTCGCCCTGCGCGCCCACCAGAAGGGGCTCGAGCTCGCCGCACACCTCGCCCCGGACGTGCCGCACTGGGTGGTGGGCGACCCCGTCCGCCTCCGCCAAATCCTGGTCAACCTCCTCGGCAACGCGATCAAGTTCACCGCCCGCGGCGAGGTGGTCGTCGAGGTCCGTGGTGCCCCGGCCGCCCCGGGGGCCACCCCGGCCGGCGGGCCCTCCAGCCCCGGCGGCGCCTGCCGCCTGGAGTTCAGCGTGACCGACACCGGCGTGGGCATCCCGGCCGACAAACACGAACTCATCTTTGAATCCTTCACCCAGGCCGACGGGTCCACCAGCCGCACCCACGGGGGCACCGGCCTGGGCCTCACCATCTCCCGGCAACTGGTCCACCTGATGGGCGGCCGCCTCGGCGTGGAGAGCCAGCCGGGTGAGGGCAGCCGTTTCCGGTTCGAGGCCGGGTTCGCCATCCCGCGCGAGGTGCCGTCGCACACCACCCTGCTGGTCAACCTGCGCCGGCTCCCGGTCCTCGTGGTGGACGACAACGCCACCAACCGATTGATCCTCGAGGAACTGCTGCGGCGCTGGGAGGCCCGCCCCGTCAGCGCGGCCTCCTCGGGCGAGGCTCTCGCGGAGCTGCAGCGCGCCGCCCAGGCCGGAACCCCCGTCGCCCTGGCCCTCATCGACGCCGACATGCCCGGCTTGGACGGCTTTGCCCTGGCCCAAAAAATCCAGGAGAACCCGGCCACCGCCACCCTGCCGATCGTGATGATGCTGTCGAGTGCGACCCAAATCGAGGATGCGGCCCGCAGCCGGGATCTGGGGCTGCCCGTGCACCTGACAAAGCCGGTGCGGGAGTCGGAACTGCTGGATGCGCTGATGACCGCACTGGGCCGGAACCAGCCCTCGCGGCGCCGGCCGACGGCCGGTCCCGGCCCGTCCCTGCGCAGCCCGCGCCCCCTGCGCATCCTGCTGGCCGAGGACAACCCGGTGAACCAGCGCCTGGCCCTGCGCATCCTCGAGAAGTGGGGCCACCACGTGACCGTGGCCCAGCATGGGCGCCAGGCGGTGGAAGCCTGGTCCGCCGCCCGCTTCGACGTGATCCTGATGGATGTGCAGATGCCGGAGATGAGCGGACTGGAGGCCACCGCGGAAATCCGGCGCCGCGAGGCGGCCGGCCCCGTCCCGCACCGGCGCATCCCGATCCTGGCCATGACCGCGCACGCCCTGGAGGGGGACCGCGAGAAGTGCCTGGCCGCGGGCATGGACCACTACATCACCAAGCCGATTGATCAGCGGCGGTTGTTTGAGGCCCTGGAGGGAACGGCCATCGCGCCTGGCCCCGCCGCCGCCCCGCCGCCCGCCGCCGCCGCCCTGGTGTTTGATCCGACCATCGCCCTGCAGCGCGTCGAGGGCGACCTGGCCCTGCTGCGCGAGGTGGCGGGGTTGTTCCGGGAGGATGCCCCGCGGCTGCTGGCCGAGTTGCGGGCGGCGGTCGCGACCGCCGACGCCGACGCCCTGGAACGCAGCGCCCATTCCCTCAAGGGAGCGGTCGGGAACTTCGGGGCCCAGGCGGCCTGGGAAGGCGCCCGGACCCTGGAAGACCTCGCCCGGGCGGGACGCCTCGAGGCGGCGCCCGCCATTCTCGCCGCCCTCGACCGCCAGATCACCCTCCTGCTCGACGCCCTCGAACTCCTCAGCCAGCCCAAGGCCGCATGAAAATCCTGATTGCCGAAGACGACGCCGTGTCCCGACGCCTCCTGGAGGCCACCCTGACCAAGTGGGGTCATGAGGTCCTGGCCACCCCGAGCGGGGATCGCGCGTGGGAACTGCTGCAACAACCCGGGAGCCCGCTGCTCCTGGTCCTCGACTGGCTGATGCCCGGCCTCGACGGCCTGGAACTCTGCCGCCGGGCCAGGGCCCTGCCCTCCCACGCGCACGCCTACATCCTCCTGCTGACTTCCCGCCAATCGCGGGCCGACCTCATCACCGGGCTGGCGGCGGGGGCCGACGACTACCTGGTCAAGCCCTTCGACCACGGCGAACTGCGCGCGCGCCTGCAGGTCGGCATGCGCGTGCTCCAACTGCAGGCCACGCTGGCCGAGCGGGTCCGCGAACTGGAGGAGGCCGCCGCCTCGGTCAAGACCCTGCAGGGGCTCCTGCCCATCTGCTCCTACTGCAAGAAAATCCGGGACGACGGCAACTACTGGCACCGGGTCGAGACCTACATCGCCCAGCACGCCCGGGTCCGGTTCAGCCATGGCATCTGCCCGGACTGCAATGATCGCCTGAAGGCCGACCTCAACCCCAAGGCCGCCTGACGGCCCGATCCCGCATCCCATGAACACCGCCTTCCTTCCCCGCGACGACGACCCGCGCGAGGCGCTGCGCCGCGAGCGGCGGGAGCGCACGCAGGCGGAGGCCGAGCGCGACCGGTTCTTCCAGCTTTCGGCCGACCTGTTGTGCGTGATGGACGCGGACGGCATCCTGCGGCGGGCCAACCCGGCGTGGCAGGCCACCCTTGGCCTGGAGCCGGACCTCCTGGCCGGGCGGGCGCTGGCCGACCTGGCGCACCCGGAGGATCGGGCGCGCACCAAGGAGGTGCTGGCCCGGCTGGCGCGGGGCCGCAAGGCCGGGTCCTTTGACTGCCGTTGCCGGACGCGGGACGGGGAATTCCGCTGGCTGGAGTGGCAGGCCATGCCATGGCCGGAGCAGGAGCTGTTGTTCGCCAGCGCGCGGGACACCACCCACCGCCGGCGGGCGGAGGCGGAAATCGCCAAGCTGGCGGCCTTCCCCCGCCTGAACCCCTCCCCCGTCCTGGAGTTCGCCGCCGACGGGACCCTGTCCTACTACAATGAGGCGGCCCAGGCGCTCGCGCGCCACGCCGGGCTGGCCGGGCCGGCCGGCCTGCTGCCGGAGGACAGCACCCGCATCGTGCGGGAATGCCTCGCCCGCGGCCAGGGCCTGGCCGGCCGGGAAAGCCGCGCGGGAGGCCGCCTGCTGTCGTGGACCTTCCATCCCGCCACCGCGGCCGGCGTCGTCCACGGCTACGCCACCGACGTCACCGAGCAGCGGCAGTCGGAGGATCGCATCCGTGAGCAGGCCGCCCTGCTCGACCAGGCCAGCGACGCCATCGTGGTCCGCGACCTGACCCACCGGGTGCTTTACTGGAACCGCGCCGCCGAGCGCATCTTCGGCTGGCGGGCCGAGGAGGCCATCGGGCGCAGCGCGCTGGAACTGCAGCGGGACGGGGATCCCTCGCTGGAGGCCCTGCGGCACACGCTGGCCCGGGGCGAATGGCGCGGCGAACTCCGCCATGCCACCCGCACCGGCGGCATGGTGGTCGTGGAATCCCGGTGGACGCTGCTGCGCGACACCGAAGGCCAGCCCAAGTCCCTTCTCATCCTGTCCACCGACATCACGGCCCGCCGGGAACTGGAAACCCAGTTCCTCCGCGCCCAGCGCCTCGAAAGCATCGGCACCCTGGCCAGCGGCATCGCCCACGACCTCAACAACGTGCTGGCCCCCATCCTCATGGCCGTCAACCTCCTTGAGGACAGCCTGCCCGACGCGCAGGACCGGCGGCTGGTCGATGTCCTCCGCGTCAGCGCCCAGCGCGGCAGCGACATGGTCCGCCAGATTCTCAGCTTCACCCGGGGCCAGGGCGGCACGCGCACCCGCATCCAGCTCCGGCCGCTCGTCCTCGAGGTCACCCGCATCCTGCGCGAGACCTTCCCCCGCACCATCACGCTCGAGCCGGATCTCCCCGGCGACCTCTGGCCGGCCCTGGCCGACACCACCCAGGTGCACCAGGTCCTCATGAATCTCTGCCTCAACGCCCGCGACGCCATGCCGGAGGGCGGCCGCATCGAGATCGTGCTCGACAACATCCTGCTCGAGGAAAAGCACCGGACCCTGCAACCGGACGCACGCCCCGGGCGCTATGTCCGCCTCTGCGTCCGGGACACCGGCGCCGGCATCCCCCCGGAGGCCCTGGACCGCATCTGGGACCCCTTCTTCAGCCTCAAACCCCAGGACCAGGGCACCGGCCTCGGCCTGTCCACCGTCGCGGCCATCGTCCGCAACCATGGCGGGTTCGTCCACGTCGAGAGCAGCCCGGGCTGCGGCGCCCTCTTCGAAACCTACTGGCCCGCCTGCGCCGACGAGGCCACCCCCGTGCCCGTGCCGATCGCCAGCGGACGGGCCGGCCAGGGCGAGACCCTCCTCGTCATCGACGATGAGCAGGCCTTCCAGGAACTCGTGCGCGCCATCTGCCAGCGCCACGGCTACCGCGTCCTCACCGCCAGCGACGGTTCCGAGGCCATTGCCCTCTTCGCCCGCCGCCAGGAGGACATCCAACTCGTCCTCACCGACGTCGTCATGCCCTGCCTCGACGGGCCCGGCACCATCCGGGCCCTGCGCCAGATGCGGCCCGATCTGCCGATCATCGCCACCAGCGGCCTGACGGCCCCGGAAGCCCTGGACGGCGCCGAGGCCTGCCCCTTCCTGCTCAAGCCGTTCACCAGCGAGGAGCTGCTGCTGGCCATCGACCGCGCCCTGCACCCCGGGCCGGCCCAACCCTGACCTTCGCCGCCGCCATCCTCACCCCCACCCCCATGTCCTCCATCCTGGTCATCGACGACGAGGTTCAGTTCCTCGAAAACACGGCCGAAACCCTGCGCCGGCACGGGCACCAGACGCTGGAGGCCCTCGACGGCCGGCAGGGCGCCGAACTGGCCCACCGCCACCTGCCCGACCTGGTCCTTTGCGACATCAACATGGAGCCCATGGATGGGTTCGCCACCCTCGAGGCCCTCCGCCGCGAGCCGGACACCGCCCATATCCCGTTCATCTTCATGACCGGCGACGGCGACACGGAGACCCTCCGCCGATCGATGGATCGCGGGGCCGATGACTTCCTGCCCAAGCCCTTCACCCCGCCCCAGCTCTGCACGGCGGTCGACACCCGGCTGCGCAAGCACGCGGCCCTCCGGGAGGAGGCCGAGAAAAAGCTGGCCCTGCTCCGCACCAACCTGGCCCTGTCCCTCCCCCACGAACTCATCACACCCCTCAACGGCATCTATGGCCTGGCCCAACTGCTGGCCAGTGAGGCGCCCAACCTTTCGGCGGAGGAGGTCGCCGAGTTCGGGCGCGACATCGTCCAGTCCGCCGAGCGCCTGCAGCGGACGGTGCAGAACTTCCTCCTCTTCGGCCAACTGGAGATGGAGGCCACCGACCCCGCACGGATCGCCGCGCGGCGCCGGGAGCGCACCGACGAGGTGCGGGCCCGCGTCCTCCAGCGCGCCCACCTGGCCGCCGAGCGGGCCCAGCGGACCCCCGACCTCCACCTCGACGTGGCCGATGGCACCCTGGCCATGCCCGCGGACTACTTTATCCGGCTGGCCGACGAACTCCTCGACAACGCCTTCAAGTTCTCCCAGCCCGGCCAGCCGGTCACGGTCCGCACCGTCGCCGAGCCGGGCTGGCTCACGCTGTCCGTGGCCGATCAGGGGGCCGGCATGTCCGCCGAACAAAGGGCCAACCTCAGCGCCTACGCCCAGTTCAACCGGGCAGAGCAGGAACAGCAGGGCAGCGGCCTCGGGTTGGCCATCGTGCAGCGCGTGGCCGCCCTCCACGGCGGCACCCTCGAACTCCGCCCGGGCTCGCCCGGCGGCACCACCGCCCTCGTGCGCCTGCCGGCCGCCCCGCCGGAACCCGCCTCCTGAGGCCATCCCGAGGGCGGCGGATTACTTGCCGCCCCGCCGTTGCTCGGCAAAGAAGTTCACCAGCAGGGACCGGCATTCCTCCAGCCGCACGCCGGGGGTGATGGCGCAGCGATGGTTCAGGGTGGGGAACTGCAGCAGGTTGAGCGCCCCGCCCGCCGCCCCGCCCTTGGCATCCGGGGCCCCGAACACGACCCGCTCCAGCCGCGTGTGCACCACGGCCCCCGCGCACATCGGGCACGGCTCCTTGGTCACATAGAGCGTGCAGTCGGTCAGGCGCCAATCCCCCGTGGCCGCCTGCGCCGCCGTCAGGGCCAGCATCTCCGCATGCGCCGTGGCGTCCTTGAGCAACTCCACCTGGTTGAACCCCCGCGCAATGATGCGCCCGCCCCGCACAATCACCGCCCCCACCGGCACCTCCTCCGCCGCATAGGCCCGGGCCGCCATGCGCAGCGCCTCGCCCATGAAATAGGAATCACTCTGCAGGTCGACAATCGGCGGGTTCATGCGGGGGAAACGGCCACCGGGATATCCTCAGGCCGGCAAGGCCGGCGACGACTGTTCCAGGGTCCAGACCTGCCGGCCATCCGGCTCACAGCGGCAATGGGCGGCGAAGAACCCGCCGCGATGCCGCCAAAACAGGGGCCAGACCTGTTCCCGGTCGGTCTCCGGCAGGTGCAGGGAGGGCAACCGGGACGGCGCCACGAAGGCAAAGCGGCCCTCCCGGTGCGGGGGAGGCAACTGGGTCAGGCGCGGCCGGATTTCAAAAAGAAACATCAGCCAGTGGGCCTGGCCCTCGTAGCCATGCTCGCTGACCACACCGGTCAGGTGCAGGTCGGCGGGCCGCAGGTCCACTCCCAGTTCCTCCGCCGCCTCGCGGCAGCCGCAGGCATAGGGGGATTCCCCGTCGTCCGTGTGCAGCTTTCCCCCGGGCGGGCTCCACCGTCCGCGGTTCGGCTCCTTGGCCCGCTCGATCAACAAGACCTCGCCCTCCCCGTTGAAGGCGTAGAGCAGCGTGGCGATGCGGTAGGGCAATGGCACAGGAATCAGTCAACCACCCCCCCGCAGCCGGGGCAAGCCGGGCCCCGGCCCGGACACCCGCCGGACGGCCGGCCGCTCAGTCGGCCAAGGTGAGGGAAGCCGGCTCGACGTTCCCGTTCTGGCGGGCCTGCCGGCGCTCGAGGATCTGGCGGTAGGTGGCCAGGGCCAGCAACGGCCAGGCGTTCCGGTACATGTCGTACTTCAGGTAGAACACCTTGGGGAAGCCGGTCCCGGTGGTCTCATGCTCGGTCCAGGAACCCTCCTCGTTCTGGGTCCGGATGAGATACTCAATGCCCCGGCGGAGGCCCGGATGGTCGGGATCATCGAAGGCGCACAGGCCCATGACCGCCCACGCGGTCTGACTGGCCGTGCTCGGGCCCTGGCCCTTGAAGACAGGGTCGTCGTAGGTGTTGCAGCGCTCGCCCCAGCCGCCGTCCTCGTGCTGGACGCTTTCCAGCCAGGCCTTGCCCTTCAGGACCCAGGGCTGCTGCATGTTCACATTCAAGGCGCGCAGGCCGCGGAGGACCTGCCACGTGCCGTAGATGTAGTTGACGCCCCAGCGCCCGTACCAGGACCCGTCCTCCTCCTGCTGGTCGCGGATGTATTGCAGGCCGCGGGTGACCTGGGGGTGTGTCGCCGGCCACCCCTCGTAGCCGAGCAACTCAATGATGCGCGCCGTGATGTCCGCGCATTCCGGGTCGAGCATCGCGTTGTGGTCGGCAAAGGGCACCTTCTCGAGGATGGACTTGGTGCAATCCTTGTCGAAGGCCGCCCAACCACCGTCGCGGCACTGGAAGGTCATCATCCACTTCAATCCGCGCTGGAAGCATTCGTCACGGCGGGTTGGATTGGCGGTGGGAATCTTCCGGAGCGCCAGCAGCACCATGGCGGTGTCATCGACATCCGGGTTCCACTTGTTCTCATGCTCGAAGACCCAGCCGCTGGGCTCGACCTTGGCCGGGTTCTTGTACTGCCAGTCCCCGCGGAAACGGATTTCCTTTTCCATCAGCCATTCCCCGGCGCGCTGCAGGCGGGGATGGTTGGCGGGCACGCCGGATTCACGGAGGCAAATGGCCACGATGGCCGTGTCCCAGACCGGCGACAGGCAGGGCTCGATGCGGACCCTGTCGGCCGTCTCGTGCTCCAGTTCCTTCAGCCTGGCCTCGGCGCGGACGACCTGCGGATGGTCATCCGGGTAACCCAACGCCTTGAGGGCGATCAGGGAGTTGAGCATGGCCGGAAAAATCGCGGCCAACCCGTCGGAACCCTCGAACCGGTCGAGCATCCATTGCTCGGCCTTGCGCAGGGCGCGCTTGCGGAACGGATGCAGGCCGACCCGGGCCAGGCCCTCCACGAACTTGTGCAGGCGATCCAGCCAGAGAAAGCCGTTGCGCAGGGAGAAATCGAAGTAGCGCGGCCGCAGCGACTCGTTGAGCTCCCCCTTCCCGTTGGGATACAGCTCGTCGAGGTTGATGCCATGGTTGAGGGGCCGGGTGGGGCGGAAGTGATTGATGATGGCCAGCGGCACCAGCATGGCGCGGGACCAGTTGCTCATCTCCCAGAAGTTGACGTGGAACCACTTGCCGATGAGGAGCACCTCGCAGGGGATGGTGGGGACGTGGTTCCAGCCGGCCAACCCGAGCAGGGCCAGGTAGAGCTTGCTGAAGGTGTTCATCCGCGGCACTCCGCCGAGGCTGAGCGCCATCTCGCGGGCCTTCAACATGCGGGGATCGGTCACCGGCACCCCGGCCAGTTTCAGGGCCAGATAGGCCTTGATGGTGGCATTCACCTCGCTCGGGCCGCCGTGGTAAATGTTCCAACCGCCATCCGCCAACTGCATGGCGAACAACTGGTTGACCGCCTTTCGCTGCCAGGCCGAATCCACCTTGCCGTTCCAGTGATGGTAGGCCAGGCGGTCGGAAACCAGGGTCGAATCGACGATCAGTTCCCCGACCCAGTAGCCCTCGGGCTTCTGCTCGGACAAAAGGTAGGTCTGGGACCGGAGGATGGCTTCCGGGAGGCCCTCAATCTGGCTGGAATGTGCATCCAAGCTAGCCGGCGGGACTCCATGCCGGCTCCGGTCGTGCGTTGAAGCGGACACGCCTAAAATACTGGCGGCAAGGAGTTCCGGGTGTAAAGCGGGAATATTTTTATCCTCGTCACCCTGCACCACATGGATTACGGTTCCCGCCTAGCATGAAGGACTTCCAGCGTCCCTCGCCGCGTCCCTCCACTCCCGTTCCAGCCATGGCCCTCCTGCTCGGGATGCTGGCGTGGGCCGGCCTGTCGGGCCCCGTGGTGGCCCAAAAACTGCCGCCACCCACCCCTCCCCCACCCCCGGTGCTGCCCCCTGCCCCGCGGCCCCTGCCCATCCTGGTCCCGCCCACCACCCCCGCCGACCCCGGCGAGGTCAGTCCCCTGGTCCCCGGCGGCCCGGCCCGCCGCCCCCTCCTGCCACCCCAGGTCGTCTCCGTGCCCCCCGTCGCGGGCATCGGCACCCTCACGGCCTTCCAGTGGGACGCCGAACGCAAGGAATCCACCCCGGCCCCCGGCGACGCCTACGCCAATTACACCTTCTGGTTCACCAACGTCTCCAGCAAGGAGGTCATCATCCAGGCCGTCCGCACCTCCTGCGGCTGCACCCTCGCCCGGCTGCCCGCCACCCCCTGGCCCGTCCCCCCCGGGACCAACGGCCCCATCGAGGTCGCCCTCGACCTGCGGGGCAAAATGGGCGCCATCACCAAGGCCATCACGGTCGAAAGCAGCGATGGGTCCAAGACCCTGTTCATCCAGGCCAACCTCCCCCCGCCGGGCGCCCCGGTCCCCGGTGCCACCCCGCCGGGCCATCCCCCCATGGCCGACACCGAGCGCCTGGCCAACATGGCCAAGGCGCTGGCCGACCGGCAGGTGGTCTTCCGCGACGCCGCCTGCGCCAAATGCCACGCCGACCCGGCCCGCAACCTCGCCGACGGCCGGGCCATCTACGGCGCCGTCTGCGCCACCTGCCATGACTCCGCCCTCCGGGCGGAAGCCGTCCCGGACCTCCGGACGCTCAAGCACGAGACCGACCTCGACTACTGGCTCCACTGGATTCGCCATGGCAAGCCCGGGTCCATGATGCCCTCCTTCGCGCAGTCCGCCGGACTCGGCGGCCCCCTCTCGGATGCCCAGGTGGCCGCCCTGGCCGCCCATTGCCAGGCCACCTTCCAGCCCGGCACCGCCGGGCGCGCCGCCGCCGTCCCCTTCCTGCCCACCGCCACCAATCCCAGCCCCGCCGCCGCGGGAGCCATCAGCGTCTTCCCCCTGCCCCCCACCCCGGCTCCCAAGACCGGCCCCCGTTAGCACGCCCAGCACCCCCGCGGACGACCCGCGCCTTGGGGGCTGGCGCACCCGGCCGGTTCCTGCTTGAGTCGGGCGCGTGAGCGGATTGTTCATTTCCTTTGATGGAACCGAGGGCGGCGGCAAATCCACCCAGATCCAAATCCTCGCCCGGCGCCTGCAGGAACGGGGGCGAATCGTGCGCCTGCTGCGCGAACCGGGCGGCACCCCCATCGGCGAGGAAATCCGCCACACGCTCAAGCACAGCGAGGCCAACCGCGCCATGACCAGCGAGGCCGAACTGCTGCTCATGAATGCCAGCCGCGCCCAACTGGTCCGCGAGGTCATCCGGCCCGCCCTGGCCGCCGGGGAGGTCGTCCTGTGCGACCGCTTCTACGATTCCACCACCGCCTACCAGGGTCATGGCCGGCAACTGGACCTGGCCCGCGTCCGCGCCGTGATTGACTTCGCCGTCGGGGAAACCCGGCCGCATCTCACCCTGCTGCTGGATGTGCCCCTGGCGGTGAGCGAGGCGCGCCGTCTCTCCCGCCAGGCGAAGCTCCTCGACGTGCCCAAGACCGCACCCGCCGGCCCTGTCCCCCTCTCGTTTCAGGAACCCCTGCGGGACCGCATGGAGGAGGCCGACCGGGCCTTCTTCGAGCGGGTCCACGAAGGTTACCAGGCCATCGCCGCCGCCGAACCCGGGCGCGTGCGCGTCCTCGACGCCACCCGCAGCGTGGAGGAGGTCAGCGCCCAGGTCTGGGCGCTCGTCGCCCCCCTGCTCGAGCCCCCGCCCAGGCGGGCAACCTGAAGGCCGAGCCCGGCCGGCAACTCAGATGGTCTGGCTGAGGAAGCCGCCATCGACCCGGAGATCGGTGCCGGTGACGAAGCTGCTGGCCTGGTGGCTGGCGAGGAAAACGCAGGCCCCGACCAGTTCATGGGATTCGCCGAACCGGCCCATGGGGGTGTGTCCCCAGATGGACCGGGTGCGGGCGGTGGGGGATCCGTCGTCGTTGAAGAGGAGCTTGCGGTTCTGCTCGGCGGGGAAGAAGCCCGGGGTGAGCGTGTTCACGCGCACGCCGCGCGGGGCCCATTCGCGCGCGAGGAACTGGGACAGGTTGAGCACGGCCGCCTTGGCGGCCGAGTAGGAGACCACGCGGGAAAGCGGCAGGTGGGCGGACACGCTGGCGATGTTGATGATGCTGCCGCGCCCGCGCTTGGCCATGGCCGGCCCGAACTCCTGGCAGGGCAGCAGCACGCCGCCGACGAGGTTGAGATCAAAGTTGGCCTGCCAATCCTCGATGGCGATGGCCTCCACGGGGCGTTCCGGCGTGACGGTGACCTTGGGGTCATTGCCGCCGGCGGCATTGACGAGGATGGTGGGCGCCCCGAGGGCCGCTTCCAGGGCCTCGTGCGCCCCGCCCAGGCTGCAGCGTGAGACGGCGTCGGCGCTGAAGAACGCCGCCTGCCCGCCGGCCTGGCGGATGGCCGCCACGCGGGCCTCGCCGCGCTCGGCGTTGCGCCCCAGCACGGCCACCTTGGCCCCCGCCGCCGCCAATCCCTCCGCCAAGGCCCCGCCCAACACCCCCGTCGCCCCGATGACGACGGCCACTTCGTTCCGCAAATCAAACAGGTTCGTAGCCATGCGCGCGGATATTGCACGCAGCCCGCCATTTGTCACGTGCCGGCTGCCGCCCGCCCCTCCGCCCCGGTCAGTCCTCCACGGACACCACCAGGTTCTGCATGATGTAGTCCTTCCGTTCCGGGGTGTTCTTGCCCATGTAGAAACCCAGGATGGCCGAGGCGTCGGACTTGGGCGCGTATTCCACCTGGCTCAGGCGCATCTTGTCCCCGATGAACTGCTTGAACTCGGCTGGGGAAATCTCCCCCAGCCCCTTGAACCGCGTGATCTCGCAATTCTTGCCCAGCTTCTCCGCGGCCTTGTCCCGCTCCGCCTCGCTGTAGCAGTAGATCGTCTCCTGCTTGTTGCGCACACGGAAGAGCGGGGTCTCCAGGATGTAGAGGTGCCCGTCATGGATGAGCTGGTCGAAGAACCGGTAGAAGTAGGTGATGAGCAGGTTGCGGATGTGCAGGCCGTCCACGTCGGCGTCGGTGGCCAGGATCACCTTCTGGTAGCGCAGGCCGTCGAAGTTGTCCTCGACGTCCAGCGCGCACATCAGGTTGTACATCTCGTCGTTCTTGTACATGATGTCCCGCTTGAGATCCCAGACGTTGAGCGGCTTGCCCTTGAGGGTGAAGACGGCCTGGGTCTCGACGTCGCGGCAACTGGTGATGCTGCCCCCGGCGCTCTGGCCCTCGCAGAGGAACACCATGGACTCGCGGCCCTTGTCGCGCTTCTTGTCGAGGTGGACCTTGCAGTCCTTCAACTGCGGGATGCGCAGGGTGACCGCCTTGGCCCGCTCGCGGGCCAGCTTCTTGACCTCCTGCAGTTCCTTCCGCAGCTGGCGGCTGTCCTCCACCTTGGCCAGGATCTTCTCCGCCACCTGCTTGTTGCGGTTGAAATAATGCAGCAGCTCCTCGCGGACCCGGTTGACCAGGTCGGACCGGATCTCCGTGTTGCCCAGCTTGTTCTTGGTCTGGCTCTCAAAGACCGGGTCCTTCAACCGGATGGCCACCGCCCCGACCATCGCCTCGCGCACGTCGTCACCGTCGTAGCCGGCCTTGCTGAACTCATTGACCGCCTTGAGCAGGCCCTCGCGGAAGGCGCTCAGGTGCGTGCCGCCATCGCTGGTGTACTGGCCGTTGACGAAGCTGTAGAAGGTTTCCCCGTAGCGGCTGTTGGTGTGGGTGAAGCAGAACTCCAGCATCTTGCTGGTGTAATGCAGCGGCGGATAGATGGGCTCGGCGTTGTCGAGGGCCAGTTCCTCGAGCACCAGGTCATGCAGGCCGTGCCGGCTCTGGAAAACCTTGCCGTTGTAAACCATCTTGAGCCCGCTGTTGAGGTAGCTGTAATAGCGCAGCCGCTTCTCAATCAGCTCGGTCCGGAACTCCGAATCCTTGAAGATGGTCGGGTCCGGGGTGAACGCAATGAAGGTGCCGTCCGGCTCGCTGGCGTTCTTCCCCTTGTTCTCCTTCTTGAGGTTCCCCTGCTTGAAGGTGGCCTCGACGAACTCGCCGCCGCGATGGCTGCGGACGGTGAACTCCTTGGAAAGGGCGTTGACCGCCTTGGTCCCGACCCCGTTCAGGCCCACCGAGAACTGGAACACGTCGTCGTTGTACTTCGCCCCGGTGTTAATCTTGCTGACGCAGTCCACCACCTTGCCCAGCGGGATGCCGCGCCCGAAGTCGCGCACGCTCACGCGGTCGCCCTCGATGGTGAGGTGCACCTCGCGGCCGTGCCCCATGATGAACTCGTCGATCGTGTTGTCCAGGACCTCCTTGAGCAGGATGTAGCAGCCGTCGTCGTAGTGCGACCCGTTCCCGATGCGGCCGATGTACATGCCCGTCCGGAGCCGGATGTGCTCCAGGGAGCTCAGGGTCTTGATTTTGCTCTCGTCGTACTGGGTCTTCTTGGGGTCGGACATGGCTCAAGCTTCAAACGGACGGCACGCGACTCGACGGCCGCGAGTATTGGAAGACCGCACGGCGGGGGCAACTGGAATCCGCCGCGACGCGCACGCGCCGGGCGCCGGGCGCCGCCTACGGGGTGAGCCGCGAACCGCGGGCGAAGGCGGCGTGGTCGGCCTGGGCGGCCTGCCGGGCCTGTTCGGCCTGGGCGGCCGACAGCTTGCCTTTCTCCGCGGGGGCTTCCGCCGGCTCGATGAGGAACCGGTAATCCAGCTTGAGCACCTCGTCCTTCTGAAGCGCGCGCTTGAAGAAGAACCCGAAACGCCCGTAGTCGCGCCAGGACAACTCCTCAACCGGGTTGGTGGGGGCATTGATCTCGGTGGCCGCATACCAGCGCTGCCCGATCGGAAAGACCAGCCGGCACCACTTGAGGTCCTTGCTCGAGACCTTCCCCCCGGGGCCCGGCAACGGCGGTTCCCAGAGGTAGGCCGTCTCCGCCGCCCGCTGGCTGACCTCGTTGGAGGCCCGGAAATGCACGCCGGCATGCTGCAGATCCCCCTCCAGCCGCAGGTCCCGCGCCGCCTTCAACTCAAAGTGCACGTTGACCTGGGTGCGCCCCCCCGGCTGCGTGATGTCGAAGGTGCGAACCTCGCTCAGCAACACGTCGCTGCCGGACGCATCCTTCTTGCCCCCGCGCCAAACCACCGTGGCTGCAAACCGAACGCCCTCCACGCCGGTCTCCAGGCGCTCGACCTTCTGCACTTCCATGCGGCCCCCGTTGTTCAGGTGCCAGAGGTCGAATCCCTTGCCCTTGCCGTCCATGCCCCCAAGCTCGGACCGAATCTGGTTCCAGCCAATGTAAATGCCGCGATGATGCGGGAAGGCGCCCGTGGGCTTGCCCTCCTTGTCCAGCCCGCCGTTGGTCAGCAACTCGCCCTCCACCCCGTAGACATGCAGGTAGGGCTTGAACTGGCCCTCCCCATGCACCAGGGCCGCCACCGGCTTGCCCTCGCGGGCCACCAGGTGCCGCCGACCGGGCCCCGCCGGGTTCGCCCCCTCCGTCAAGGTCCAGCCGGCCGCTCCCGCCGACAGGGGCAGCCAGGCAAGGGCCAGCCACAGGTTCCACCAGGACCATCGCTTCAGGGCAACGAGAGGTTTCAACATGGAAGGGACAAACGCTCGCAACCAGCCCCGGGACCGTCAAGCGGTAAGTCCCGGGCGGCGTCGACGCGTCAGCCGGTCCATGAATGAACGAGTGAACCGCCGCATGCCCGGGCCGTTGGGGGTGCCTGCTTCGTGGCCAACGCCATGCCCGCCGCTTGACGCTGCTCGGCCCGCCCCGCTTGAATCCGCTCACCCCAAACAACCCATGAGTCTCCTTTTCCGTCCCCGGCTCGGCCTGCTGCTCCTCGCCACCCTGCCCTGCCTGCCCACCCAAGGGGCCGTCCCGGGCGAGCATGCCGCCGCCGGCCGCACCCCCGAATCCCAGGTCGAGAAGGACTGGGTCGACGACCGCTGGAGCCGCACCGACCACGGCCCCGTCCTGGCCACCGTCCTCGCCACGCCCGCCGGCACCGTCGCCAAGGGGCTCGCCATCCGCGTCGGGGACCAGGACGAGGGCGCGGTGTGCTTCGACTCGGCCACCTGCACGTGGCGCGCCGGCTGGACCGGCGGATTCCTCAAGTTCGACCCCGGCCGCTTCGGCCTCATCCGCACCCCAGCCCTCGGCGGCCCCGCCGCCTGGTCCTTCCCCAACCACGCCGGCGGCACCGTCTCCAGCAACCACTACAACGGCCTCCACCGCCATGGC
Organism: Verrucomicrobiota bacterium; assembly: GCA_046048995.1. Lineage (GTDB taxonomy): Bacteria > Verrucomicrobiota > Verrucomicrobiia > Limisphaerales > JADJPG01 > JBJOEZ01. The sequence goes on along the minus strand of JBJOEZ010000025.1, from coordinate 6,386 downwards.
CGCCGCGTGGTCCTCGAATACCAGTCGGACGGACGGCGCGTGCTGGAATCCCCCTGGCTCTTCCGGCACGGCGATACGCCCGTCTTTACCCGCTCCCTCGAACTCGGGCCCTCCTCCCAGCCCACCCGGCTCCTCCTCGCCCACCTGCCCAAGGCCCAGGCCAGGCCGGACACCGGCCCCCGCGCCCTCCTCGAATCCCCCTCGGGCCAAATCGCGGTCAGCGTCCTCGGCGGGAACGCCACGCTCTCCTCCGACCAAGGCCGGGTCATCGCCACGTTCCCCGCACTCGACCGGCCGCTGCGCGCCCAGGTGCTGCTCTGGCACGGGACCAACCTGGCCGCCGGCCCCGCCTTCGCCGCCGTGGAACCAGCCGCCCCCCCCGACGACCTCGCCGCGCTCAGCCAACCCGGGCCCGCCCGCTGGCTGCCGGAACTCACCACCCGCGGGCAGCGCGGCCTCGATACCGACCTCCTCGCCGTCGATACCCTCACCGCCCCCTACGACAACCCCTGGAAGGCACTCCTTTTCATGGCCGGCGTCGACTTCACCGCGGACGGCGCCGCCTACGTCGGTACCATCCATGGCGATGTCTGGCGCGTGACCGGCCTCGATGATTCCCTGCAAACCCTGCGCTGGAAACGCTTCGCCACCGGCCTGCACCAGCCGCTCGGGCTCAAGGTCCGCGACGGCAAGGTCTTCGTCCTCGGCCGCGACCAAATCACCCGCCTGCACGACCGCAACAACGACGGCGAAGCCGATTTCTATGAGAACTTCTGCAACGCCATCCGCACCTCCAAGGGCTCCCACGACTACGTCACCTGCCTCGAGCAGGACAACGCCGGGAACTTCTACTACATCGACCCTGAAGGCCTGCACCGGGTGTCCCCCGACGGTCGCCAGGTGCAAACCATCGCCACCGGCTGGCGCAACCCCAACGGGATGGGCGTGAGCCCCGACGGCCGCATCCTCACCGCCGCCCCGCAGCAGGGCAACTGGACGCCGTCCTCCCAGATTTGCGAGGCCAAGCCGGGCGGCTACTACGGCTTCGGCGGGCCCAGGATCACGCCGGACCGCCCGCTCGGCTACGACGCCCCGCTCTGCTGGATCCCCCACCGCGTGGACAACTCCAGCGGCAGCCAGGTCTGGGTTCCCCCTGGCCAATGGGGCCCCCTCGGCGGCCAGATGCTCCACCTGCTCTGGGGCCGCTGCGGGCTCATGCTCGTCCTGCGCGACGTCGTCAACGGCATCCCCCAGGGCGCCGTGGTGCCCCTTCCGGGGCGCTTCCTCTCCGGCCCCAACCGCGGCACCTTCCGCGCCGCCGACGGCCACCTCTACCTCGCCGGCAGCAGCGGCTGGCAAACCAGCGCCGCCAAGGACGGCGCCCTGCACCGCATCCGCTACACCGGACGGCCCGTCCGCCTGCCCATCGCCTGGCACGCCCACCGCAACGGGCTCACCCTCTCCTTTGCCCAACCCCTCGACCCCACCGCCGCCGCCGACCCCGGCAGCTTCGGCCTCAAGCAGTGGAACTACCGCTACGCCGCCGCCTACGGTTCCAAGGACTGGTCCGTGACCGACCCCAAAAAGGAGGGCCGCGACGAGGTGGAGGTCAGGACCGCCCGCCTGTTGCCCGATGGAAAAACCGTGTTCCTTGCCATCCCGGACCTGCAGCCGGTCATGCAGATGGAAATCAAATACAGCCTGGCCACCGCCGACGGCGCCCCGCTGCGCGGCGAACTCTGGCTGACCCTGAACGCGCTGGACGCGCCCAGGGAATAGCCGGCGCGCGGGCGGGACGCCCGCTTAGCCTACAAGACGCTCCAAGGGGTCGCTCTGGTCCCGCCAGCATCCCCAAAACAGGTGTGAGCTCGGCCAGCGTGCGGGTTTGCTCGGTCCAACGGCGCCACCTTCAGGGAGCCACTCGGCTGGAAACGAACGTATGGGAGGGTCGTGGAGGCTAAGCGGGCGGGACGCCCGCGCGCCGGTCACCCCGCCCGCAGCAAGGAGAGGTGCCGGGTGAAATGCCGATCGAGCAGGTCCAGGTGCAGGTCCGCGTGGCGCTGCAACTGCTCCAGGATTCCGTCCTTGAACCTTCGGCCTTTGGCATCCGTGCCCGCCGTCAACACCGACCCGAAGGTCACGTGCAGCAACTGACGGCCGGCCCGCTCGTCCAGGAAACGCGCCTCGTCCGCCGGCCCCGTGAACCGCGGCAACCCGGTGACCTCGGCCAGCGTGGTGGAGAGGTGATAGCTCTTGCGGTCGGTCTCAAACCGCCCGCGGCAAAACTCCACGATCTCCCCGAACAACCCGGGCGCCGTCCGCGCCACCACCCGCAGCGCCTCGAGGTAGCTCGTCCCCGCCGTCTTCACATGCAACAGGCTGCCGCACACCCGGCCAATCGCCGGATAGATGGCGAACTTGTCCGAGCCGCTGTGGATGCTGATCTTGTAGGGGCCACAGAAACGGGCGACGGCCACGTGATCCCGCAACTGCCCCTCGAATGCGCGCAGATCGCCCTTGTACTCGATGCCCTTTTCGAACTCCCCGATGAACCGCGGGGCCAGGCTCGTCACCGGCACCTTCCGCCGCTTCAGTTCCAGCCCGCAGAACAGATGGTCCAACGGGCTGGTCACCGAGTCGGTCTCGTCCACCGACACTTCCACGTCAAAGGAGCGCGAACCGCACGCGCGGGCGATGGCCGCGCTCATCACCGCGCTGTGCGCAATGGCCCGGGCGTACTTCACCGCCGCCCGGTGCAGGGTCTCCGGCGTGAAGCGCAGTTCGAGGCCCTCCGCCACCATAAACGGCCTGGCCAGATAGGCTGCCGTCCACCCGGCGTCCGCAAAGATCCCGTCCGCCTCCAGCTTCGCCACGGCGGCCGCCAACTCCGCCGCCCCCATCCGGTCGGCCTCGTTGTTCACGTGGGCCGATGGATCAATCGTGAAGAAGGTGAACCCCGCCGCCGCGCTCCGCGCCACATCCTCCGGGGTCTTGTGATGGTCGGCGTCCGCCCCCCACGGCTGCGTGTAGTCCGCCGCCGCCAGGGCCGACTGGGCGGCGCCCAGCACCTCCTGCGGCGTGCGCTGGGTCCGCTCCATCTCCCGCACCGATTGCTGGGCGAACACCGGCGCGAAATCGGTCCGCAACACCGCCTTCAGGTGCCCGGGCGTGGCCAGGCCAAGCCGATCACCGAAGCCGAAGGATTTCTTGAGTCCAAGCGCCGAGGGCTGGGGCAGGGTCGTCATGCGGGCCGGACTTTGTCAGGCCGCGCCGCCCGCGGCAACGGGACAATCAAACGGCGTCAACCCGCAAACAGCCGCAGCAACCCCTCCATCTCCGCCCGGCCGACACCAAGCTTCGGCCCGGCCGCCACCAAGTCCTCCGCCCGCGCCGGATACCAGTGCCCACGCGCCGGGTCGCCCAACCCCGCCACATTGATGGGCGCAATGGCCTCGCCCACGGACTGCAACACCTGCGCCCGCACCGCCCCCGTCGGTCGCCCCCGCGCCGCCCGCACGATCGACCGGCAACGCGGGCCAAAGACCGCGTCCCGGTGCAGCAGGAAACCACCCACGCGTTCCGCCCGCCCCAGCCGCCGCATCGTCTCCGAGTAACTCGCGGCCGCGAAATACAGCATCGTCAACGCCCGGCAGACCTCGAAGTCGTCGAAGTTCGCATACAGCGCCCCCACCAACTCCGCCACCGCATCCAGCTCGGCCAGGGTCTCCGCCGAGTAGGCCGCCAGCGCCGGCGGCATCGCGGCCGCCCCGGCCGCGGAGAGCGCCTCCGCGCCCCCCTCCAGCCAGCGCGCCAGCCGCTCGATGCCCAGCAGGGTCAGGGTGAAGCCGGTGGAGAGAATTGGATCCACAAACCCGGCCGACGACGGCAGCAACGCCCAACCGCGCCCCGCCGCCCGCGGACACCGGAAGGCCAGCGGACGCCGGTGGACAAAGGGCCGCACGGCGCGCGCCTCGGCGAACTGTTCCCGCACCGAGGGCAAGCGCTCCAGCAACCGGCTCCACGCCGGCGCCCCCTCGGCAAACCGCAACTCCTCCGCCACCGCCCGCGTCGCCGCCACCCCGGCGCTGGTCAACCCGTTGTTGAAGCGCAGCACCCAAATCCACCCGCCCGGAAAGACATGATGCACGGCCGCGTCGTCCGCCGGATAGGGCGGTTCCGCGTCCGGCGGGTGCAGGGCATCCCACCGCGCCACCCCCTCGAAGTGGGCATACAACGCCTCGGTCTCCGGCAATCCCGGCAGCGGCGCGGCGCCCAGGTCCAGCGCGCGCGCCAGGAAGCCCCGCGCCCCGCTCGCATCCACCACAAAGCGCGCCCGCACCGGCCAACGCACCCCGCCCCCCTCCCCCGCCAGCACCACCCCGCCACCCTCGGGAAACTCCGCGCCCCGCAGCGTCACCCCCTCGGCCAGGACCGCCCCCAGCGCCTCCGCCTCCCGGGCCAGGAATTGATCAAAGTCCGCCCGGAACCAATGCGTGTCCGCAATCCCGTCGTGCGGACTGGCCGCCACGAGCAGTTCGTTCGGACGCCCCGGCGCCGCCCGCCATGGTTCCCCCGCGCGGTGATGGTAAAAGGTGAACCCGCGCTTCAGCCCGCAGGCCAGGCCGGGATGCGTCCGCTGCCAGGCCCCCCACTTGGACAAGGGCGCGACGCGCGGCAGGTCGTAGCGCGCGGCCAGTTCCTCGAGGAGCAGGTTGGCCAGCGGCGTGGAGGATTCCCCCATGGCAAAGCGCGGATGCCGCCCGCTTTCCAGCAACACCACCGACAGGCCAAGGCGCCGCGCGATCTGCGCCAACAAGGAACCGCCAAAGCCGGACCCGATGATGGCCAGGTCACAGGGGTGGCCGGGGACGCCACTCATGGCCGCACCTCCGGGGCAGGTCCCAGGCAGGCGCAGGACGGCCGGGGTTCCCAGGCCTGCCGCAGGTTCAACCGCGCCAGCCGTTCCCGCCGTGCCGGCAGGCACACCGCGCAGTCCGAGAAGGCTTCAAGATCCCACAGATCCGCGAACACGCGCCCCCGCCCGCGCGCCTGCGCCACGGCCAGGCCGTCGTCCAGGGCCGCCTCAAGCGTGGCCAGCGTCGGCGGCCGGAACACGCCCGCCGCCGCCAGCGCCTCCAGCGCGCCGTTGCCCCCGCGGGTGGGAATCAGCGCCGCCACCGTGGCCCCCGTCTCCAGGGCGAACTCCACCGAACGCCGCGCCCAGACCCGGGCCTCGGCCGGGTCGGGCAGGAACGGCGGCTGCACCAGGATGAACGCCCGCAGCGCAATGTCTTCCCGGCGCAGGAACTCCGCCGCCCGCGCAAACAGGTCGAGCGTCATCCGCTTGTTGAGCTTCTCCAGCGCCTGCGGATGGGCCGTCTCCAGTCCCATCGCCACCTCCAACCGCCCGGCCAGGCGATCCCGGAACCGCGGCACCGCCTCGCCCACCAGCGACGGATGACACTCCACGATCACCCGCTCAAAACCGGCCACGCGCGCCGCGATGGCCGGATGGTCCGCCGGGGGCACGGCCCGGGCATCGAAAAAGCTGCCGCTGTTGTAGAGCTTGATCTGCCGGGCCGGGGGCAAGCCGGCCAGGGCGCCCTCCAACTGGGCCGGCAGGGCCCCGGGCGGCACCGCCTCCTCCAACGTGTGCCGCCAGAGGTCGCACATGAGGCAGCGCCAGGGACACTCCCGGTTGACCAAAAACACCGTGGCCACCGGCACCACCTCGCCCGCCTCGCTGCGCTCCGGCTCCACAAAGGCCGCCGCCGCCCGGCGCGCATCCGGCGCCGCGCGCGGCCCGCGCCGGGAAAGGATCCACCGATCCCGCCCAGCCGGGGTGTCAGGATAGACATCAGCCACAGGGCCACCTTGTAGCGGAACCGCCCGGGAGTTTGAAGCAGGGAGAACAACCCAACCGATGACCAATCGCTGGCGCCCTTTTTGATGGTCATTGGCTATTGGCTATCCGAATTGGTCATCAGCCCATGCCACCACGCACCGCCTCCGTATCCTCCAGGGCCCCGGAACTGCTCCGGCCTTGAGATGCCACAAACCGCCCGCGGGCGCCCCCACCCACAGATTCAGGGTGTTGGTAGGATTTATTGTTATAAAATTTAAACGTCCCGATTTTAAAAGCTGTGTGCCTGCGCTACCATTAATGGCACCAAAGGGTCCGTTCGGAGACCAGGTGGTGGAAGCTATGAGGTTTGGACCACCGCCGGTGAGTTTACCCGCACTGCTATTCTCCATTTCATAATTGCGCAGAAAGGTTTCGTAATTAGGAGCCGTGAGTTGCAGTTGCGCCAGATCTCCGGAAGGATACACGCGTGGTTGCACAAAATATTCCCAGCGACGGAAAGCCTTATACCCCTTTCCTTTTT
>JBJOEZ010000024.1:0-62781 GCA_046048995.1 Verrucomicrobiota bacterium | reverse complement strand
GCACCAAAGCTGGTTTGCGGAGCGTGCTTCTGCCATGGAGCAGCTCCCAACGATGTTTTTGTAAGGATTGGAAGCAGGTGGGGTTGCTTAAGTTGGCCCCAATCACCCATGCCCCACCTCCTCCTATCCGCCCCATGAAACCTCGCGCCCTGCCGTCCCCCATCGTTGCCGTGTCTCAAAAAGCCCGCCTGCGGGGCCAGGCGATTCCGCAAGCAAGACGCCAAGGGATTAGCGGGCTGCTCAACAGGGCGGCAGGGCCAGGCGTGGGCGGTCAGGGCGGGTTGACCCTGGCGGTTGCCGCCGCCTTTGCCATCGTCCTAACCACTGCTGGATGCAGCCCAACCGGCAATGGTGAAAACACCGCAAGGGAGACTGAGCGCAGCAGTATCAGGGAAAGTCCAGAGGAGCAGTTCAGGCGGGTCAGAATGTCTGAACTGGGCCCCAACATGAAAATCGGCCAGATTGTCATGAGCGTGAAGAGACAAAACGGCGACGAGGTTGTCTATGGCGGATATTATACGCTCATGTTTGACGAGCGTTTGGGTATTGTAGGCAATAAGCCCGATACGTTCTTTTTCCACGCCTTTTATCGCGATGGGCAGTTTGTGGGGTGGACTCCAGACCGTTGAGACCACGGTCGTTTCACCCGGGGTTGCTTTGCTTCAATCCAGCTTGGAGCGCCCGAAAGCTGGGCGACCCGGCAGACGTTCACCCGGTGCTGCGCAGTCAGCGGCGGGGCGGCGGCGCCTGCTTCTTCGCCTGCGCCTTCAGGTAGGCCTCCATGTCGCGGCCGTATTTGTCCATCGCGCGGTCGTAGGTCTGCTGCTCGCTGGTCACGCGGTTCTCGGCCTGGCGCACGCGTTGTTCGGCCCAGTCCAGCCGGGTGGCCACCTGGTTGCCCTTGGTCTCCCGGCTCTTCGCCTTGAGGGCGTCCTGCAGGGCCCGCCGGGCGGTGAGCAGGTCGCGCTCGGCCTGGCCGAGGTTGGTCCGGCTGGGAAGGCGCGGCGGACTCTCCTGGGCCGGCAAGGTTGAGGCCAGCGCGCAGAGCAGCAGGCAGGGCAGGGTGGGGAACTTCATCGGTCGCAGGGTAATCGCGCCCATGCGGGTCCACAACCACCGATGGGGAAGTCCGCCCCGGTGAACCCGGGTTCATGGGAGGTTGTCTTTGGCCGTGGGTATGATAGAGAAATGGGCACTCTCCCTGCGTGCCCGCGGTGGTTCCCGGCGCCGCTGCCCTGTCCTGCGCTCTTCCCGGGGGGAAGTCCTGCCGATAATTGACGTGGTCCCTGAGCGATACCCATGAGCTTCCGCTGGTTGGCTGTTATTGTCCCGCTGCTGTTCACCCTGGCCGCCGCGGCCCAGGAGGCGCCCCGCCTGGAGCTGCGCCGGCTCCCGGATGCGCTGGAGACCACCTGGGAAGATTCCCGCGCGGTGTTGGAGGAGGCCGACAGCCCGGGCGGACCGTGGCGCCGCTTGCTGGAGGCGACCAGCCCGCATCGGGTGCAACCGGGCGGGTCGGCGCGGTTCTTTCGGCTGCTGCGCGGCCGCGGGGCCGACGTGGTGGGGTCCCTGTTCACCCCCTACACGACGCCGGATGGCACGACGCGTCCGGTGCAGGTGCCCGGGGTGTCGGTGCACCTGGTCCATCTCGCCACCGGGGCCAAGGGTCCGGCGGGGGTGACGGATGCGAACGGGAACTTCATCCTCATCGCCCAGGGGCCGGGCCGGCACCGGGTGTGCTGGGAGGCGCCGGGATTTGTCTCCGGGTGCAGCACGCAGGAGGTGGTGCTGGTGGATGACATTGTCTATTTGCGCGCCGAGCCGATCGAGGTGCGTGACCTTCCGGGCAGCCAGAGCCTGTTCGGGCAGGTGCGTTTCCCGGACGGGGCGCCCCTGCGACGGCGGGACGCCTTTTACGGGCTGGATTATGCCACGGCGGTGCGGTTGGAGGCCCTGGATGGCAAGCCGATCTCGGCGGCGACGCCCAATTCGCGCGGGTATTACGTCCTGACCAACGTGCCGGTGGTGGGGTTGGCCCGGCTGCGGGTGGAGGTGGAGGGCCTGCAGGTGGAGGCGCAGGTGGACCTGGGCCGGGCGGGGTTCGAGGAGTTGTTGTTGCCGAACCGGCGGCCTGAGATTCGGCGGGTTTACGCGATGCAGGACGGCGAGGAAGTGAGCCGGGTGGCTCCCGGATCGACCGTCACGCTGGTGGCGGAGGCGGTCGACGCCGATGGGCACCCGCTGGCTTATCACTGGGTGCCCAGCCTGCGCCAGGGCGGCTTTGTCTCGCAGAACGCGGGCGAGGTGGACTGGCAACTGCCCTCCTCCGAGGGCGTGCATGTGATGCATGTGCTGGTGCGGGACAACTTTGGCGGCCATGCGACGGCGCGGGTGCGGCTGTCCACCGCCTCGCACCGGCTGTTCACCGGCACCGTGCTGGACGAGAGCGGGGCGCCGGTGCCGGAGGCGTCCGTCCGGATGGGCGCGGCGGCCACGGCCACGGACAGCCGCGGGTCGTTCACCCTGTTCATCACCAACCGGCCGCCGCCCTTCCTGCTGGACATCACCAAGCCGGGCTTCGCCCCGTTGTCGCGGGTGTTTGAGGAGGAGACCACCGGCGCGTCGTTCACGTTCCTGCAGCCGGCGACCTTCTCCGTCGAGGCGGGGGCGGACAGCACCCTGAGCGATCCGAGGGGGACCGAGTTGTTCCTGCCCGGCCGTTCGCTTTACCGGGCCGACGGCCAGGCCGTGGTGGATCCGGTCACGGTGCGCATCACCACGGTGGACCCCTGCCAGGCGGGCGCGGAATCACCGGTGAGCACCCGGGTGGCCGGCGCGGCCGGGGTGGGGCGGGAGTTCTTCAGCAGCTTCAGCACGGCCTATGTGGCCGCGCACGATGCCAGCGGGGCGCCCTTGCAGGTCAAGGCCGGCAGCGCGGCCCGGCTGTTCCTGCCCCTGAGCAGCGCCTGCCGCAAGGAACTGCCCGAGCCTCCGGCGACCCTCGGGGCGTGGGCCTACAATCCGCAGGCCGGGGCGTGGTCGCCGGACGGGGAGGCCACCTACCAACCCCCGTCGGCCGGGGGGGCGATCGGCTACCTGCTCACCGCCACGTCCGTCTCGTTGCATTGCTACAAGGCCGTCGACCCCGTCTCGCCCATCTCGATCGTGCAACTGCATGTCGATCGGTCGATTGCCCTGCCGTATGACGTCATCGTGGTTGGGCCGACCTTTTCCTACCGGCGCACGGTGTTTCATTCGCCGACCCCGTTCACCTTTCCCGGCCTGACACCGGTGACCTTCCGGATGCTCGACCATCGGCAGGCGCCAGGGGCCCATTACACGAACATGGTCACGGCGTCCCTCCCGATGAGCGTGAATGCCAAGACGGTGAACCTCCAGCTGTCCCTCACGTCGCCGCCGCCCAATGTGACCACCAACGTGACCCTGCGGTTGGGCAGCGTGCTGGCCCCGTTGCTGACGCAGGTCGAGGCGGCGGAGGCCTTCCTGGAGCATAACTACGGGACGGGCGACGCCGTGACCGCCTCGAACTACTATGCGGCGATCGATCCCACGGGCGCGCGCACGACGCTGGCCGGGTGGAAGGCGGCCAACGGGTTCAACACCGGGGCCGAGGCCTCGGCGGTTTACTTCAATGCGGGGGACCTCGGCTTCGGGCGTTCCATGCACATGAAGCGCAAGGTCGGGGCGGACAGCGCCATGGACGTGGCGTTCTATGTGTCGAACCATGACACGGTGGATCATGCGCGGACGGGGTTTGGGCTGATTGCCACGGTGGCGATGGAATACGCGCTGGATCCCGCCCACCCGACCCACGGGCGTTACACGAAGTTCTTTGTCTTCGACGCCAGCGGCAACCGGGTGGACCGCGTCAACCTCGACAACAACGGGGACAAGTTCGTGCCCAACCTGTGCCTCATCTGCCACGGCGGGAACCATGGCGTGAGCGGCACCGCGGCCACGGGATGGAACCTCGGCGCCAAGTTCATCCCGTTCGACATGGAGTCCTACACCTATTCGACCGCCAGCACGGCCACGCCGTCCGCCCAGCACAACGCCTTCCGCACGATGAACCTCGCCATCCGCGATCACACGGGGCCCACGCCGTCCGTGGTGGACCTGGTCAACGGCTGGTATGGCCCGGGCGGCACCAACGGTTTCAACAAGAACTACGTGCCGGCCGCCTGGGCGGCCCCGGCCGACCTCGCCATTTACCGGGACGTCGTCAAGCCGGCCTGCCGGGCCTGCCACACCACGCGCTCGCTGGATTTCACCACGCCCATGGGCGGGGTCGATTTCTGCGGCTACAACGTCTGCGACATCTTTGTCATGCCCGATGCCCAGCGCACCTTCTCCCTGTTCTGGGGCAGCAAGACGGCCAACGTCGGCGGCACCGGCACCCCGCCCAACATGCCAACCCTCCTCCACCTCCGCTACGGCGTGAACTACGGCAGCAATCCCTGCCCCTGAGGGGGGGTGCCATCCCACCCGCCGGCCCGCGCTTACCCCGCCCCGTTGGGGTTCCAGGCAATCCCCCACTGCCGGCCTTGACCTCAGGTATTCCGCCACGCACAGGGCAAAAAGGTTCCTCCCTTCCTTCCGCGCGCGCGCGACATGGATGGCTCTCCGCGCCGGGTCCGCCAGGACCGCCCGCGCATAGGCGGTCGCCTGCCGGAAACGCTCCCGCTGCGCCGCCTGCGCCGGGGAGACCCGCACCCGGCTCATGTCCGGTGCCCGCTGCACAATGGTCCGCCCCCTGAACTGCCGGAATACCAACGGGCCAATCCGACCGCGGAGCTCGGTCAGGAACGGACTGAGTATCGCGTGCGCCATAAGAGTTCGGAGTGGGGGCCTGTTTCCAAGGGACGACTCGGCCACGAGTCCCCCCACTTATAAAGCCGTCACCGATTTGGAATTCAGACAAACTTTTCCCCGCTTTTTTTCGCCGCGCCCGGGAGGAAGCCCGGGGGTCGGGGCGGGGTGCGTGGGGACTTCCTTCGCTCTTCCTGGCTGGCGCGTCGCCATGGGCGCGGGCGGGGCCGGGGGGTTCGGCGGACTGACGTCCGCCGCTACGGGTGTAGCCACCGGCGTGAGCCGGTGGGGGAGGGGTTCGGCGGACTGACGTCCGCCGCTACGGGCGTAGCCACCGGCGTGAGCCGGTGGGGGTGGGGATTCGGGGGTTCCTCCCCCCTTGCCCTTGGGGCCCGGTTTTGCGGACACTGGGGGCTGTGACAGATCCGGCTGAGACGACGACCCCGCCCCTGGTGTTGGGGCAGGTGGTGACCCTGGCCATCACTGACCTGGCGTTTGGCGGGGAGGGGGTGGGGCGGGTGGGGCAGATGGTGGTGTTTGTGCCGTTTGTGATTCCGGGCGAGGAGGTGGAGGCGGAGGTCACGGAGGTGAAGAAGCAGTTTGCGCGGGGCCGGTTGCGGCGGGTGTTGCGGGCGTCGCCGGACCGGGTGGAGCCGCGCTGCCGTCATTTTGGGGACTGCGGGGGGTGCCAGTATCAGCATCTGCGTTACGAGGCGCAGTTGGCATGGAAGGAGAAGCAGGTGCGCGACCTGGTGGTGCGGCTGGGCGGGTTTGCGCCGGAGGTGGTGTCGCCGGTGGTGCCGTGTCCGGCGCCGTATGGGTATCGGAACCGCATCATGGTGCGGTCGCAGTGGGACAAGCCGCGGCAGGCGCTCAACATTGGGTTCCTGCAGGCGGAGAGCCGGCGGGTGGTGGACATTGAGGAGTGCCAGATTGCGGAGCCGGCGTTGAACGAGGAGTTGCGCCGGGTGCGGGCGCAACCGCCGCCCAAGGGCGGGTTGAAGGTGACGCTGCGGCTGCCGCCGGAGGGGTGGCGGGTGCCGCGGGATTCGTTTTTCCAGAACAACTTTCACCTGTTGCCGCGGCTGGCAGGGACGGCGCGGGAGCGGTTGGCGGACGCGGGCACGCGGTATTTGATTGATGCCTACTGCGGGGTGGGTTTTTTTGCGATTGAGCTGGGCGACCAGGTGGAGGCGTTTGTGGGGGTGGAGATTGACCATGCGGCGGTGCTGGCGGCCAAGGCCAACGCGGCGGCGCGGGGGCGGACGAACGGGCAGTTCATCGAGGGGGACGCCGAGCGGTTGCTGCCGACGATCCTGAAGCGGTTTGCGGCGGGGTCGACCACGGTGATGATGGATCCGCCGCGCACGGGGTGTCCGCCCTCGGGCCTGGAGGCCCTGCGGCGGGCGGGTCCGGCGCAGGTGTTGTATGTGAGTTGTCACCCGGCCACCCTGGCGCGGGATTTGAACGCCCTGTGTGCCGATGGGGTCTTTGTTCTCCGCAACGTGACCCCGTTGGACATGTTTCCGCAGACCCAGCACGTGGAATGCGTGGCGGACCTCCGCCGCGGCGCATGAGTGGCGCCCCGGGAAACCCCGTGGGCAAGGCCGGGGTGCGCCCGCCTGTTTTGCGCTTTACCTGCCCCGGGCCGCTCGTTTCAACTGCGGGGTCCCATGGGCTGACCGGGTGACCTGCTGACCTGCATGGATACAAACTTCAAAGTGCCGATGGGCTTCGTCCAGCGGCGGCTGCCGTGGATACTGGGGGGTGCGCTGCTGGTCGTCTTCCTGTTCACGACAGGCCTGGGCACCAGCCCGAACTCGATTCTGGCCCTGGGCCGGGTGGCCGGCTGGGACTGGCGCCCGGTGTATGCGGCGCCACTGCAGTATGTGGTGACGTGGCCGATTGGGCTGCTGCCGGGCGGTCTGCAGTTGGCGGCGCTGAACCTCCTGTCCGCGGGCCTGGGGGCCCTGGCCATCGCGTTGCTGGCCCGGTCCGTGTCCCTGCTGCCGCACGACCGCACGAAGGAACAGCGCCAACTGGAGCGCAGCGAGTATTCCCTGCTGAGCATGCGGTCCGCCTGGCTGCCGCCCACGCTGGCGGCGCTGGTCTGCGGCCTGCAGTTGACCTTCTGGGAGAACGCCACCGCTGCCACCGGGGAGATGCTGGACCTGGTGGTGTTTGCCTGGCTGATCCGGTCCCTGCTCGAGTTTCGCCTCGATCACCGCGAGGGATGGCTGCTGCAGTTTGCCTTTGTTTACGGGCTGGGGGTGGCCAACAACTACGCGCTGATCGGGTTCTTCCCCGGCTTCCTGGCCGCGCTGGTCTGGATCAAGTGGGCCACCTTCTTCAACTGGCGGTTTGTCCTGCGCCTGCTGCTGTGCGGCGTGGCCGGCCTGCTGCTCTATCTTCTGCTTCCCCTCGTGGGCAGCCTTTTCCACGGCGGCGACTACACGTTCTGGGAGATGCTCCGGACCTACCTCGGCCAGCAGAAGAGCGCCCTCGGCGGCGCCTTCAGCGCGCGCGTGCTCATCCTGTTCCTCTGCTGGACCTCGGTTCTGCCCATCCTGTTCATCGGCATCCGCTGGCCGGCCAGTTTTGGCGACGTCAGCCCCGTCGGCCAGGCCCTGACCAACCTGACGACCCACTTCATCCACCTCTTCTTCCTGGCCGTCTGCCTCTACGTCACGCTGGACCTGGACTTCAGCCCGCGCGGCCTCACCCGCGGCACCTTTGCGCTCCTGCCGGTCTATTACCTCGGGGCCCTCGCCATCGGCTACGTGGCCGGCTACGTCCTGCTGCTCTTCGGTTCCAAGCCTGACCCCAACCTCAAGGCCTGGCAGCGCCCCTCCGCCCCGGTGAAAGTCCTCAAGCATATCCTCCATGGGGCCATCTGGGTGGTGTTGGTCGCCATGCCCGTCGCGCTCGTCGTGCAGAACCTGCCCCGCCTGCGTGAGAGCCGCGGACCCGCGCTCGACCGCCTGTCCCAGGCCGCCGCCAAGGATCTCCCTGCCACCGGCGCGGTCGTGCTGGCCGATGACATTGTCCGGCTGTATTCGCTGCAGGAAACCCTGCGCCGCCGCTCGCCCGGCCACGCGCATATCCTGGTCGAGAGCGGCGCCCTCCAGTTCCCCGCCTATCACCGGCATCTCCAGCGCCAATACGGCGCCCGCTGGCCCAAGCTCGCCCCGCAGTTCGGCACGGGCACCGTGGTTGACCCCGTCACCGTCATCAACATCCTGGCCGGCCTCGGCCAGGCCCAGCCGCTCCGCTATCTGAACCCCAGTTTCGGCTACTTCTTCGAGGCCTTCTACCTGAAGCCGGCCGGGGCGGTCTATGAGATGAAGCTCCATCCGGCGGGCGCCGTGTCCGCGCCGGTCCTGAGCGCCGCCGAGATCCAGGCCCAGCACACCTACTGGCAGCAGGTCCGGACCACCGAGTTAGCCCCCCTGGTGGCTGCGCGCGCCAAGGCCGACCCGGCGTCCCGCGCCAGCACCCCGGCGGCCCGCAGCCGGTCCCCGCGCAAGAAGACCCCGGCGGAGACCCCCGTCCGCAACGACCTGAACAGCGAGGTGGCGGCCATCCAGTCCCGCGCGCTCAACCATTTTGCCGTCGAGGTGCAGCGGGCCGGCAACCTGCCGCTGGCCGCCGAGTATTTCCGCCTGGCCATCGAGCTGAACCCCCTGAACCCCGCCGCCCTCATCAACCTCGAGTACAACCGCAGCCTGCAGGCCGGCAAACGCGAGGCCCTGGCCCTCAACGAGACCCTGCAGGACCTGCTCCGGCCCTTCGGCGGCAACTCCGACGCCCTCCTCAACCTGCACGGCCCGCCGGACGAGCCCGGGGGCTGCTACTTCCTCGCCCAACACTTCTCCCAGCGGCGCCTGTTCCGGCAGTCGGCCCAGTATTTGGAGCGCACCCTTTACTTCAGCCCGACCAACATCACCGCCCACCTGCTTTACATCGCGCAAATCCTGCAGATGCCAATGCCCGCGCGGGCCATGGAACTGGTCACCCAGCTCCGCGCCCGTCCCCCGGTTCCGCTCAGCCTGGCCGACCAGCTCGACCTCACCCGCGGCGAGGCGTGGGCCATGGTCGGCCTGACCAACGTGGCGGGGGCCCATCAACTGCTCGAGGAACAGCAGCGCCGTTATCCCGCGGAGCCGGTGCCCTACCTGACGCAGGTCCAGATCTACGAGGCGGCCGGCCGCCTCGACCTCGCCATGGCCGTGCTCGAGCGGCAGTTGAAGGTCCAGGCGGACAATTACGCGGCCCTCGTGAACCTCGCGGCCTACCAGATGCGCAGCGGGCGCCCGGCCGACGCGCTCCCGCTCCTGGACCGCGCCCTCAAGGGTCGGGCCAAGGATCCCGCCGCCCTCCTCAACCGCGCCCTGGCCAACCTCAACCTCGCCCAGCAGGCCAAGGACGCCGCCGTGGCCAGCCGCCATGTCGAGGCCGCCCTCGGCGATTACCGGGAACTGGAAGCCACCCAGTCCAGCAGTCCCTATGTCCTCTACGGGCTGGCCGAATGTTATCGCCTGAAGAAGATGCGGACGGAGGCCCTCCGTTACTACGGCCGCTGCCAGAAACTCTTCCGTGCCGGGACGCCCGAGCGCCGGTCGATCGACGAGACCATCGATCGCATCAAGGCCGGCTCCTGGTGAGGCGCGCGCAGCCCATGCGCGTCTGCCACATCATCACCCGCCTCGTCCTCGGCGGCGCCCAGGAAAACACCATCGCCTCCGTCCTCGGCCTCCGCGCGCTGCCGGGCTTTGAGGTGGAACTCGTCTCCGGCCCCACCACCGGCCCCGAGGGTTCGCTCGAACCCACCGTCGCCTCCATCCCCGGCCTCCTTGCCCTCTGCCCCCACCTCATCCGCGCCGTGCATCCCTGGCACGACGCCCTCGCCCTCCGGGATCTCACCCGCCACCTGCGCCGGCACCGCCCCGACCTGGTCCATACCCACAGCGGCAAGGCCGGCATCCTTGGGCGCCTGGCCGCCCGGCGCGCGGGCGTGCCCTTGATTGTCCACACCATCCACGGGCCCTCCTTCGGCCCCTTCCAAGGCCCCCTCGCCAACGCCGCCTTCACCGCCGCCGAACGGTTGGCCGGGCGTTGCACCACCCACTTCGTCAGTGTGGCCGACGCCATGACGCGGCAATACCTCGCCGCCGGCATCGGCCATCCCGCCCAATACACCCGTGTTTTCAGCGGGTTCGACCTGCAGCCGTTCCTGCAGGCCGCCCCGGATCCCGCCCTGCGCGCGCGGTTCGGCCTGGACCCCGGGGATGTGGTTGTCGGCAAGGTCGGGCGGCTGACCGAACTCAAGGGCCACGACGACCTCCTCAACGCCGCGCCCGGGCTGATCCGGCGCTGTCCGCGCCTGAAGTTCCTGCTGGTGGGCGATGGGCCGTGGCGGGCCCGCCTGGAGGCGCGCGCGCGGGAACTCGGCGTGGCGGAGCACGTCGTGTTTGCCGGGTTGGTCCCGGTCACGGACATGGGCCGCATGATGGGCCTGATGGACCTGCTGGTGCACCTGAGCTATCGCGAGGGGTTGCCGCGCGCGCTGCCCCAGGCCTTGGCCGCGGGCCGGCCGGTGGTGGCCTATGACTGCGACGGGGCGGGGGAGGTGTGCCTCGACGGCCGGACCGGGTTCCTGGTGAAACCCGGGGATCGGGAGGCCCTGATCGCGCGCGTGGCGGAGCTGGCGGCGGATGCGGCCCTGCGCCAACGCCTGGGCGAGGCCGGACGCGCCCTGGTGCGCGAGCGGTTTTCCGTGGAGCGCATGGTGGAGGACCTGGCCGGCCTGTATCGCCGGCTGGCCGCCACGGCAGGGGGAGCCGCGGCATGAACTTTCCCCTCTCCCTCTATGTGGCCGCCCCGCTCGCCGCGGGCCTGGTCACGGCCGCCAGCCTGCCGGCGTGGCGCGCGCTATGCCGGCGCCGGGGGTGGGTGGATGATCCGGGCGCCCGCAAGATCCACGACGCGCCCGTGCCCTTGGCGGGCGGGTTGGCCATCCTGACCGGCATCCTGCTGCCGCTGGCGCTGGTCGGTCTTGCCGCGCAGTGGGGCTGGCTGGGGGCCATGGCGCAGGACCGCCTGCTCTACGGCTTGGAGCAGCGCTGGCCGCAGCTGGCGGCGGTGCTGGGGGGCGCGGTGGGCATGACCCTGCTGGGCTGGTGGGATGACCGCGTGGAACTGAGCGCGGCCCGCAAGTTCGCCGGGCAGCTGGGCATCGCGCTGCTGGTGGCGGCCAGCGGGGTGCGGGTCACGCTCTTTGTGCCCAGCGCCGCCTTCAGCTTCCTGGTCACGGTGCTCTGGATCCTCACCGTGACCAACGCGCTCAACTTCCTCGACAACATGAACGGCCTCTGCGCGGGGCTGGGCGTCATTGGGGCGGCGTTGTTCGGGCTGGCCGCGGCGGGGCAGGACCATTACCTCGTGGCGGGCCTGGCGTTCCTGGTGGCGGGCGCGATGGCCGGGTTCCTGCCCTTCAATTATCCGCGCG
Organism: Verrucomicrobiota bacterium; assembly: GCA_046048995.1. GTDB lineage: Bacteria > Verrucomicrobiota > Verrucomicrobiia > Limisphaerales > JADJPG01 > JBJOEZ01. The sequence goes on along the minus strand of JBJOEZ010000024.1, from coordinate 51,443 downwards.
CCACCGCGTTCCTCGGCGACGCCGGCAGTCATCTCATCGGGTTCCTGCTCGCGGTGCTGGCCGTCTTCCCGCATTTCCATTCGGTGGAACGGCCGCGTCCGCTGGCGGTGCTGAGCCCGCTCCTCATCCTGGCCGTGCCACTGCTCGACCTGGCCTGGGTGGTCCTCCTGCGCTGGCGCGCGGGCCAACCGTTCTACGTGGGGGACACCAACCACCTCTCGCATCGACTGGTCCGGCGCGGGCTCAGCCGCCCGGCGGCGGTGGCGGTGATCTGGGCCTTGGCGGCCGCCTTGGGGGCGCTGGCGTTCCTGTTGTAGGCGGGCGCGGGGCGGTCGGCTCAGCGCTTGACGGTGAAGGGCACGTCGAAGGGGCCCTTGGCCTTGTTGTCCCGCTCGCGGCCGCCGTCATCCTGGAGGTCCACCCCCACCGCGTAGACCACGTAACCGGTCTTGAGCGTCCGGTAGAGCAGTGGACCCTCGGCGAAGGGGTCCTGCGGGACGGTCGGCAGGAAGCGTGGGGCCAGATCCTCGAGGCGGCCGGGCAACTGGCCGTTGTGGGCGAGGCGATGGCGTTCGATGGCGATGGCGGTGAGGAGAGCCCGGCGCCGCGCCTCGTGGGAGGCGAGCTTTTCCGGGATCTTCTCCAAGGCCGGAAGCAGGAGGCTGGTCAGGATGCGGGGGGGAAACCTCCTGGCCTGGGTGAGGGCCTTGTCCTGCAGGTCCGCGTAGGCGCGGAGCAGGACCGGCAGCGGTTGGTCGGCGAGGTTGATGCTCGCGGTGAGGGTTTCCAGCAGGAGGCGCTGATCGCCGGCCAGCAAGCCGAGGGACCTGGCCATGCTGAGGCCGCCGCCGGAAGCGTCCATGGCGGTGCTGAACTGCGCGGAGGTCAGTCCCCCCACGCTGACGGCAAACGCGCGTTCCCCAAGCAGGCTTTGGCGGAGGGCGCCTGTCGTCTGCAGGCTGTCGGCGATGGCCGCCAGGGCGTCCAGTTGGGGGGCGCTCAGGGTTTGGCGGGTCAGGAGATGCTCGGTGCCGGCCATGGTGATGGACCCGCAGGCCAGGCGGACCAGCTGGCTGATGAGGGTGGGTTCCTCGGCCAGCAGGTTGCCGACACGGGCCACGCCGGCCAGCGCCCGCACCGCACGGTCGGGGTCCGCCTGTTCGACGGCCACGGCAGACTCGAGGCGGAGCAGTTGCGCCTCGCCCTTCAACGCGGCGAGATGGGGCAGCAGGGCGGTATACCCGTTTGTGAGGCGGACCGGAAAACGGGCCTGCGGGCGGGTGAGGGCGGCCTGCAGCCCCTGCAGATGCCCGGCTTGGGCGCGCAGATGCGCCTGCGCGGTCGCCAGCGACTCGGGCGAGAGCTGGCCACCGGGCGGGAGGGGCTGGGATTTGTTGCCGAGGAACGGGACTTTGGGGTCGAGCCCGGTGGGACGTTGCGCGGGCAGTTCCGCCTTGCCGTCGAGGAAGGCCTGCCAGTAGTCGGGGTCACGTTCCTTCCAGAGCGCAAGGAGCAGGGCGGCGGCGTTGTTGGTTTCCGGGATGGGCCCGTAGGCGGCCGCGAGTTCGACCAGGGTGAGGGGTTCTCCCTTGGCGCGGACGGCGTCTTCCAGGCGGTCGATGGCGCGGTGATGCCGGAAGACGTTCAGGGCATGGGCCGCCAGGAGGACGAGGAAGAGGAGGGCAGCGCCCTTGAGAACACCGCGCAGGAGCGATTGCCGCGGGGCAGGGGAGGAAGCGGCCGGGTTCATGGAGAGAGCATGGCATTGCGGGCGTGGTGTGGGCAAGGGTGTGGGTAGCAGGAGGTATCCCGCATGCGCGGGATGGGGGAAGAGTCAACAGACTGACGTCTGTTGCTACGAAAAACCCGAGGCTGGGGGCCTCGGGTGGGTGGGGGGAAGGGGTGGGGGCCTGGCCTTAGGTGAGGACGATCTTGTCGCCCTCGCGGAGGGTGACGATGGCCTTCTTCCAATTGGCGGCCTGGCCGGCGTCGGGGCGACGTTGGCGGCGGAACTTGCCGCGGACGTTGAGGGTATTGACGCGGGCGACCTTGACCTTGAAGAGCTCCTCGACGGCCTTCTTGATCTGGAACTTGTTGGCCCGGGGGTCGGCGACCACGGTGTACTGGTTGTATTTGGTGGACTGCCGGGTGCCCTTTTCGGTGAGGCGGGCGGTCTTGATGATGTCGAAGCTGTTCATGGGATGGCTCAGGCGTTGAGGCGGGCCTCGATTTTCTCGAGGGCGGCCTTGGTGATGACGAGCTTGGCGGGGCGGAGGACCTGGTAGGTGTTGAGGGATTCCGCGGTGGTGAGCTCGACCTGGTCGACGTTGCGGGCGGCGCGGTCGAGGTTGGCGTCGATGGAGGCATCGACGACGAGGGCGGTGCCGGCGTCGGCGCCGAGGGCCTTGAGGGCGGAAACGAAGCCCTTGGTCTTGTGGTTGGCGAGCTTGAGGTCGGAGACGACCTCGACGTCACCGGCCTTGAAGCGCTCGGAGAGAGCCTTGCGCAGGGCGAGTTGCTTGGTGCGGGCGTTGACCTTCTTGCCGAAGTCGCGGGGTTTGGGGCCGAAGACGACGCCACCGCCGACCCAGAGCGGGGAGGCGAAGGAACCGGCGCGGGCGCGGCCGGTGCCCTTTTGGCGCCAGGGCTTCTTGCCGGTGCCGGCGACTTCGCCCATGGTCTTGGTGCAGGCGGTGCCCATGCGCTGGTTGGCGCGGTAGGCGGTGACCACGTCGTGGACGGCCTGGGTGCCGCGGCCGTTCTCGACCAACTCGAACTTGAGGTCGTGCTGGCCCTGCGCTTTGCCGGAGAGATCTTTGACGGTGAGTTTCATGTCGGGGGCAGGGGAGGTTTACTTCTTGGCTTCGGCGGCCTTGGCGGCGGCCTTGCCCTGGACCTTCTTGGTGGGGGTGGCCTTGGCCTTGGCCTCGCGGTCGGCGTTAATCTTGGCCATGCGGGTGCGGGAGAGCTTCTTGGCCTCGCGGATGATGACGTAGTCCCCCTCGGCTCCGGGGAAGCTCCCCTTGATGAGGAGGAGACCGTCGTCGGGCCGGACCTGGATGACCTGGAGGTTCTGGGAGGTGCGGCGGACCTGGCCCATGTGACCGGGCATCTTCATGCCGCGATTGACATGGCCGGGGAAGAGGCGGCAGCCGATGGCGCCGCTGCGGCGGTGCCAGCCCTTGGCGCCGTGCGTGCTGTCACCGCCCCGGAAGCCGTGGCGGCCGACCACACCCTCAAAGCCGCGGCCCTTGGTCACGCCGATGGCGTCGACAAAGTCGCCGACACTGAAGATGTCCGGGCCGATCAGTTCGCCGGCCTTCACCTCGATGTCCTTGTCGGCCACCTTCACGGAGGCCGGGAAATCGCGGAATTCCTTGATCCGGGCGATGGCCGTGACGGCGGTCTTGGTGCCGGGCTCGCGCGCCTTCTCGGCGTCGTCCTTCTTGAGGGCGCCGCAGGCGACCAGATGGCCGAGGAGCGGCTTGGTCACGCGCTGGGGCTTCTGGGGTCCGAACCCAAGCTGGACGGCATTGTAGCCGTCCTTGCCGGCCTGGGTCTTGACCTGCAGCACGCGGTTGGGGCCGCAGAGCACCACGGTCACGGGGGTCATCACGCCATGGGCGTCGTAGACGCGCGTATGGCCGAGCTTCTTTCCAATGAGTCCAAGAGGCATGGCAGGTGGCGTTAGATTTTGATGGTGATGTCCACGCCGGCGGGGAGGTTGAGCTTCTTCAGCTCATCCACGGTCTTGGCGGTGGGGTCGAGAATGTCCAGCAACCGCTTGTGCGTGCGCTGCTCGAAGGTTTCCTGGGACTTCTTGTCCGCGTGGGGGGAGCGGAGGGTCGTGAAGCGTTCCACCCGGGTGGGGAGGGGAATCGGCCCCGCAACGCGGGCGCCGGAGCGCTTGACGGTTTCGACGATGTCGTGCGCCGAGGCGTCAATGACCCGGTGGTCATATGCCTTCAGGCGGATGCGGATACGCTGGCCAGCCATACAAAGAACGATTGTCTGTGGTTGTGGTTAAGTCCCTTCCGTGAGGAAAGGGACGCGCACTGTATCAGCGGGACTTTTCGAGGCAATCCCTTTTTTGATCTTTTTCGCAACCCCCAATGAGAGCCAGCGAGCGGGCAGGTGAGCGGGTGGGAGAGTGCCCCCTGGCGGCATCCAGCGTTCCCATTCGCCGACTCGCTCACCCGCCGACTCGCCCTCTTCCCTGGTCTTCCGTTATACTGGAGATTAATCTTGCATAGTGGAATTGGGGTCGGAAGGATGGGGGCGATGAAACACATGCAGGCGTTGGTGAAGGCGGAGGCGAAGCCGGGATTGACCTTGCGGGAGGTGCCCGTGCCCGAGGTGGGCATCAATGACGTGCTGATCCGGGTGCAGAAGACGGGCATCTGCGGGACGGACCTCCATATTTACAAGTGGGATGCCTGGGCGCAGAAGACCATTCCGGTGCCGATGGTGGTGGGGCATGAGTTTGTGGGCGAGGTGGTGCAGGTGGGGTCGAACGTGAATGACTTCGCGCCCGGGGATGTGGTCAGCGCCGAGGGGCATGTGGTCTGCGGCCGCTGCCGCAACTGCCTGGCCGGGCGCCGCCATCTCTGCCGCGACACCCAGGGCATCGGGGTGAACCGTCCCGGGGCCTTCGCGGAGTTCATCGCCGTCCCCATGACCAATGTCTGGCACCATCGTCCCGACATTGACCGGGAAGTGGCCTCGATTTTCGACCCCTTCGGCAACGCCGTCCACACGGCCCTCTCCTTCGATCTCCTCGGCGAGGATGTCCTCATCACCGGCGCCGGCCCCATCGGCATGATGGCCGTCGCCATTGCCAGGCACGCCGGCGCCCGCCACGTTGTCATCACCGACCTCAATGACTACCGGCTCGCCATTGCCAAGAAAATGGGTGCCACCGTCGCGCTCAACGTCCGGCACGGCAGCCTCCGCGAGGTCCAAGCCCAACTCGGCATGAAGGAAGGCTTCGATGTCGGCCTCGAAATGTCCGGCAGCCCCGCCGCCTTCCGCGACATGATCGACAACATGTGCCATGGCGGCAAAATCGCCATGCTCGGCATCCCCTCGGAAGCCATGGCCATCGACTGGAACAAGGTTGTCTTCAACATGCTGACCATCAAGGGGATATACGGGCGTGAGATGTACGAGACCTGGTATAAGATGTCCGTCATGCTGGAGAGCGGCCTCAACATCAAGCCCGTCATCACCCACCGATTCCCCTTCGCTGATTACGAAAAGGGCTTCCAAGCCATGCTCGGCGGGGAGGCTGGCAAGGTCATCCTCGATTGGGCCTGAGCCACCGGTCCCTCCGCCCCCTCCCTCCCGCCCCTGCGGGGTGGGTGTTTTCCCCGTGGCATCCCTTTTGGGATGGGTTAGTATTTGCACCTACGCCGCCCTTCTGCCGATAACGTAGGTGGCAGTAGGTGTTCCACTGAATGAACTCAAAGTCCATTGTTCTCGTTGCCACGCTCGGGGTCGCTGTCTGCACCACCCTTTTCCTGCTGCAATCCAAGCGGCTGCCTGCCGGGGCGACCACGCATGCACCTGGCACGCCGCTGTCGGAATCCAGCACCGGAACATCCCCCTCGAAAACCGTTTCCCAGCAAAAAGTTAATGGTAACGTAGTTATCAATGGGTTTTATTGGGCGGCGATCACGGCATTTGGGGATTGGTCGAAGCGGTGGCAGGAGGCGACGCCGGAGGAGCGGGAGTTGCTGAAGGTGGAGGGGGAGCGATTGGCGCGGGAGCGGCGGCCGGAGTTCAAGAAGCTGATTGTGGCGGACCCGGAGCGGGCGTTGGAGCAGGCGGTGCGGCCGGTGATTCGCCAGACCCTGCCGGCGGAGATTGTGCGGCATTTGGAGAAGCCGGTTTCGGCGCGGGGCGACCTCAATGTTTACCGGGGCCGGCCGGGGGAAGGGGTGGTGATGGAAGGTTCCCAGCTGGTGCTGCGGTATTTCGAGACGGCGGAGGGGGAGAGTTATTTTGCGCGGGTTTTTGGCACGGTGCAGGCGGTCATGAGCCGCCGCGACGTGCCGGTGCGCGGGGTGGCGGTGGATCGGGAGTTGGCCCTGGCGGACAGTGCCGTGCGGGTGCTGGAGGCGGGGGAATGGATTCCGGCCGGGACGCCGATTGACGAGACCTGCCCGGTTTCCGGGAACACCACGCCGGTGCAGACCGTGGAGGTGGAGACGGTGTCGGATGTCACGCCGACCATCGAGGTGGCCAATCGCCTGATTCGGCTGTGCGACGGCTCGCATGTGCGGGTGGTCGACGATTGGTATCGCCTGACGGATGGCATCTCGGCCAACGGCGGGCCGGGCGGGGCGCATCCCATCCGGGATGCCTTCCCGGGCACCTCCTCCGAGGCCATTGGCAATTTCAAGGCGCTGTATATCCGCGCCTGTTATCCGGACCGCCTGGTGGCCCCCAACACCGAGGAATCGGCCTACGACGACATGAAGAACTTCGCCCGGTTCTATGTGGAGAACTCCTATGGGCGGCTGTCGGTCAGCACGGTGGTGACCCCGCTGGTGGTCCTGCCGCACACCCGGCAGTGGTATGAGGCCAAGGACTCCGAGGTGGACGGCCTGGGCCTGGTGCACAGTGATTCCCGCCGGGCCGCGCGTCTGCTGGGCTTCGACTCCGGCCAGTTCAACGTCACCATCGTGCGCATCAATGGCGGCCCCCGCCTCAACGGCATCTCCTGGGGTGGCGGCGACAGCGTGTGGGTCTCCTGGGATGGCATGGACGTCATCAACCACGAATGCGGGCACAGCATCGGGCGCCCGCACGCCAACTACTGGGACACCGGCGGCAAAAGCGCCATCGGGCCCGGCGCCAACCAGGAATATGGCAATTCCTTCGATGTCATGGGCGGCGGCGGCGGCTTCAGCGCCCACTACAACACCATCAGCAAGCGCTCCCTCGGCTGGCTCCCCACGTGGAACACCCACAACCCCACCGTCGGGGGCGTCTATCGCGTCTTCGCCTACGACCAACCCACCCTCGAGGAGGGCAAACGCTATGGCCTGCGCATCGCCAAGGACCGCACCCGCGGCTACAACCTCGAATACCACCGCTCGCACGGCGCCGAGAACACCTCCCGCGCCGAGTTGACCAACTCCGCCCTCGTCATCTGGTCCGGCTTCGGCGGGGCCGGCCACCTCGTCGACACCACCCCCGGCACCAGCTCCGGCAAGGAGGATGCCGGCATCGAGCTGGGCCGCACCTTCTCCGACCCCGGCGCCGGCCTCCACTTCACCGTCCTGTCCCGCAACGCCTCCTCGCCGCCGTCCCTCGACATCGCGCTCGTCCTCGGCAACGACCCCACCAACCTGGCTCCCTCCGTCAGCCTGTCCGCCAGCGCCACCAACGTCGCCCTCAACGGCACCCTCACCTTCACCGCCACTGCCACCGACCCCAACGGCGATGCCCTCGCCTACCACTGGGACTTCGGCGACGGTTATCCGAGTGAAAACGGCGCCGTCCTCACCCGCCGCTTCACCACCGCCCGCCAGCACACCGTCCAATGCTCCGTCTCCGACCAGAAGGGTGGCGTCACCCGCCGGCACCTGGTCGTCACCGTGGGCAGCCCCGGACGCCAGGTCCTGGCCGGGCGCGTCACGACCGCCGGCGGCCAGCCCGTCCAGGGCGTCCTCCTCCGCGGGGCTGTATCCACCACCACCCGCTACGCCTACACCGACACCGACGGCTTCTATCACGTCTCCGACCTGCCCACCGGCACCGCCAGCGTCACCCCGCTCCTCTATGGCAACGGGTTCTCCCCCAGCACCGGCACGGTCGCCGTTGTCGCCGGTGCCAACACGCTCGACTTCACCGCCGAGCCCCTGGCCGAGGTGTCCCTCACCGTCCTGACCAATGCCGCTGAACCCTCCACCCAGGGCGCCTTCCGCCTCGCCCGCACCGGCAGCACCAGCAACGCCCTCACCGTCCGCGTGATGTCCGCGTCCGGCACCGCCGCCCGCGGCACCGACTACGCCTTCACCCCCGACTACGTCGATGACGGCAACTACCGCACCTTCACCATCCCCGCCGACGCCCCCTGGCTCGACATCGCCGTCGTCCCCATCAATGACGGCGCCGCCGAGGGGCCCGAGTCCGTGGTCCTCCAGTTGGCCGAGGGCGACGGCTACATCCCCGGCGTCGCCGGGGTGGCCACCCTGAGCCTCGAGGACGAGGACACCACCCTGCCGCAGGTCCGCCTGGTCTCCGCCGACACCGAGGCCTCCGAAAGCCCCGGCAACACGGCCTCGTTCGAGATCTCCCGCACCGGGCCCGCCTCCGCCAACCTGAGCGTGTCCCTCACCTACGCCGGCACCGCCACCCGCGGCACCGATTATCCCCCGCTCCCCCTCGTTGTCACCCTCCCCGCCGGCCAGTCCACCGCCACCGTCCTCGTCGCTCCCGTCGATGATTCGCTGACCGAGGGCAGCGAACGCCTCCAGGTGGGCCTGGCCGCCTCGGCCGCCTACGTCCGCGATGTCTCCGCCACCAACGTCGACCTGCTCGTGCTCGATGATGACATCGCCACCGTCACCATCGCGGCCATCGACGCCGCCGCCAGCGAGGCCGGGCGCGACCCGGGCGTCTTCCTCATCTCCCGCACCGGCTCCACCGCCGCCCCGCTCAAGGTCTACTACGGGGTCTCCGGCACCGCCTCCCACGGCACCGACTACACCGCCCTCCCCGCCGAGGTCACCCTCCCCGCCGGCGCCGCCAGCGCCCCGGTCGTCATCTCCCCCTACGACGACGAGCACGGCGAGGGCGTCGAGACTGTCACCCTGCAGTTGACCGTCTTTGACGGCGCCTACCTCGTGGGCGCCGCGTCCTCCGCCACGGTCCAGCTTTCCGACAACAACGACCCCGGCCTCCTCACCGTTGATTCCACCAGCAGCACCGCCGGCGAGCCCACCGACGCCGGCCGCTTCCGGTTCAGCCTGCGGGGTTCCCGCACCAACGCCACCCTCGTGCGCTACACCCTCAGCGGCACCGCCACCCCCGGGTCCGACTTCACGGCGCTGCCCGGCACCCTCTCCCTCCCCGCCACGGTCAACGGCCTCACCGAGGTCGACCTCGACCTGACCCCCCTCGACGACCTCCTGAAGGAGGACTTGGAAGTCGTCACGCTCACGATCACCCCCGACCCCGCCTACGTCATCTACAACAGCGGCTCGGCCGTGGTCATGATCCGCGACAACGACCAACCCACCGTCAGCGTCAGCCTCGCACAGGACATGCCCGTCGAGGGCGTCGCCAACAACGCCGGCTTCTACCTCGGCCGCACTGACGCCACCATCACGCCCATCACCACCGGGGATCTCGTCGTCAATTACATCCTTGGAGGCACCGCCGCCAATGGCCTCGACTACACCAACCTCAGCGGCACCGTCACCATCCCCGACGGCGCCTCCGGGGTCGACCTGCCCATCGACCCCATCAACGACACCCTCCCCGAGGGCACCGAGACCATCATCCTGACGGTGGCGCCCTCGCCCGATTACAGCATCGGCGTCGCCTCCGACTTCCTCACCCTCGGCGACAACGAGACCAATGCGGTCCTCGTGCGTTTCCAGGCCGCCAGCGGCAGCACGCCGGAGGGGCCCGACCCCGTCCTCGGCGCCTATCGCCACATCCCCGTCCTCCTCTCGGCCGCGTCCACCAACCCGGTCACCGTGGAGGTGGTCATGGCCGCCGGCACCACCGCCTGGGGCGAGGGCATCGACTGGGGATTCGTCGATGAAACCAACGGGTTCCTCGCCCGAGCCCTGCTCACCTTCCCGCCCGGGGTCACCAGCCAGAACGCCCGGCTCTACGTCAATCCCGACAACCTCGTCGAAGGCACCGAGGCCGCCGTCCTCATGCTCACCAACTCCACCCTCTCCCGCATTGCCTCCTCCAACGTCACCCACGTCCTTTCCATCGTCGATAACACCAACGCCTACCCCGCCGTCCGGGCCCTCTTCCTCACCGCCTCCTCCACCGTGGGTGAAGCCGACGCCTCCAACCCGCTCCTCCTCGTCGGCCTCGACCGCGCCTCCCCTGTCCCGGTCACCGTCAACTACGCCGCCACGGGCGGCACCGCCGCCAGCGGCGCCGATTACACCCTCGCTGCCGGCCTGCTGACCTTCGCCCCCGGCGAAATCTCCAAGCCCATCCCCCTGGCCATCCTCAATGATACCCTCGTTGAGTCCGCCGAGACCGTCGTGGTCACTCTCTCCGCCCCCGCCGGGGCGGACCTCGGTCCCAACCCCTCCCACACCGTGACCATCAACGACAATGACACCGGCCTGCCGGCCGTCATCGTCATGGCCTCCACCCCCACCGCCATCGAGGGCGGCGCCGCCGGCGCGTTCACCATCAACCGCATCAGTGGCGGGGCCGCCGGCGCCCTCACGGTGCGCTATTATGTGGGAGGCAGCGCGACCCCCGGCGCGGACTACTCCGCGCTGCCCGGACAGGTCACCCTGCCGTCCGGCCAGGCCAGCATCGTCGTCCCGGTCACCCCCCTCAACGACACCGCCCTCGAGCCCGCGGAAACCGTCACCCTCACGCTCCTGCCCGACAGCGCCTACGTGACCGGCGCCGAGTCCGTCGCCGAGGTCGTCATCGCCGATGACGAGGCCGCCGCCGTGCCCCCGACCGCCTTCCCGCAGTCGCTCATGGTGACCCGCAACCAGTCTCTCCCGCTCACCCTCACGGCCGCCGACCCCAACGGGGATCCGCTCACCTACCAAATCGTCACCTCGCCCGCCCAGGGGACCCTCTCCGGCACCGCGCCGAATCTCACCTACACCCCGGCCACGAATTACGTGGGCTCCGACAGCTTCACCTTCCGCGCCACCGATGGCGCCACCACCTCCGCCGTCGCCACCGTCAGCCTGCAGGTCTACAACCCGGTCTTCATCGCCAGCAATAGTGTCTGGCGCTACCATGATGCCGGCGTCGATCTCGGGACGGCCTGGCGGACCAACGACTACGTGGACGCCGGCTGGAGCAATGGCGCCGCCCGGCTCGGCTTCGGCGACACCCAGGCCACCCTGCTGCGCGGACAGCCGGTGAACACGTATTACTTCCGCCAGTCCTTCGTGGTGCCCAGCGGCGTCTCCTTCACCGGCCTCACCGTGCGCGTCGCCCGCGATGACGGGGTGGTCGTCTACCTCAATGGCACCGAGGTCGTCCGGGACAACATGCCGGCGGGCACCATCACCTACTCCACCCTGGCCTCCGCCAACGCCGCCAACGAACTGGCCCTCAGCCCGTTCACCGTCAGCCCAGGCCTGCTCCGGCCGGGCACCAACCTCCTGGCCGCCGAGGTCCACCAGGTCAATGCCACCAGCTCGGACGCCGGGTTCGCCCTCGAACTGGTCGGCGGCGGTGTGCCCTCCGTCGGCCTGCCGCCCACCGTCGTCCTCGGGCCCGCCGACCCCGATGCCGGCGAGCCGTCCGATCCCGGTGCCTTCATTGTGGCCCGCGTCGGCGGCAGCCTCGCGTCCGAGTTGATCGTGCCCTACGTCCTGTCCGGCTCGGCCATCCCCGGTTACGACTACGCCGCCCCCGCCGGCGTGATCACCATACCCGCTGGCCAGTCCAACGCCGTGGTGACCATCACCCCGCTCGATGACGCGGACATCGAGCCGGCCGAGACCATCATGCTCACCCTCGCCCCCGGGACCGGCTACAACCTCGAGTCCAACCTCACGGCCACCGTCATCCTGTCCGACGACGACGCCCTGCGGGTGCCGCCCACCGCCATGGCCCAGGCCGTCAGCCTGCCCGTCAACACGGCCAAGGCCATCACCCTCGTCGCGACCAACGCCGGCACCGGCCTGCTGACCTACGAAATCGTCAGTGCCCCCCAGCGCGGCACCCTCAGCGGCACCCCGCCCTTCGTCACCTACACGCCCCAGGCCGGCTACGTCGGCGCCGACGCATTCACCTTCCGGGCCAGCGACGGCGGCCCGTGGTCCGACCCCGCCACGGTTTCCCTCACCGTCTACGACCCGGCCATCCTGATCGCGACCAACAGCCTCTGGCGCTACCACGACCTCGGCCAGGACCTCGGCACGGCGTGGCGCGGCACCAACTACAACGACGCCGGCTGGAGCAACGGCTTCGCCCGGCTCGGCTTCGGCGACACCCAGGCCACCCTCCTGCGCGGCCAACCGGTCATCACCTATTACTTCCGGCAGACGTTCGTGGTGCCCGCCAACTACACCGTGACCAATGCCGTGGTCAGCGTGGCCCGCGACGACGGGGTGGTGCTCTACCTCAACGGCACCGAGATCGTCCGCGACAACATGCCGGCGGGGACCATCGGCTACTCGACCTATGCCAGCGCCAACGCGGCGGATGAGGTGGCCCTCTATCCGTTTACGGTGAACCCGCCCCTGTTCCGCCCCGGCACCAACGTGCTCGCCGCCGAGGTGCACCAGGTCAACAGCACCAGCAGCGACGCCGGGTTCAACCTCGGCCTGCGCGCGGACGGCTACTTCACCGTCGTCACCCCGCCCACGCCGCCTCTCCTCAGCCTCGACCGCCCCAGTGCCACCACCGTGCGCGTGGCCTTCCCGTCCGCCAACGGCGTGCGCTGGGCCGTGGAGGGAAGCTCCAACCTGCTCTCCTGGACCAGCCTTGCCACCAACACCACGGCCGGCGGCGTGTTCCAGTACACCACCGCCAGCACCAATTCGCCGCTGCGCTTCTTCCGCGCCCGCTGGGTGCCCTGAGCCCGGTTTGGAGTGCGGCCGCGAAGCTGCCGCTTTCGACCCCGCCACGGCGCCCCACCATGCCCGCGGGGCTGCCGTCCGGGTCCCGCCATGGCCATTCTTGCCGCTTGCCGCCCCTCCACCCTCGGGCCTATGTTCTGCCCCTCCCGAGCGTGGCCGCACCGGTGGCAAATCTGGTTTGATGACGCCCGGTAACCGTAACGTCCCTATGCCCATGCAGAACTCGACCTCCCTTCCCTCGACGCGCCGCGATTTCCTGAAGACCTCCACCCTCGCGGTCGGCGGGTTCGTCGCGGGCCCCGCCATCCTCGGCACCAAGTCCTCCGCCGCCTCCCCCGGTGACACCATCAAGGTCGGCGTGATCGGCTGCGGCGGCCGCGGTTCGGGCGCCGCCTCCAATGTCCTCAATGCCGACAAGAACGTCGTGATCAGCGCGGTGGCCGACCTTGACCCCAAGGTCGCCGGGCGCACCCTCACCAACCTCCGGAACTCGGCCGGCCTGGCCGAGCGGGTGCAGGCTGACAACAGCAAGGTCTTCGGCGGCCTCGACGGCTACAAGGGGGTCCTCGACAGCGGGGTGGACATGGTCATCCTCGCCACCCCCCCGGCCTTCCGCCCCCTCCACATGGCCGCCGCCGTCGCCGCCAAGAAACACATGTTCGTCGAGAAACCCGTCGCCACCGATGCCCCCGGCGTCCGCTCCATCCTGGAGAGCACCGCCAAGGCCAAGGAACTCGGGCTCGGCGTCCTCTCCGGCTTCTGCTGGCGCTACAGCCTGCCGGAGCGCGCCCTCATGGAACGCGTCCTCGCCGGGGATATCGGCGCCATCCGCTCCATCTACGCCACCTACAACACCGGCCTCGTCGGCCGCATGAACCCCCGCGAGGGCGCCTCCCCCATCGAGCAGCAAATCCGGAGCTGGTACTACTACAAGTGGCTGTCCGGCGACTTCATCGTCGAGCAGGCCATCCATGCGGTCGACTGGATGTGCTGGGCCATGGGCGACATCGTCCCCGTCAAGTGCGTCGGCCACGGCGGTCGCCAGCTCCGCCCCAAGGAACACGGCGACATCTACGATCACTTCTCCATCGTCTACGAATACGCCTCCGGCACCCGCGGCTTCCTCTTCTGCCGCCAGCAGCCCAACTGCGCCAACGACAACTCCGCCGTGTTCTACGGCACCAAGGGCACGGCCTACGAAACCGGCTTCAATCCCCGCCACCACATCAAGGGCGTCGATGGCGAGGTGGCCTGGAAATACACCGGGCCCAAGAAGGACATGTATGTGAACGAGCACGAGGAGTTCGTGCAAAGCCTGCGCGCCGGCAAGCCCCTCAACAACGGCGAACGCATGGCCAAGAGCACCCTGGTCGGCATCATGGGCCGCATGGCCGCCTACACCGGCCAGGAAATCAGCTACGAGCAGGCCCTCAACTCGAAGGAACAACTCGTGCCCGACCCGCTCACGCTTGACACCCCCGCGCCCGAGGTCATTATTCCCATGCCAGGTCGCACTAAATTTCTCTGAGCCGGGGCTCCCCGCCTCGCGTCTCAGACCCCGGCCCGCCCGGCTCCCCCCAGCTGGGCGGGCTTTTTTGCGCCCCGCCCCGGCCGGAAAGTCCCCTGAATAAGCCCCCTCCACCGGCAGTCCATGAAAGCCGGCGCCGGGGACCAAGCCCCCGGCCCCGTTGCTGAAGCTTTATGAAACGAGCCCTGACGAACCGTGCCGCGTCCCACCGCGCGTTCACGCTGATTGAACTCCTGGTGGTCATCGCCATCATCGCCATCCTCGCAGGCATGCTCCTGCCTGCCCTGGCCAAGGCCAAGGAGGCCGCCAAGCGCATCAGTTGCACCAACAACATGAAGCAGCTCGGCCTCTCCCTCACCATGTACGCCGATGACAACGAGGGTTATTACCCCTACCGCGGCGGCAGCACCAACCGCTGGCCCGCCCAGCTGCAGACCTACTACCAGGATGTCCGGGTGTTGGCCTGCCCCACCGACGTCGCCCGCCCGGCCAACTTCGGCTACGGCAGCGGCAACCGCGCCCTCGAAGCCCCGCGCAGCATCATCTTCAACGGGTTCAACGACTTCTTCAACGGCACCCCCTCCAGCAACACCAACTTCAGCGAGGCCAACATCCGCGAGCCCAGTGAGACGGTTGTCTTCGGCGAGAAGGAGGCCACCTCCGGCCACTGGTGGATGGATTATTGGATGGGCGACGATTACCAGGAACTCGACCAGTCCCGGCACTCCGCCGGCCGCGGCAGCAGCTCGGGCGGCTCGGTCTTTGCCTTCGCCGATGGCAGCGCCCGGTTCCTCCGCTTCGGCCGTTCGCTGGACCCCATCAATCTCTGGTTTGTCGTGCCCGAGTGGCGCGCCCGGGGCACCACCCTCTGACCGCCGGCGGGGGCATCCCGTCATCCTCTTACGCGCCCGGGAAGCCTTGCTTGCCGGGCGCTTTGTTTTGCTACCAGCGCGCGCCGCGGATCGCCCAGGCGACCGCCACCGCGGTCCCGGCCAGCGCCACGCAGGCTGGCAGCCATAACTGGTGGGCCAGGTTCCCCACCGCGGGGTAGAGGTTCACCAGCACCCAGACCACCAGGGGCTGGTAGTCCATGGGCTGCTTCTGCGGATGCTTGTTGATCAGCCACGGGATGCTCAGGGCCATGAGCGTGAACGCGGTGAGGAACCAGCCAAGGAAGCAGACCCAGGGGGCGGTGTACCAGCCGGGCGACGTCCCTGCGGATTCCCAGTGCCAGTAGTGACCCACCCGGGCCGCAAACGGCTCGAACCCGAAGGCAAACAAGACCAGGAGCAGGCAGGCCACCCCGATGACCCAGAAGCCGTAGTAGTTCGTCTTGCGCCACGGCCGCAGGACCAGCCTGGCCACCCCGCGCGCGTTGATGATCAGCATGACCCAGAGCAGGGGCAGGGGCCACGGGACCACGCCGAGGATTGGTTCCCCCAGGGCCGGCCCGTAGACCAGGGGTCCAAAGGGGGTGGCGGTGATGGCCGCGACCGCGAGGATGACCGTGGACAGCGAAGCGATCCAGACTCCCGCCGTGAGGACATTCTGGAGGGGCAACCGCCCGGCCAGGGCCAGCAGGGTGGTGGCCGCCCCGGTCACCGGCAGCAGCGCCTGGATCCAGCCCCAGCCCACCCCCACGTCCACTTGGAGGCCCACCAGGGCCGTGTTCACCGCCCACGCCAGCAGGAACATGATGAAGACCGGCTTGTGCCAGAGCCGCGCGGTGGGGGAGAGGGACGGGATGGGCCCCAGGTTGCCGCCGGGAGGCGTGGGCGCGCCGGAGTCTGGTCCTAAAGCAGCCACGGCCTGAAAACTAGGCCATCCATAGACCAAGGCAAGCCCCCGCGCACCAACCCATTGACTCACTAACTCATGATCTCATGAACTCTCCCCGGGGAACTTGAAGCTTGGAGCAGGGAATGCCCCGTGGCACGATGTCGGGATGCTTCCGACGAGCAACCTGCACGTGCGCGAGTCGTTGCGGCTGGTCACGCCGCGCGACCTCAAGGCCGCCCTTCCCATGGGCGAGGCCCAGAATCGCACCGTGGTGGACGGCCGCAGCGAGGTCAGTGCCATCCTGCGCCAGGCCGACCCCCGGTTGCTCGTGGTCGTGGGCCCGTGCTCCGTCCACGACACGGAGGGTGCCCTCGACTACGCCCGCCGCCTGGCCTTGCTTCGCCGCGAACTGGCCGACCGCCTGGCCATCATCATGCGCGTTTACTTCGAGAAACCGCGCACCACCATCGGCTGGAAGGGCATGATCTATGACCCGCACCTCAACGGGTCCGATGACATCGCCACCGGCCTGCGCAAGGCGCGCGCCCTCCTGCTCGAGATCACGGGCCTGGGCCTGCCCACGGCCACCGAGTTCCTGGACCCGGTCGTTCCCCAGTACATTGCCGACCTCGTCAGCTGGGGGGCCATCGGGGCCCGCACCACCGAGTCGCAGACGCATCGGCAGATGGCCAGCGGCCTCTCCATGCCGGTCGGCTTCAAGAACGCCACCGACGGTTCCCTCCAGATCGCCATCGACGCCATGAAGTCGGCCATGACCCAGCATAGTTTCCTTGGCATCGACGAGGACGGCGTCACCAGCGTCGTGCGCACCACCGGCAACCCGGATGGCCACGTCGTCCTGCGCGGCGGCCGCGCCCGGCCCAACTATGACGAGGAAAGCATCGCCGAGGCGGCCGAGGCGCTCCGGAAGTCCGGCCTGCCCCCGGTGCTGATGGTGGATTGCAGCCACGCCAACTCGGGCAAGCTCCACGCCCGGCAGGAGGAGGTCTGGCGCAGCCTGGTCGCCCAACGTCGCGCCGGCAACCCCGCCATCATCGGCGCCATGATCGAGAGCAACCTCCACGAGGGCCAGCAGCCCATGCCCAAATTGCCCTCCGACCTCCGCTACGGGGTGAGCATCACCGATGCCTGCCTCGGCTGGGAGGCCACCGAGCGCATCCTGCGCGAGGGCCACGCCGCCCTCGCCGAGGCCACGGCCGCCCGCTAGACCCGGCGCGCGGGCGTCCCGCCCGCTTACCCCGGACTGCCCTCCCCTGGGTCCAGCCCAGTGGACTAACTGTCCCAAGCGCCGACCGGGCCTGCGAGAGGGATATCCGGGCTCGGACTTGGATCTCTGGGAGGGCAGTTCGGACTAAGCGGGCGGGCCGCCCGCTGAGTCGTCAGTCGAGGTGAAACATCTCCTGCAGTTCGCCGCAGACCGGCGCATGGTCCGGGTGCGTCTCCATGAGTGGCGCCATCCATTCCCACCACCGGCGCACCACCGGATGGGACGGCAGTTCGGCCGCCCGGTGGCCCGCCGCCAGTTTCTGCACGGCAAAGAGCGTGCCGGTCGCCTCGTCGAGGAAGATGGAGTAATCCGAGACCCCCGCCTCCCGCAGCACCGCGGCCAGCTCCGGCCACAGCGCGTCGTGCCGCCGGCGGTATTCGCCGGCGCAGCCGGGCTTGAGCTTCATGGTGAACGCGTGCCGGACCATGCGCGGGGCAGGGGAGGGATTCACTGGAGTTCCTGCCGGAAGGCCGTCCACCGGGCGCGCAGCGCGGACAGGGTTGCCGCCTGGGCCGGGTCCGCCACCAGGTTGCGCTCCTCGCCGGGATCGGCCGCCAGGTCATACAGCTCCTCCACCGGGGGCGTCGCCTCCACCCAGCGCACATACTTCCAGCGCTCCGTCCGCACCCCCTCGCTCGGCGGGATGATGTCCGCCTTGGTGTGGTGCTCGTAGAAGAAGTCCGTCCGCCAGTCGCCCGGCGTCCGGCCCTGCAGGAACGGCGCCAGGCTCCGGCCCTGCATGACCGCAGGCACGGGCAGGCCAGCCAGATCCAGCAGGGTGGGGGCCAGGTCAATGTTCAGGGTCAGCGCCGGCACCGCGCGCGCGCCGCGGCCGGCCGGCTCGCGCAGGTCCGCCACCAGGAGCGGCACCCGGATGCTTTCCTCATACATGAACCACTTGTCGGCCAGCCCGCGTTCCCCCAGGAAAAACCCATTGTCGGAGGTGAAGACAATCACGGTGTTGGTGGCCAGGCCGCGCTTCTCGAGGGCGTCCATCATCCGCCCCACCTCGCGGTCAATCCCGGTGATCAGCCGGTAGTAATCCTTCACCGTGCGCTGGAAGGCCATCTCGTTGGTGAACCGCCAGGTCCAGCGCCGGCGTCCCTCGGATTCCTGCACGAAGGCCGGCAGCCGCTCGAACCAGCTCGGGTCCGACTTGGGCGGGCGCGCCAGGGTCACGTTGGTGTAGAGGCCCTCATCCCGGGCGTCCGGCCAGAACTCGCGCGGCTGGCGGTCGCGGGCGTGGGGCGCGTTGAAGCTGATGGACAGGCAGAAGGGCTGCCCGGGCTGGCAGTCGGCCAGGAACTGCAGCGCCTGGTTGCCAAAGCGGGCGGTCTTGTGCGTCCCGGTCGGATCGTTGCGGTCAAAGAACAGCCCGGCCTGCCCCGGCAGTCCCCGCCAGAAATCAAACCGGTTGCTGCAGGCCGCAATGGCCGCGTCGCCGCCCACCCCAAACTTCCCGATGAACCCCGTCCGCCACCCCGCCTGCCGCAGCCGGGCCGGATACGTCTGAGCCCACTGGTTTGTCGTGAAGGGGGTGGCAAAGTCCGTGATGCGGTGCCGGCGCAGATACTGCCCGGTGAAGAGGGAGGCCCGGCTCACGTTGCAGATCGACGTGGTGACGTAGTGCCGGGTGAACCGCGTGCCGCGCCCGGCCAGTCCGTCCAGGTGGGGCGTCTGCACGACGCGGTTGCCCTCAAACCCCAGCGCGTCCCAGCGCAGGTCGTCAGCCAGGAGGAAAATGAAATTGGGCCGCGCCGCCCCCGCCCCGGGTGCCGCCCCCCCGGGCAGGGTGGCCAGGAGCATCAGCAACAGTACTGCAACAAGGCGCCCTGCGGGCCGCCGGGAAGGAGTAGGCATGCCCGCTTCATACGCCGTGCCCCGCGGGCTGGAAAGACCATTTGCCGTGATCCCCCGGGCAAGAGGTGGCCTTTCCTTGGCAACAAATGGAGGGCCGATGAACGGGGAAAAGCCGTAAATGGGTAAATGTCCCGCCGGCGATGCGGGATGGGCAACCCGGTGAACCGGGACACGCTCTCGGCATGAACGCACAGCAGCAACGTACCAAGCACCCGACCTCGTCCCGACCGGTGGTCATCGAGGCCGGTTCGCTGGCGCTGGAGGGCGAGTGGTGTGTGCCGCCGGGCGCCCCGGGGATCGTCCTCTTTGCCCATGGCAGCGGCAGCAGCCGGCACAGTCCCCGCAACCAGTTTGTCGCCCGCATCATCCAGGAGGCGGGCGTGGGCACGCTCCTCTTTGACCTGCTCACCCGCGACGAGGAGGCCCGCGACCTGCGGGATGGCAGGCTGCGCTTTGACATTCCGCGCCTGGCCCAGCGCCTGCTCGCCGCCACCCGCTGGGTGGGCCGGCAACCCGAGGGGGAGCGCCTGGGCATCGGCTACTTCGGCTCGAGCACCGGCGGCGCTGCCGCCCTGGTCGCCGCCGCGCGACTGGGTCCGGCCGTGGATGCCGTGGTCTCGCGGGGCGGGCGTCCCGACCTTGCGGGCGACGCGCTCCCCCGGGTCACCGCCGCCACCCTCCTGGTGGTCGGGGCATGGGACGATGTCGTCCTCGAACTCAACCAGCGGGCCGACGAGGCACTCCGCTGCCCACACCGGCTGGCCGTGGTGCCCCGGGCGACCCATCTCTTCGAGGAACCAGGCGCCCTCGAGGAGGTCGCCCGCCTGGCCGCCGAGTGGTTCCGCGGGCATCTCAAGCCGCGCAACCGCGTCCGGACCGCCGCCGGTTGAAGCGTGGCCGTTTCCCCCTCCCTGGCATGACCCGCTTCCGCAACCGCACGGAGGCCGGCCGCCTGCTGGCCGCCCGGTTGGCGCGCCATGCCGGTGATGCCAACGTCCTGGTCCTGGCTCTGCCCCGCGGCGGGGTGCCCGTTGCGCACGAGGTGGCCCGGGCGCTGGGTGTTCCCCTTGATGTGTTCGTGGTGCGCAAACTGGGCGTGCCCGGCCACGAGGAACTGGCCATGGGCGCCATCGCCAGCGGCGGCGTCCGGGTGATCAACCGGGAGGTGGTCGAGTCGCTCGGCCTGCCGCCGCATGTCCTCGACGCGGCCGCCGCCCGCGAGACCCGCGAACTGGAACGCCGTGAACGCGCCTACCGCGCCGGCCGGCCCGCCCCCGCCGTGCGCGGCCGCACCGTGATCCTCGTCGATGACGGCATCGCCACCGGGTCCACCATGCTCGCCGCCGTGCGGGCCCTCCGCCACCTCGGCGCGGCCCGCATCGTTGCCGCCGCCCCCACCGTCGCCGCCGCCACCGCCCGCACCCTGCTCCCCGCCGTGGACGAGCTCGTCGCCGTCATCACCCCGGAGGACTTCGCGGGCGTGGGACAATGGTACGAGGACTTCACCCAGACCACCGACGAGGAGGTCTGCCAACGGCTCGCGGCCGCCCAGTCCCCGGGGCCACCCACGAAGGAGCGCCCGTGAAGGCCTCCTGGAAAATCGGACGCCTCGCCGGCATCGATGTCCACGTTCATTTCACCTTCCTCATCCTGCTGGCCTGGGTTGCCGCCTCCCGCTACCTCACCCGGCAGGATTGGCGCGACGCCGCCGCCGGCCTGGCCTTCATCCTCGCCCTCTTCGCCATTGTCGTGCTCCATGAACTGGGGCACGCGCTGGCCGCCCGCCGGTTCGGCATCCGCACCCGCGACATCACCCTCCTGCCCATCGGCGGCGTGGCCCGCCTCGAGCGCATCCCCGAACAGCCGCGCCAGGAACTGGTCGTCGCCCTCGCCGGGCCCGCCGTCAATGTCGTCCTGGCCGGTCTCCTGTTCGTCGTGCTCCTCCTCCTGGGCGGCCCCACCGACCCGGTCAACCTGGAGCAGGACGAGGGGCCCTTCCTCACCCGCCTGCTCTGGGTCAACGTCTCCCTCGCCCTCTTCAATCTCCTGCCCGCCTTTCCCATGGATGGCGGCCGCGTCCTGCGCGCTCTCCTCGCCCTGCGCCTGCCCCACCCCCGCGCCACCGCCATCGCCGCCACCATCGGCAAGGGCTTCGCCTGTGTGCTCGGCTTCGTCGGACTCTTCAGCAACCCGTTCCTCCTCTTCATCGCCCTCTTCGTCTGGATCGGCGCCACCCAGGAGGCCGGCCAGGTTCGGCTGAAATCCGCCCTGCATGGCCTGCCGGTGCGCGCCGTCATGGTCACGGAGTTCCGCACGCTCGCCCCCGGCGATACCCTGCGTGACGCCGTCAACCATGTGCTGGCCGGTTGCCAGGAGGATTTCCCTGTCGCCGAAGAGGCCCGCCCGGTCGGCGTCCTGAAGCGCACCGACCTCCTTGCCGGACTCGCCCGCCTCGGCGACACCGCCCCCGTCGCCGAGGTCATGGATCGCCGCTTCGCCACCACCACCCCCGGGGAACCGGTCGAGGAGGTGGTGGCCCGCCTCGAGGAAGGCGATTCCTCCGTGCTGCCCGTCCTGGAGGACGGCCGGTTGGTCGGGCTGTTCACGGCGGAGAACCTTGGGGAATTCCTCATGGTCCAGGCCGCCCTCGACCGGCGCGGCAGCCACCCCGGCAAGGAAGGTTGAACGCTGGGCAAGCCCCGTGAAGCCGGGCGGGCGTCCGCCGCCCCATGCTGCCCGTGCCATGAAGAAGAAATCCCAGCCCGCCAAGGAGTCCGCGTCCCTCCATCCCAACCGCATCCTGCATCCACACAGCGGGGATCTCATGCCCCCGCTGGTCGCCGCGCATCCATCCATTCCCGGGGCGCCGCTCCCGGAACTGGTCAGCGACCAGGAACGGCATGTCGTCCTGCTTGAGTGCGAGGCCCCGGGTGCCCGCGCCGTCTTTGTGGCCGGCAATTTCAATGATTGGCAACCGGCGGCCACCCCGATGACGCGCGGCCGCGGCGGCAGGTGGACCGCCACGCTGTTGGTGCCTCCCGGCGTGCATGAATATCGCTTTGTCGTGGACGGCAGCTGGCAGGACGATCCGCACGCGGCGCGCTCCGTGCCGAATCCCTTCGGCGGCCGCAACTCCCTGCTCGAAGTCCGGCCCAGCCCGGCGCAGGCCTGAGCGCGGCCGGGATGTTCCGCGGCCCGCCTTGCCATGGACCTGCCGACCCTGCCCGCCCCGGCCGCGGCGGACCTCAGCGAGAACGCCCGCCGCGTGCTGGAGGCGCGTTACCTGAGGCGGGACGCCGCCCGTCGGCTGGTGGAAACCCCCGCTGAATTGTTTGCGCGGGTGGCGGCCGCGGTGGCGGGGGCGGAGGCCTTGCTGGGTGCGGTCCCCGGGGAGGCGGGCCGCTGGGAGGAGGCATTTCATGGGGCCCTGGCCGGCCTGGAGTTCCTGCCCAACAGCCCGACCTTGATGAACGCGGGCACGCCGTTGGGCCAGCTCAGCGCGTGTTTTGTCCTGCCCGTGCCGGACTCGATGGAGGGCATCTTCGACGCCCTCAAGCAGATGGCCCTCGTGCAGCGCGGCGGCGGCGGCACCGGGTTTTCCTTCTCCCGCCTCCGGCCGCGGGGCGACTGGGTGTCATCGACGGGCGGCGAGGCCTCCGGCCCGGTCTCCTTCCTTCGCATCTTTGACAGCGCCACCGCCCACATCAAGCAGGGCGGCCGCCGGCGCGGCGCGAACATGGGCGTCCTGCGGGTGGATCACCCGGACATCCTCGAGTTCATCGCGGCCAAGGCGGACGGGGTTTCGCTGCCCAACTTCAATCTCTCGGTGGGGATCACGGACGGCTTCATGCGGGCGGTCGCCGCGGGCGGTTCCTGGCCCCTGATGCATCCCGGGTCGGGCCGCGCGGTGGACATCCTCCCCGCGCGGCGGGTGTTCGATGCCATTGTGGACGCCGCGTGGCACACGGGGGATCCCGGCCTGCTTTTCCTCGACGCCATCCAGCGCGCGAATCCCCTCCCGCACCTCGGCGACCTCGAGGCCACCAACCCCTGCGGCGAGGTGCCCCTGCTGCCCCACGAGTCCTGCAACCTTGGCTCCATCAACCTCGCCCGCCTGCTGCGCGCCGCGCCCGGCGGCCGTGAGGAGCCCGACTGGGACCGCCTCGCCGCCACGGTCCGCCTGGCCGTCCGGTTCCTCGATGATGTCATCGAGGTCAACCGCCACCCCACCCCCGCCATCGCCGAGTTCACCCGCGCCACCCGCAAGCTCGGCCTTGGCGTCATGGGCTTTGCCGAGTGGCTCATCCGCCTCCGTCTCCGTTACGGATCCCCGGAGGCCGTCACCCTGGCCGGCCGCCTCATGGCGTTCATCCAGGACCACGCGGTGCGGGCCTCCGAGGAGTTGGCCGCCGTCCGCGGGCCCTTCGCCCAGTGGCGCGGCAGCACCTGGGAACGGCGGGGACGCCGCGTCCGCAACGCCACCCTGACCGCCATCGCCCCCACCGGCACCCTCAGTCTCATCGCCGGCACCACCCCCGGCATCGAGCCGCTCTTCGCGCTGGCCTACCGCCGCCGCCATGTGCTGGGCGACCAAACCCTCCCCGAGGCCTGCCCGCTTCTCCCGGCGGCCTTGCGCCGGCGCGGCCTCGACCCCGCCCCCGTGCTGGAGGCCCTGCGCCAGGGCGGAGCCTGGGCCAGCCCCGCCGGCTTGCCGGACGACCTGCGCCGCGTTTTTGTCACCGCGCTCGATCTCACCCCGGAGGAGCACCTGCGCATGCAGGCCGCCTTCCAGCAGCACGTCGACAACGCCGTCTCCAAGACCATCAACCTCCCGCACGCCGCCACCCCCGCCGACGTGGCCGGCGCCTACCAGCTTGCCTGGAGGCTCGGCTTGAAGGGCATTACCGTGTATCGCTACGGCAGCAAGGCCGCCCAGGTGCTCGAGTTGGGCACGGAGGATCCTCCGTGGACGATCGAACACGCCGCCCGCTGTGATCCCCAGGAATGCCGCCTGTAATGAAATCCCGCCGCTCCGCCCCCGCCCCCCGGCGCGCCCTCAGCCTTGGCGCGTCCCGTGACCCGTTGCTCCCCTTCCTGCTCAATCCCCAGTCCTACCCCCATCGCCCCCGCTGGGTGCGGCTCATCCAAACCCACGCCTCCTTCGTCTTCATCGCCCCGCCCTACGTCTACAAGGTGAAGAAGCCGGTCGATTTCGGTTTCCTCAACTTCGCCACGCTCGAGCGCCGCCGCCATTTCTGCGAGCGCGAGGTCGCCCTCAACCGGCGGCTTTCGCCCGGCATTTACCTCGGGGTCGTGCCCATCTCCCAGCGCGGCGGCCGCCTGGCCTTCGGCCGGGACGGCCGCATCGTGGACTATGCCGTGCACATGCGGCGCCTGTCCGAGCGCCATTTCCTCGACCGCCTGGTCGCCCGCGGGGAGGTGGTGCCCGGCGACCTCGACCGCCTGGTTGCCGTCCTGCGCCGGTTCTACGAGGCCCAGGAGCCCACGGCGGCCATCGAGGCCTGGGGCCGCATCGACCGGTTGCGCATCAGCACCGATGAAAACTTTCGCCAGGTGCGGCCTTTCCTGGGCGTCCCCGCCGCGCCGGCCCGCCCGGACCGGCCGCCCGCCACGCTTTCCCGTCCCGCCCTCGAGGCCATTCGCCTTTACACCAACCGCTTCTACGCGCGCCACCGAGGCCTCTTTGTCGCCCGCATCCGGGAAGGCCGCATCCGCGACTGCCATGGCGACCTCCACCTCGAGCACATCCACGTCACCCCCCGCGCCCTGCATGTCTACGACTGCATCGAGTTCAACGACCGGCTGCGCTACGTGGACGTGGCCAGCGACGCGGCATTCCTGGCCATGGACCTCGATCATGAGGGGCGCCCGGATCTTGCGCGGCAGTTTGCCGCCCACATGGCGGCGGCGCTGCGCGATGACGGCATGCTGGCGCTGATGGATTTCTACAAGTGTTACCGGGCCTTCGTGCGGGGCAAGGTGGAGAGCCTGCATGGGGTGACGCCGGCCGCGCCGGACGGGGAACGGGCGGCCAGCGCGGACCGTGCCCGGCGCTACTTCCGGCTCGCCCTGGGCTACGCCGTGGCCGGGTCCCGCCCGACCGCGCTGGTCGTCATGGGCCGGATTGCGTCCGGCAAGAGCACCCTCGCGCGCGCCCTCGGGGCGGAGTTGGGTTGCGAGGTGGTGTCCTCCGATTGCCTGCGCAAGCAGATGGCCGGGTATCCGCTCTACGAACGCACCAGCGCCGCCGCGCGCCGGCGCCTCTACTCCAAGGCCATGACCCGCCGCACCTACGAGGCCCTGCTGGCGGCGGCCGAGGCCCGCCTGCGCGCCGGGCAGCATGTGGTGCTCGACGCCACCTTCGCCCGGCGGGCCCAACGCGACCAACTCGGGCGCCGACTGGGGGCCCTCGGCTTCCCTTGGCGCCTCATCGAGGCCCACGCCGGCGACGCCGCCGTCCGCCGGCGCCTGCGCGCCCGCGAGCGCAGCGCCGAGGAGGTTTCCGATGCGCGGCTGGAGGATTTCAACGCCCTGACCCGCCTCTATGAGCCGCCGCTCGAGGTGCCGCGCCACCGCCGGGTGCGCGTGGCCACGGCGGGACCCATGACGCGCGCCGTCATCCGCGCGCTCCATGGCCTCGCCCGCCTGCAGGTGGAGGAGCCATGTCCGTCCCTCTGAATCACGACATCGCCGGCCGCCTCGACGAGGTCGGTCAGCTCCTGGCGGAGCAGGGGGCCAACCCCTTCCGCGTCCGCGCCTATCACCACGCCGCCACCGTGCTGCGCACGCTCGAGCGCCCGCTGCCGGGAGTCCGGGTGCGCGGCGGGCCACGGCGTTAGGGCGGGCGAACCTTGGCAAATACGACGTGGTTTTGGGCAAGAAGTGCGGAGAAGGAATGGAAGCGGGAGCCTATCCTTTGATCGATGGCACTTCCGCCATCCACAAAGAAAAGGAGTCGAGCGATGAAAGCAATGAAACGACTGATGCCTGGCCTGCTGCTCGCCGCGGCGCTCAGCCTGGGCTGGGCGGCCACGGTGCAGGGTCAGGAACCTGTCAAAGGCGGCCAGCGCCAGATGGAATTCAAGCACCTCAAGACGCCCAAGGATCTCGAGGCCTTGGAACCCGGTGACATGGTGGCGATGGCCTGTCCGAAGTGCAAAGACGTGGTCGTCAGCTATGTCGAGAAGGGCGTGAAACGGGCGGAAGCCATCGAAAAACACACCCTCAAGCACCTGTGTCCCGGCTGCGAGACCACCATCGAGACCAAGGGTGTCGGCAAATGGGCGAAGGACACAGTGAAACATGTCTGCAACAAGTGCGGCTCGAAGGATGTGTTTTGCTGCGTGATGAAAAAGGGCGCAGGCCCGACGCCCGGCATGGAGGAGAAGAAGGACAAATAGCCGCGATGCCTGCTCCTCCCTCCATGCAGGTCAACGTGCCTGAGCCACCCTCGGCAGGCTCAGGCACGCATGGGGGCGGGCTTCCCCTGCCGAGGGTCGCCTGGCCCAGCCGGCTGCCCCATTGGTTGCTGGGCCTTTACATGGCTTGGTGGATCGTCCTCGCCATTGATCCGGTGAACCGCCAGGACTGGCTGCTGGAGAACCTGCTGGTCTTCCTCTGCCTGCCCCCGTTGCTCTTCACCCGGCGCCGGTTCTGTTTCAGCAACGCCTCCTATTCCCTCATCGCGGTGTTCCTCGCCCTGCACGCCGTGGGCGCGCATTACACCTACAGCGAGATGCCCGTGTTCAACTGGATGCGGGACGGCATGGCCCTCGGCCGCAACCATTACGATCGCGTTGTGCATTTCCTCTTCGGCTTCCTCCTCAGCCTGCCCACCTGGGAACTGGTGGTGGCCATCCTCGGCCTGCGACCAGGTTGGGCCCGCGTGGGGGCCGTCCATGCCATCATGGCCTGGAGCGCCGCCTACGAGATGATCGAGGCGCTGGTCGCGCATGTGGTCAGCCCGGAACTGGGCGCCGCCTACAACGGCACCCAGGGCGACATCTGGGACGCCCAGAAGGATGCCGCCCTCGCCATGTTCGGGGCCATCCTCGCGATGACGCTGGCGGCCCTGCTGGCGCGGTGGGCGCGTGCGCGGGCATCATCAGCCAACCCCGTCGGGCCGGCTTAGAGGTAACTGGTCCACCCCGCCCGCGCGCGACGTTTGTAGTCCGCAAACCAGCGGCACACGGGGGACAATATAAGCAGCACCAGCAGCCACGCGCCCAGCACCACGGGCAGGTCAAACCCGGCCCCCGGCGGCGGCTTGGCCGGGGCGTTGCCCCACAGCCAGTCCGCGTGGCCGAACCGCAGGAGGTTCACCCCCACCGACAGCGCATGGATCAACGGCAGGTGCAGCACGTAAAAGAACAGCGGCACCCGCCCGAACAAGAGCGCCGGCTGCAGCCAGCGCGGCACCCCGCGGTCCAGCCAGGCCAGTGCCAGCAGCGCCGGGCCCAGTGTCATCAGCAGGTAATCCAGCGAGGGCGGATACTTCGTGCAGTCGAGGAACGACCCCACGGTCTTCAGCCAATGATCCTGGAGCGCCCACGCCTTGGGTTCTCCATACCCGTTCCACCCGCGCAGCACGAGGAAGCCTGCGACCATGGCCCCGCCCAACCACGCCAGCCGTCGCCGCCGTTCCCCGGGTTCCCGCGCCAGCTCCGCGCCCAACCCGTAGCCCGCCGCCATCACCCCGATCCACGGCACCAGTGGGTAGCCCGCCCCGAAGGTGACCCCGGGCAACAGCTCAAAACTCCCGCCCGCATGGAGCACCCGCCACCACCCCTCCCAGCGTCCCCAGGATTCCGGGGTGATGCCGTCCAGCAGGTTGTGCCCGGCCATCAGGACCAGGCCGAACCCCAGGGTGATCGTCCGCGGCAGCCAGACCAATGCGGCCAGCACCACCATCGACCAGCCGATGGCCCAGAGCACCAGGCCCTGGTGCTCGCGCAGGTTGAGCCCGAAGGTCCAGCCCGCCCAGCGCACCCAGGTCAGTTCCAGCACCACCAGCCAAAGCCCGCGCGTGAGCAGGAACCACGACAGGTCGCGCGTCGTCCGGCCCCGGCCCGTCGAGAGGAACGCCCCCGCCCCCGCCAGCAGCACAAACACCGGCGCGCAGAAATGGGTGATCCACCGGCTGAACCAGATGGCCGGGGTGGTCTTGGCCAAGTCCAGCGCATCAAACTGGTAAACGGCGCTGTGAAAGAAGTCCCGCGTGTGATCCCAGGCCATCA
Organism: Verrucomicrobiota bacterium; assembly: GCA_046048995.1. Lineage (GTDB taxonomy): Bacteria > Verrucomicrobiota > Verrucomicrobiia > Limisphaerales > JADJPG01 > JBJOEZ01. Next base: position 22,964 of record JBJOEZ010000024.1, on the reverse strand, counting down.
GGATGATGACCAACCCCCGCAGCACATCCACCGAGTCCAGACGGGACGGGGTTTGCTCGGTCGTCATGCCGCCCCCCGTGTAAGCCCAATCCCCACCCTCTGGCGAGCGGCAAAGCGGCCGCCCCCATTCGCCAACTCACTCCCCCGCCCCCATCTCGCAGACATATTGATTACTCCGTTGCCCGAAAACGTCCGAGGCGGGTATCGTCCACTGACCCAGACCTGTGCCATCCGTCCCTGCACCCCCCTTTTGCCGTTGGCTTCTGCTGCTGGTCGCGGCGGGTGTTTGCGCCGCGCTCCCCGGCGTCCGGGCCGCCGAGGCGTCGGTGGGGGAGGAGAAGACCGTGGATTGGGCGAAGGAACGTGAGTTCTGGGCGTTTCAGGCCCCGCGCGCCCAGGCCCGGCCCGAGGTGCGCAACCGGCGCTGGCCGCGCCAGCCGCTCGACTGGTTCGTGCTGGAGCGCCTGGAGAAGGCGGGCGTGCCCCCCGCCCCCGAAGCTGACCGGCGCACCCTGTTGCGGCGCGTGACCCTCGATCTTACCGGTCTTCCCCCGACCCCTGAGGCCACCGCGGCCTTCCTGTCTGATCGGCGGCCCGACGCCTACGAGCGGGTGGTGGACGGGTTGCTGGCGTCGCCGCGCCTGGGGGAGCGCCTGGCCAGCCTGTGGCTGCCCTTGGCCCGGTATGCCGAGGACCAGGCGCACCAGGTGGGCAAGGACACCACGATGTTTTATCCGAAGGCCCACCTGTATCGCGAATGGGTCATCGGGGCCTTCAATCGCGACCTGCCCTACGACCGGTTCCTGGCCCTGCAACTGGCGGCGGACAAGCTGGGCGGGCCGAAGGAGGACCTGGCGGCGCTGGGGCTCCTGGGCTTGGGCCCGAAGTATTATGATCGCAGCCGGCTCTCCGTGATGGCGGACGAGTGGGAGGATCGGGTGGACACGGTGACGCGGACCATGCTGGGGCTGACCGTGGGCTGCGCGCGGTGCCACGATCACAAGTATGAGCCCATCACGACGAGCGACTACTATGCGCTGGCCGGGGTGTTCGCCAGCACGCGCATGGTGAATCGCGGCCCGGACGGCAAGCCTGTGGAAGGCAAGGTGGACGCCGACAAGATGCCGGCGGGCACGCTGCACGTGGTGGAGGACGGGCCGGCGAAGGATCTCAACGTCTTCCGGCGCGGCAACGTGGACAACAAGGGCCCGGTGGCCGAGCGCCGGTTCCTCCGCATCCTGTCCGGGGACGAACCCGTGCGGTTCAAGGACGGCAGCGGCCGGCGCGAACTGGCGGCCGCCATCACCGACCGGGGCAACCCGCTCACCGCCCGGGTCATGGTCAACCGGCTGTGGGCCCTCTGCTTCGGCGATCCCATCGTCCCGACCCCGAGCAACTTTGGTCATTCCGGCGAACGCCCGTCCGACGCGGCTCTGCTGGACGACCTGGCGGTGCGGTTCATGGAGCAGGGCTGGTCGGTGAAGTCGCTCCTGCGCGAACTGGTGCTGTCCGCCGCCTACCGCCGGGCCAGCGGGGAAGCCGCCGGGGGCGCCGCGCGGCGTCGGCTCAGCGTCGAGCAATGGCGGGACCAGGCACTGTTCGTGGCCGGTGAACTGGACCTCGCCGCGGGGCCGTCCCAGGAACTGGACGATCCGAAGAACCTGCGCCGCACCGTGCATGCGCGGGTCAGCCGGCTGAAGTTGAATGACCTGTTGATGCAGTTCGATTACCCGGACGCCAACGTGCACGCGGAGAAGCGGGCGTCCACGACCACGCCGATGCTCAAGCTGTTCATGTTGAACAGTCCCTTCATGCTGGAGCGGGCGGAGGCGCTGGCCCGGCGGGTGGGCCGCGAGGCGGGCGCCGGGGAGAAGGCCCGCGTGACCCGGGCCTACCAGCTCCTGTTTGGCCGCCCGCCCGACGCGGAGGAACTGCGGCTGGCGCATGCGTTCCTGGCCCGGCCGGACAAGGGCGGGCTCCCGCGCTGGACCCAATACGCGCAGGCACTCCTGATTTCCAACGAGGCCCTCTATGTCGATTGAAGCGCACCCTCCCGGCCCGATCCTGAGCCCCGGCCTGTCCCGGCGCGAGATGCTGGGCCGCATGTGCGGCGGATTTGGGTTGCTCGGCCTGGCCGGCCTGCTCGGGCCCGAGGCCGCCCTGGCCGCCCGCGGCGCAGCCGGCCCGGCCGGCCCGCATTTCGCCCCCCGCGCGCGCCGGGTCATTTTCCTCTTCCTCAACGGGGGTCCCTCCCAGGTCGACACCTTTGATCCCAAGCCGGCCCTGCAACGGTTTGAGGGCCAGCAGCCCACCGGCGAACTCTACAAGCGGTCCAAGGGCAGCGGGTTCCTGCCCTCGCCCCTCCGCTTCGCCCGGCACGGCCGCAGCGGCATCGAGGTCAGCGAAACCCTCCCGCACCTGGCCCGGGTCATCGACGATTGCTGCATCATCCGGTCGATGAAGACCGACGTGCCCAACCACGAGCCGGCCCTGCTCCAAATGCACAGCGGCAACGTGCAGCCCATCCGGCCGTCGATCGGCTCGTGGCTGCTCTACGGCTTGGGCACGGAGAACCGCAACCTGCCCGGCTACGTGGTCCTGCGCCCCAGCCCGCAGATCGTGGTTGGGCCCGCCCTCTGGTCGAACAGCTTCCTGCCCGCCGAGTACCAGGCCACCAGCGTCCTCACGCGCGAGATGCAGGTGGACAAGCTGCTGACGCACATCCGCAACCCGCGTCTGACGCCTGCCCAGCAGCGGGAACAACTGGACCTGCTCGGGGCGCTCAACCGCCGGCACGCGGATCGGCGCGAGGGCGCCGGCGCGCTCGAGGGGCAAATCCAGGCCATGGAAACCGCCTTCCACATGCAGCGCGAGGCCACGGACGCCTTTGACATCAGCCGCGAGCCCGCCTCCGTGCGGCAGGCCTACGGGGACAGCCTCTTCGGCCGGTCCTGCCTGCTGGCCCGTCGCCTCGTCGAGAACGGGGTCCGGTTTGTCACCGTGTATTACACGACGGACGGCAGCAACCAGCCCTGGGACACCCATAGCAACCACAACGCCGGGCATCGCAAGCTCTGCTCGGTGGCCGACCAGCCGAGCGCGGCCCTCATCGCCGACCTGAAGGCGCGCGGGTTGCTCGACGACACCCTCGTGATCTGGGGCGGCGAATTTGGGCGCACGCCCTACGCGGAGAACCGGGAGAAGCAGACCACCGGGCGCGACCATCATCACACCGCCTTCTCCATGCTGCTGGCCGGGGGCGGGGTGAAGGGTGGGATGGTCCACGGCGCGACCGACGAGTTTTCCATGCAGGTGGCGGAGAACCCGGTGCATGTCCACGACCTGCACGCCACCATCCTGCACCTGCTCGGCCTCGACCACGAACGCCTGACCTACCGCTACGCCGGCCGCGACTTCCGCCTGACCGACGTCCACGGCCGCGTGGTGCGGGAGATTCTGGCCTGACCGTGGCAGCCGGCGCCAGTCGGCTGCCATCGCATGGGAGTCGCAGCGCCTCGCACGACATGGGCCTCGCTGAGATCCCAAGGACCGAAGGCGCGAAATCCGACGTGGGGCCCGTGCCGCTTCCCCCTCTTCCCTTCGCGGGGAGAGGGCAGGGTGAGGGGTGAGGCGGTTCGAGAGGGCGTGCGCGTGGATTGTGGCCCCCGCCCCACCGGAGTGCTATTCACCCACGGTCTTGAGTGCCACATCCCGGCGCCGACCCAGTTCGCGGAGAAAGTCAGCCTGGGAAAGCCCGGCAACCTGCGCGGCCTGTCCCAGCGTGGCCTCTTCCGATACGAATAAGCCGATGGCCAGGAACAGGGCGGTGTGGCGCGGGGAGAGTCGAGCTTCCAGGTGTTCTGGCAGGGTCAGTGTCATTTTTCAGGCTATCTCGTCCGCTCCCTGACACGAACCACCGGGCTGGCGACAGGCCAGGTTTTGGTCCCAGGCGGCCCTACCGCACCTGCAGATCGGACCAGTAGGCGAACTCCCACGACCAGTCCGTGGCCGCGTTGTCGAGGCGCAGCTTCACGGTCTGGCCCTTCCAGCGGTCCAGCGGGACGCGGACGGTCTTCCAGCGTTCCCCGTCATGGTTGATGACCTGGCGGTGGATGACCTGGTTGTTCACGCGCACGCGCAGTTCCCAGTCGCCCTGGTCATGGGCCGCGACCGCCACGCTGAGGGTGGCGCCGGCGGCGGGGACGGCCAGGCTGCGCTCGAGGGTGCTCGAGGTTTCGCGTGAGACCGGGTGCGTCATGAGCACGTTCCGGCGGCCGAGGTGCTCCACCAGCTTGGCCGGGGCGCCCTCGAAGGGCGGGCAGTTGACCTGCCAGTCCGGGTTCCAGAGCGCGACGGACTCGAGATCGACCGGCGGTTGGGCCGCCCGTTCCCCGCGGCGCGCGGCCGGGGCTTCGTCGCCGATCAGTTCCCGGCGCAATTCCTTCGTCCAGGGCCGTTGGTCGGAGGGGGGATTGAGGATGAACCAGATGAGGTCGCGGAAATCCTTGTCCGGGATGGCCTCGAGTCCCTCCGGCATGAGGCTGAACTGGCTGGTGGTCACCTTGGGCTGGCCGGCCTCGACGGCGATGTCGTCGCGGGGAATGACGTGCTCGACCGGGCCGGAGGCGAGGAGCTTCAGGCGGCTGGGGGAGTTCTCGACGATGCGCCCGGTCAGGACGCTGCCGTCCTTGAGTTCGACCGTGGTGCTTTCGTTGCCGTTGCCGACGACCTCGTTGGGATCGATGACGTTGTGGAGCAGGGCGTCGAGATTGCTGCGGCCGACGCCGGTGAGGTCGGGGCCGACCTCCGCGCCCTCGCCGTGGAGCTTGTGGCAGACGAGGCAGGCGCGTCGGGCGACCTCGTGGCCGTTGCGCAGGTCGGGTTCAGCCGCCAGCACCACCTTCCGCTTGGCGGCAATCAACTGGAGCTTGTCGGTGCCGGTCGCGCGGTAATGCCCGAGGACGCGGTTGGCGTGATCGACCACGGTGGCGTCCTGGCTGTGGGCGAGGGCGCGGCGGGCGGTGGCGGAGATGTCGCCGGGCTGGGCGGTTTTCTGGTCGACGGCGGCCAGCAGGGCGCGGCTCCACTTGCTGCGCAGGACGAGCACCTCGGACGCGGCGCGGCGGGTGGGGAGGTCGAACTTCTTCCAGGCATCGGTGATGACGTAGGCGATGTCGTCCCCGCCGAAGGCCCCGATCGCGCGCAGGCCCTCGCGCAGGACGGACTGGTCGGCCTGGCCCGTGCGGAGGAGGTTGAGCAGGGCGTTGCGGGCGGTGTCGTCCTTGGCCTCGCGGGCGGCGGTGATGCCCCGCAGCCGTTCCGCGGCGGGCGCGGCGGGGTCGTTGATTTTGGCGATGAGTGTGCGGCTGGCGCTGGTGTCGCCGAGGAGGGTGGCCAGGCGGCGGGCCTTGTCCGCGAGCGCCGGGTTGGCGGTGAGTTTTTGGAAGATGGGTTCGAGGGGCACGGTGGGCGGCTGGCCCTTGCCGCGGAAGGCGTCGATCAGGCCATCGAGGGCGGCCTCGGCCAGGAGGGGTTGGCCGGCGAGTTCGCCCAGGCGGGTGAAGGCGGCGTTGAGGTGCCGGGTGCGGGCGGCGGGGTCGGTGAGATCGGCGACGCGCCGGAGCAGGCGGCGCAGGCAGTAGGCGCTGACGGGGTTGGCCTGCGCGCTGGCCAGGGCGAGGGCCGGCTCCGGGTTGGCGGCGGCGCGCGGCTCCAGGGCCATCCAGACGATGTGCGGATAATAGAAGTCGCCTGCGGGGCCGGGCCGGGCCAGCAGGGCCTGGAAGAGCGGGTTGAGGTCGGCCTGGGCGGCTGTCGTGGGGGGCGCGCTGTTGATGGTGAGCGAACCGGACGTGAGTTGGCGCAGGGCGGTGGCGACGGCGGCGCGGACGCTGGTATCGTCGTCGGCGGCCAGGCGGGCCAGGCGGCGGAGGTCGGCGGGGCTGGCCCCGGCGCGTTCGCCGGTGAAACGGGCGGCCCACGCGCGCAGTTCGGGGTGGGGTTCGCCGGCCGCCTGGTCGAGGGTTTCCGGCGTGAGCAGGTTGGCGGCGTGCAGGGCGCTGAAGGCGGCCAGGCGCTGCTCGAGCGGCGGGCGGGCCATGCGGTCGCGGCGCCCGGCGTAGAGCACCCGGTCGAGCCCGGCAAAACTGCCGGCGTCGGCGCGTTCCCCCAGCAGGCGGATGGCGTGGCGGCGCTGCCAGACGTTCGGGTGCCGGAGCAGTTCCACGAGTTGGCCGTTGTCGAGCTTGGCCAGGTCCATGCGCGGGTCCGGCCGGCTGGGCACCGGTTGGCCGGGGTTCGGGCCGGTCCAGACCACGCGCCAGATGCGGCCCAGCTCGCGATCGACCCCCTCGGGGTCGGCCTGCGCGTTCTGGTAGCAGGGATACTTGTCGCACCAGTCCATCACCCACACGGCGCCGTCGGGGCCGGTCTGGCTGCTGACCGGCCGGAACCAATGATCGCCGCTGGCGAGGAAGGTGCCGCCATCGACCTGGTAATCGCCCTTGGGCGGCCCGAGCAGGCGGGTCTCGCGTTCGGCCTTGTAGGTGGCGCCGACGGGGGAGAGGCGATCGCAGTTGAGGGCGCTCTCATGGATGTTCCCGAGCAGGACCAGGCCGCGCCAGTCCGCGGGCCATTGGTTGCCCTGGTAAATGCAGATGCCGGCGTGGGCGGCGCGGAAGTGGCGCCAATCGACGATGGCGGGCAGGCCCTTGCTGGGCAGGTCCTGCACGTAGCCGAAAGGGTTCGGCCAGGTGCCGCCCTGGCGGTTGTAGAGCCCGCCCGGCGCCATGTGGAACAGGTGCTGGATGACGCAGGCGCTCACGAAGGCGTCCCCGCGCTCGTTCCAGTCCACGCCCCACGGGTTGCTCGTGCCGTCGGCAAACACCTCGAACCGCCGGGTGCGCGGGTGATACCGCGCCAGGGCCGCGTCCATGCGGACCCCGTCGTCGTCCGGGTTGTTCGGGTCCCGCACCTTCGAGTGCGTGAACACCCCGTGGGTCATGTAGAGCCACCCGTCCGGACCCCAGGCAAAGCCGTTCAACAACTCGTGCCGATCCTCCAGGCCAAACCCGGTTTTCAGCACCGTGCGCCGGTCGGCCCGATCGTCGCCATCGGTGTCCTCCAGGAACAGCAGGTCCGGGGCGACCCCCAGGTAGGCCCCGCCGTTGCCCAAGGCCAGCCCGGTGGCCAGCGAGAATCCGTCGGCAAACACGGTCACCTTGTCCGCCCGGCCGTCGGCGTCGGTGTCCTCCAGGATCTTGATGCGGTCGCGGCCCTTCTCGCCCGGGCGCGCCCCGCGCGGATACTCGTAGAGTTCCACCACCCAGAGCCGCCCGCGATCGTCCCACGCCATCGCCACGGGGTTGACCACCTCCGGTTCGCTGGCGAACAGGCGCACCTCGAACCCGGCCGGCACCTGGATGGTCTTGCGCGAGGACTCCGGGTCCAGCGGCGGGTCCTGCACGGCCTTGCGCACGGGATCGTTGTCCAGCTGCCGGCCCGGCGGTTGGTTGGTGTAGATGGGAAAGCCAAGCGGCTTGGTGACGTCGGGCCGGTAGGAGGCGGCGGGGGTGCAGGCAAGGCCGGCCAGGAGGACGAGGACGGCGGGGAACGCGGCGCGTGGCATGGGCGTGGTGGACAGGTGGTGCGTGAACAGAGTAGGGGGCCGCCGCGGGGCCCGGCAACGCATTCCTTCCGGGAAAGTGCGCGCGTTGCCGGGGGACCGGGCGGCGAGTCGGGGCGTTCGCCGGCCGTTGACCGGCGGGGGCGGCTGCGCTTTGCTGGCCGGCCTCATGCGCATCATTGGCGGCATCTGTGCCGGGTTGATTCTCAAGGCCCCCGAGGGTCTTGGCGTGCGGCCCACGCCGGACCTGGTGCGCCAGGCCATCTTCAACAGCCTGGGCGAACGGGTGACGGGGGCGCGTGTGCTGGAGTTGTTTGGCGGCACCGGGGCGTTGAGCCTCGAGAGCCTCAGCCGGGGCGCGGCGGCGGCCACCTGCGTGGAGCTGTCGCGCAAGCACGCCCGCTACATCGAGGGCAACTACGCGCAGACCGGGCTGCCCGGCGCGCTCTTCCGGCTCCGGGTCCAGGACGTGTTCACCGCGTTGCCGCAGTTGGCCGCGGCGGGGGAGCAGTTCGACCTCATCCTCGCCGACCCGCCCTTTGGGGAGAAGAACGTCGGGCGCCGGTCCACCTCGCTGTCCCAGCGTTTGCTGGACAACGGCGACCTGCCCAGGCTGCTGGTCCCGGGCGGGCTGTTTGTGCTGGGCCACACCCGGCGGGACACCCTCACCCTGACGGCCCCCTGGCACGAGCGGAAGGAGATGCGGCACGGGGACTCGATGATGCGATTCCTGGAGCGCGCCGGGTGACCCGGGTGGGGGGCGGACAAAATGGCGAACCGCCCGTTGGTCAACTCCGCCGTTGCCCTCCGGGGGCGGGCCGGGCTAGGGTGCGGCCCTCAGCCATGTTCGCCTGAATCCGTGCCCCGCGCGGCGCGTCTGGCAACCCGCTCAGCGACGACTCGAAACGAACCGGAAAACCAACTGCCGACTTGCAGCCATGAAACATCCCCTCCTGCTTCCCCTGTTCACCGGCCTTGCCCTGGTCACCGTGGCCGGCCTGCGCGCGCCGGCGGCCGAGAAGGTTGACTTCGCCAAGGACATTCTCCCGGTGCTCGAGGGGCAGTGCTTCAAGTGCCACGCCGAGGAGAAGCAGAAGGGCAAGCTCCGGCTCGACTCGCGCGAGGCCGCCCTCAAGGGCGGCAAGGGCGGGCCCTCCATCGTGGCCGGCGACGCGGCCAAGAGCGAGTTGCTCCGCCGCGTCAGCCTGCCCAAGAGCGACGATGACTTCATGCCCACCGATGGCGAGCCCCTGTCGCCGGCCGCCATTGCCAAACTCAAGGCCTGGATCGACCAGGGCGCCGACTGGCCGTCCGCGGCCAAGGCGGTGGCCGCCGCGCCCAAGGCCCCGGTGGGCCCCGTGCTGCCGGCCGATTTCAAGCCTGGCTCGGCCGAGACCAAGGCCGTGGCCGCCCTCGCCCAGAAGGGCATCGACCTCCGCCCCATCGCCGCCGGCTCCCCGTGGCGCGAGGCCAACCTCCGCCTGCTCAGCACCAACATCACCGACAAGGAAATCACCCAGCTCAAGGACGTGACCAGCCTCGTCGATCTCAACCTCGCCACCACCAAGGTCACCGACGCCGGCCTGGCCAACCTCAAGAACCTCGTCCATCTCCAGCGCCTGCACCTCCAGCTCACCGCGGTCACCGACGCCGGCCTCGCCCAGCTCAAGGCCCTGCCCAACCTGACCTACCTCAACCTCTACGGCACCAAGGTCACCGATGCCGGCCTCGAGCAACTGAAGGGCATGAAACACCTCCGCGCCCTCTATGTCTGGCAGAGCAAGGTCACCGAGGCCGGGGCCAAGAAACTCAAGGCCGCGCTGCCCAACGTGGAAGTGTCCACCGGCTGGGATCTCAGCGCCCTGCCCAAGCCCGAGGAAAAGAAGGACGCCAAGCCCGCGGCCAAGGACGAGAAGAAGCCCGCCGCAGCGCCCGCCAAGGACGACAAGAAACCGGCCGCCGCCCCCAAGGCCGCCGAGAAGAAGGCCGAGAAGGCCGCCCCCGCCGCGGAAAAGCCCGCGGAAAAGAAGCCCTGAAGCCCGGGAGCCCCTTTAGCCACCGGCCGGCTGCGCCCTCGCGGCCGGCCGGTTTGCTTTGCAGCCCTGTGGCGTGGTCTCGGGGAGCCCCCGTCCGCGGAGACAGGAATCCATCACGGCGGGACTGCCCCCGGCCTGCCTTCCGGAGGAAAGGTATCCACGGGAGGCTCGGCCGGGGTCAGCGGGCGGGACGCCCGCGCGCCGGGGTCCACTTTTTCCTCAAGCATCCCGGCGGGCATCCGATGCAGGCGTGTCATGGCCCGCCGCCTGCCGCAGACCTCCACCAGCCTCAACCCCGAGGCCTGGGTCCTGGACCCCGCATCCTGGGGGTTTGTGATGGACATCTGGAGCAATGAGGCCGGCGTCATCGACTTCGAGCCGTCCGCCCAAAGCTTCCCCATTTCGGCCCATGCCCTGCCGGTGGATGAGATCGGGTTTGCGGTGGACCACGAGGCGGGTGGCGCGTCCGCGCCCGAGAAGGACTGGGCCCAATGGAACTTCGACCCTGAGCACTGGGGGTTCCAGGCTGGTTGGGCCGAGCGGGCGGGGTCTGATTCCTGACCGCTCCCGCCGGTCCGCCGGGTTTTCCTGCATTGCGGCGTGGACAGCCGCCCCCCGACGCCACACCCTTGGCGTGTGACTGCCTCCCGGCACCCGCCCAATCTCCTGTTGTATGACGACGGTTGTCCGTTGTGCACCTTCCAGATGCGGGTCATCACCTGGCTGGACTGGTTCCACGCGGTGGGTTTGCGGCCGATTTCGGATCCGCAGGCGGTGGCGGTGGCCCCGGGCCTGACGCCGGAGGCGTTGTCCGAGGCGGTCCATTGCGTGACCCCGGAAGGGCGGGTTTACCGGGGGGCGCGGGCCATCCGGTTCATTGGGATGCGCCTGCCCCTGGCGGTGCCAGTGGCCCTGTTCCTGTGGTTGCCGGGGGTGATTTGGGTGGCGGAACGGGTTTACCAGTGGGTCTCGCGCAATCGCCACCTGCTCAGCCGCTGGTTTGGCTGCCGGGAAGCCTGCGCCCTCCTCCCTGCCCGCCGCCGCGAGCAGGATCAGCGCTCCGTCACCCCTGGCCCCCCTCACTCGTTCACTCGTTAACTCCCCTCGCCTTCCTGCTGGACGCCCCGGTTCGGGGTGCCGTAGGGTTTCCAGCGTGCCAAACGCACCCAAGAACGCCGTCCCGGCGGCCAAGGACGTTCCCTTTGAGGAAGCCTTGACCAAGCTGGAATCCATCGTGGAAACGATGGAATCGGGCGATCTGCCGCTGGACGCCATGCTGGCGCGGTTTGAGGAGGGGGTGCAACTGGCGCAGACCTGCCAAAAACGCCTGGAAGAGGCGGAATTGAAGATTCAGCGCCTGGAGCGCAACACGGCAGGGGAGCCCGCGCTCAAGCCGGCCCCGGACCTGATTCCCGATGATGAATAGCCCTTTTATGAACCGATACCTCGACATGGTGGATGCCCCGGAGCACGTCAAGAAGCTGACCATGGAACAGCGGGTGCAGCTGGCGGAGGAAATCCGCCAGGAACTGATCACCAAGCTGGCCAAGAACGGCGGCCACCTCGGCCCCAACCTGGGCGTGGTCGAGTTGACCATCGCGCTGCACAGCGTTTTCAGCACCCCGAAGGACAAGTTTGTCTGGGACGTGAGCCACCAGAGTTACGTCCACAAGATCCTGACCGGCCGCAAGGAGCGTTTCCACACCATCCGGACGACGGACGGCCTGAACGGCTTTTCACTGCGGACGGAGAGCGAGCATGACTGCTACGGGGCGGGGCACGCCGGCACCGCGTTGTCGGCGGCGCTGGGCATGTGCGCGGCGCGCGACCAGCGGCGTGGCGACGAGAACGTCGTGTGCGTCTTTGGCGACGCGGCCCTGACCAACGGCATTTCCTTCGAGGCGCTGAACAACATCGCCCACACGACCAAGCGTTTCATTGGCATCCTCAACGACAACGAGTGGAGCATTGCCAAGAACGTGGGGGCCATTGCCGGCTACCTGAACAAGCTGATCACCAACCCGCGCTTCAACCAGTTGCACAAGGATCTGGAGCGCTGGCTGCGCCGGATGCCCAAGGGCGAGCTGGCCGTGGCCCTCGGGCACCGCGCCGAGGAGGCCCTCAAGGGCGCCGTGACCGACATCGCCCTGCGTTCCACCCCCAGCCAGATCGACGCCGACGGCCGTGGCGGCCACGGCAGCAGCGTGCTCTTCGAGGAATTCGGGCTCCGCTACCTCGGGCCCATCGACGGGCACAACCTGCCGCTCCTGGTCGAGACGCTCGAATTTGCCAAGACCTGCGACACGCCGATCGTCATCCATGTCCTGACCAAGAAGGGCAAGGGTTTCGAGGCCGCGCTCGGGCACCCGGAGAAGTTCCACGGCCTCGGGCCCTATGATGTGAAGACCGGCGCCACCTTGGCGGCGGCCCCGGGCACGCCCCCGGCCTATCAGGACGTTTTTGGCGAGGCGATGGTGCGCCTCTGCAAAAAGGACACCTCGGTGGTGGGCATCACCGCCGCCATGCCGAGCGGCACGGGCCTGAAGGCCCTCGAGAAGGCCATGCCCGAGCGTTACTACGACGTGGGCATTGCCGAGGAACATGCGGTCATCTTCGCGGCCGGCATGGCCACCATGGGGTATCACCCGGTCTGCGCCATTTACTCGACCTTCCTCCAGCGCGCCTTTGACTGCATCCACCACGACGTTTGCCTGCAGGATTTGCCCGTGATCTTCTGCATGGACCGCGCCGGGTTGAGTGCCAACGACGGCCCGACCCATCACGGGTTGTTCGACATCGCCTACCTGCGCTGCCTGCCCAACGTGATCGCCATGGCGCCGAAGGACGAGGATGAGTTGGTGGACATGATGTTCACGGCCACGCACCAGAAGCACCCCACCTTCATCCGTTATCCCCGCGGCGCGGGCGAGGGCGTCCCGATCAAGGAGCAGCCCAAGCTGCTGGAAATCGGCCGCGCCGAGGTGCTGCAGCCCTTTGCCAACAACCGGGGGCCCAAGGTGGCCTTCCTTGCCCTCGGCAACATGCAGAAGATCGCCCGCAAGGCCGCGGCCGCCCTGGCCGCCGAGGGCTTTGACTGCGCCCTGGTCAACCCCCGCTTCACCAAGCCCATCGACCGGGAGACCACCGAGCAGTTCGGCACCGCCGCCGACGTGGTGGTGACCCTCGAGGATCACGCCCTCATGGGCGGATACGGCAGCGCGGTGCTCGAGTTGTTCGCCGAGAAGCGCATCCAGGTGCCCGTGGTCCGCATCGGGTGGCCGGACGTGTTCGTCGAGCACGCCTCCTCGGTCGATTTCCTCCGCGCCAAGCACGGCCTCACGGTGGAAAACACCGTGGCGCAGGTGAAGGCCCAGTTCAACCCGGCCCCGGCCGGGTCCGGCAAACCGTCCTCCAAGCCGGCCTGAACCGCCGGGCCGCCTGAACCGGTTCCCTGGCCGCCGGCGTGAGCGGGCGGCCGGGCCGGTTTCCACTCCACGCCCAGCCTCCCGGGGCGGGCCATCGCGGGCCTAACCCCGCAGGACCGCGAGGAACTGCTTCATGGCCGGGGACAACACCTTGTTCCGCTTGTGAATGGCGGCCAGGGGGCGGAATAGTTCGACGTCCTCGATTTTCACCTCGGTCAAGGCCTGCCGGGCGGTTTCCTGGCTGATGGTGCCCTGCGGCACGATGGAGACCCCGGCATCGATTTCGACCGCGCGCTTCACGGTCTCGATGTTGTCGAACTCCATGACGTGATGGACATGGATGTTCTGTTCCTTGAGCACCTTGTCGATGGCGCGGCGGGTGGGGATGTCGGGTTCGAAGCCGATGAACTTTTGTCCGGTGATATCCTTGATCTGAATGGACTTGCGGCGGGCCAGGGGATGCTGGGGGTGCGTGATCAGCACCAGCATGTCACGCCGGAGGGGGACCACCTCGAGTTTGGGATCCTTGGAGGGGTAGGCGACCAGGCCGAGGTCGACCACGTTGCCCAGGACATCCTCGTAGACCTGGTTGGAGCGGCGGTATTCCACGTGGATGTTCACCGTGGGGTAGGCCTTGAGGAACTTCTTCAGGTAGGGGGGCAGGTCGTGCAGACCGAAGGAGTAGATGGTGGCGACCCGCAGCGTGCCGGAGACGATGTCCTTGATTTCCTGCAACCGGGAGAACAGGGCGTCGTAGGTCTGGATGATTTCCTTGCTGAAGTCGTAGAGGACCTGGCCCTCGCGGGTGAGGCGGAACTTCTTCTTGCTCCGCTCGATCAGGAGGCTCTTGAACTGGCGTTCCAGTGAGCTGATCTGCTGGCTGACCGCGGACTGGGTCACCTGGTTGATCTGGGCGGCCTTGGTAAAGCTCTCCGTCTCCGCCAGGTCACAAAACACCTTCAAGCTCTCGATTTGCATCGTTGGCATCCATCCTGACCGGGGAGGGCCCTGATTCCAAGCCAAACCCCGCCGCGAACCCCGGCGCGGCCCCGGTTTCGACCCGCCCCTCAACCCACTGTCCAGCAGAGACATGGCCGGGACACATACCTGTCCATTATTGGGGCGGACCCGTCGCCGTCCGGGGGTGGGCCCGGGTCCCGGTCCGAAAATGGTTCATGTCTGAAAAGACGCCGTGGGCGCGGCTGTTCGCAATCAGGACAGCGCTTTGCCGCACGTCAGGACGGGCCTTGGGCCATCAAGTCATCGTCGGCGCCAAGGCTGGCAAGTTGCCTGCTAGAGGAGGCTCGGTTGAAACGCATGTTGCCCGCACAGCCCATGTTCCGCCCCGTGCGCCGGTCGAGTCCGGCGCGCCAAAGCCGTTGCCCCGTGTCCGCCCGTCCATGATTACCCAAACCCGTTGCGCCGGTCGCCCCACCCGTTCCCGTCGCGTCACCCGTTCCCGCGTCACCAGCGGCTCCCGCTCGAACTCGATCGCCGCCCGCCGGGCCCGCCTGGCCGCCCGGGCCCGCGTCCGCAACATCGCCCGGAACGCCAAGACCAAAAAACTCCGCCCCGGCAGTTCCGCCGAGGCCGAGATGGTCGAGCGCTATATCCCGCTCGTGAAGGGCGTGGTCACCCGCCTGGCCATGACCCTGCCCCCGCATGTCGATGGGGAAGACCTCTACAGCGCGGGCCTGAGCGGACTCCTGAACGCCATCCGCCAATACAATCCCCGGGCCGGCACTTCCTTCGAGACCTACGCCCGGCTGCGCATCCGCGGGTCCGTGCTGGATGAACTCCGCCGCATGGACTGGGTGCCGCGGTCCGTCCACACCAAGGCGCGCAAGGTCCAGGCCGCGATGCAGGCCATCGAGCAGAAAAAGGGCCGCGCCGCCCGCGAGGAGGAGGTCGCCGCCGCCCTCAACATGCCGCTCAAGGAATACCAGCAGCGCCTGGAGGAAATCCGCCCGGTCACCTTCGTGTGCCTGGACGCCGCCTTCCCCAACGCCGAGCACGACGACGGCCTGTCCCAGTACGAAAGCCTGGCCGACCAGCGCCAGGAAAACCCGCTCGACGGCACCTACCGCCGCGAGGTCACCCAGATCATCGTCGATCGCCTCCAGGGCCTGCCCGAGATGCAGCGGAAGGTGCTCGCCCTTTACTACTTCGAGGACATGCGCCTCCGCGAGATCGCCGAGGCCTTCGGCCTGACCGAGTCCCGCATCTGCCAGATCCATGCGGCGGCCATCCTCAACATCAAGTCCCAGCTGACCCAGCTGGATCCCTGCTTCGCCTGACCTGCGCGCCCGCCACGATTACCACCACGCCCGGCCAAGGAGGCAGCGCCCCGCGCTGCAGTAACGGCCCGGCCCTCCCAGTCACGGACTGATGCACTCCCCCCTCCAGCGGCTCATTGACGCGCTTCGCGAAGAACTGCAGCACTATGGCGCGGTCCTGGCCCTCCTCGAGCCGGTGGTCCCCGCCGCCCTCCGCCCGGGCGACCCCCTGAACCGGCCGATGGCCGCCGCGGCCGCGGCGGGCTTCGCCGACGCCGCCCGGGCCCTGCTCGAGGCGCGCGCCGCCCGCGAACGCTGCCAGCAACAGCTGGCCTGGGCCTGCCAGCAGCCCGCCGACTGGGCCCCGGCCGACCTCCTCCAGCAGGCGCCCCGCGCCTTCCGGCCGCTCCTGGGCGCCCTCTTCGAGGAAAACGACTCCCTGCAGGACCGGGTCCGTCGCCATGTCCATCCCGGCCATCCCTGGCTGGGCCAGGCGGGCGATCCGGTCCTGGTCGCCCGCCTGCTCGCTCCCACGGTCCTGCCCGTCCCGCTGCCGGTCGCCGCCACCGCCCGGCCCGGCCTGGCCGGGGACCACTCCCTTTCCGCGTAAACCCCAACCCAACTCATGCTCATCCTCTCCCGCAAACTGAACGAGAGCATCGTCATCGACGGCCGCATCGTCGTGAAGGTGCTCCGCATCGACCGCGACACGGTCAAGCTGGGCATCCAAGCCCCCGCCGAGCTGGCCGTGCATCGCCAGGAAATCTTCGATGCCATCCAGCGCGGCAAACAGCCGCCGCCGGTCACTGGCACCCTCCCGATCGTGCCGCCGCATCCCGGCAACACGGGCACTGACGGCTGATTGGCCGCGCCACTCCCTTCGGCCGCGCTGTCCTCCCCGGGGCGGCGCGGCGTTATTCCGGCGGGTCCTCCAGCACCGTGCGCCCGCCGCCGGCGCGCCCGTGGGCCGGGGCCCGGCCCGGCCACACCTCCGGCAGGAGCAGGACGCTTCCCGCCACGATGAGCACGATGGACAGGCCGGCCAGCCAGCCCAGGCTCAGGTGACCCACCGCGGCGAAGGCTGCCACCGGCGCCAGCACGCCCCGCAACCCGGTCAGGAAGGTGTGCACGGACATGTAGTCCGCCACCCGCCCGGGCGGGGCAAACTTCGTCACCCAGAGGCTCCACGCCACATCCCCCCCGGCGTTGGACACGCCATAGATGATCGCCGCCACCACCAGTCCCGTCGTGGTGTTGCTGGCAAAGAAGGTCGCGATCCCGATGGCAAACCCGGCGTTCAGCGTCACCCGCAGGGTGAAGAAGTTCATCCGGTCAAACAGGTGTCCCCACACCGGGCTCAGGAGCAGCCGGGCCAGGTTCGGGATTACCCCGGTCAGCAGGGCAATCATCCCCACGCTCACGCTTTGCCCCGGGTGATATGCCTCGTTGGCCAGGTATTCCACCCGCAGCGGCATCATCATCAGGTTGGCAAAGCCCATCAGCATCCAGCACACCAGCGTGCGCTGGAACAGCTTGTCCTCGTGCGCATAGCGCAGGGCCCGCAGCGGATGGGCCCGGCCCTCCTGCGGAATCGGCCCGGTCGGGCAACGGGCCAGGCAAAAGGCCGCAAAGGCCAGTGCCGCCCCGAAGACCAGCAGCAGGCCCCGGAACTCCTCCGGATGCCGGTCCAGTGCCTGCCCGGCCAGATGACTGAAGCCCGCCGCCACCGCGATGCGCACCATGACCGTCCGGGAGAACCGCCGGCCCCGCTCGGCCTCGGGATAATTGTCCTGGTACATCTGGGTGAGCAGGGGAATGATGGAGGCGGCGGCGGCCAGGCCGACCACACTGGCCAGGACAAACACGGGCAGGAGGGGCAGGGCGGCGGCCACGAGGAAGGCGGTCGCGCCGGCGGCGAGCACCACCGCCGCCGCCTGGCTGGTGCGCCAGCGGGCGTTGGTCACGATGGACACCACCAGCGGGGAGAGCAGCAGCCCGATGCTGCCGCCGGCCGCCACCAGCGCCTTGGCCGCCGCGCCGGCCTGGAACCAGCGCACGGCAATGGTCAGCAGGAAGGTCGTCGCCGCCGTCTCCAGGATGCCCGAGGAAACAGCCCGCCAATGCTCGTAGACAAAGGTGGTGCGGGTCCGCTGCGGGTCGGCCATGCGACGGGCGGGAAGGGGGACGCCGGGCCGGCTCAGCGGGCCGCCGGGGCTGCCGGCGCGGCCTCATACCACGGGGTGTCGTCCTCCCGCAGGTAGCACCGGACCACCTCCGGGTCGGTCACCGGCGGGAACACCGGCTTGCCCCCGTGGTGCATCACGTCGATGAGCAGGCGGCGACCGTCCGCCAGGGTCACCTCGTTCCAGGCATGGGCAAACCCCGGCTTGCGGCCGCGCCGCGCGTAGTTTCCGCGCACGAGGGCCGATGGCAGCCCGGCCTCGTCGGCCAGGATCTTGAACAGGAGGGAGCGGTGCCGGCACACCCCGGCCTGCGACTGCTCGATGACGTCGCCCACCCGCAGGGTCTTGTTGGCAAACTCCTTGGTGATCACGTCGATCGTCGGACCCGTCCAGCGCTCGCCCCCCGGCGGGGTGGTGCGGCGGTCCACGAAGGCCGCCAGTTTCTGAATCCGCTCCAGTTCCGGCAGGCGCCGGACTTCCTCGCTGCGCGCATAGTCAATCTGACGCTGCAGCTCCGGGTCGTTACCGCGGTCCACCAGCAGGATTTCCCGGCCCGACTGCGCCCGCCCCTCGGCATCCAGCCGCATGTGGCGCCCGCCATCGAAATAGCCATCCGGCACCCGGTCGGTCGGACCCACAAAGTGCTTCTGGTGGTAGGCCTCCAGGACCGGCTTGGCCGCCGGGGTCACCCGCGGGGCACCGCCGTCGGGGGGCACGGTCTTGAGGGCCAGGTCGAAGAACAAATCCGCGTCGTTGGTGCTGCCCGGATAGACCTCCACCGCCAGCACATTGGTGGCACCCGGCCGCAGCGCGCCGGGAGGCACGGACAGCCGCAGGTAAAAGCCCTCCGCCTTGTCGTCCAGTTCCTGGCGGGCCAGCGTGCCGCCGGTCACCGGGCCGCGGCTCATGTTGTAGCGGCCAATCTCACGCCCGTTCAGGTGCACGATGGCCCCGTCATCGGCGCAGAGGACGACCACCGCCCGTTCCCCCTCCGCGAGCGGGGGGGGCACGAAGGCATGGCGAAACCAGGCCCGCAGGGGGGCGGTCCCTTGCGGCCCTGGCAGTCGGGTGCCCAACCGCGCCTCGCCCTGCCCCAGTGGGGCCGGGCCTGACTTCCAGGCGGCATCGTCGAACCCCGGTCCGGCCCAGCCCGCCGGGGGCGGGGTGCCGGCCGTGTATTTCCAAGTGGTCGCCCCCCCGGTCTCCAGCACCGTGCGCGCGGCCGCCGGAAGGGTCCAGCCCGCCGCCAGCGCAGCCAGGCCAAGGGTCCACAGCCGGCGCGACCGCAGGGAGGAGATGTTCATGCCCGCCAGTCTAGCCGAAAGCCCCCGCCTGTCACGCTCCGCCACCGGATGGGCCACCCGGGTGGGATGGATGGATGCAGGCTTCCCACCGGGGGCGCGGGGTGTATAACCCTTCCCGGCAACCGACCCACGCTCCCGCACATGCCGTCCAAGAAAACAGCCGAGGTTTCCCGCCGTTGCTGCCGCATTGTGCTGACGGGCGGGCCGGGTGGCGGCAAGACCACGGCGGCCGATTTGTTCCGGCGGGAAATTGGCGAGCGGGTGGTGCTGGTGCCGGAGGCCGCCACGCTCCTGTTTGGCGGCGGGTTCCCGCGCGCGACCGAACCCCAGGCCGTGCAGGCCGCCCAGCGCGCCATCTTCCATGTCCAGCGCAACCTGGAGGATGTGCAGGCCGCCCTCTACCCCGGGCGGGTTCTGCTCTGCGACCGGGGCACGGTCGATGGCGCCGCCTACTGGCCCGGGCATCCCCATGAGTTTTTTGAGAACGTCGGCACCTCCCTGGAGCGGGAACTGGCCCGCTATGACGCCGTGATCTTCTTCGAAAGCGCCGCCATGGGGGGCATCCAAGTGGAGGGGGGCAACCCCGTCCGCAACGAGAACATCGTCCAGGCCTCCGAACTCGACCGGCGCTTGCGCCCCCTCTGGGCCCACCACCCGCGGTTCGTGGTGGTCCCCCACAACCGCTCCTTCTTCAACAAGATCAGCTTCGGCCTCGCCGTCCTCGACGGCATCGTGTCCGAACTCGCCCGCCACCGCCCGCGCGGGCCGGAGCGCCGGCGCGGCTAGGGCGTCTTGGGCGCCTTGCCCTTCTCCTTCAGCTTGTCGAGCTTCTCCAGCTTGGGCCGAATCACCAGCGTGCAGTAGCGGTTGTTCGGGTTGTTGCGGAAGTAATCCTGGTGATAGTTCTCCGCCTTGTAGAATTTCCCGGCCGCGGTGATCTCCGTGACAATCGGGCGGTCAAAGTCCGCCTGCGCGGCCTTCTTCGACTTCTCCGCGGCCAGTTTCTGGCTCTCGCCGTGGTAAAAGATGGCCGACCGGTACTGGGTGCCGACGTCGGCCCCCTGGCGGTTGAGGGTGGTGGGGTCGTGGGACTGCCAGAAGACGTCGAGGATTTCGGAGAAGGAGATGACCTTGGGATCAAACTCGACCTGGGTGACCTCGGCGTGGCCGGTCAGGCCGGTGCAGATGTCCTCGTAGGTGGGGTTGGCGGTGCGGCCGCCGGTGTAGCCGCTGGTGACGGATTTCACGCCGGGCAGGCGCTCGAAGACGGCTTCCACGCACCAGAAACACCCGGCACCCAGGGTGGCGGTCTCCAAGGCGGGGGCGGCGGGCTGGGGGGGTGGGGTGGCAGGAGGCGGATTCACGGTTTGGGCGGGGGTGGCAAGGACCGTCCCCAGCAACAGGGACAGGGCGAGGGTGGGCAGGCGCAGGGTCGCTGGCATGATGGATAACTATGCCGTTGGCGGGCAGTCAGGCAACTGCGGATTCGGGGGGCGGGGCGGCCGGGGACCCCGCCGGGGGCGCCCCGGTCCGCGCCGTTCAGGTGAACTGCAGCTTGGTGGTGGGCGCCTCCTTGTCCCAGCCGCGCGTGGGCGAACTGGTGATGGAACTGACCTCCTTGATGGAGACCTGGCGGCCGCGGGTCTTGGGTCCCTTGACCTCGACCTCCTTCGGATCGCAGGTCTGCTGGTTGATCTTCTGGTAGGGCGCCGGCTTGTAGCGGATGTAGAGTTCCTTGGGCGTTTCCGGCTCGAAGAACAGGATGCGCGACTTGGGCGGGATGCAGAAGTATTCCTTGTTGAGGATGGTGCCGCCGAAGGTGAAGCGCTTGAGCGAGGTGGCCTCGCGGTTGGTGTAGGCGCAGGTGAACACGCGCTCGCGATCCGGCAGGCCGCAGTAATAGAGATCGGGACCCACGAAGAGCTTCTCGGGGAGCTCGGTCACCTTGTAGTGGCCGTCCTTGAAGACCAGGAGGAGCTTGTCGAACTTGGTGCAGTCCAGCTTGAACTCGTCGCCGCTGACCTTGTAGCCGACGTAGCCGGTCTCGCGGTCGTAGGCGACCTTGAAGGCCTTGAACGCGACCTCCTTGGCATCGACCTCGTCGTAGCGGCTGCTCTTGGTCAGGCGCGGGTAGAGCGGGCCGTATTTGGCCAGCAGGGCCTCGAGGTGGCCGATGGCGTACTTGGTGACGTTCTTGAGGTGGCGCCGGGTTTCCTCCAGCTCGGCCTTGGTCCGTTCCATGTCCTCGCGGTGCTTCTGGATGTCGAAGAGCGAGATGCGGCGGATGCGGACCTGGAGCAGGCGATCGACGTCGGCGTCGATGAGTTCGCGGAGGAGTTCCTTGCGGAAGGGGCGGAACCCCTCGTGGACGGCGGCGAAGACCGCCTCGTTGCTGCGGCACTGCTCGATTTTCTTGTAGATGCGTTCCTCGATGAAGATGCGCTCGAGGGTGCGGAAGTGGAGTTCATCCTCCAGCTTGCCCTGCTTGAGCTCGAGCTCGCGGCGGAGGAGGTCGACGAGATCGGCCGTGTTCGCCCGCAGCACGTCGCTCACGGTCATCTCGACCGGGCGGTTGTCCCGGATGACGATGATGCGGCTGGCGATGGTGACCTCGCAGTCGGTGAAGGCGTAGAGGGCGTCGATGAGCTTCTCGGCGCTGACTCCCTGCGGGGCCTTGATTTCGATCTCGACGTCCTCGCTGGTGTAGTCGTTGACGCTGCGGACCTTGAGTTTGCCCTTGCGGGTGGCGTCCTCGATGGAAGCGATGAGGGACTCGGTGGTGGTGGAGGGCGGGATTTGGGTGATGACGACGGTCGACTCGTCGCGGGCCTTGAGCTTGGCGCGGACCTTGACCGTGCCGGTGCCCTTGAGGATGGCGATTTGGGCCTCGAGCAGCTCCGGGAAATTGTGCGGCAGGATCTTGCAGGCCATGCCGACGGCGATGCCCTCGGTGCCGAGCATGAGGAGGAGGGGCAGCCGGGAGGGCAGGGTGACCGGTTCCCGGTTGCGCCCGTCATAGCTCGGCACAAACTGGGTGAGGTCGTTGTTGAAGATCTCGGTGCGGGCCAATTCCGTCAGGCGGGCCTCGATGTAACGGGGTGCGGCCGCCGGGTCCCCGGTGAAGATGTTGCCGAAGTTGCCCTGGCCCTCAATGAGGTAGCGCTTGTTGGTCAGCACCACGAGGGCGTCGCCAATCGCGGCCTCGCCGTGGGGATGATACTGGGCGCAATGGCCCGAGATGGTGGCCACCTTGATGAAGCGCCCGTCATCCTTCTCATAGAGCGACCAGAGGATGCGGCGCTGCACCGGCTTGAGGCCGTCGGACAGGTTCGGGATGGCCCGGTCGCGAATGACGTAGGAGGCATACTGCAGGAAACCGGTGTCGACCCGGCGGTGGATGGGCAACTCGACCTTGGTCGGGTTGATGACCCGCGCGGGGGCCAGGGCGGTGTCGCTTTCCGTGGTGATGTGGGCGGAGGGTTCCTGTGCCGCCTTGCCGCGGCCGCCGCGTTCCGGGCCCGTCCCGCTTCCATCCCCGTTGGCCGCCGGGGCGGTGTCCCCCGAGTTTAGCGGCAACTCGGGGGTCTGCTCGCCAGCCTGGCCTTTGCCTTTTCGTTTTTTCGGATTCGGGTCGTTCTTCTCTTTGCTCATGGACAAGACTTCACGGCACGGCGCGCTCGACGGCCTCGGATCCTGCCTGCGGCGGTCAACGAAGGGAAGAAACATCTCACCGCCGCCAGCGATCGGTCATTGGCCATCGGCTATCCGCATGGGTCATCTGCCCATGCGGACACATGAGGCGTCCGCATGATCCCGAGGCCATGGACTTCTCCGGTCCCGGGTTGTCCCGAACCGCCAACGGGTGCGCTTCGGGCGGTTTGTGAGGGTGGATGACCAATGCCAATAGCCAATAGCCAATGACCCAGCAGACCGGCGTCTTACCTACCCAGCGCCGGCCTCGGGTTGGGGATTTAACCCTTCTTCCAGGCGGGGCCGAGGGCGGCGGCGAGGGGATCATCGTCCTGGGCGCTGAAGCCCAGGTGGAGGTGGCGGCGCCAGCCTTCCGCATGGCGGAAGCGGCGGGACATCCGGCCGACGGCCAGCGACATGGCGTCC
>JBJOEZ010000023.1:0-64868 GCA_046048995.1 Verrucomicrobiota bacterium | reverse complement strand
ACCAGCGGGGATTACCTGAGCGGCTTCCTCCTCGGCACCCGCGAGGCCCTCCACGAGAAGGGCCGCCAAAGCGTCACCCTCACCCTGCGCGAGGTCACCCCCTTCGCCGTCGGCGTCCTCATCGCCCTCTTCGAGCGGGCGGTCGGCCTCTACGCCTCGCTCGTCCACATCAACGCCTATCACCAACCCGGCGTCGAGGCCGGCAAGAAGGCCGCCAGCGCCGTGCTCGCCCTGCAGGCCCGCGTGCTCGCCTGCCTCGCCGCCCGCCAGGGCCAGGCCCTGACCGCCGCCGAGATCGCCGCCGCCGCCCAGGCCCCCGGCGAGGAGGAGCGCATCTTCAAGATCTGCGAACACCTCGCCGCCAATCCCGCCCGCGGCGTCACCCGCTCGGGCGGCCCCCGCGCCGCCAGCATCCACTACCGCCTGGGCTGACCTCTCCCCACGCCCCCCGGCGCCCGGCCCCGCCCCCGCTTGGCCCTCCGGCGCGCCCAGGTAGTCCGCCACGCACAGGGCATAGACAGTAAGACCCCGGCTCCGCGCGCGCGGCGCATGCAAGTCCCGGAGGGCCGGGTCGGCCAGGACAGCCCGGCCATGCGCCGCCGCCCGCTGGAAGCGTTCCCGCTGCGCCAATTGGGCCGGGGAGGCCACCACGCGGCTCATGTCCGGCGCCCGTTGCACCACGGTCTTTCCCCGGAAATGCCGGAACACGACCGGGCCGATCCGGCCGCGGACCTCCTGCAGGAGTGGGTTGAGGGTTGCGTTGGCCATCGGGGGTGTTGTTGGTGCGTGCTGTCCATAAATTCACCGTCACCGGACGGGAATTCAGACAAACATCCCCCAGTTTATTTTTCCCGGGCCGGCCTCGGTGGGCGGTGCGGCGCGACTTCCTGCGGACTTCCTTGCTGGTCCGTTCGCTGAAAGCGTTGCCGCCGGCGGAGGGGGGCTTCGGCGGACGGACGTCCGCCGCTACGGGGGCGCGTAGCCGCCGGCGTGAGCCGGCGGAGGGAGGGGCTTCGGCGGACGGACGTCCGCCGCTACGGGGGCGTGTAGCCGCCGGCGTGAGCCGGCGGAGGGGGGAGCTTCGGCGGACGGACGTCCGCCGCTACGGGGGGCCAAATCCCCCTTGCCAAGGTTTCGCGGCGCGTGCCACTCTCCGCCCGCTATGATGAAAACCTTGATGTTGGTGGCCTCGCTCGCGGCGTTTGTGGTCACCGGCTGCGTGACCAACACCATCACGAACCTGACTTCCTCGACCGTCGCCCGGGACCCCAAGGGCATGTATCGCATCGAGTATCAGTGGGATTCCAACCAGCAGACCGTCCGCCCGGAGACGATCAAGCCCTTCGTGGTGGCCGGCATGGGCACCTACGAGATGAAGCCCGTGATGAAGATGAACAACCGCTGGGAAGCCTGGATCCCCGTCCCGCCCAACCAGAACTCGGCCGAGTATTACATCAAGGTGGACTTCCAGTACACCGTCTTTGGCGGCGTGAAGAACTCCAGCAAGCGGACCAAGGATTACATCCTGAACATCAAGTAAGGCGTTCCAGCTTTTCCCACCCGGCCGCGCGTTTGCGCGGCCTTTTTTTTGCCCGGGCGGGGAGGGGGATGCCGTTTAGGCGGCGCGGGTCCGGGGTTGGAAGGCGGCCTCGTAGAGGCCGACGAAGTCCTGGGGGGTGACGGGGCGGGGATTGAACTGGGCGGTCCACTGGCGGGCGGCCTCCTCGGCCAGGCGGGGGATGGCGCCGTGGGGCACGCCGCAGTCGGCGAGGCTGGCGGGCAGGTGGGCGTCGTTGAGGAGGGCTTCCACGTGGATGATGAGGGCGCGTGCGGCCGTGGCGGGATCCTGCAAGGCGCCGGGCAGGCCGAGGATGGCGGCGAGGTCGGCGTAGATGCGGAGGGCGGCGGGGTCGCCGGTGTTGAAGCGCATGACGGCCGGGAGCATGAGGCCGACGGCCTGGCCATGGACGACTTGGAAGTGGGCGGTGAGGGGATTGGCGGTGGAATGGGCGGCCCCGAGCATGGAATGCTCGATGGCGAGGCCGGCGAAGGCGGCGCCCAGCTGCATGCGGCCGCGGGCGTCGAGGTCCAGCGGGTGCTGCATCACGCGGGCCAGGCTGCCGGCGGTCAGGCGGAAGGCCTCGTGCGCGTAGAGGGACGAGAAGGGATTGCGCTTGCGGGTCACCGCGGCCTCCACCGCGTGGGTGAGGGCGTCGATGCCGGTGCAGGCGGTGACGCGCGGCGGCTGGGAGAGCGTGAGGACGGGGTCGAGGATGGCCACGCGCGCGGCCGCCTTGGGGTCGAGGCAGGCCATCTTCTGGTGCGTGTCCGCGTCGGCGATGAGCGCGGCGCTCTGGCATTCGCTGCCGGTGCCGGCGGTGGTCGGGATGGCGATGAGGGGGAGCATCGGCTTGGCCGCCTTGCCCACCCCCCAGTAGTCCTGCATGCGGCCGCCGTTGGTGAGGAGAAAGTTGCAGCCCTTGGCGGTGTCCATGGCGCTGCCGCCGCCCAGGCCGACCAGGAAATCGATGCCCGACTCGCGGGCCACGCGCAGGCAGCGGTCCACGTCGTGCGTGGTGGGATTCTCGCCGGCCTCGGCAAAGACCACCACGCCGAGGCCGGCCTGCTGCAGGAGTCGTTCCACGCGCGCGGCGTGGCCGGCCTGCGCGATGCCGGGGTCGGTCACCAGCAGCACGGCGCGCGCGCCCAGTTCGAGGGCGAGGTCCCCCACGCGCTCCACGGTGTCGGGCCCGTGGATCAGGCGGGTGCGGGCGTGCAACTCGGCACCGGCGGGGGCGGCGTGGGACGGGCTGGGCTCGGCGTTCATGCGAGGGCTTTTCAGACGCTGCCGGGGGGATTGTCTTCAAAGAAGGCCGCCCGCGCGGCGGCCCTCCCGGCCCGGCCGCTCATTCCGCGCCGGTGCGCGGCCGCGGCATCGCGTCCCCCTGCCGCAGGTAATGCCACAGCCCGAGGATTTGGCGGTCCGCGCTGCCCTCCAGGATGTCGGTGAGCGGGCTGCGGCCGTCCTCAAAGTAGGTGGGCATCTTGGTCTGCGGATCCACGCTGAGGGGCGCGCGCATCCAGCGTCCGTAAAACTCCGGCTGCAACCGCTCCGCCGTCCACGCGAGGTTCACGCCCTCGCTCTCGAAGACGTCCATGGCCTGGAAGGAGCCAACCGCATGGCATTGCACGCAGGAAAGGCCGCCGTCCTTGCCAACCAGCTTGTGCCCGGCCGCGGCCAGGACGGGATCGAGGGGCGGCTCGGCGGCCGACCGGGCGGGGAAACCGGCCTGGGCGGCCAGCCCGGTGGCGAGGGCGCCGGCGCGGGCCGGGAAGGCCGGCATGCGGCTGGCCAGCCAGGGCAGGCCGGAGGGGTGGTTGTCGAAACGGATCTTGTGCCGGATTTGGCCGCCGATGAACCGCGTCATCCACTCGGGCTTCAGCTTGGCGCCGAGCAGGTCCAGGTGCGGGAATCCCTCGAGCTCCCCGTGGCAGGAGGCGCACTGGAGGTCGCGCACCTGGCGGGCGGCGAACTCAGCCGGCACATGGCGGGAGAGGGAGGCGAACCCCGACCGGAGGAAGGCGGTGAGGGCGTCCCGGTGCTCCGGGGAGAACCCGTAGTGGGCGGGCGGCTGCGGGCCGAGGCAGCCGGCGGGGCCGGGGGCGGCGGCGCGTTCCTGCAGCCGGGCGAGCGGGAGGGACTTGAACTGGTTTTCCAGGGGGAGCTGATGGCAGTTCAGGCAGCCGCGTTCCTGCACGAGGCGGCGGCCCTTCTCGATGAGGGCCGGGCTGGAGGGCACGGCGGCGAGCTGCGGCTTGGGGGCGGCGGCGAAGAGCCATTCCTCCAGCTCGCGGGCCTCGGCCTCGCCCAGGTGGAAGTTGGGCATGCGCGTCCAGGCGTAGTGCGCCTCGGGGGCGCGCAGCAGCTCGGCCAGGCGGCCGGGCGGGAACTTCTCGGCGATGCCGCGCTGGGACAGCTTGGCGGGATCGGGCTGGGTGGCGTTGGGCGGATTGTGGCAGCCGGCGCAATGCAGGCGTTCGTAGAGCGGCGCGGGCTCGCCGCCGGCCGGGGCGTTGCCCTCCTCCGCGCCGGGGGTGGGCTGGCGGGTTTGGTAGGCGGCCGGGAGGGTTTTGGGTTCCCCGCCGGACGTGAGCGAGGCGAGGTAGGCGGCCATGGCCTCGGCCTCGGCGGGGGCGTCGGGGCCGGAGAGGAGGCGGGGCATGCGGGCGGAGGGGCGGAGCGAGTGGGGGTCGAGGATCCACTTGGCCAGCCAGCCGCTGCGGCGGCGGGCGCCAATGCCCTCGAGGGAGGGGGCGTCCATGGCGAGCTCGGGGACGGCGGCGGCGCCGGTGGGGGCGCCGTCGCCGTGGCAGCGGACGCAGCGGTTCTCGAGGAACAGTTCGCGCCCGAGGTGCCGCTGGGTGGCGGCGGCCAGGGCCGGGCTGGGGGCGGGGCGGAAGGCGGCGGCAGGAATGGGGCTGGTGTTGGTGCCGGTCTCGGTCCAGGAGAGCCGCACGAAGGTGTCGCCCGTGGCGGGGCTGCGGAGGACGGCGCGGAAGGCGTTGGACCCCTTGTTGAGCTGGACGGGGTTGCTCAGCGCGGGGCTGCCGGGGCCGGCCTCGAGGATGTTGGTGCCGTGGAGGGTGAGGGTGAAGGCCCCGCCGGCCTCGGCGCGGAACCGGTATTGGCCGCGCAGTTCCGCGAGGATTGATCCGGTCCACACGGCCTCGAAGGGTCCGGCCGGGACGAAGGGCGCGGGGGCCTCGCCGCGGGCGACGTAGAGGGAGACGCCCGGGACAAGGGAAGTGTCGGTGGCGTTACCGGCGGTGGCGGTGACGGTGAGAGTCAGCCCTTGGGCGGGGGCGGGGGCGGCCGCGGCGGGGAGGAGGGCGGCCGCGAGGGCAAGCAGGGCGCCGAGGAGACGGGGAGTCCGGGAGCGGCGGCGGCGGTCGGTCGGGCGGGGCGATGGCATCGGCTGGGCGGGTTGCGGGCCGGTTCCGTTGATGGAAGGGCGTTAGGGTTGTAGCGGCGGGAGAGGGGGGACGCAAGCGCCCGGGGGGCGGTTGGGCGGCTCAGGATTCGAGGATGGCGATGGCGGTGGCGTGGACCTCGGTGTGGCTGAGGCTGAGGTGGAGGACGCGTCCGCCGCGTTCGGCCATGAGGCGCAGACCGGCGTCGTGGAGGAGGACGTGGGGTTGTCCGCTGGGGTGCCGGGCGATCTCCATGTCGCGCCAGCCGAGGGCGGCGCCGATGCCGGTGCCGAAGGCCTTGGAGATGGCCTCCTTGGCGGCGAAGCGGGCGGCGAGGAAGGGGGCGGGATCGCGGTGGGAGAGGCAGTAGGCGATTTCGGCCTCGCGCAGGATGCGCTGGAGGAAGCGTTCCCCGAACTTGGTGTGGGAGGCGCGGATGCGTTCCACCTCGATGAGGTCGATGCCGGTGCCGAGGATCATGGGGGGAGGGTCAGCGGCCGGGGCGGGCGAGGTTGAACCTGAGCTCCGTCTCGCTGTCGGTGGCGCGCGTGCGCATCTTCATGCTTTCGAGCTGCCAGCGCCCGTCGATTTTCCGCATGGGCCCGAGGCGGAACTCCTTGAGCAGCCGGCCGTCGGGGCCGTGGGCGTCGGCGCGCAGGATGCCGTCGTGTTCCACGTCGATCCAGGAGAGGACGCGGGCGTAGCCGCCGGGCTCGGGCTTGGGCGTGGTGCTTTCGAGGACCCAGCAGGAGCGGCTGTGGCGCATCTCGTTGGTGACGACGCGCTGGCCGGGCCAGTGGAGGAACTCGAGGCCGAGATCGCCGAGCCAGAAGTCGGAACCGGCGAAGGGCCGGCTCAGGGGCGGGGCGGGCACGGTGTTGGAGGCGGGGCCGGCGGCGAGGCGGTAGGCGTTGGGGCGGCCGGGGGCGTGAAGGATGGTGAGTTCCTCGAGCGGCCGGCCGGCGGGGTCGCGGGCGAGGTAGGAGACGGACCAGTGGTTGGTGCCGGGGGTGATGCGGGAGACGATGGGGAGGGTGGTGATGGAATCGTCGCGGGCGATGATTTCGAGGGAGCCCTGGAATTCGTCGGCGGCGACGGGGGCGGCCTCGCGCAGGCGGGCGGCGAGTTGGGCGCCCTGTTGTTCGGGCTGCAGGATGGCGGCGGTGGGGAGGGGGGCGCCGGCGGGGGTTTGGGCGGGGACGGGGCGGGTGGGGAGGGCGGCCAGGAGAAGGAGGAGGAGCCTGGCGGCCAGGGTGAGGGGGCGGCCGGGCTTCATGCCGGCTTGAGGGCGACCTTGAGGAGGTCGGCGATGGTGCCGACGAAGTGGGCCTTCATTTTGGCGCGGACCTCGGCGGGCACCTCGGACCAGTCGTGGCGGTTTTGCTCGGGGAGGACGACGTGGTGGAGGCCGGAGCGGGCGGCGGCGAGGACCTTTTCCTTGATGCCGCCGACCCGGAGGATGCGGCCGCGCAGGCTGATTTCGCCGGTCATGGCGAGGTCGCTGCGGACGAGGCGCCGGGTGAAGAGGGAGGCGAGGGCGACGACGAGGGTGCTGCCGGCGCTGGGGCCGTCCTTGGGGGTGGCCCCGGCGGGGACATGGACGTGGAGGTCGGCCTTGGCGAAGTCGTCGGGGGTGAGGTGGAGGGCCTCGGCCTGGCTGCGCAGGTAGCTGAGGGCGGTCTGGGCGCTTTCCTTCATGACATCGCCGAGGGAGCCGGTGAGGGTGAGCTTGCCGGAGCCGGGCATGCGGGTGGCCTCGATGAAGAGGATTTCGCCGCCGACGGGGGTCCAGGCGAGGCCCATGGCGATGCCGGCGTCGCGGATTTTCTCGGCGGTGTCGGGGATGAACCTGGGTTGGCCGAGGAACTCGACGAGCTTGTCGGCGTCGATGTTGAGGGGCCGGGTGGCGCGCGGGTGGCTGAGGATGTGGCGGGCGGCCTTGCGGGTGAGGGAGCCGATTTCGCGCTCGAGCTGGCGGACGCCGGCCTCGTGGGTGTAGCTGGTGACGAGCTGGCGGAGGGTGGGGTCGGGGAAGCGGACCTGGCGCCGTTCGAGGCCGTGTTCGTGGAGTTGGCGGGGGACGAGGTAGCGGCGGGCGATCTGGAGCTTCTCGGAGGCGGTGTAGCTGGGGAGATTGATGACCTCGAGGCGGTCGCGCAGGGCGGGCTGGATGGGGTCGAGCCAGTTGGCGGTGGTGATGAAAAGGACGCTGGAGAGATCGAAGGGCAGGTCGAGGTAGTGGTCGGTGAACGTGTGATTCTGGGCGGGGTCGAGGACCTCGAGGAGGGCGCTGGAGGGGTCGCCGCGGAAGTCGGAGCCGATCTTGTCGATTTCGTCGAGGAGGATGACGGGGTTGCGGGTCTCGACGCGGCGGAGGGTCTGGAGGATGCGGCCGGGGAGGGCGCCGACGTAGGTGCGGCGGTGGCCGCGGATTTCGGCCTCGTCGCGGAGGCCGCCGAGGGCGATGCGGGCGAACTTGCGCCCGAGGGCGTCGGCCACGCTTTTGCCGAGGGAGGTTTTGCCGACGCCGGGGGGGCCGACGAGGCAGAGGATGGGGCCCTTGAGATCCTTCTTGAGCTTGATGACGGCGAGGAAATCGAGGAGGCGTTCCTTGACCTTGCCGAGGCCGTAATGCTGGGCGTCGAGGAGGCGTTCGGCGGCGGGCAGGTCGAGGGTGTCCTCGGTGGTCTTGGTCCAGGGCAGGCTGAGGATCCAGTCGAGGTAGGTGCGCGTGATGGTGTATTCGGCCACCGACGGGCTCATCTGGGCGAGCCGTTCCAGTTCCTTGAGGGCGACCTTGAGGACCTCCTCGGGGAGGGAGCCCTGCTCGATTTGGGCGCGGAGGCTGGCGACCTCGGCGGCGGTGGGGTCGCCCTCGCCCAGTTCGCGCTGGATGGCGCGGAGCTGTTCGCGGAGGAAGAAGTCGCGCTGGCTTTTGGCCATGGTGGAGGCGACCTCGTTCTGGATCTTGGAGCTGAGGGTGAGGACCTCCAGTTCGCGGTTGAGGAGGGGTTGGAGGCGCTCGAGGCGTTCCTTGACGCTGGTGGTCTCGATCAGCCCCTGGCGTTCCTCGAGGCTGAGGTTGAGGTTGGCGGCGATCAGGTCGGTGAGGGTGCCGCCGGCTTCGGTGTTGAGGGCGGCGACCTTGACCTGCTCGGGCAGGTTGGGGGTGAGCTTGATGATTTCCTGGAACTGCCGGTGGGCGTTGCGGGAGAGGGCGGTGAGCTCGACGGAGTCCGGGGCGAGGTCGGGCACCACCTCGATTTGGGCGCGCAGGTAGGGGCTTTGCGCCTCGTAATCCTTGATGTGGATGCGCCAGATGCCCTCGACGAGGACGCGGACGGTGTTGTCCGGGAACTTGAGCATCCTGAGCACGCGCGCGCCGCAGCCGTGCTCGTAGAGGTCCTCGGGCAGGGGGTTGTCGACGTCGGCCCGCTTCTGGAGGACGAGGCCGACGAGGCGGTTGCCCTCGACCACGTCATCGATGAGGCGGATGCTCTGGGCGGTATCGACCAGCAGGGGGGCGACCATGCCGGGGAAGATGACGATGTCGGACAGGCCGAGGACGGGGAGGACGCTGGGGAGCGCCTTGGGGATGGGGCGTTGGGCGGGGGCCTCGGCGAGTCCCTCGGCGGGGTTCGCGCCAAGGATACGGATGAATTCGGTGTCGGGGGAGCTCATCGGCCAGCCGGCGGACCCGGGGGATGACGCCGGATAGGCGGGTGGTCCCGGGAAAGCCGGGGCACCCTATTAGCCCTCCGAGATGGGCACAAGGATGGAATTGGTGACGGGCCGGCGGGCGGGGACGTCGATGCGGAGGAAGCCGTTCTGGTAATTGGCGCGGGCCTGGCTGAGCTCGTAGGGATCGGGCACCTCGATGACGCATTCGAAGGTGCCGTAGTTGATCTCCATGACGAGGAATTTGACCCCGGGAGTGCGGCAGCCGTCCGGCCGTTGGCCGGAGATGACGAGGCGGTTGCCCTCGACGGCCAGTTCGAGATCCTCCCGCCGCATGCCGGACAGTTCCACCTTGACCACCAGGCCGTCCTCGGCCGCGTAGACATCGGTGTTGGGAATCCAATCCGACTTGGGCTCCGTCCCGCCCTTGTTCAGGGGGAGCTTCTGCGGGTGCAGGGAGGCGTTAACTTTGCACATGACAAGAAGTGGCCGCACACTAAGGCAGGCGGCCGGGTTGCGCAAGTCCGGTTCCGTGAGAGTGGAGGCGGGGCCGTTCGCCCCGGCGGGCGGTGTAGGTGAGGGGGGCTGGCGGGGGGGTGGCGGGGTGGGCGCACCCGCAGTCGGTGCCGCAGGGCAGTCCCCGGGCCCGGCGCCGGCGGGCGGCCCGCCAGGCGAAGGCGGCCGCGGTGACGGCGACGAGGAGCAGCGCAACGGGTTCCTGCCAGTCCATGATGAGGCACAGTAGGCCCGGGGGACGGGTGGGCGAAAGCAGTTTTCCTGACCGTTTTCTGCCCGGCGGGGGCCAAGGGGGGTTGGCAGGGGGGGGCGGACCGGCCTAGTCTGCGGGGCGTGAGCCATGATCCTGTCCCCCTTGTTCCCTTTTGCTGGCGGCACCGGGTGGGCTATGCCGAGTGCACGCTGGGCAACCATGTCTATCATTCCCGCTACCTGGACATCTTGGACCGGGCCCGGGGGGAATTTTTCCGGCGGTTGGGCCATCCCCTGGCGGCCTTGACGGAGGCGGGGGTGTTGTTGCCGGTCAGCGAGAGTTGGCTGCGTTACAAGGCGGCGGCGCGGTATGACGACGCGCTTCGGGTGGAGGTGCGGGTGGCCGAGGTGGGGCGGGTGCGGGTGGCCTTTGCCTTCCAGATCTGGCACGAGGACGGGGGGGACGGCCGGTTGTTGCTGGAGGCGGGCACGGTGCATGGCTGCACGGGGCTGGAGGGGCGTCCGCAGCGGTTGCCCGAGGCGGTGCGGGCGGCGTTGGCGGCGCTGGTGGTTCCCCCGGCGCGGGATTCCGCCAGCAATTGATTGCGCGGGCGGGGCGGACTTGGTGTAGTCTGGAGCCCCGCCCGGTCCGGGCGGCGCGCCACTGCATCCAACATGAACGCCACCCCTGAAACCACCGTGATCCTGACCAAGACCCGCGAGCTGTGCGAGACCATCGCCGGCGCGCCCGAGTTCCGCTCCATCCGCCTGCGCATCGAGACCTTCATGGGGGACACGGGGGCGCAGATGCGTTACCAGTCGGTGGTGGAGAAGGGGGATGCGCTCCAGCAGCAGCAGCGGATGGGGGTGCCGCTGGACGGCGAGACGGTGGCGGCCTTCGAGCAGGAGCGGGATCAGCTGTTCCAGGACCCGGTCGCCAAGGCGTTCCTCGATGCGCAGCAGGAGATGCACCGCATCCAGGAGTCGGTGATGCAGTATGTGGGCAAGACCTTCGAGCTCGGCCGGGTGCCGGCCCCGGAGGATTTTGATTCCGGCAACTGCGGCCCGAGCTGCGGCTGCGACCACTGAGCGGGGGACGCTTTTACCTTTGAAGCTTGCGCGCCGCCCGGCGCGCCTGTTGGATTCCGCGCGTTGCCGCACTCCATGGCGTCCCATCCCAAGCATTACTGTGGTGTCTTTGGCATTTTCGGCCATCCGAATGCCGCTGAACTGACCTACTACGGTCTCTACGCCCTGCAGCATCGCGGGCAGGAGAGCGCGGGCATTGTGAGTTCGGACGGCCGCCAGTTCCGGGTCCACAAGGGCATGGGGCTGGTCTCGCAAATCTTCTCCGGGGACATCCTGCACGGGCTGGTCGGCCGGTCGGCGGTCGGGCACACGCGTTATTCCACCACCGGGTCCTCCCACATCCGCAACGCCCAGCCGCTGACGGTGGACTGCGGCCGGGGCCAGATTGCCATCGCGCACAACGGCAACCTGACCAACGCGGCGCAGCTGCGCGAGGAACTGGAGGACCGCGGCTCCATCTTCCAGACCACCGTCGACAGCGAGATCATCCTGCACCTGATGGCCCAGCCCAGCCTGCCCGGGCACGGCAGCAGCTTGCTGGAATCCATCCGGCGCATCGAGGGGGCCTTTTCCCTGGTCATCCTGACCGAGAACGAGATGATCGGCGTCCGTGACCCCCACGGGTTCCGCCCGCTGTCCCTCGGCAAGGTCGATGGCGCCTGGGTGCTCTCCAGCGAGACCTGCGCCTTGGACCTCATCCATGCGGAGTTCGTGCGCGACGTCGAGCCGGGGGAGATTGTGATCATCGACAAGGACGGCCTGCGCAGCCTGCAGGCCTTCCCCGAGCACCGCCGCCGGGCCCTCTGCATCTTCGAGTACGTCTACTTCGCCCGGCCGGACAGCACCATTGCCGGCCGCAACGTCTACAAGGTCCGCGTCGAGATGGGCCGCCAGCTCGCGCGCGAAAACCCGGTCGAGGCCGACCTGGTCGTGCCGGTGCCCGACAGCGGGAACTACGCCGCGCTCGGCTACTCCGAGCAGGCCGGCATCCCGTTCGAGATGGCCTTCATCCGCAACCACTACGTCGGGCGCAGCTTCCTCCAGCCCAGCCAGCTCATCCGCGACTTCAACGTGCGCGTGAAGCTCAACCTCATCCCCGAGCTGGTGCGCGGGAAGCGGGTGGTCATCGTGGACGACTCGATCGTGCGCGGCACCACCTGCAAGGCGCGTGTCAACACGCTCAAGGAAGCCGGCGCCAAGGAGGTCCATGTGCGGGTCAGCTGCCCGCCCCACATGCACCCGTGCGTCTACGGCATCGATTTTCCCGACCGCAACAAGCTGATGGCGGCCAACCATTCCACGGATGAGATTCGGCGCTACCTGAGCGCGGACTCGCTCGCCTATCTCAGCCAGGAGGGCATGGTGAAGGCCACCGGCTTCGGGCCCGAGGCCTTCTGCATGGCCTGCTACGACGGGGATTATCCCGTCCCCTACGATCCCAAGCTGGAAAAGAACATCATGGAACGCCGCCGCGCCCGGGTGGAGGGCCTCGGCGAGGCGCTGGCCAAGGAGGAGCGGCAGATCAAGCTGCTCTGAGCCGGCGCCGTCGAGGCGCCGCCTTGCCAAGCCATGCCGCGCTGTGTCCGGGCCTGCCCGTGACTCGCTGACTCATTCACCCACTCACTCGTTAACTTCCCGGCCGCCCCATGTCCGCTTCCCCCAACGGTTCCGCGCCCGTGCCCTGGTGCTGGCGCCGGGTGCTGGCGTGGTCGCTGTATGACTGGGCCAATTCGGCCTACGCGACCACGGTGCTGGCGGGTTTCTTCCCCATTTTTTTCAAGGACTACTGGGTGGCGCCAGGCACGGCGGAGACGGTGAGCACGGCGCGCCTGGGCCTGGCCAACTCCATTTCGGGACTGACGCTGGCCTTGCTGGCGCCGGTGCTGGGGGCGATTGCGGACCGGGGCGGGGCGCGCAAGCGGTTCCTGGTGGGCTTTGCGGCCCTGGGGGTGGTGATGACGGCCGGCCTGCACCTGGTGGCGCGGGGCGACTGGGGCCTGGCCCTGGCGCTCTACGTGCTGGCGACGGTGGGGTTTGCCGGGGGCAATATCTTCTACGACTCGCTGCTGGTGGCCGTGGCCCCCGAGTCGAAGTTCGACTTCGTGTCCGCGCTGGGCTATGGGCTCGGCTACCTCGGGGGCGGCCTGCTTTTTGGCGGCAACGTCTGGATGGTGCTGCATCCGCAGTCGTTTGGCCTGCCGGACGCCGGGACCGCGGTGCGCTGGGCCTTTGTCACCACGGCGGCCTGGTGGGCGGTGTTCACGGTGCCGTTGCTGCTCTTCGTCAGGGAACCCCCGCGGAACGGCCAGGCGGCCGCGGGTTGGGCCGCGGTGCGGGCGGGGTTGCGCCAGCTCCGCGACACCTTCCAGGAGGTGCGCCGCTTGCGCACGGTCTTCCTCTTCCTCGCCGCCTACTGGCTCTACATCGACGGCGTGGACACGATTGTGTTGATGGCGGTGGACTACGGGAAGTCGCTGGGGTTTCCCTCCAACAGCCTGATCACGGCGCTGCTGATCACGCAGTTCGTGGGGTTTCCGGCCGCGCTGGCCTTCGGCCGCATCGGGGAGAAGCTGGGACCCCGGGCCGGCATCCTCATCGCCCTGACCGTCTACCTGGCGGTCACGGGCTACAGCTATTTCATGGACGACGTGCGCCAGTTCTACGTGCTGGCGGTGGTGATCGGGCTGGTCCAGGGCGGCGTGCAGTCCCTGAGCCGCTCGCTCTACGCCCGCCTGATCCCGCGCGACAAGGCGGCCGAGTTCTTCGGGTTCTACAACATGATTGGCAAGTTTGCCGCCGTGCTCGGCCCCGCCCTCATGGCCGGCACCGCGCTGCTGACCGGCAGTTCACGCGTGGCCATCCTGGCCATTGTCCCGCTCTTTCTCGGCGGCATGATCCTGCTGGCCCGCGTGCGGATCGATCCGCGCCCGGGGCCGGCCCCCGGTTCCTGATCCATGGCCAGCGCCCGGTCCATCCTCATCCTCTCGATCGGATGCAACCTGCTCCTGGCCGGCTGGCTGGCGGCGCGCGTGGGCCGGGCATCCGTCCCCGCCGCGCCCGCCCCCGCGGAGAGCGCCGCGGCGACGGCGGCGACCCCGCGGGTGGCGCGTTCCCACACGGTCGAGTTCGTGACCAACCGGGTGGAGGCGGCCTTTTCCTGGGCGCGCCTGGAGACGAATGATTTCCGGGCCTACGCGGCGAACCTGCGCGCCGTGGGCTGCCCGGAAACCACCCTGCGCCACATCCTGCTGCCGGACATCGAGAAGGCGTATGACGCGCGGCAGCAGGCCCCCGCGGAGGGGACGGTGCCGTTCTGGGCCACGGCGGCCCAGGCCTCCGCGCAGGCGCGCGCGATGCAGGGCCGGCGGATCGCGCTGGAGGAGGAGAAGCGGGCCCTGCTGCGGGAGTTGACCGGGGTCGAGTGGACCAAGGAAAGCCGTCAGCCGTGGGTTTCCGAGGAGGAGACCCTGCCGTTGCTGCTGGGGTTCCTGCCGGACGAGAAGGCGATGGCGGCGCTGGAAGGCCTTGAGCAGTTGGAGAAACTGAAGAAGCGGATCGACCACGAGACCCGGGGGCTGCTGGGGGACGAGGATGAAGCCCCCATCCGCGAACTGGCGCGCGCCGCCCACCAGGGGTTTCTGGCGCGGCTCACCCCGCAGGAGGCGGAGGAATGGTCCCTGCGGCTGCTTGACGGGCTGCAGGGTGAGGAGCGGCTGATGGGTTCCGCCCGCCGGTATCCCGGGCTGGAGTTGACCGGCGCCGAGCTGCGCCAGCTGGTGCAATGGTCGGGCGAAGGGCGCGAGTGGGTGGCGGGGTTGCTGGTGGACTACCTGAAGGACCAGGATGACTCGGTGGAGCGTTTGGGCAAGGAACGTCCGCCCGGGTTCGAGGCCAGGGTCCAGGCCCTGCTCGGGGAGCAACGCCACGCGGCCTACGTGCGTTCCCAGGATCCAAACTTCCAGTGGGCGGTGGCCATCGCTGACCGGGCGGGGTTGCCGGAGTCGGTCGCCATCCAGGCTCATGACCTGCGCCAGGCCATCCTCGCGCAGGCCCGGGAAGTGGGGGCGGACACGACCCTGGGCGAGGACGGACGCCGGGCCGCGCTGGCCCGGATGGATGCCGAGGCCCGCGCCGCCCTCGCTGCCCTCTATGCCAAGGGGGCCGGCGAGGCGCCCAAGGCGGTGGAGGACTTGGCGCGTGATCTCCAGCGGGCGGCGGCGCAGGCCGTGCGGAAAGGCCCCCGATGACGGCGCGTTCCCTCCTCGTGTTGTCGCTGGGCCTGAACGTCGTGCTGCTGGCGGCGGGTTGGCGCTTTGGCCGCCCCTCCTCCGCGGTCGGGCCGCCGGAAGGCGCGGCGGGCGCGGCCGCTGCGGCGGCGGCGCCGACGGTGCGCACCCAACTCTCCCGCGTGGAGGTGACCCTCACGAACGAGCCGCAGCCCTTTCATTGGGATCAGATTCGGTCGCCGGATTTGCCCCGGTATGTGGCGGCGCTGCGGGCGATGGGGTGTCCGGCGGAGACGATCCGGGACATCGTCCGGGGAGAGCTGGAGGAGGAGTTCCTGGCGCGGCGCCGCGTGCTGCTGGATCCGTGGCAGCGTCGGTATTGGGATTACGCGGCGCGCGGGCTGGGCAACGCGGTGAAGGAGTTTGAGGCGTCCCTTGAGGCCCTGCATGAACAGACCGTGGGACGGCTGGAGGAACTGGTGGGGCCCGTCCCGGAGAAGGCGGAGCGGAAGGTGGAGCGGCGTCCGGATGCGCGGCTGGAT
Organism: Verrucomicrobiota bacterium; assembly: GCA_046048995.1. GTDB lineage: Bacteria > Verrucomicrobiota > Verrucomicrobiia > Limisphaerales > JADJPG01 > JBJOEZ01. Next base: position 49,654 of record JBJOEZ010000023.1, on the reverse strand, counting down.
TACCTGTCGGCGGAGAAGCAGGCGCAGGTGACCGAGTTGAACGGGCGGTATGACGAACTGGAGCGGGCGGTGCGGCGGGAGGGCGGGCCGATGACGGACGAGCGGCGGGCCCGGCTGGCGGCGCTGCGGGCGCAGCGGCAGGAGGCGTTGCACGGGTTGATGACGGCGGCGGAGTGGGAGGAGTATCGCCTGCGCAGCTCGCGCCATGCCGGCGCGGGGCGCGGGCTGCCGGGGTTCGAGGCCAGCGCGGACGAGATGCGGGCGCTGACGCGGACGCTGGAGCAGTTCAATGCGGCGGACGAGGGGTTGGACCGGAGGGCGCCGGACTACGAGGCGCGCCGGCAGCAGCAGGAGGAACTGAAGCGGCAGCGGGAGGAGTCGTTGCGGGCGGCGCTGGGCGAGGCCCGGTATGCGGAGTACCAGCGCGCGAAGGACCAGGGTTTCCAGCAACTGCACCGCGTGGGGGAGCGCTACGGGTTGCCGCGCGAGGCGTTGGTGGAGGCGGACGACATCCGGCGGTTGGCGCAGGAAAGCCTGCAGCGGGTGGGGCGGGACAAGACGCTCACGTCCGAGCAGCGCGAGGCGGTGAACGCGGCGGTGCGGGACGAGACCCGGGCGACGCTGGGGCGGCTGCTGGGGGAGCAGGCCCTGCGCAACTACGAGCGCCACGGCGGCCGCTGGCTGCAGGGGAAGCGTTGAGCCGGCCCCGGGATCATTTCCCGGCCAGTCCCTTGAGGTAGGCGAGGATGAGGTCGGGCAGCGCCGTGCTGTAGCCGCCCTCCAGCAGGCTGAACGCCGGCACGCCGAGGCCCCGCACGGTCTTTCCCAGCCAGTGGAAGTCCTCGGCCTCGAGCGTCTCCTGGGCGAGCGGGTCGCGCGCGTAGGCGTCGAACCCGGCGGAGACCGCCACCAGGTCGGGCTTGAACTTTCCCAACTCGGTGAAGGCCCGCTCGAGGGTCTTGCGGTAGTCGGCCCGCGGGGTGCGCGGGGCGACGGGGAAGTTGAGGCAGTTGGAGCCCACGTTCGACTCGCCCGTGCCCGGATAGCAGGGATGCTGGTGGATGGAAACGAAGAGCGTGCCCGGTTGGTTCAGCAGGATGTCCTCGGTGCCGTTGCCATGGTGCACGTCGAAGTCGAACACGGCCACCCGCTTCACGCCGCTGGCGCGCGCCTCGAGCGCGGCGATGGCGATGGAGTTCAGGTAGCAGAATCCCATGGCGCGCGTCCGGGTGGCATGGTGCCCCGGCGGGCGCAGCAGGCTGAAGACACTCTGCCCCTGGCGCGCGGCGGCCAGCGCGGCCAGCGCGCCGCCCACCGAGCGGCGGGCGTGGTCATGGATGCCGTCGTGCGCCGGGGTGTCCCCGTCGAACGCCTCGGCCGCCGCCTTCACGCGCCCCAGCAGTTCCGCGGTGTGCGCGCGCAGGATCGCCTCGTCCGGCGCCGCCGCCGGCTCGCCCCAGGTCACCGGCAGCTCCGTCTGGGTGCGCAGCAACTCCAGCGTCTTGCCCACCCGCGCCGGCCGTTCCGGATGTCCGACGGCCGCATAGCCCGTGCACCGTTCGTCGGTAATGACACGCATGGGGGGAGTTTAGTGATCCAGGCGCCGATGGGAAACAAGGAAGGGATTCCCGCGCGTCGGCCGCCTCAGCGGGTCATCGGCTGGGGAATGCGCAGGTAGGCGAAGAAATCGCGCAGTTGCTGGTCGGTCAGGCCGTCGAGCAGGCCGGCCGGCATGAGGCTGGCGGCGGCGCGTTCCATGGATTGGATCTCCTCCCGGCGCAGCGGAACGTCCTGGCCGTCGAAGCCCCGCAACACCACGACGTGGGCGTCCTGGTCGGCGAGGAAGCCGGAGAGCGAGCGGCCGTCCCGGGTTTCCACCAGGTAATTGACATAGCCCTCCCGGATCTCGGCGTTGGGATCGAGCAGGCTGGGCAGGAGCGTGCCGAGGTCGTCGCGCTGGTAGGCGGTGAGGTTGGGGCCGATGCGGCCCCCCTTGTGGAAGAGTTGGTGGCAGGCGGCGCAGCGCGCGGTGAACAGGGGTTCGCCCGCGTAGGGATTGCCCGGGCCGGCGCGCAGGACGGATTCAATGCGGGCGATGGCGGCGCGGGTGTCCGGGCGGAGGTCGGCGCGCCCGGGCAGCAGGCGTTGCGCGCGCGCGGCGACCACGGGATCCTGGTGCTGGCGCAGGCGCTGCACGGCGTCTGCCGGGAGGTCGGCCGCCGGGAGAGTCCCGCGCTCGATCAGGCCGAGGAGGTCGCGGCTCCAGGTGGCGCGGCTGGCCAGCAGGTTTTGGGCGGCGGACCGCAGGGCGGACGGCAGTTGGGGATAGGCGGTGGCCACCGCGGTGCCGATGGCGGGGGCGTCGTAGCGGGAGAGCGCCGCCAGCGCGGCCGCCCGCAGCCCGGCGTCGCCCTCCGTCCGGGCCACCGCCAGCAGGGCGGTCCCGGCGCCCGGCACTGCGATCTCGCCCAGCGTGCGCACCAACTGGAGCCGCTCCTGCAGGGGCGCCTGGGTGTCCTGGAGGACCCGCAGCCCCTGCGTGATCGCGGCGGTGTCCCCGCGGCGCAGCGCGAAGACCAGCGATGGTTGGCCGGCGTCCGCCAAGGCGTCCGCCAATTCCACGGGCAAGGGGGGCAGGGCGCGGCCCTGGAACGCCTGCTCGAAGGCGGACAGCAGGAGTTGCCGGGCGGCGGCGTCCGGCGCGGACCGGAAGAGGGCGGCGCAGGCCAGCAGATCGGCGCGCGTGCCCTTGGCGGCGCCGCGGCGCATGAGGCGGGGCAGGATGTGTTGGCGGGCCAGGGTGGAGGACCAGAGCGGTGAGGGGGTCGCCCCGCGAACCGACTCACCCCTCACCCCGGGCCGTTCCCCCTGGAGGGAAGAGGAAGTGAGCGCGCCGAAGAGACGGAGGACGTCGTCGCGGGAAGTGTCACCGTGTTGCTCGAGCGCGAACCAGCAGAGCAGGGGAATGAAGGCATCCTGGGCGTCGGCGTCGCGGCGGAGCAGGGTATCGATGAGGGGCAGGGCCTGGCGGGCGGGAAGGCGCCGGGCGGTGGAGGCGGCCTGGCCGCGCACCTCGGCGTCGGGCTCGGTGGCGAGGCGTGCCTGCACGGCGGCGAGGAAGGGAGGCGACAGTTGGCGGGCGTCGCCGGACAGGCGGATCGCCCAGGCGCGCACGGGAGCGGCGGGATGCGCGAGCGCGGCCAGCGCGGTGGGTTCATCCAGCCAGCCGCACTGGTGCAGCGCCCAGAGGGACTCGAGGGCAGGATGGACGGCGGTGGCGGAATCGAGGAGCCGACGGAGGGCGGCGCGGGTGGCCGGGTCGCGGCGTTCGCCGAGCAGGCGCACGGCGGTCCGGCGATGCCAGGGGTTGGGATGGGAGAGGAGGGCGACGAGGTCCGGGGAGGATTTGTCCGCGAGGCGGATGTCCTTCTCGAGCGTGGCCTGGGCGCCGCGCAGGCGGTAGAGGCGGCCGGAGTCGGGATCGATCTGGCCCTGGTAGTTTTGGCCGTGCGCGATGTATTCCTCGTAGAAATCGGCGACGTAGAGGGAGCCGTCGGGGGCGCCGGCGGCGTAGACGGGGCGGAAGGCGGGGTCGCTGCTTTCGAGGGCGAGGCCGGTGTCGAGGGTGGTGAAGGTGGACCCGGCGCGCGCGGGCGCGCTGAGGATGATGCTGCGATGGAGGGGGTCGAGGTTGAAGTAGTGGCCGTGGTAGGCGGCCGGGAGGGCGGGGCCGCCGGCGATGGCGAAGTAATGGGAGAAGCGGGGGATGCGGTTGGTGGTGCGGAGGAAGCCCAGTTCGCCGAAGGCGTAGGGGTTGGTGGGCGGGCCGAACTTGCCGGGGTCCTTGCCCTGCTTGAGGTAGATGCCGTGCTGGACGAAGTGCCAGCCGCGGGTTTCCCCGCCGTTGTGGCCGGAGAACAGGCGGCCCTCGGCATCGAACTCGAGGCCGAAGTTGTTGCCCCCGCCCTCGGCGAAGATCTCGTAGGCGCGCGTGTCCGGGTGATAGCGCCAGACCATGCAGCTTTCGAAATACACGCCGGGCGCGCCGGGCGGGTCGCTGCCCGGCCGGGTGATCCGGCTGGTCGTGGTGCTGCCCTGCGCGCCGTAGATCCAGCCGTCCGGCCCCCAGGCCAGCCCGTTGGCCACCGAGTGCGTGTCCTCCAGCCCGAACCCCGCCAATCGCACCTCGGGGTCGCCGTCGGGGACGTCGTCCCCGTCCCGGTCCGGGTAGAAGAGCAGGTAGGGCGTGTGCATGACCCAGATCCCGCCGTGCCCCGTGAGGACGGCGTTGGCCATGTTGAGCCCGGTGAGCACCTCGCGGTGCCGGTCGTAGACGCCGTCGCCGTCGGTGTCCTCGTGCACGGAGATGAGGTCGCGGCCGCGATCGTGGCGGGGCGGGGCGGGCGGGAGACGGTCGAAGGTGGCGCGGTAATATTTGTCGCGGCTGATCATCCTGAGGCCGGCCGGGTAGGGGTATTGGCGGTATTGGGCGACCCAGAGGCGGCCGCGGGCATCGAAGCTGAAGTGGGTGGGTTGGGCGACGCGGGGTTCGTGGAGGAGCAGGTCGACGGCGAGGTCGGCCTGGGTGCGGAAGGACGCGAGGGTCTCGGCGGGCGGGCGGCGCTGGCCGCGGACGAGCTCGGCGTTGGGGGCAAGGGCGGTGGACGCCTCACGGAACTGCGCCTCGGTGAAGACCGCGCGCGCGGGACGGTTGGTGACGGCGCGCAGGTCGGCGGGGGCCGCCTCCCCGGCCAGGCGTTCCCAGGTTCCCTCGAGGACGAGTTCATCATGGTATCCGTGCAGGATGGGAGCCGCGCGCAGCCCATGGGCGGCGGCGCCCTCGAGGCGGAGGGCGAGGACATTGAAGGCCTTCCGTTCGAGGATGCCCTTGGGGATTTTGAAGCGGCGGGGCGGGTCGGCCGGGAGGCCGTCGCCGGCGGCGATGGGTTGGCCGTTGAGCAGGAGCGTGAAGCGCCCGGGCAGGTCGGCGAGGCTGAACAGGGCGGAGTCCGTCCAGAGATCCACCGGCGCGCGCGAGGTCATGTTGTCGGGGACACGCAGGAAGCAGCGGTAGATGACCGGGCTGGTGCCGGGCGGCGGGGGCGCGGGGGCGGGCACGGCGACCGGCTGCCAGTCGGCGGCGCGGGTGGTGGCGAGGCCGAGGGCGAGGGCGGCGAGGAACCCGAGCGCGCGGTTCAGGGGCGGGCGGGGGTCGGCCATGGGGCGGGACCGCGGTCGGGCGGCGGGGTGGCGCGGGATCAGGGGGCGACGCCGGGCGGCGCGGCGATGGGGAGCAGGACGTGGAAGGAGGAGCCCTGGCCGGGGTGGCTGTCCACCTGGATGACGCCGCGGTGTTCCTGGATGATGCGCTGGGTGATGGGCAGGCCGAGGCCGGTGCCCTGGGGTTTGGTGGTGAAGAAGGGCTCGAAGAGGCGCGCGAGGTTTTCCGGCGGGATGCCGATGCCGGAGTCCTGGACGGTGACGCGGACGGCGGCGGTGTCGGGCAGGCCGGGGGCGCCGGCGGGGAGGGATTCCGTGTGGACGCGGAGATGGCCGTTGGGGCCCATGGCGTCGAGGGCGTTGAAGAACAGGTTGAGGAAAACCTGTTCCAGCTGGTAGCTGTCGCCGCTGACGGCGTCGGGGCTGGCGGTGAGGGTGCGGTCGACGGTGACCTTTTGTCCGTCGAGGTGGGGCTGGAGCAGCCCGAGGGACTGCTCGAGGAGAGGGTGGAGGTGCAGGGTGGTGAAGCTGGCGCGGGACGGGCTGGAGAACCGGAGCATCCGCGTGACGATGGAGTTGATGCGGTCCAGCTCGCGCTGGACGATGGCGGCCAGCTGGGGGTCCTGTTTGCCCTGCATGAGCAGGTCGAGGAAGGTCTTTACCGCGACCATGGCGTTCTTGATTTCGTGCGCCATGCCGGCGGCGAGGGTGCCGATGCCGGCGAGGCGGTCGAGGCGCTGGAGGGTGAGCTCGAAGCGGCTGGCGAGGTTGAGATCCTGGAGGACCAGGGTGACCCCGGCGATGCGTCCGGCGGGGCCGCGTTGCACCGCGGGGGTGACTTGGACGAGGCGCTCGGGCCCGGCCGGGTCGGCCAGCAGGATTTGGCGGGGGCCGGGTTCGGCGCCCTGGCGGAAGACCTCGTCGAGGAGGCGGCGGAGCGCGCTGGGCAGGAGGGAGGTGCCGGGGAGGGCGGCGCCGGGCGGGCGTTCCGCGGCCGGGGTCAGGCCGCAGAGGCGGGCGGCGCGGTCATTGACGAGCAGGAGGCGCCGATCCGAGTCGAGGGTGAGGATGCCGGGTTCGAGGCAATCGCCGAGGAGCGCGGCCAGACTGGGCGAGTCGTGGGCTGCGCCGTGGAGGGTCTCGATGCGATCGATCTGCATGGTGGCCGCCCGGCGGTGGTTGCCGGACGCGCGGTGTTGTGGACGAAATTAGGGGGCGGCCGGGTTTCGACAATGAAAAACCAAGAGTGGGATGGGGGCCGGGGGCCGTCCCGGTGAGGCAGGGGCGGGCTGGAAGGGTCAGCGGGGGAGGCGCAGCAAGCGGAGTCGGGCGGGGAGGTGCCAGGGGCGGAGGGCGAGGGTGCGTTGGAGGCAGGTGCGGGCGTCGTCCGTGCGGCCGAGGTCGAGGAGCTTGCGGGCGGCGCGGTGCCAGAGGACGGAGAGACGCCGGCGCCACAGCCGTTCGGGCACCGCCTGGCGGCCGCCGCACTCGAAGATGAAGCGGTCCAGCATCTGCACGCGGCGGAAGACGCGGTCGGCGTATTTGCGGCTGAGGGGCGGTTCGCCGCTGCCGGTGACGACCTCGAGGTGGTTGCGGGTGGTGAGGGGGGCCCCGGGGAGGTGGAGCCAGCGTCCGAGCAGGCTCACGCGCAGCATGAGGTCGTAGTCCTGCCCGGTTGGCCAGCGCGGGTCGAAGGCCCCGGCCTGCGTGAAGGCGCTGCGCCGGAACACGGTGCCCGACGTGCCGGGCGGGCCGTCCATGAAGATCAACGTGGTGGCATTGCGCCGGCCCGTGGCGTAGTGGGCGTAGCTGCGGGGCTCGACGGCGCCGGTGGCGTAGTCGTGGTTGACCCGGTCCGCACAGGCGGCCACGGCGTCCGGCGCGGCCGCCATGGCGTCGCACACGCGCTGGACATAGTCCGGCGGCCAGAGGTCGTCCGAGTCGAGGAAGGCGAGCAGGTCACAGTCGGGCGCCTCGGCGGCGCCGCGGTTGCGCGCGGTCGCCGCGCCCTGGTTGGGCTGCCGGACCAGCAGGGCCGGGAAGGGTGGACGACGCGCGGCCAGCCATTCCTCCACCCGCTGCGCGGTGTCGTCGGTGGAGCCGTCGTCCACCACCACGAGCTTGCCGGGGGGACGGGTTTGCGCCAGCACGCTGTCGAGGGCCTCCACAATGGCGCGCGGCCGGTTGAACACCGGAATGATGGCGGCCACGGCGGGGGCGGGCATGACCGGGGGTGTCTACCCGACGCCGGGGGGCAGCGTCAAACTTTGCACTGGCTCACGGCGGAGCCTCCCCCTCATCTTCGCCCGGCGGGTTGGCGTGCAATGCGGCCCGCCCTGATTTCCCTTCCCAGTGAACATCGCCTTTGTCCTCGGGCGCTTTCCGGCGTTGTCGGAGACCTTTGTCCTCAACCAAATCACGGGGTTGCTGGAGCAGGGGCACACGGTCGACATCTATGCCGATCGGCCCGGGGGTGACGGACCGGTGCACGCGGAGGTGGCGCGGCTGGGTCTGCGGGAGCGCACCCATTATGCGGTGCGGTTGCCGGGCAACTCCCTGGCGCGCCCCTGGGCCGCCGCCGCCCTGGCGGCGCGCAGCCTGCCGCTGGCGCCGCGGACCGTGCTGGCGTCCCTGAACCCGTGGCGCCATGGCCGCCTGGCCTCGTCCTTCCGGCTCCTGGCGGCGGCCCGGCCCTTCCTGCCGGCCCGGCCGGCCTATGACATCGTGCACGCCCATTTCGGTCCCAACGGGGTGAAGGCCCTGGCGCTGCGGGACATCGGGGCGGTGCGCGGGCGGCTGGTCACCTCGTTTCATGGTTACGACATCAACGTGCGGGCGGGGCGCGGCCGGCGGAATCCCTATGCGGCGCTGTTCGCGCGCGGCGAGTTGTTCATGGCGAACTCGCGGTTCACGGCCGGTCGCCTGCGGGAACTGGGTTGCCCGGCGGAGCGGTTGGTGATCCTCCCGATGGGGGTGGACCTGCGGCGTTTCCGGCCGGGGTCGCGGCCGCCGGCCCGGCCGGGGGTGATGCGCGTGCTGACGGTGGCGCGGTTGGTGGAGGCCAAGGGGATTGACGTGGCGCTGCGGGCGGTGGCGCGCCTGGCGCCGGCGTGTCCCGGGTTGAGTTACGAGGTGATTGGGGAGGGTCCGTGCCGGGCGGAACTGGAGCGGTTGGCCGGGGCACTGGGCGTGGCGGACCGGGTGACCTTCCTGGGGGGATGCACGCAGGAGCGGGTGCTGGCGGCGCTGGGGAACGCGGATGTGTTCCTGTTGCCGAGCGTGGTGGGACGGGACGGGACGGAGGAGACGCAGGGGGTGGTCCTGCTGGAGGCGCAGGCGATGGGGCTGCCGGTGGTGGCGAGCCGGATTGGGGGCATTCCGGAATCGGTGGCGGAAGGGGAATCGGGTTTCCTGGTATCCGAGCGGGATCCGGAAGCCCTGGCCCGGGCGCTGGGGGGATTGCTGGAGCGGTCGGCGGAATGGCCGGCCCTGGGCCGGGCGGGCCGGGCGTTTGTAGAGGCGAACTTTGACCTGCGAAGGCTGCAGGACCGTTTGGTGGAGTACTACGAGGGATTGCTCCGCCGGTGACGTGGTGAAGGGGCGGATGGGACTGGGACGAGGCGGGTCAGGAGGCGGGGGAGCGGCGGGGCTTGGGCGGGGGATCCCAGCGGGTGCCGGCGAGTTTTTGGGCGCGGCGGCGGAGGAATTTGCGGAGGAAGGACCAGCTGCGGGGCAGTTGGGCGCGGCGGATCCAGAGCTGGTTGACCTGGTGGCGGCGGGGTTCGGGGGTAATGTCGGGGCAGGGTTCGAGCAGATAGGTGGGGGAATAGCCGAGGCAATCGACGATCCAGTAGCGGCCGGGGTTGAGGAGGGCGAGGGCCTGGCGGAGGTGGTCTGCGGAGTGGATTTCGATGCAGAGGACGGGCCGGTGCGAGGTGATGACGTGGAGTCCGCCGCGGAGGACCTCGAGTTCGACGCCCTCGACGTCAATCTTGATGGCGGCGACGGGGGGGAGTTGGCGGTTCTGAACCTCGGTGTCGAGGGTGGTGACGGGAATGGAGGCGTGGCCGGCGGCGGTGGAGCCGAGTTCGACGCGGGTGCGGCCGCGGTTGGCCTCCTCGGCGGAAAGGACGGCGGCATGCCCGGGTTGGGCGCCGAGGGCGAGGTTGACCGCGATGACGTCGTCGCCGACGCCGTTGGCCTGGAGGTTGTCGCGGAGGATGGCGTGGTTGCCGGGGCTGGCCTCGAAGGTCAGCACGGGCTGGAGCCCGCAGAACTTGCGGAGGAACACGGAGTGGGTGCCGATGAAGCCGCCGGCATCGATGGCCGCCCCGCGCCGTCCGCCGGCCTGCAACCGGTCGCGCAGCCGCAGCAGGACATCCTGCTCGTAGAACGTGCCGGTCTGGCGCATCAGGCGGAGCATGTGGTCGTCGTCCGCCACCGACCGGAACCGGACCGGCTGTTGTTCGAAGGTGAAGTGGACCCCGGGTTCAGGCATGCGGGGGGCGGGGGTTCGGGGTGCGGAGCATGGGTGGGGGAGCTTTTGGATGGGGGCGCCGAGCGTCAAGGCCGTTTGTGGGTCCGCGTCCGTGGCGTGGCCGGATCAGGCCACGGCCAGGGCCTGCACCATGGCGAGGTCGTCCGCGTAGAGTTCCTGCAGGCGCTGGAGGAGGGCGGGTTCCAGCAGGGCGGCGTTGGCGGGCATGCGTCCGGATGCCTGGTAGGCCTCGTGCAGGTCGGCGGCGGCGCGGTGGGCGGCCGGGGCCGGGTCCTCGACGGCCTCGGTGGCGTTGACCCGGATGCGGAAGTAGCGGCCGGCCAAGTCGGCGCCCAGGATGCCGGCCATGGCCTCGTGCAGCGAGCGCATGGGAATGGCCTCCGTGTAGAGGGCCGGGGCCAGCTGCCGGATTTGGGAATGGCAATGCGGGTCGAGGGCCGACTGGTCGTGGCCAAGGTAATGAAGCACGTAATCGCGGAAGGACGCCTGCTGCGGATCCCGTCCGGTCCGGCGGTGGTAGCTGGCAAAGATGTCCGTGTGGTCGAGCTGGGCGATGAACTTGTTCTTGTAGAGAGACACCGCGCGCTCGATGGGATCGCGATAGACGAAGATGCGGTGATCGGCCGCCATGAGGTCGCGGAGGGAGCGGACGCGGTGGTGCCGGGAGAGGAACGACATGGCCTCTGGGTGTGCGGCCAGCTGTTCCTGGTGGGGGGAGACGCCGGTGATCAGCTTCTTGAAGGCGCTGCAGGCGTTCTTGCGGATGTAGCAGTAGGTGATGGTGCGGCCGTTCGCCTGGAAGCGGAAGTGGCGTCCGCCACGGGCGGTCCGGCCGAGCAGGGCGGCGAGGCGATCCGGCAGGCGGCTGGAGCGGTTGTCGAACGGGACAGCCCGGGTGGTGGTGGCTGGGCTGGCGGCTGAGGTCATGGTTTGAGGTCCGCGCGGGTGGCCGGGAACGGGCTCAGGCGCGCCAGGAGGACTCGAGGTGGGCCAGGAGTTGGTCGACGCATTCCGGGACGCTGAGGCGGTCGGTGCGCAGCTCGAGTTGGGGGTGTTCCGGGGGTTCGTAGGGGGCGGAGATGCCCGTGAACTGGGTTATTTGCCCGGCGCGGGCCTTGGCGTAGAGGCCCTTGGGATCGCGCTGGATGCAGATCTCGATGGGGGCGTTGACGTAGACCTCGATGAAGGGGCGGCCGTGGGTCATGCCGCGGACCAGGGCCCGGTCGGCGCGGTAGGGGGAGATGAAGGCGGCGATGCAGATGATGCCGGCATCGGCGAACAGGCCGGCGACCTCGCCCACGCGCCGGATGTTTTCATGGCGGTCCTCGGGGGTGAACTTGAGATCCGAGCAGAGGCCGGTGCGGAGGATGTCGCCATCGATCAGGTAGCACTGGCGGCCGGCGGCAAAGAGGCGGGCGTGGAGCTCGGAGGCGATGGTGGATTTGCCCGAGGCGGACAGGCCCGTCAGCCACACGACGCAGCCGGGGTGGCCGTTGCGGCGGGTGCGGGCCTCGGCCTCGGGCAGGCCGCGGAGGTTGTGCAATTCTTTCAAGGCGTTCTGGGTTTCAGGCCCGGGCATCTGCCGCGTTCCCCGTCCCGGGGTCCGGCCCCGGGTGCCGGATCGCGTCCGCGCGGCGCGGCGGAATCACATGGAGTTAGGTAAACGGAAAGCGGCCCGGTGTGCAAGGCAAGGACCGGGCCCGGGGGTGGCGCAAAAAAGTTTTATTTTTCTCCTAAAGGGTTTTTCCCGGACGCCGTTGAAGCCCGTGCCCGCGGGTCCGCCCGGGGTCAGAAGTCAACCTGCAACCGTCAGAGACCATGAAACTGAAAACGCTCAGCCTCGTCAGCGCGACCCTGCTGGCGCTCGCCACCCAGGCCTTCGGCCAGGGCTCCAGCTTCTACTTCACCAGCCTGCCTGGCAGCCTGGTGGGGCAGGGGCAAACCATGTCGGTGAACGAAGCCGGAGGTTACACCTTCTCGGCGACGCTCAACGCCAACAACAGCATTTCCCTCACGATCAGCTCGCCGGTCCACACGTGGAACCTGAGCTTCGCCGCGCCCGACGGCGGCCCGCTGACCGTGGGCACCTACAACAATGCGCAACTCTGGCCCAACCAGGCCGCCGGCGCCCCGGCCATGGCCTTCACCCGCCCCGGGGTCTCGCTCGACAGCATCGTGGGCTATTTCAACATCCTGAATGTCGAGTATGGCCCCAACAACACCGTGCGCGCCTTTGACGCGGAGTTCCAGCAGTACGACAACGGCGTGAGCGGCAACTGGAGCGCCGGTAATATCAGCTTCATTGCGGCCAACCCCGTGCCCGAGCCCGGTGCGGCCAGCCTCATGGGTGTCGGCCTGCTCACCCTCCTCGCCACCCAGCGTTTCCTGCGGCGGCGTTCCTGATCCGCCGCCAGGCCGCCCCGGCCCGCTTCATTTGCGGGCCGCGGCTGCCGATATCTAGGCTGCACCGGGAGTCCCCGGTTCCGCGATTCCACCCAACCATGAAAAAACATTTTTCCACCCTTCTCCTGCTCGCCGCCCTCGGTGTTTCCGCCTGGGCCACGGTTGAAACCTTCCTGCTCTGGGAAGCCACCCAGCAGGTGGCCTCCAGCCAGGTGAGCGAGATGCATGCTTCCGCGAAGTATGCGGCCGCGCGCGCCCGCCATGCCGGCAACATCGCGACCGTGGACGACTCCGCCCGCGGTGGCAGCGCTCCGCAGCGCTAGGCTCCCGCCCTCCCCCTTCAGTAGCCGCGGCCGCCTGGCGGCTGCAGGGCTCGCCGACCCTGTGCTCTCACCAGCCAACGGCGCAGCCGTCCGGCCTCCCGGCCCGCGGCTACTACGGTTTCGGTTTTCCCCCGCCCCGCATCGCCGGGGAAGACCCCAGGCACCGCCGACGTCCCCGCCTCCCGGGCGCGAGCCCGGACCCAGGCCGGCCGCGTCGGCGGTCCTCTTTTAGCCCCTTTCCTGCGGTGGATCTCCCCGGGTCCCGGATCTCCATGCCCTCCCCTCCTTGTCCCTGTCGTGGGGAGGCGGGCAGGCAGGCAGCCGCGAGGCGCCGCCCGGGCTCCCGAGGCGGCATGGTGCAGCGGACTAGGGTTGGGGCAGGCGGACCATCCGATAGAAGGCCGGTGGCGCGTCGGGCCCCGGGCCCTGGGTGATGGTGTCCTGCATCTCGATGAGCCCGTGGGCCGGGGCCGGCCAGTTGCCGAGGGGGATCCAGGCCTTCAGGTCGCTGGAGCGCTGGAATTCGTAGCGGACCCCGGCCTCGCCACTGAAGCGGAGGCGAAGCGCTCCCGCCACTTCCTCCAGCAGCAGTTGGTTGGGGCCGGGCACGGCGCCCGCCACGAGGAGGACGTGGACGGTTCCGGTGGCGGACCCGCCCCGTCCATCCACGGCCCGGTAAGCAAAGGAGTCGGCCCCGTCCCCGCCGCGTGGGGGAAGGTAAGTCACCGTGGCGGTCCCCGCATCGAGGGTGATGGTCCCGCCGGCCCGGCTGAGGGCGTCCACGGAAATGAGGGAAAGCGGGTCCCCGTCGGGGTCCTGGTCGTTGGCCAGCAGCCGTTCCGCGCTGAGCAGCAGGGGCTCATCCCGGGTGGCGGCAAGGTGGTCGTCGGCCACGGAGGGTTCCTGGTTGAAGGTGGCGATGAGCTCGGGGGCGACGAGGAGGTCGGGGTCGTCGCTGGCGCAATTCCAGGCCTCGATGGCCAGGAGATTGGGGCCGACGGCGAGCAGGCCGCGCATGGCCGTGAGGTCGATGCCCTCCGCGGTGAGGGCTTGGGCGGAGGTCCGGCAGGCCACGCCGGCCCCGGCGGTTTCCCCGCCCCCGGCATTGCGCCGCGCCACCTCGACGCCGTTCAGCCAGACGATGACCCCGTCATCCCAACGCAGGCGCAGGATGAGGGTTTCGAGGCGGGAGGTGTCGGCCATGGAGAAGGGGAGCCGCAGCAGCACCCGTGGGCCGGGGGGTGCCGCGGGGTTGGCCGTGGCCAGGTCGGTGGCCAGCACGTCCGCCACCGTCTGGCAGGAGGCGATGGCCAGGCCGTTCAGGCTGCGGTCGCCGCGGTCATCCGCCTGGCCGCCAGGGCCGGTGGGCGTGAGGGCCAGGTCCACGACGTCGCCGATGGCCACCACCGGCAGATCGACGTTGCGCTCCACGCCCAGGGTGTCGTTTCCGGCGATGCTCGCGCTGTCCACCTCGACGCCATTGTGGAAGAGCTTGCCGGTCACGCCGGAGCCAAAGGGATTGCTTTTGCGGGTGAACCATTGCGCCCGCAGCCGGCCCGCCACCGGGCTCACCCAGCGCCGGATCACCCAGTGCTCGGCGCCGTTGTTCGTGCCGTTGGGGTTGGCCGCCACCGGTCCCAGGTTGTCCGAGGGCGCCGGGTCCGGGTGCCAGTCCCAATCGTAGCCCCGCCAGAAATGGTTGGAGCCCCACGCGCCGCCCGCCGCCGGGAACGCGATGAAGTCCCCGGCCTGGTAGCCCGGCGTGGCATCGGCGGCGCGGTTGTAATAACCTTGGAACCACCCGCGCTGGCCCTGCACGCCGTTGGTCCCCCAGTCGGCCGCCGAGTCGGCCAGCGGCGTGCAGGCGGCCCCCGCCGGGACCCCGTGCGCATACAGGAACGCCCGGAACACGCAGCGGTCCGCCCCGTCGCCGGTGTCGCCGTCCGGCCCGACCGGCGTGCAGGCAAAATCGAGGGCATCGCCCATCCGCATCCGGACGGTCACGCTGCGCAGGCTGCCGAGGCGGTCGTCCCCCGCCACGACGGCCTGGTCGACCACCACGCCGTTGTGCAGCACAAGCAGGGTGGCCCCTTCGCCGTAGGGCAGATCCTTGGCAAAATGCCAATCCACCGTCACGGGCCCCGTCAGCGGGCTCACCCAGCGGCGGATGGCCCAGTGTTCCTCGCCGTCGTTCAGCCCGTTTGGATGCGCGTGCTGCGGTCCGAGCGCCGTCCACGGCGGGTCATCCGGGCCAAGGGCCCACTCACCGCCGGTAAACGCCCAGCCGGGCGCGCCACGGTTGAAGTCCGTTGCGGGGTCATAGCGCCCGTCCGTGTCGAGCGTCCGGTTGTATATCCCATATTGCCACGGCCCGGCCCCGGCCAACCCGCTGAACTGCGAGAGTGAATCCCCCACCAGATCTGCGCTGTCGGCCGCCGGGTGCAGGACCGCCGTCCAGCGGGTGAGGTCCGAGGCATCCGCCCCGTTCGGATCGAGGGCCAAGTCCACCCGGGACCCCGGCAGCAGCGTGGCCAGCAGGGAATACCCGGCACTCTGAGCCCCGGCGGGGAACGCGGCCAACGGGGTGCCATCCACGAATACCCGTGCGGTGGCACCGCCCAGTCCGCTGACGTTGCCCACCACGCCAGCCAACCGCACCCGTCCGCCGCCGGGAGTGGTGAAGCGCCGAATCACCCAGCGCTCCCCGCCCGTCGTGTTGGAATGCAGGTCGCGCGGACCAATCAGATCCCAGGGCGGGTCCGCCTCCAACCGCCCCCCCGCCCCCCGCCGCCAGGCGCCGTCCAGGAAGCCAAAATCCGGGGCGACCATCACGAAGTCCGCCCCCGGGTCATAGCCGGGCACGGTGTCCGCGCCCCGGGCATAAAACCCGTAGGACCAGCCGTTGCTGCCTTGGACGCCTGAAAACCCGGCCACCGAATCCGCCACGGCGGTGGCGATTCCCACCGGCGGGGGGGCCAGGTCAAAGCCGACCGGGGTGACGACCGCCAGCCAGGCGCTGTCGTCAAAGTCCGCCCGCCACCAAGGGGCGGTAAGGCCGGCCGCACCTGTCACCAGGACCCGTCCTGCCGAACGGGCCGGCAGGAGGGTCTGCTGGGTCTGCGGCTCCGCCGCCGCGAGGGGGACGGAGGCCAGCAGGGCCAGGAACAGCAGGCGTTGCATGATGGATCGGGACCGGGCACGGACAGCCCCCCGGCCGCAGACGGCCGGGTCTGTCCTTCTGGAAAACATCGGGCGGCGGGGGCTCCGGCCTAAATCGGGGTGGGTGTGGTGGGGGATGGGCGAACCCGGTGCGTGGCATTCCGGTTGAAGAAAACCCTTGAGGCTCAGGTCGAAGGCCGCCCGGCAAACCGCTTGCACCGGCCTGCCGGGCCCGCTAAACACTGCATGATGACTTTCGTGTCGCTGCGCCGGCCGGCCGCGCTGCTCTCCCTGGGGCTGGGTCCCTGGGTGGCGATGGCTGCCTTTCTCCTGACCGGATGCGGTCCCCAGGAAATCCGGGTCTACACCGTGCCCAAGGAACGCCCGGCGGAGGTTCCCTGGACGGCCCCCAGCGGGTGGGAGGCGGTGGCCGGCGACGGCATGCGCCTCGCGCGGTTTGCGGTCCGGGGCGCGGAGGGGGCGTCGGCGGATGTGGCTGTGATTTCCCTCAACCTGAGCGCGGGGACTGCGGACATCGTGAACATCTGGCGGGAACAAATCCGCCTGCCGGCCCTGGGGGAATCCGAGGTGGCGGCGCAGGCCCGCAAGGTGACCATGGGCTCGGCCAGCGGGGAGTTCTTTGAGATGGTCAGCACGGAACCGGTCTTGGAAGGCGGCCGGGTGGCGCGCGTGCTGGTGGCGCTGTTGAAGCACGAGAACAGCACGTGGATTGTGAAGATGACGGGGACGGACGCGCTGGTGACGGCGCAGCGGTCGGCCTTTACGGCCTTCCTGGAATCCTTCCGTCCGGAGGGCCTGGGGGCATGGAAGGCGGCGCAGGCGCAGGTGCTGGCCCGGTCGGCCGGGCGGGGCGGCGGCGAGCGTGGGCCGGCGCGGCCGGAGGTGCCGCGGCCGGAATGGACCGTGCCGGAGGGTTGGGCGGAGGTGCCGAACCCGCAGATGTTGCTGGCCAAGTTCCGGGTGACCGGCGAGGCCGGGGCCGTGCTCGACGTGAACGTGAGCGTGGAGGAGGGCGACGGCGGGGGGTTGCAGGGCAACGTGAACCGCTGGCAGGGGCAGTTGGGCCTTGACCCCACCCCGGCGGGCGAGATGGCGCGGCTGGTGACCCGGCTGGAGGTGGCGGGCGCGCAGGCGGCGCTGGTGGACCTGAGCGGGACCAACGCGATGAGCGGCCAACCGGCGCGCATCATCGGGGCGGTGCTGTCCCGGGACGGCCGGACGTGGTTCTACAAGCTGATGGGGCCTGCGCCCCTGGCCGCGCGCGAGCGCGAGGCGTTCCTGAAATTTGTCCAAAGCGCGAGGTATCCCAATGGCTAAAACCCTCCTGCAATTCCTCGCCTCGCTGCGGCTGACGGTGGTCCTGCTGGCCCTGAGCCTGGTGGTGGTTTTCCTGGGCACGGTGGCCCAGGAGCCGCTCGGGCTTTACCTGTCGCAGAAGCGGTTCTTCCACTCGTTCTTCATCGACTGGCTGGCCATGAAGGCGGCGCTGGTCAAGACCCTGCAGATGGTGAGCATCCATCTGCCCCCGGTGCCGGCCGCCGAGGTGGTGCATGGGCCGCGGGTGCCGGTGTTCCCGGGCGGTTACCTGCTGGGGACGCTGCTCCTGGCCAGCCTCGTTGCGGGCCATTTCACGCGGTTCAAGTTCACCTGGAAGAAGCTGGGCATCTGGCTCACGCACCTGGGGCTGATCCTGCTCCTGCTGGGGCAGCTCCTGACCGACCTGCTGGCGACGGAGAGCGCCATGCGCCTGGCCGAGGGGGACACCCTGAATTATTCCCAGGATTTCCGGGACAACGAGCTGGTCCTCATTGATGAGTCGGACCCGGTCAATGACCGGGTGGTGTCCATCCCGGAGGCCCGGCTGGCGGCCGGGCGCGAGCTCCGCCCCCCGGAGCTGCCGGTCACCCTGCGCGTGGTGGAATACTGGCGGAACGCCATGGTGTATGAGGGCCCGGCCAGCAATGCCGTGCCGGTGCGGGCCACCCGGGGCATTGGCCCCGGGCTGCACGTCCAGCCGCTGGCCCCGGTCACGGCCATGGACGAGCGCAACACCCCCAGCGCGGTGGTGGAGGTGATCGGGCCCCAGGGCTCGCTTGGCACCTGGCTGGTCAGCACGCTCTCCGGCGCGCGCCAGGAGTTCACCGTCAACGGCAAGCCCTTCTCCATCGCGCTGCGCTTCACCCGCTATTACAAGGACTTCTCCCTGCGCCTCCTCGAGTTCCGCCATGAGAAATACCGCGGCACCCAGACGCCCAAGGATTTCCGGAGCCGGGTGATCGTCGACCAGCCGTCCACGCGCGAGCGGCGCGAGGTGGACATCTACATGAACAACCCCCTGCGCTACGGCGGCTATACGTTTTACCAGTCCAGCTTCGACCCCCGGAATGATGAGCTGGTCAACAAGGTGACCATCCTGCAGGTGGTCCGGAACCCCGGCTGGCTGACGCCCTACCTGGCCTGCGGCGTGATGACGCTCGGCCTGATGGTCCAGTTTCTCATGCACCTCGTCGGCTTTGCCTGGAAACGCGTGGCTGCCTGACCTGAACCGCTGAACCGGACCGGGGCCGTCCGCGGCCCGCACCCTCTCCACCATGAAATCGATCCACCGCCTCATCCCCTGGGTCCTCCTGGCCCTCTTCGCCACCGAGGTCATCATGGTCCTGCTGCCGAAGGCCAACCGCGGCCTGCACGCGGCCGAGTTCGGGCGCCTGCCGGTGCTGCTGGACGGGCGCATCCAGCCGCTGGACTCGGTGGCGCGCAATGCGCTGCTGCAGATCCGCAGCTCGAGCGACGCGCCGCTGGAGATCAAGCCCTCGTGGCAGTTCTGGAGCCACGGGCGCAAGCTCCGGTCCAGCGAATGGCTGCTGGAGGTGTTCTTTCATCCGGAACTGGCCGACACGCGGCCCATCTTCCTCATTCATCATCCCGACCTGCTGACGGAACTGCGCCTGGTGGGGAAGGGACTGGAGAAGTCGGGCCTGTTTTATTTCACGTTCAATGAGCTGCGCGAGCAGGTGCGGCGGATTGGGGAGCAGGGGGAGGCGGCCCGGCAGGTCAAGGCCGAGCAGCAGACGCCGCTGCAACGGCAGACGGTCAAGCTGGCCAATGCGCTCATGCTCTACCAGCGGCTGAAGAACAGCCTGCAGCCGGAGGCCAGCACCAATTTCGTGGCCGACCTGGAGGAGTTCCGGAAGGCGGTGGGTCCGGGCATGGCGGCCGCCCATGCCAGCCGGCAGGGCGGCGCCTACGACACCAACGCGCTCGAGCGCCTGATTGCCCCCCTGTCGCGGTTTGAGATGCTGTCGCGCTTTGCCTATCCGCTGGTGGTGCCGCCGACCGACCCCGCGCGAAACGCGGACGACTGGCAAAACGTGGGCGCCAGCCTCATGGAATCGGCCCGATCGGGCGAGATCGCCCCGGCCTTGCTGGCCTACGCCACCATGGGCGTGGCCTACCGGCGCGGGGACACCAACGGGTTCAACCAGGCCGTGAGCCATTACCGGTCCACCCTGCTCTCCACCGTGCCACAGACCGTCGTGAACAAGGGACGGGCCGAGTTTTACTTCAACCGCGTGAAGCCCTTCCTCCACGCCACCATCATTTACATCGCCGCCTTCGTCCTCGCCTGCAGCGCCCTCCTCACCGGCGGCATCGCCCCCGGCCTCTCCGAGTCGCTCCGGCGCTCTTCCTTCTACCTCATCCTGCTGGCCGGGGCCGTCCACACCTTCGGGCTCATCTTCCGCATGGTCCTGGAAGGACGCCCCCCGGTGACCAATCTCTATTCGTCCGCCATCTTCATCGGCTGGGGCGCCCTCCTCCTCGGCATCGTCCTGGAATGGTTTTTCCGGGTCGGCCTCGGCAGCGCCATGGCCTCCGTCTGCGGGTTCATCACCCTCCTCATCGCCCACAACCTCGCCAAGGGTGGCACCGACACCATGGCCATGCTGCAGGCCGTGCTCGACACCAACTTCTGGCTGGCCACCCACGTGGTCATCATCACGCTCGGCTACTCCGCCACCTTCGCCGCCGGCCTGCTCGCCATCGCCTACGTCGCCATCGGCCTCCTCACCCCCCAGCTCCAGCGCCCGGTCGGCCGCGGCCTCGAGATGGGCAAGGCCGTCGCCAAGATGGTCTACGGCATCGTCTGCTTCGCCACCCTGTTCAGCTTTGTCGGCACCATCCTCGGTGGCATCTGGGCCGACCAGTCCTGGGGCCGCTTCTGGGGCTGGGACCCCAAGGAAAACGGCGCCCTCCTCATCGTGCTCTGGAACGCCCTCATCCTCCACGCCCGCTGGGGCGGCCTCGTCCGCGACCGCGGCCTCATGCTGCTCACCATCGTCGGCAACATTGTCACCGCCTGGTCCTGGTTCGGCACCAACCTGCTCGGCATCGGCCTCCATGCCTACGGCTTCACCTCCGAGGGCTTCCAGTGGCTGCGCATCTTCGTCGCCTCCCAGCTCCTTGTCATCGGCCTCGGCCTCATCCCCCTCGCCCGCTGGCGCAGCTTCCGCACCCCACCCCCCGACTCCCCCGCCCCCGCCGCCTCCTGAAAGCCCCCGCCTTGGCAGGATGGAAAAGGCAGGATTGAAATGACGGCCCGGCCTGCCGCATAATTCCTCCATGCGCCCCCCCCTCCAACCCCGTTCCGACAGGACGGCCTCCCGCTTCCTGGCCGCGCTCGTGGCCCTCGCCGTCTCCGGCCTTGCCGCCTTGGCCGCCCCGGAACCCATCCGCCCCGAGGTGCGCGGACTCCTTGGCCGGGTCCGCATCTCCCGGCCCGGTGGCCCGGCCCTGCCCCTCAAGGCGGGCAGCCCCGTGGCAGTCGGGGATACCATCCAGACCGAACGCGGCGCCGCCGTGGACCTTTACCTCGGTGACCAGGCCGGGACCGTCCGCGTGACCGAACTTTCCACGCTCGTCATCGAGGAGGCCGTCCTCAAGGATCCCGCCAGCGGGAGCTTCGAGGTGAAGCTGGCCCTCAAATCCGGCGAACTGCTCGGGCGCGTCATGCCCCAATCCCTCGGCTCCCGCTTCCAGGTCGCCACTCCTGCCGGCATTGGTGCCGTGGCCGACGGCCAGTTCCGCATCGATGCCCGCGGGTACTTTGTCCTGCTCGACGGCAAGGCGATCTTCGTCCATGCCCCGGGCGAGGCGGAACCCGTCGCGCACAGCCTGAAGGCGCCCCCGGCGATGTATTTTTCCCCCCGCAGCGGCCTGCAGACGGCGCCCGAGGAGTTGGTTCGCGAGGTGGCGGGCCAGACGCGCTCCAAACTGCCCGGCCGTTGAGGGCACCGGCCGTCCTGCGGCCGGCCAGGGGGACATGGGTCTGCCGGAAGGAGTTCGCCTCACGTGATGGCCAGCCTGTTTTCCAGAGGGTTTCTGATCTTGTGGTTGGTGCTGCTGGGCGCGACCGCCGCGCAGGCCCGGCTGGGGTATGTGCGGTCGCGCGCAGGCGTGGTTTTGGAGGGACATCTTCGCTTTGAATCCAACGCCGTGGTGGTCATCAGCGCCGTCCGCAGCCTGCATGCCCGGGTGCCGTTGACCGAGTTGGACGTCGTGGGTTTCGATCCGGAGCCGGAGGCGGAGTTGCCCCCGGCCGGGCTCCCGCGGCCCGGGAGCCTGCCTCCCTACTGGGCTCACGGGGACATTGGGCACATGCCGCAGCCCGGCATGGCGGAGTCGGCGGGGTCCATGATGAGGCTGCGAAGCCACGGCACCAATGTGTTGGGGCGGGCCGATTCCTTTCACTTTGCCTACAAGGCGGTTTCCGGGGACACCGAGGTGGTGGCCCGCTTGGCGCGCGTGCAGTGCAGCGATCCCTGGGCCGGGGCGGGCCTGATGCTCCGGGAGGGGCTGGCGGCGGATGCGCGGCACGTCTTCCTCTCGCTCAGCGTCGGACGGGGCGGTCTGCTGGTGGCCCGGGAGCAGGCGGGGGGTGACAGCCGGGTGCAGCTGTTCCCGGCGGCATGGCCGCCCTGCTGGATGCGGCTCCGGCGCGAGGGTGAAACGGTGCTGGCGTGGCTTTCGCGGGACGGGCGGACGTGGTCGTCGGCGGGGCGGATGACGGTGGATTGGCCGGCCGATTTGTTGGTGGGAGTGGCCGTGGCCGGGGGGCGCGGGGGTATTTCCGGACAGGCTTCCTTTGAGTATGTCGAGGAGGCCCCATCCGTCCGGAACCGTTTCTTTGTGCCCGAGGTGGAGATGCGGAGCGGCTCCACGCAGACCGGCTACATCGCGGGGCTCGACGAGACGGCGCTGCGGTTTGCGGGTCCGGGGCGGTTGCCGGTCTCCAAGGCGCGGGTGGCCCTCATTCGCTTCCAGGCGGTGCCGGGGCGGCTGGCCCCGCGCTTGGCGGCCGGGCGGCCGGGCGTGTTGCTGGCCGGCGGCGAGTTCATCGAGGGCGACTGCCAGGGCATCGAGCAGGGGCGGGTCACGGTGCACTCGGTGCCGCTGGGCGTGCGGCGTTACGACATCAACCGCGAGGTGATCGCGGTCCTGCTGGCTCGGCGCGCGCTGCTGGCGCCCCGGGCCTATGAGGTGCGGACGCTGGACGGCTCGACATGGCTGGCCCAGGACCTGGTCTTTGATGGCGCCGGCGTGCGGCTGCGCGAGCCGCAGTTGGGCCCGCGCCGGCTGGCCTGGCACGAGATCGTGGAGTTGCGCCGGGCTGCCTGAGGCTGCCGGAGGCCCCGCCCTGGCATTCAGTCCCGCGGCCGGTCCACGCTGTCCGCCTCGAGGTTGTAGATCCCCGTCAGGTAACCCTGAACGTAGGTCTCTCCCACCTTCAACGTGCCCCGCACGCGGTGAACGACGTTCTGGTCGAGATCCGCCCCCTCCGGGAACCGCACCCGCATGAAGTGGTTGATTTGCGCCTGGGGCCCGAAGCAGCAGGTGCCAAGGTCGCGCATCAGGAGAAACTCGATCACCCGGCCCTTTTTCAGGCGAAGGGGGAGAGCGAATCCCCGCACGCTGACCCGGCGCCCGTCATAGGCTTGGATGAGCGGCGGAATCTTGTCATCGGACTTCAACAGGGGCCGCCCGGCCTGGCCCTCGGAGTAATACTCGTAGACCTCGAATTTGAAGGCCGAGAGACGGTCAAACCCGAGCCGCAGGTAGCCGTCTTCCAGGACTTCCGGCACCGGCTTCAGCTGCGGGAAATGGGTCGGGTTGGCTGCGGTCCGGACCGTGCCGGCGGGGCCGGCCATCACGGGTGGCGCCCCGGTGGCCGCCGGGGAGACAATCGGCTGGCCGCGGATGTCGGCCCCGGCCTGGTCCCCGGATTCAGGGGTGCGGCGGCAGGAGAATCCGGCTGCCAGGGCCAGGCTGAGCACGAGAAACGGCAGTCCCCGGCCAACCCAGGCATGAGGGGTGCGGTTCATGGCGGGGTGGCCGGGGTGCCGGGTGGCGTCCGGTTGGTCTGGGTGGAGGGAGGGCCTGGGACGGGAATGATGGGCGGCGGGGCCGGGAAGGCCGGCGCGGGCGGGTTGGTCTGAGCCGCAAACCAGTCCTTGATGGCGGTGGTGAGTTCCGGCCGGGCAGGATCCTGATGGCCGAACTCCCAGAAGCCGGCCCCCCGAAGCACCGTGCGGTTGGTGAGTTGGCTGTGGCGGGGGTCGAGGACGGCGCTGAGCTTGCGTTGGAGGCTGTCCGGGGTGGTCCACCAGCGCCCGGCATAGGGCACCTCGAGGGTGGCGGCATCGATGGCGTTGGAAAACCAGGCCCGGTTGCTGGACCAGATGCCGCCCAGGACGGGCCAGGAATCATTGGCCGAGCTGTAGAAGGGCAGGCCGAAGAGGAGTTTTCCGGCCGGAAATCCCCGGGCCAGGATATAGTCGATGGCGCCGCGCGCACTGGCCTCGGTCTTCTCCCGCCCGCCGGAAAGCCATTGGGCGGTGCCCGGGTTGGCCACGGGACCATTGGCGGGATTCTTCCAGTTGTAGCCGAAGTAAAAGGCGAAATCCGTGCAGGCCGCCAACCGCGGCCAGTCGTATTGATCGATGTAGAAGCCGGGGCTGACCCCGAACATCACGAGATAATTGGTGCTGGCATCCTTGAACCGGCGATGGACCGCCTGCATCAGGCTGGTGAAGCGGGCCCTTTCCACGGCATCGGAGGGAAACTCGTAATCAATGTCGATGCCGTCGTAGCCCCACTGGCGAACGTGTCGCAGCAGGTGGTCGGCGAACCGGTGGCGGCGGTGTTCGCTGGCCGAGAGGCTGGCGAAGGCGGCCCGGAACCGTTCCGGCAGGCCGCCTCCCACGCTGAGGATAACGCTGCGCCCCCGCGCCCGCGCCTGCTGGAGCAACGGCGCGCGGTAGAGGTCGAACTTGCCCACACCCGGCCCGACGGAGCCGTCTGGTTTGGGCTCCACAAAGCCATGCACCAGCACATCCACCGCCTCATAATCCAGCCGGGCCAGTTCCAGGAGGTGTTGGTTGGTGGTTCGTAACTCGTTGATATAACCGAAGATAAGAGGTCTTTTCGGCAGGGTGTCCAGACCGCGAGGCGGGTGTGCCGACAGGGCAGGGGACAGGCCGAGGCAGAGCCCGACGAGGATGAGCCAGCGGAGGGGGGCAGGCCGGTTTGGCTGCGAATGGTCAGTCCTCCGGTTCATCCAGGTGCTTGCCGGGTGGCAGTTCGGCGTAGGGCTCGAGGGCACCGGGCCGCAGGGGTTCCGAGATGGTGTGTTCTTCCCCGAGCCATTTGCCAAGGTCGATGAGTTTGCAGCGTTTGGAGCAGAACGGTCCGTATTCCCCGGAAAACCACTCCCCCCGCTTTCGGCAGGTCGGGCATCGGACAGCCAGGGGCTTGTTCATGGCGTGTCAATCAGGGTAGTGGCGGCGTCTGGCACGCGCAACCCTGCGGCCTGGAGGCGCCGGTTCGGCAAACGACGGGCGGCGTTCCGGCTTGCAATTGGCCGTGTCGGGATCCATTGTCCGCCCGCATCACGCAGCGCCCGGGCGGGACTTCTTGTGCCGTGCTGCCGAGCCCGCCCCGATTTCCGGCGCTTTTGGCACACCTTAATCTGGTGAAGACACGACGTCACCTGCCTGGCGCGGGTTTGTTTGCGCCCCTGCTTCTGCCGCTGGCCATCCTGCTGGGCCTGCCCTCTGCGGCACGGGCCCAATTCAGCGAACTGGTGCTCGGTGGCACCGGCGTCACCAACTACACGGGTTACGTCATCGACGCCGACCAGGCTGCCGTCACCAACAACGCCGCCTTCAACCGCGAGTTCATCCTCTTCCAGGCGGTCGTCCGGACGACCAACACCACCGCATCCCTCCTGCAGCGCACGAACGTCTACTCCCTGCGCCTGCTGGGCACCAACGGCCTGCCGGTGCCCATCTACGACCAGTCCGGCACCACCACCAACGCCGGTTATTCCTACAACATCACCAACACCCTCTCCGTCCCGGCCCTCGGCACCAACATCCTGGCCCGCGTCGCCAGCCTCCGGCCCCTTGCCCGCCTCAACCCCTTCAACCGCTACACGGTCGATTTCCGCGTTCTCACCAACGGCGTCGCCACCGCCGCCTTCACCAACGACGGCCCGCGCCCCTACTACCACTTCACCAACACCCTCAGCGGCGACGCCTCCTACAATGTCATCACCGAGGTCACCAACGTCAGCACCAACCTCACCTACGCCGTCGACACCATCCCCGGCAAACAGGCCTTCCGCTTCGATGTCGGCATCATCCTCCGGCGCTACGATGACTTCGCCGGCACCAACAACGCCAGCGACACCATCCCGGTCTCGGTCGGCTACCGGCTGGAGACGGCCGGCGGCACGGTCATCCCGCTGGTGAACTCGGTGACCAACTTCGTCGCCACCATGAGCGATTACACGGCCGGGACGACGAACCCGCCGGTGCCGCGGGTGCTGGCCGGGACCCTGGTGGTGCACGCCGTGCCCGCCGCCCAGATGGATTGCGTCGCCAACACCCACCGGCTGGTGGCCTGGGTCTCGCATACCGACCGCACGAACAGCCCCGCCATCACCTTCAACGGGAACACCAACCAGTCCGCGCCCGAGCGCCTCCTGCACTTCAACGGCCGCCTCGTCTTCGGCAGCGGTGCCGGCGCCATCATCACCACCTTCAACAGCATCAACAACAGCCCGGCCAACCTGGGCGTCACCACGGGTTCCCATGTCAGCACCATCCTGGGGGTCGATGCCAACAGCGGCAGCATCCCCGGCCGCCCCTTCCACAGCTACGGGGCCGGCGCCGCCCTTTCCGTCCGCCTCCGACCCACCGGGAACGCCGAGCTGGCCGTCGGCTCCGTCGTCGTCAACCAGCCCGTCCCCGATGCGGATGTCATCAACGGCGTCCGCTACCTCCGCACCGGCCCCTTGGTCCTCAATACGACCGGGGGCAGCTCCCCTGTGCGCGTCATTCTCCCGGCCGGGTTCGGCTACCGCACCAACAACACCAACGCCACCCTCACCTTCGGGTCCATCGACTTCGCCGCCCTGCCGCTCGATGCCAACCTCGGCCCCGGCATCTCCCCGGTCTACACCTCCGGCGGCAACCCCATCTTCGCCGCCGAGGAAAGCAAGCCGCTCTGGTTCGAGTGCTCCTCCATCCAATGGGATGTCCCAGCCAGTCGTTTCCTCCTCAACCTGACCGGATCCCGCGTCCATTACGTCCGCTGGGACGAATACGATTACCTCAAGAACTCGGCCTCGCTGCTCGTGGACCCCACGCTCGCCGACAAGCGCTCCAATGAACGCGTTTTCCAGCCGGTCAACGGGGCCAACAACATTGAGATCGACGTCGATGCCAACGGCGCGGCCCTGCTCAAGGGCCAGCTGCTGCTGGGCAATGGCAGCTACCCCACCCACTTCCCCTACGACAGCAAGGTGTCCTGGTCCGCCGGTGGCGGCCTGAACATCTCCGGCGACCTGGTCGCCAGCGGCGGTCTCACCAACGTCTCCTCCGTCGCGGTGGCCTACGGGCGCGATTGCCCGGGGTGCGCCGCCCAACTGCCACCCGCGACCATCCAGTTGGCCCCCAGCAACGGCGTGCTGCGCTTCACCCGTGACGCCGGCCTGGTCGCGGCCGGGTCGCTCTCCGCCACCAACGCCCTCACCTGGGGTTACTTCAGCAATGCCCCCGCCCTCCAGGGCTTCGCCCAGCAGGCGTTCATGTTCAGCGCCGGCAGCTATCACATGCCCGGCTCCTCCCTGCGCGGCGACCAGACGAGCCTCCCCGCCGGGCACGCCCCCGCCGCCCTCCTCTACACCGGTGTGGCGGCCACCAACCTTGCCACCATCGAGCGGCCGGACTTCGGCCTCACCCCGGCGGCGCTGGCCTACCGCAACGGCTTTGCCGACTACGCCGGCCTCAACTTCGCCGTCGGCACCAATGGCGCGCGCCAGGGCGCCAGCACCCTCGCCGGCAACCCCACCGGATCCTACCAGCTCACCGGCCGTTCCAAGTATTACGTCCGCCTCGGCGGGGTCAGCGGCATCCATGAGGCCGTCCCCGGCACCTTCCCCGCCGGACTTACGCTCTACGGATACCCCTTCACCTTCTCCAACTACGGCCTCAATTACCTCGATTCCCAAAACCGCGACTCGCGCACGGACGGCTCTGTTTCCGTGCCCTACCCGTCCCAGTTCACGCAGAACTTCGAGGAGCTCAAGCTGACCTGCGTGGGCGGCCTGACCAGCGCCGAGGTCCCGTCCAACGACTCCGACAAGGTGCTCAGCTACTGGACCGCCGATTTCTCCACGCTCTCCATCGACTTCAAGCGCAACCCCGGCGACGTCTGCGCGCCGGGCACGGGCTACCTCGTCCTTGGGGTGCGGATGTCGCCCTACCAGCTGGGACTGACCAACCTCTACGGCTCCCTCGGCTTCCTGCCCACCGGCGACCTGATTCCGCAGTCCTTCGGCCTCGCCGGTGTCGATTCCCGCCTCAAGCTCCCCAACGTCGTGCGCGTGGCGGGGCCCAACTCCGAGACCTACAACCTCACACCCGTCGCCGACGCCTACCTCAACACCTACGGCAGCGGCGTCAACACCCCCGGCTGGCTCAACGTGGCCGGCGGCCTCGACGTGGCCTTCTTCGAGGACATCAAGGTCCAGCTCCACACCAGCCCCGACCGTGAGGGCACCAACGCGATCGTTTACCTCATGGGCGGCTGGCCCAAGGCCGGCAGCACCGCCGCGAACCAGGGCTGGACCAACTCCGCCGGGGGGAACTACTTCACCGTCACCTCCTTCGATCCCGACAATACCGGCCTCCCCGCCACGGTCACCCTCGCCGGCTACCGCGACAGCAGCACCACCCTCTACCATCCCCGCGCCCAGAAGACCTGGCTGCAGGTGGTGGAGTTCGACTACCCGCTCGACTGGAACACCCTCACCCGCACCTTCAAGTCCCACGCCACCACCAGCAACGACTTCCTCGTGGTCAAGGTCCAGCACGAGGTCAAGTACCTCAGCGCCGGCCAGGCCGAGCTCGTCTTCGGCGTCCAATACGACGGCCTCCCCCAGATCAACCTGACCGAGCTGGCCTTCAACGCCGTCGATGAGGCCACCGGCGTGGCCGAGGCCGTCGCCAACGCGGCCGGGGACGAAATCCTCGGCGCCATCACCAACGGCATCGACCGCGTCACGCAGCTGCTCGATGCCAACATGCAGCAGTTCTTCAACCAGGTCTTCGACAACGTCATCAACCCCGTCATCGACACCACCTACAACACCCTCTCCAACCAATTCCAGTTCTTCGCCACCAACAATCCCTGCAACTACCTGCCCATCGCCTCCTCCAACATCGATTTCTACATCGGGGGCGTCTACGGCGCGGGGGTCAACATCTCCAACCAGATCGCCACCAACCTCCTCGGCGCCATCGGCCAGGTCAGCAACGTGGTCGGCCGCATCGACAGCTTCCTCGCCGACGTCCAGCTCGGCATCGACGCCGTCATCGGCAATATCACCAACGACATCAACGGCAACTTTGTCGGCAACAAGGTCGGCCTCTTCGCCTCCACCAACGCCACCGGCTCCCCCGCCATCCTCAGCAACCTCATCTACGAGGTCACCTCCGAGCTGGCCGCCGAATTCATCAGCTCGGTGGTCAATCCCGCCCTCGCCGGGTTCATGGAGGAACAGCAGCCCACCATCCAGCAAATCATCCAGGTCCTCACCGAGGTCCGCGCCCAGGTGGCCGCCGTCCGCGCCCAGCTCGCCGCCGGCCAGGAGTTCCAGCTCGAGCTGGCCGCCCGCGTCAACAGCCTCTCCGGCGACATCCTCCAGCTCTGCCACCAGACCCGGCTCGACGTCTCCAACTACTTCGCCTCCATCGACTGCACCATCGATGATCCCTTCACCGAGATTTCCGCCGAGGAGCTCAAGCTGTTTATCCGGCAGAAGTTCGAGGAAAACTTCTTCGCCAGCCGCATCCCGCAGCAGATCAACGAGCTCCTCAAGCAGAAGGTCTACGACCTGGACGGCCAGATGCGCGAGGGCATCGACACGCTCTTCGCCAGCCTGAACACCATCATCAAGGACCTGATCAGCGAGACCCTCCAGTCGCTCGACACCCAGATCAACGGGCTCATCGGCGACATCAACAGCACGGTCGGCGCCGCCCAGCTCAACGGCTACGCCCACATCGCCGGGGATTCCCTCAAGGAACTGCGCATCGACGGGCATTTCGAGCTGAATTGCCCCGACCCGATGGAGATCAACGCCTACCTGATCGTGAAGGAGTTGAACTCGGACGGGACGGAGACCTGCTCGACCGGGGGCGGCCCGGCCACCGAGGTCACCCTCGGGGCGCAGAACGTGGACCTCGACTGGATCTCGCCCGACCTGCGGGCCAACCTGGAGGTGAAG
This sequence comes from Verrucomicrobiota bacterium, assembly GCA_046048995.1. Classification (GTDB taxonomy): domain Bacteria; phylum Verrucomicrobiota; class Verrucomicrobiia; order Limisphaerales; family JADJPG01; genus JBJOEZ01. The sequence continues at coordinate 20,178 of JBJOEZ010000023.1, read as the reverse complement.
TTCAGCTTCGCCACCACCCCCTCCTTCAAGCCCATCGGCATGGCCGGATCCTTCGAGGTCCTCGGCGGCGTGAAGTTTGAGACCTTCGAGATCACCGAGCTGAGCGCCGCCATCGCCTTCGGCCTGAACGAGAATTACCTCAGCGCGGCCACCCGCATCCGCTTCAACCAGTACATGATGGCCGGCGGGGTCTACTTCGGCCGCACCTGCACGCTGGATCCCATCCAGCTCTGGGCGCCCGACGTGGCCGCGGTCATCGGCACCCCGCCGTTCACCGGCGCCTATGTCTACGGCGAAGGCTGGTTCCCGCTCAACGAGGCCCTCGGCATCCCGTCCTCCTGCCTGTTCAACATTTCCGCCGGCGTCGGCGCCGGCGCCGGCTATTTCGTCGAGGGCCCCACCTACATCGGGACCCTCTTCGCCGGCCTCAGCGGCGAGGTCCTCTGCCTGGTCAGCGTCACCGGCGAGGCCAAGCTCATCGGGGTCAAGCAGGGCGGCGACTTCCGCTTCTCCGGCACCGCCAAGGTCAGCGGCGAGGCCGGTTCCTGCCCCTTCTGCATCAAGTTCAAGAAGTCCTTTGGCATCCGGTATGAGAACGACAGCTGGAGCCTGGATTGAGCCGACGCCCTGACCTGCTGATGATTGCCCATCCTCCATCGCGCTCCCGCCGCCGGCCCGCGTTGCTGCCCGCGCTGCTCCTGCTGCTGGCGGTGCTGGCCCCGGCGCCTGCCCGCGCCCAGGACGGCCTGACCGACATGCTCTTCACCGCCGGCACCACCTGGCGGGATCGCTTCGGCCGCGACTGGGCCTACCTGGCCTGGCAGGGCACCACTCCCGGGGTCGTCACCGGGCGCGTCTTCGCCGTCTACTGCAAGCAGGGCGCGGCCGACTCCGCCGCCCCCTATGCCCGCAAGGCCGTCGTCCAGTTCCAGACCGACCCGCGCGTCATCGCCCCCCTCCTCCAGCGCGCCGAGATGGTCGGGGACAACCTCGCCAAGCTCAGCCAGGACATCACCAACCTCTTCGACAACGTCACTCCCGCGGCCGGCGCCGGCGTGGCCAACCTGGTCTCCGCCGTGCTGCGCGGTGGCCGCGGCACGGCCGACGACTACAACAACCTGGTCCTGCTCTCGCGCATGCACCCGGCCATCAACTTCGCCCTCGGCACCGCGCACGCTGAACCGCTCCCCTTCGCCACCAACACCTTCGAGCTCCGCCTCTGGGATCCCGCCAAGCTCGCGGACGTCGCCGTGGTCGGGCGCGTCACCGTGGTGGCCAACCAACCCACCGTGCTCCCCGCCCCGGGCGCCCCGGTCAGCGTCCCCGATACCTCCGCCCGCGGCGACCTCAACGCCCGCCTGCGCTGGGCCACCCCCGACGCCCTCCGCCGCCTGTCCCTCCTCAACCACGGCTACAATGTCTACCGGATGACCACCAACTTCGCGGTGGCCAACGGCTATCATCTCGTCCCCCCGTCCCCCGCTGTCCTGACCAACCTCGCCGCCGTCAACGCCAACGTCCGCCGCCTCAACACCGTCCCCATCCTTGCCGGCAAAAACTTCACCGCCGTCACCGCCCCCGACCTGGTCGCCGATCCCTCCACCTTCTTCGTCGCCGACGACAACCGCAGGTTCGAGCCCGGCCGCACCAACTTCGTCAATGGCGACACCTTCTACTACTTCGTCACCGCCCGGGACATCCTGGGCCGCGACGGCCTGGTCTCGCCCGCGGCCCGCGTCGTCCTCTGCGACCGCATGCCCCCGCCGGTCCCCCGGCAGGTCCGCGTCCGCAATGACTACCGCCTCGTGGCCGGCACCCCCCGTCAACGGCTGCGCATCGACTGGCTCCAGAACACCAATTCCTCGGAGGAAACCACCGTCGCCTACCACGTCTACCGCTGGAGCAGCATCACCCAGATGCATGCCCTCTCCGGCAACCTGCTCAGCAACCGCATCGCCATCGTCCCCCACGTGACCGGCAGCCGCACCAATTCCTACGTCGATACCGGCGCCGGCGCGCCCGTCCCGTCCACCGCGGCAGGGGACACCTTCTGGTACACGGTCCGCGCCCAGGACAACGGCGTGTGCGGAACGAACCTCTCCGGCAACAGCCCGCCCGCCTACGGCGTGCTGCGCGACCGCCTCGGCCCCGCCTCCCAGGGCGGGTTCATCCAGGTCTCCTGCCTCTATCCGTTCGTGGTGGCCAAGGAAGCCCTGTTCATCCCCAACCAGCCTGTCCAGGACGCCTGCCTGCGCTATGAGTTGGCCTGCACCTCGCTTGATGCGCGGCTGGAGTGGGCGGAGTTCTTTGTGGTCATCCGGAGCGCGGCCGGCCCGTCGTCGACCAACCTCCTGGGCCGGGTGCCCTTCCCGCCGGACACCGGCCGGGATGCCGTTTACCAGTTCTGCTTCACCAACGCCCAGCAGTTGACCCAGGGGCCGACCTTCCTCTGCCGGGTGGGCACCTCCGGCGGCCAGGTGTCCGACCTCGCCAGCCTCGCCGGCGCCATCTGGCAGGACTCCACCGTGAAGCAGCGCATCCAGTTCACGGCCGGAATCACAACCCTGCAGACGCGCCCCGGGTTCGAGTGTTTCCGCCATGAGCCCCGCCCGCCGGGCGAGACCAACATCCGGCCCGTGGAAATCTGCTTCAACACCGCCACCAACAGCCATGAATGGCGCATCTACCGGCGCGTGGACAACGGCCCGCTCACGCTCATCGCCCAGGGGACCAATGTTCCCACCAGCTTCGTCTGCACGCTCGACGACGTGATGCCCATCAACCCGGGCTCGCTCTGCTACTTCGTCCAGCTGCTGGACGAGCACGGCAACGCCAGCCCGCTCGAGCGCGTCGGGTGCACCGAGTTCTCCGGCCCGCTGCCCACCCCCGTCCTTTCCCCCATCGAACCCGCCGGCACCGGCGGCACCAACGCGCAGATGTGCCTCAACTGGTTCTGCCCCACCTTCGGCGTCGAGCGCTTCGAGGTCTGGATCTCCGGCCCCGTCGGCGCGCGTCCCTCCCCCAACCTCGTCAACACCAACACCGCCACCCGCACCTATACGGTCACCCTCGACTCGGGCGCCCAGGAACTCGAATGGAACGTCTTCCGGTCCAGCCGCGTCGGCCCCGCCTTCGGCAACGGCGCCGCCTTCACCCTCAAGGTCGATGTCGAGGTCGGCCCCACCTACACCGTCATGCTCCGCGCCGTCGGGGTCGATGGCAGCACGGGCACCAATTTCAGCCAACCCCAGCAGTTCGCCTGGTCCATCCCCACCGTGGTCACCCAGGCGGTCCCCTGGCCGTCCCGGCCCCTCCCCGTCGTCACCAACGGCATTTCGCCCAAGCTCGCCGCCTTCCGCCTCACCAACGCCTTCTTCAACGGCACCGGCGTCCGCATCGGCCAGCTCGTCTACTCCGGCCCCACCCAGGGCGGCCTCCCCATCCGCCCCTACGCCACCCCCGGGACCAATGACCCCGTCTCCTGGCTCTACACCAACAGCGTCGGCCAGTCGGTCCTCCCCGTCGCCCTTTACCGGGTCCAGGTCCCCAACGCCAACTACCCCGTGGTTTCGGGCGACGTCATCCAGGTCTCGCCCCTCATGGAACGCATCGCCTATGGCCTGGTCCCCTACAGCGAGTTCCTCGGCGCCGGCCCCGCCGCCGCCATCCATGACCCGTTCATCCTCGTCCGCAACGAGACGCCCCCCGGCACCATCGACCGCACCTTCTTCTACAGCATCTACCTGACCGACACCCAGCCGGTCGTCCTCGGCGCCGCCTACCGCTACCTGCTCGTCCGCTTCAAGGACAACCGCGAGATCGACCAAATCATCCCGACCAATGATGTGGAGGTGACGCCGTGAACATCCGCCCCCTGCTCGGGACGCTCCTCGCCGCAGTCGTCGGTGGGATGGTTCCCGCCGTCCAGGCCCAGACCGGGTTCGTCTCCGAGAACCACGCCGAGTTCAGCGCCTCAGCCGACCTCGACGGGGACGGCCGCCAGGACCTCCTCATCCTCGACCGCGCCACCGGGGCCTATCGCATCGGCTACCAGCAGACCGCCGGCGTCTATACCTGGGTCGACCCCCGCTCCAGCGGCGTCGTCCAACCCACCGGGCTCGCCCTGGGATCCCTTCTCTCGCTCGCCCGCCCGGGCCTCGCCGTCACCGGGCCCGACGCCAACCGCCTCAACCTGCTCGACGCCTCCAGCGTCACGGTACCCGGCACCCCGGTCTCCGCCTTCCTCTCCTCCGTGGGCCCCTCCGCGGTGGGCGCCATCGACATCGGCGGCGCCGGCAACAACACCTACGACGACCTCGTCGCGGTCAGTGTCCTCAATGGCGGCGGCACACCCTACCGCCTCGCCACCGTCCGCAACACCAACGGCACCAACCTCACCCTCCTCGCCGAGCCCGCCTTCACCGCCCCGGCCGGCCGCCTCAACCGCGTCACCGCCCGCACCACCCACCCGCGTCTGCTCGGCATGGTTCTGCGCACCGCGCCCACCAACGAGTTCCGGCTGGTGGAACTCACCAATGGCTCCCCGGTGATCAAGGTGTCCACCAACGTCCCGGCCGACAGCGATTACGTGACCGCGAACTTCAATCCGTCCCCCCTCGCCCAATACCTGTTCTGGAAGCCCGGGGACTCCAATCTCCTCCTCCGTCCCATCCTGGAGTCGCCCGCCGGCTCGGCCAACTTCAGCCTCGGCCCGCTCACCACCTTCTCCTTTGCCAGCGCTCTCTCCCAGGTCTTCGTCGTGCCCGGGACCGCCACCAACAAGCTGCTTATCCTCTTCGCCGGCGGCACGGCGGCCGGGGTCTACGACTTCAACGGGGCCACGGCCCCGGTCCTGCGCACCAATTTCACCGCGCCGGCCGGGCAACGCTTCAGCGGCGCCGCCGGCCCCGGCGGCAACGCCTTCCTCCTCTTCACCGCCCAGGGCGGCAGCGCCTCCTCCACCGGCTTCCAGCAATACAACTACAGCGGCGGCACCCACTCGCTCGTGGCCACCGGCGCGCTCGCCACCCTCCCCGCCGTGGCCGGCGGCGCCAATGTCTTCCAGTTCCAGGCCGAGCCGTTTGTCAACGATTCCCCCCTCCTCCTCCGCTCGCTCAATGCCGGCGACTGGTCGTCCCGCCTGACCCTCACCGGCGGCCTGGCCGGCGCCTTCGCCGAGCGCTACGCCGGGGTCAGCAACGGCCTGCGCAACGCCACCTTCACGCCCCTCGGGCCCAAACATCCCTCGGCCGCCTTCGGCCTCGCCAACCAATATGCCGACCCCATCTCGCTCTACGGCCTCTCCCCCGCCCTCGGGGATCAGGTCACCGAGGTCCGCATCACCCCCGACCCCGGCACCTACGCCAACAGCCAGCCGATCACCTTCACGGCCACGCCCTCCGGCGACCAGGTCTGGTACCGGCTCAATCCCGCCGCCGCATGGACGCTCTACACCGCGCCGTTCCAGGTCTACAGCAACACGACCATTGCCTATTACGGCAAGCCGGCCGCCGGCGACCGCAAGTCGCGCATCCAGTACGCGACCTACACGTTCTCGACGGCCGACGGGTCACGGGACACGGACGGGGACGGGGTGCCGGACTTCGTGGAGATTGCGCGCGGGCTGGACCCCGACGGCGGCGCGGACACCGATGGCGACGGCTGGAACGACAAGGACGAGTTGATCCGGGGCTCGGACCCGGCCAACCCGGCGAGCGTGCCGGGGGCGGGGTCGCGGCGCCTGGAGGAGCGGGCCGCCTTTGACCTCGTGGTCACCCCGCGGGCCTACAACGGGGTCTTTGGCATCGCCTCCCTCTGCGCCACCGGCAGCCATGTCCGGACCTACGATCCCCAGGGCAGCCTGCTTGGGGTCGGCCTGCTCACCAACCTCTTCACCAGCGGCGTCACCAATCCCTCCGCCCTCGCCACCAACATCAGTTTTGATCCCTCGTTGCCCTGGCTCTACAGCACGCCGGAGACGCATTACGACATCATCACCTCCTCCCCCGACCGGCGCATTGGCCGTGAGTTGCTGCGGTTGGTCCCGGTCCCGGCCATCACGCCCGTGTTGGTCAACTACGCCTACGGCGGCAGCAACCTGCTCGTCGAGGCCACCAACTGGGTGCGCGCCGCCTCCAATGCCTACGCCGTCGTCACCCGTCCCACTGTGCGCGGGGATATCACCGTGCAGGACACCCTGACCGCCCTCCTGACCGAGCGGGTCGTCGGGCGCATCCTCACCACCCGCGGCACCAACTGGGGCACCAACCTCACGCTCTTCCCCAGCCGCGCCGGTGATGTCACCCGGAGCAACGTCCCCCGCAGCCTCCTCCTCTCCCTCGAGCGCGCGACCAACAGTTTCCCGGGCTACCGCCTGACCAACGTCTTCCTCCGCCTCCAAAACGCCGTCCGCACCAACGCCGACCCCTCCACGACCTCGCTCCGGGATCTCGCCACGGAGATCTACCGCATCAGCAGCGCCTCCAACAACGCCGCCCCCGGCGTCTATGGTTCGCCGGTCGACACGCTGCGCACCTTCCTCGCCTCCTGCACGCTGGACAGCAATTACCTGGCGGTCAGCACCCTGGCGCCCATCACCTACACCAACGCCTGCAGGGCCATCTCCAACCTGCTCGCCCTGGCCGCGCCCCGGCCGACCACCAGCGTGGTCCTGCGCGTGCGCAGCGACTCCTTCGTCTCCAACAGCTGCACCCGGCTCGAGACGGCCACCTTCGCCGCCCCGCGCAACCTCGTGGATTCCCTCGGCCGCCCCTTCCGGTTCCCCGACGCCTTCACCGTCATCCCCGGCACCGAGGTGACCGTGGCCGGCTATACGGATGTGACCAACACCGCCTGTGTCGGCGAAGCGATCGAGGTCATCAGCGTCAGCATGACCGGCATTCCCGTGGCCAGCGACCCGGATGCGGACGGTGATCTCCTGCTCGACACGTGGGAACAGTTGTTCCTCGACGGGTTGGGCGCGGATGCCTTCGGCGATTTTGACGGCGATGGCTACCGGAACCTGCAGGAGATGTGGGAGGGAAGCGATCCCTCGGACGCGTTCGGTGTGCCCGGGGTCAGCCCCGCCGCCTTGGCCCGGCCCGCCGTGGCCATCCAGGTCGATTCCGGCGGCAATGTCACCCTGGCGTGGAACTTCCACCTGGCCTATGCCGACAAGCTCATCTTCTCCATCCGCCGTGCCAATGCCGTGGCCGGCCCCTTCAGCACCGCGGTGGCCGATGTCCCCCATTCCAGCGGCGTGTTCAGCGTCACCCTCCCGCCGCCCGGCCTGCCTGGCCAGTTCTACTACGTGGTGCTGGCCCTCCGGCCTCTCTGAGCAGGCTGGCCTGCCGGTTTTCCTCCGGAACCCGTCGCGCCGGATTTCAGGCCGTCCGCCCGCCGGCCGCCTCACCCGACTCCGCCAGCTTCCGGTAGAGGGTGGCCAGGCTGATTCCCAGCAGGCTGGCGGCCTTTTCCTTGTCACCCCCGGTCAGGGCCAGGGTGCGATGGAGGTAGTGCAGTTCCTGTTCGCGCAGGAATTCCTTGAGGGATTCCGCGGGGGCCAAGGCCGGCAGGGCCGCTGCGGTGTCCGGGGCGGCCATGCCGACGGTCGCCTCCGGGGCCGGGGGTGCGGGAGCGGGCGGCGGGGCGGGAAGAGCGGGGGCGGCGGCCGGGGTTGAGCCGGGGAGGGGTGTGGCCGCGGGGGTTTCCACCGCAGGGGCCCCGCTGGCGGAGGCGGCCTGCAGGGTCGGGGGCAGGTCGGCCAGCTGGATGAGGTCGGCTTCGCAGAGGGCGCAGGTGCGTTCGATGACGTTCTCGAGTTCGCGCACGTTGCCCGGCCAGGCATGGGCGCTGAGCGCGGCCAGGGCCTGGCGGCTGATCTGGAAGGGCTGACCGGTGCGCGGGCTGGCGTGGCGGCGCAGGAAGCTGGACACGAGCAGCGGGATGTCGTCGCGGCGCTCGCGCAGGGCGGGCAGGGGGATGGGGATGACGTTGAGGCGGTAGTAGAGGTCCTCGCGGAAGGAGCCGTCCTTGATGCGGCGCTCGAGGGGCTCGTTGGTGGCGGCCAGCACGCGGACGTTGACGTGCACCGGGGTGTTGTCGCCCACCCGGCGGACCTCCTTGTCCTGCAGGACGCGGAGGAGGCGGCTTTGCAGCAGGGCCGGCATGGTCCCGATTTCGTCCAGGAACAGCGTGCCGCCGTCCGCCTCGGCAAAGAGGCCCTTCTTGTCGGTGAGGGCCCCGGTGAAGGCGCCCTTGCGATGCCCGAACAGCTCGGACTCGAGCAGGTTCTCGGGCAGGGCCGCGCAGTTGACCGGGATGAAGGGGGCGTTGCGCCGGCGGCTGTTGAAGTGCAGGGCCCGGGCCACCAGTTCCTTGCCCGTCCCGCTCTCGCCCAAAATGAGCACGGTGCTGTCCGTGTCCGCCACCCGCTCAATCATCCGGAACACCCGCTGCATCGGCTCGCTCGTCCCGATGATCTGGTTCAGCTGGTACTTCTCGCTCAGCTGCTTCTTCAGGTAATGGTTCTCCGCCATCGCCTTGGTGTAGGAGAGCGCGCGCTGGGCGCAGAGCCGGAAATCGCCCAGTTTGAAGGGCTTTTCCAGGTAGTCGTAGGCCCCGTGCTTCATGGCCTCCACCGCGGTTCCCACCGTGCCAAAGGCGGTCACCACGATCACTTCCGCCGGCGGGTTCAGCGAACGGGCCTTCTTCAGGATGTCCAGCCCCTGCACCTTCGACTTCTCCAGGTTCAGGTCCGTGATCACCATCTCGGGCTGGTGCTCCTCCAGGCCGTCCAGCGCGGCCTGCCCGTTGCTGTAGGGATACACCTCATGGCCCTCCGCCCGGAGCAGCTCGGTGACCATTTGCACCATGGTCACCTCGTCATCAACGACGAGAATTTTGGCCATGGAAAAGGCTACCGGGAACCGCGCCGCCGCCGCAAGCGGGAAGCCAACGCCCGCGGGGCAATCCCAATCACCCGCGAGTCCGACTCCCGGGCGCGGGTCAGGCTCATGCACCGGTGGCGCCCCGGGGTTCGAGGTTCCGCGTGTTTCCCGCCGTGTGCTGACCGCCCCGCCCAGATGACTTTGGCTTCCGCATCGCCCCCCTCGCTGGCTCGCTCACCCGCTCATTCCCCAACTTCCCACTTGGTTTCCCCCCCGCGCTTGCCCGACCATCCCGCCCGCTATGAACGCCCCCATTCTCCTCTGGATTTACATCGGCCTCCTCATCGTTGGCGGCATGGTCGGCCTGCTCAAGGCTGGCAGCAAGGCCTCGCTCATCGCCTCCGTGCTGTGCGCGGTCCCGCTCATCCTCTGCCAGCTCAACGTGTTTCCCTTTGGCTACTCGACATGGATCCTCCTGGTGCTCCTCGTCCTCTTCGCCTTCCGGCTTGCCAAGTCGAAGAAGATGATGCCCAACGGGGTGCTTGTCCTGGCCACCCTGGCCACGCTCGCCCTCCTGCAGTTCGTCAAGTAGCCGGGCGCCCCCGGACGACGCGCCTCTCCCGTGCAACGCGAGCTGCCCATCTGGAAGATCCATGACGGGATCGTCGGCGCCCTGCGCGCCGGCAACCGGCTCGTCCTTGTCGCACCCACCGGGTCCGGCAAGACGACCCAGGTGCCCCAGATGCTCCTCGAGGCCGGCCTGGCCGGGGACAAGCGCATCGTCTGCCTCCAGCCCCGCCGGGTTGCCGCCCGCACCGTGGCCGCCCGCGTCGCCTGGGAACGCGGCAGCCCGCTGGGCGGCGAGGTCGGTTACCAGGTCCGTTTCGATGACCAGACCGGCCTCGGCACCCGCATCTGCTTCGTCACCGAGGGGATCCTGCTGCGCTGGCTGCAGGACGACCGCAACCTCGGCGACGTGGGCGTGCTGCTCTTCGACGAGTTCCATGAGCGGAACCTGATGAGCGACGTGGCCCTCGCCCTCGCCAAGCAAATCCAGCGCGGACCCCGGCCCGACCTCAAGATTGTGGTCATGTCCGCCACCCTCGAGGCCGAACCGGTTGCCACCTACCTCGACCGCGACCCCGGCGCCCCCGCGGGCGGGCCGCCCGCCGCCGGCCCCGCCACGCCGGTCCTGCGTTCCGAAGGCCAGAGCTTTCCCGTGGAGGTCTATTTCGAGGACGTGCCGGATTCCCGCCCGATCACCGAGCAGGCGGCCTCGGCCGTGGAGCGCATCGTCAACACCGGCGACCCCGGCGACATCCTCGTCTTCATGCCCGGCATGGGCGAAATCAACTCCACCATCAACGCCCTGCGCGCCGCGCGCCTGGCGGAGCGGGTGACCTTCATCCCCCTGCACGGCGACCTGCAGCCCGAGGAGCAGGACCTGGCCTTCGCGCCCAGCCCGGTGCGCAAGATCGTGGTCGCCACCAATGTCGCGGAGACCAGCGTGACCATCGATGGCATCCGCCATGTGGTCGACAGCGGCCAGGCCCGGGTCGCGCGCTACGACGCCGACCGCGGCATCGGCACGCTCTTCATCGAGGAAATCAGCCGGGCCTCGGCCGACCAGCGCAAGGGCCGCGCCGGCCGCACTGCGCCCGGCACCTGCCACCGGCTCTGGACCGAGAGCGGGCACCTGAACCGCCCCGCCCGCAACACCCCGGAGATCCAGCGGGCCGACCTTGCCGAGGTGGTCCTGCTCCTGCATTCGCTCGGCATCCGCCGCGCGGCCAGCTTTGACTGGCTGGACAAGCCCGATGCCCAGGCCGTGGAACGGGCGGAGAAACTCCTGACCACCCTCGGCGCCATCCGGCTGCCGGAGGAGGGCGCGAATCATCCTGGCGGCGGGGACCTCACCCCGGTCGGGCGCCAGATGCTCCGCCTGCCCATGCACCCGCGCTACTCGCGCATGATGGTCGAGGCCGCCCGCCGCAACTGCGTCCGCGCCGCCGCCCTCTGCGCGGCCCTGGTCAGCGGTCGCGACCTGCTCGCCCGCCTCCGGCGCGAGGACCAGCACATCGCGGAGGCGCGGGAATTGTTCGAGGCCAGCCAGCTGTCCGATTTCTTCACCCTGATGCGGGCCTACCAGTTCGCGAAGAACTGCGGCTTCAACCCGGATCGCTGCCGCCGCTATGGCATCCATGCCCAGACCGCCCGCCAGGTGGAGCAGACCTACGACCAAATCGTGGAGATTGCCCGCCGGCAGGGCTTCGAGGTGGGCAACGGGGCCACCCCCGGCGCGGGCGGGGCGGGTGGCTCCGGGGGGACTCCCCCGGACGACGACGCCCTGTTGCGCTGCCTGGCGGCGGGATTCATCGACCAGCTGTGCCAGCGGCGGGACCAGGGCACGCTCGAGTGCGACCTGACCGAGGGCCGGCACGGGACGCTGCAGCGCGAGAGCGTGGTCCAGCAGGCCCCGCTCCTCGTGGCGGCCAGCATCCGGGAGGTGCCGGGGCGCGGGTCCGGAACGCTCACCCTGCTGGGGCTGGCCAGCGCGGTGAAGCGCGAGTGGCTGGAGGAGATGTTCCCCCAGCACCTGCACGGAAAGGTGGAACACCTCTTCGATCGCACCCACAAGCGCGTGGCGGCCGTCAAACTGGTCCGCTTCGTCGATCTCGTCGTCCATCACGAACACCAGCGCGAGGTGGAGCCCGCCGCCTCCGGCCGTTGCCTGGCCGAGGCCTGGCGCAAGGGCTACTTCGAGCTGCCCCTCTTCAACCACGAGGTCAAGCAGTACGTCGCGCGCGTGAACCTCGTCTGCGCCGCCGCCCCGGAACTCGAGTTTCCCCCGCTCGATGACGCCGCCGTGACCGCCTGCCTGGCCCGCGCCTTCGCCGGCCTCACCCTGGTCAAGGAGGCCCAGGCCACCCACGTCCGCGAGGCCATCCTCCGCCACCTGGCCCCCGAACAGCAGGGCTGGCTCGATGAACTGGCCCCGGTCCACGTCACGTGGCCCGACGGCCGGAAGCTCAAGCTCCTGTACCCGGAGGCCCCCCTCGACGAGGACGGGGAACCCAACGCGCCTGAATTGCAGGTGAAGCTCCATGAGTGCTTCCCCTTGCGCGAGCATCCCCACCTCTGCGAGGGCAAGATCCCGGTCAAGCTCTGGCTGTGCGGCCCCGATGGAAAACGGCTGGACTCCACCTTCAACTGGCCGGCCTTCCGCACCAACACCTATCCCAAGCTCAAGTCCAGCCTCGCCCGCACCTACCCGGGCGTCGCCTGGCTGTGAGCAAGGTGGTCACCGTCCCGTCCCCCGCCCCGGCGGGCTGAGGGCCGCCCCTTGGTTGGCCCCGTGCCGGGTCCGGACATCATAGTCCCGGTCGCGCGCCCGGTGCTCCGCAATCGCCCGGTTCACCACCTCTTCAATCCGCCTTCCCAGGGCGCGGCAATCCGGGTCCGTCCCCATGTTCTTGACCCGGTGGCGCACGTCAGCCAGCGCCGCCAGGGCCAGCCGCGCATGCCCGTGCTCATGCTCGCCCAGCGCCCGGATGAACCGGTTCCAGTCGGCCACCACCTCCGGCGCCGCCTCCGGCGTCGGCTGCCAGCGGGGCAGGGTGGTCACAATCGACACCTGCGTGGTGAAGGAGGTGCAGCTGCAGCCGTCCACGCCGGGTGTGCCCCCCACCCGGTAGCGCCAGTCAATCCGCCAGTCGGTCATGCCCACAAACACCGACTTGCCCTTCCAGGGCGGCGCCTCCCGCAGCGACGCGTGCAACTCCTCCAGCGTGGACCCCGTCACCGTGTAGTAGTTGGTGGCCCAGCGGAAGGAATTGGTGTCCGCCCCGGCCGCCCCGGCGACGGAAAGAAGGAGTGTCAGGCAGGGCGGGAACCACCACCGGCAGGTGCGCATGCCCGCATCCTCGCCTGCCCGCCGCCCGCCCGCAACGTTCCGCCTCTGCCCCCTGCAGCGGTCGCTTGCCGTCCGGCCCTTCCGGTCCCACACTGTGTCAACCGTTGAACGCGCCCGTGCCATGGGTTCCGTGGGGGCGCCGGGCGTCCGCCCGGCGCGCGGAAGCCTTCACCCTGATCGAGCTCCTGGTCGTCATCGCCATCATCGCCGTCCTGGCGGCCATGCTCCTGCCCGCCCTCGCCGCCGCCAAGGAGCGCGCCCGGCGCACGGTCTGCCTCAACAACCTGAAGCAGCTCCACCTCGCCCTCACCTACTACGCCGACAATAATGACGGCCAATACCCCCCGCGCATGCGCCCGTTTTGGCCCTACCGCCTCAAGCCGGAATACGAGCGGATCAGCCTGCTCGTCTGCCCCACCGACAATCCCCCGCCCACCCCGTTCCCCATCTTCGCCACCAGTCCCGATGACCCCACCTTCGGGCCGCGCAGCTACATGATCAATGGCTGGAATGACCACTATCAGGCCACCCTCTCGGAATCCCAGTGGAACTCCTTCAAGGCCATGAACTGGCCCTTCGGCATGCCCGAGACCTCCGTGCCCGAGCCCAGTGAGACCATCCTGTTCGGGGAAAAGAAGACCGGTTCACCACACGTGTTCATGGACTTTTACCAGGGTTCCGGCAATGACCTCGAGGAGACGGAGCAGGGCCGGCACGGTAATCTGAGCCGCCGGTTCGGCGCCGGCGGGAGCAACTTCGGCTTCGTGGATGGCAGCGTCCGCACGGTGCCCTACGGCCGGGCCATCGCCCCCATCAACCAATGGGCGGTCACCCCGCTCTGGCGCACCAACTCGGTGGCCATCATCCCCTGAGTCGCCCGGACCCGCCTGATGAAGATCCTCGTCATCTCCCTCGCCGGCATCGGGGACACCCTCATTGCCACGCCGTTGATCCACGAACTGCGCGCCCAGTTCCCGGACGCCACCCTCGACGCGTTCGTGCTCTGGGCCGGCTCCCGGGACCTCCTCGAGGGCAACCCCCACCTCAACGGCGTCCTGCACAAGAACCTGATCAAGGAGGGCCCCCTCCGCTCGCTGCCCTTCCTCCTCGACCTGCGCCGCCGCCACTACGACGTCTCCATCAACGTCCACACCCTCGGCCGCATCCATTACCGGTGCGTCGCCCGCTTCATCGGCGCCCCTGTCCGCCTCAGCCACGAGTATCCCAACCACGGCTGGGTCGATCGTCTCCTCGTCAACCGCACGCTGCCCGAGGACTACACGGTCCACAGCGTCGTCAACAACAACCGCCTCCTCAGCCTGCTCGGCCGCACCCCCGTCCTGCCGCGCCACGAATTCGAGGTGTTCCTCACCGAGGCCGAACGCGCCTGGGCCGCCTCGTTCCTCGAGCGGAACGACTTGGGCCACCGCCGCCGCCTTGGCCTGCACATCGGGTCCGGGGGGACCAAGAACCTCGCGCTCAAGCGCTGGCCCTTCGCCCACTGGCAGGATCTCCTCCGCCGGCTCCGCCAGTCCCATCCCGATCTGGCCCTGCTCCTCTTCGGCGGGCCCGAGGAACAGTCGGAGCACACCCGGCTCCTCGCTGAGTTCAACAGCCCGCTGGTCCTCGCCCCCACCACCCGCAACCTCCGCCAAGCCGCGGCCCTGCTGGCCCAGTGCGACGGCTTTCTCAGCGTCGATACCGCCCTCATGCACCTGGCTGCCGCCATGAAGGTGCCCCACCAGCTCGTCATCGAGGCCCCCACGCTCAACCCCACCAACGTGCCCTGGCAAACGCCCTACCAGCTCATCCCCAACCCCGGCGTGAATGGACGGAACCTCCAATACTACCGCTATGACGGCGGGCCCATCCGCGGCACCGACGAGGAACTCCGGCGACTCATGGAGAGCGTCACTGTGGAGGCCGTTCATCAGGCCGTGACCGCGGCGCTCGCAAGCCCGTAGCCGCCGGCGTCAGCCGGCGGGGAGGGGGCTTCAGCGGACTGACGTCCGCTGCTACGGGGTCGTAGCCGCCGGCGTCAGCCGGCGGGGAGGAGGTTTCAGCGGACTGACGTCCGCTGCTACGGGGTCGTAGCCGCCGGCGTCAGCCGGCAGGGAGGGGGCTTCAGCGGACTGACGTCCGCTGCTACGGAGGCTTCGGCTTCCGCCTTGCGCCGGCCCCCCAACCGGCCCCAAAGTGTCGGCTCCCGGCCCATGAGCGACGGTGTCCGTCCCAAACTCAGCATCATCCTTCCCACGCGGAACGCCGCGGCCCTGCTCGACAACTGCCTGGCCTCCGTGGATGCCCAGGACTATCCGCGGGACCGCATCGAGGTGCTGGTGGCCGACGCCCATTCCACGGACGGCACCCAGGCCATCGCGGCCCGGCACGGGGCGCGGGTGCTCGACGATGACGGGACCAACATGGAGGAGGGCAAGCGCCTGGCGCTGGCCCATGCCACCGGGGATTACATCGTGTTTGTCGATGCCGACAACGAGTTTTCGCATCCGGATTACCTCAGCCTCGCCGTGCGCGGCCTGCAGGCCCACCCGCAGGCCCTTGGGGTCGAGAGCTACTACCTGCCCTCGGCCAAGATGAGCAGCTTCTGCCGCTATATCACGGCGCGGCTCCACATCAGTGATGTCCTGAGCTGGCTCATGAGCCGGCGCCCGGTCCTGGCCGGGTGTGACGGTGAGATTGAGCGGTGGACCCTGCCCGGCGCCTCGTGCAGCTATCCGCTGGGCGCCAATGGGTTCGTGTTCCGCCGGGCCGACCTTGACGCGGTCCGATCAGCGGACCATTTCCAGGACACCCACGTGCCGCTTCGCCTCATGCAGCGCGGGCAGCGCGAGTGGCTCCGGGTCCGGGGCCGCGGGGTGCACCATTATTACGTGCAGACCCTCTGGGAGTTCGTGAAGAAGCGTCGGCGTGCCATCGCCCATTTCTTCCGGGTGCGCCAGCAAACCCCCGTTAATTGGACCCGGGAACAGCCGCCCATCCCCCTCTGGCTGGCCGGGCTCTACTGTGTGACCCTCGTCGGCCCCCTGTGGCATGCCCTCCGCGGTTGGAGGGCGGACCGGGATCCCGCCTGGCTCTGGCACGTGCCGGCCAGTGTGGGCAGTTTTGTGGGCACCGCGTGGGGGTGGTGGACCTACCGGACCAATCCCGACGCCCGGCGCCTCATCCAGGACCTCCAATCCCGCCAAACCCTGGCCGGCCCCAAACCGCAATCGCGGACCCCATGAACGACTCCGCCCCCTCCCCAGCGGCCACGCCCCGGCGACGGTTGGTTTGCTTCGTCAACGGGATCTTTGCCGAGGGCATCGGCGGCGGGGACACCTACTTCGCCTACATGATCCAAGCCGCGCTGGGCGCCGGCTACCCGGTGCACTTCTTCGGCGGCCATGCCCTGCGTCGCTACCTGGAAAAGCGCGGGTTTCCCATGAACCTCACCCTGACTGATACCCGCCCGGGGCGACTTGGGGACGTCAGCAGCCTCGCGGGGCAGTTCCGCCTCCTCTTCGATTTTGCCCGCCGCCTGTATGGCTCGCTGCAACGGCTCGACCACGTGCGGGAGGATGACATTGCCTACGCCATGTCGGATTATTGGTTCGACACCATCCCGCTCGTCCGGTGCGCGGCTCGGACCAAGATCCTTTACCTCGGCATGATCGCCCCGACGCTCACTGAGGTCATCTTCCGGCGGCGGGCTGACGTGACCCCCTCGCGGCTGGCCTCGCTCTACTACTGGATGAGCCAGCGCTATTCGCTCTGGCGCTTCCGTCGCTGTCCGGGCGGTCAGGTCACCTACAGCCATCCGGAAATGAAGGATTACCTGCTGGGACTGGGCTACGTGGAGTCCGCCCTGCATTATGTCCCCAACGGCAGCGATGTGGAGGTGGCGGACCGTGTCCCACCCCAGGTGCGAGAGTTTGATGTCGCGTGGACCGGTCGGGTGCACCCCCAGAAGGGCATCGACGACCTTCTGGCCCTCTTGGATTGGCTGAAGGAGAGAATTCCTGATTACCGGGCCGTGATCATTGGCAAAAGCAGGGATGCCCTTGAGCCCCTCATCCGCTCACGCGGGTTGCAGGACCATGTCACCTTCAGCGGCCTCGTCAGCGAGGAGGAGAAATACCGCCTGCTCAAGGCCAGCCGCGTGTTTGTCATGCCCAGCCGCTACGAGAGCTGGGGCATTGTGGTGGGGGAAGCGCTGGTGGCCGGGACGCCGGTGGTGGCCTACGAACTCAGCTGTTACCGGCCGGTCTTCGGCGACTTCGTCCGGTATGCCCCACCCTTCAACCGCCAAGCCTGGTTCGAGGCCGTCGAAAGAGAGGTTCGCGCCATGCGGGGCGGAGAGGTTCGCGCCATGCGGGGCGGAAGGAATTACCTCGAGCAAATGCCGCTTCCCAAACTCAGGCAGGAACTGTCCTGGCAGGCGGGACAGGGGGAGTTCAAACTGTTAATTAGTGAGCACACTTCAAACTAATTTGGAACGCAAATTTAAAGGTATAATCGCAATTTAACCAGCGTTAGATAAAGCAAGACATCCAAAAGCTTATATGAAAGACGAACGGGCGAGTTCATTCTATTCGGGCCTGCATTCAAAAGACTCAGTCTATTCGGCTGGAGAATATCATCTTCCTTCCCTGTTAGCTTCACCTGCAGTAAAGCGTCTACTACGGCAAAAATCGCGCTCGACAATCCAACTATTGGATGTGGGCTGCGGCAAGGGCCTTTTTCTGAGGGACTTTGCCCGAGCTGCTAAGAATCGACACCAAGTGTCTAGGGTTCAGGCTACCGGAATTGATCTCGTTAGAAGTCCCGGTGAATTTTTTTCCGAGATTTGCGAAGACTTTGAGTTCATCCAGCAGAATCTTGATGGTCAAGTATTGCCGCTACCAGACCAATCATTTGATTTTGTGTGCTGCAATCAAGTGTTAGAGCATATTTTTGAAACAGAAAAGCTGGTCCGTGAGTTTCGACGCGTTCTGCGCCCAGAGGGGGTTTGTGTCATCAGCGTACCGAATATTGCTGCGTGGGTAAACAGAGTACTGTTTTTGTTTGGTAGTCAACCGCTGGGAAGTGAGCTTGGCGCTGAGAGCATATCATATGGATTTTACCCAAGGTTCATGCAGAAAAGGTTAGATGTTTTTAAGCCGAGCGGCCACATCAGGGATTTTACCCCTCGCGGCCTAAGCGATCTCGCAGCGCATTGCGGGCTTAAAACCGTCGGATGGTGGCCACAAAGCCATGGCCTAATTGCTAGGTTGGGAAAGTGGGCGGGCCGCGGCATAGGAATAGTGCTGCAGCGCGATTAGTGATTTGGTCGTTGTTTTTTTTAGGAATTAGGGCGCCCAGGCCTGACTTGGAATACTAACGATCGCTGAAGACCAGTGTGAATGGCAACCTGTTGATTACCAGCAGCTAGCGTGTGGATTGGTGTGTTTCATTGGATATTTTCACCCTATTGTGGGCGGACGCCCTGCTGGGTGTAAAAATTCTGTCCGGTTTGTTTGACAGTGGACATTAATGGATGTGCAAGACCCCTCAAGCATTGACGATTGGTTACTCCTGCGGGCTTACGTAGAACAGGGTTCTGAGTCTGCCTTCGCAGCCCTCGTAGACAGGTATTCATCGCATGTATATGCGATGGCATTTCGGCGCCTTGGTAACGCACATCTTGCACAAGATGTAACGCAAGCCGTGTTTATCCTCCTGGTGCGAAAGGCTGCTACAATCAGCGAAGGGACAGTTTTGTTAGGCTGGCTTTCTAATACAGTGCGATTTGTTTCGCAGACCGCGATAAGGACTGAGAGGCGTAGAGCAGATAGGGAGTTTTTTGCCATGAATGATCCTTCTCTGACATCAGTTACCGACATCCCGGTGTGGGACGATATCGCCCCTCACATCGACCAAGCTATCCACGCTCTTGGGGAGAAGGACCGAGACGTAATCCTTTTAAGGTTCTATAGAAAAATGTCCGTGGAAGACGTCGGTAAAGCAATTGGCGCGGGAGAGGCTGCGGCGCAAAAACGTATTACACGTGCCGTTGACAAGTTGCGTCGCATCCTCGGGCGGCGAGGTGTCACACTGTCAGTTGCTGGGCTGACGGCAACACTGCTATCCAGCTCCACTCAGGCTGCGCCCCCTGAAGTTGCGCGAATTGCCATTGAGGTTGCTGCGGGAAAGGTCTCAACCTCCCTGTCGGCGAATGTGACGCATTTGGTCCAGGCTTCATTAAGAGATATGGCCCTATCAGCTCTTGCAAAGTCTGGCCTGGCTGTTGTCGGTGCGGCTGCGGTTCTTGTTCCCGCTGTCGGTTTGTTGATTGCAACAAATCAGCAACCCCGAATTGTTTATGACCTATCCGATGATTTCTCACATGCAACTAACCCAAACGGAGCGTGGGCATTCGGTTGGACCCCTATGGTTGGCGGGGTGTTTAAGCCGATTCGGTTTCAGAAGTCTGTTACTGTTAATGAAGGTGTAGTGGTGAAGTCGTGGCAGTTTGGACCTGCAAGTAATCCCGCTATATACAAAAACTGTGGAACTGACGCATGGGACAATGGGCAAGGTGTTTTTCAACCTGGCTCCGTGTGGTATCACGCTGGGGAGAATAACAGGCCAGAAAACTTTGGTGTGATTCGGTTTACAGTGCCGGACGGTTGTTCTGGCAGGCACTCGATTAAAGCATTAGTAATCCCCCATTTGCATCCGTCTTTTGCTGGTGATACGGAATTCTGTGTTGTTACTAATGGTGTGAAGATTGCTGGTATGATGCTGGATGCGAAAGCGCGGTTTGGATTCACCAATAACTTCTACCTTCAAACTGGGGATTCGGTCGATTTTGTTATAGGCAGGGGAGCAGATGGCGATGTGTATGCCTCGGGATTGAAAATCCAAGTTGCTATTGAGGGGCCTAAAGGAAAAAGCGATGAGAAGCCGTAACTCGCAGAGTCATCGTGAGTTTATTCTAGCGAATTATCCACGGCTGGAAACGTAAGCGCAGGCGCCGCCAGAACTTTTGTAGAAAAGTTAGTTGTTGGGGGTCTTTTGAAAGCTCTGGAAGGATTGCAGCGGATGCTTTGTGAAATGCAGCCTTTGCGGCGTCCATCGAAAAGGCGTTGTGGTAGATTTTGATCCCTTGCAAGTGCGATACTGTCGGCCAGTTTCTTCGGCGCTTTCTGAAATGGCACCTATAGTTATACTGACAAGGCAGGATTCTTAGCTGGTCGTAGTAGAGGGTTTGGACGACTTCATTGAGGCAGAACTGGTCATCGGCGATGGTGCGGAAGTGGTGGCGGCCGCGTTCGACGATTTGGCGGCGGATGTCGCGGCTGGCGGGGATGTTCCAGAAGACGACCCCGCAGTTGA
>JBJOEZ010000022.1:0-64448 GCA_046048995.1 Verrucomicrobiota bacterium | reverse complement strand
GCCACGCGCACCACCAACACCGAGGCGGGCGCTGCCCTGATTCATGCCCGGCGTTTTTACCGCGTCTCGCGCACCTCGCTCGCGCCCTACGACCCGTGAAGGCCGCCGGGACTGGCTCAGGCTGTCCTCGGTGATGGCGGGCCTGGTGCTGGTGTTCGGCCGGCGGGCGGCGCGGCAGCCGTAGGTGTGGCGCCTTCCGCTGGGCCCGCGCGATCCTCCCGACCAACCCCTTCTTCCCCGTTGGGCCCGTGGTGATGTTCCGCGCCCCGGCATGCATGGGAACGGTATTGCCAGTCGGCCCCCGGGCTGGCTAGCGTCCGCCCGTTCACTGGCAGGCTACAACTCCTTTGCTATGACGAGTCCCACGACGACGGGCGGGGCGCCCACCGTCACCTACAACCGCAAGAATCCCTTTCAGGCCACCCTGCTGCGGCAGGAGGCCCTGACCCGGCCGGGAGCGGGCAAGGACACGCGCCATTTGGTGCTCAGCCTGGCCGGCAGCGGGTTGCGCTACACCCCGGGCGATTCGCTGGCGGTGCTGGCGCGCAATCCCCCCGCGCTGGTGGACGAGGTGCTGGCGGCGACGCGGCTGGACGGGGCGGCGGTGGTGTCCGATCCGCGCGGGGGACAGGCGCCGTTGCGGCGGGTGCTGACCGAGGCGTGCATCCTGAACCGGGCCAGCAAGAAGTTTGTCACCGGGTTGGCCGAGTGCCTGGGCCAGGGCGAGGCCCGCAACCGGTTGATGGAGATCGCCGACAACGGCCTGCTCCTCAGCGAATACGTGGAGACGCGCGATTACGTCGACATCCTGCGCGAGTTCCCCGAGGCGCGCTTCGAGGCCCCCGCGGATTTCCTCAGCCTGCTGTCGCCCATCCCGCCCCGCCTGTATTCCATCGCGTCCTCCCTGGCCGCGCATCCGGACGAGGTGCACCTGTGCGTGGCCATCGTGCGCTACGAGACGCACGGGCGGCGGAAGAGCGGGCTGTGCAGCGGGTTCCTGGCCGACGTGGCGGAGGCGGGCCGGCCGACCACGCCGGTTTACGTGCAGGAATCCAAGTCGTTCCGGCTGCCGGCGGACGGGGCGCGGGACATCATCATGGTGGGGCCCGGCACCGGCGTGGCGCCCTTCCGGGCCTTCCTCGAGCAGCGCGCGGCCGACGGCGGCACGGGGCGGAACTGGCTGTTCTTTGGCGAGCAGAACCGCGCGACGAACTTCTTCTACGAGGCGGAGTTCACGGCGTGGCAGCAGCGGGGGCAGTTGCACCGGCTGGACCTGGCCTTCTCGCGCGACCAGGCGCAGAAGGTTTACGTGCAGCACCGCATGCGCGAGCAGGCGCGGGAACTGTGGGCCTGGCTGCAGGGCGGGGCGTATTTCTACGTGTGTGGCGATGCGCATCGCATGGCCAAGGACGTCCACCAGGCACTCATCGAGGTGGCGCGCGAGCAGGGCGGGTTGTCCCCCGAGGCGGCCGTGGCCCATGTCGAGCAGACCCTGATGAAGACGGAGAAGCGCTACCTGCGGGACGTGTATTGACCCGCGCATGCGGGATTGCCGTGGCGATGAACCAGCCTTCCGAGTTGTTCCGGCATTGCCCGCAGTGCGGCCGCGCGCGGGCGGGGCAGGGTCCGGTGCAGCCGTTTCACTGCGAGGGGTGCGGGTTTCATTTCTATTTCAACGCCGCGCCGGCGGTGGCGGCGTTTGTGCTGGACGGGGCGGGCCGGGCGTTGTTTGTGCGGCGGACGCGCGAGCCGGCCAGGGGGATGCTGGCCGTGCCGGGCGGGTTTGTGGACCTGGGCGAGACGGCGGAGGCGGCCCTGCGGCGGGAGATCCGCGAGGAGGTGAGCCTGGAGGTCGGGCCGCTGCGGTTCCTG
Source organism: Verrucomicrobiota bacterium (assembly GCA_046048995.1). Taxonomy (GTDB): domain Bacteria; phylum Verrucomicrobiota; class Verrucomicrobiia; order Limisphaerales; family JADJPG01; genus JBJOEZ01. Next base: position 62,576 of record JBJOEZ010000022.1, on the reverse strand, counting down.
GGCACGCAGATCAACGAGTATCCCTTTCGCGGCGTGGCCTACCCGGTGCTGGACCTGTTCTACGTCGCCGAGGCGATCGACCCGGGCCGGATGATCGCGCGGGACGAGGTGGAGGGAGGCTGCTGGCGTTTGCCGAGGGAGGTGGCCCCGGAAGAGATTGCGTTTCCGTCCATTCGCGCGGCCCTGCGGGCCTACCTGGCGGGGGCCGGGTGAGGGGGGGCCGTCAGGGGGCGGGCAGGAAGCCGGGGCGCAGCACGCGGCGGATGTCCTCGATGGGTTCGGTGTGCTGGCGGCGCTCGAGCACGTAGATTTGGCGCCATTCGTGGGTGTCGCCGGGCTTCAATTCCTTGAGGGGGCTGAGCATCTCCAGTTCGATGTAGGGGAGGGGATCCGGGTTGGTGTAAATCTCGGCGCTGCTGCCGAGGTCGGGGTAGGGGGCGGAGGGGGAGACCGGTTGCCGGATGGCCAGGACATGGCGTTGGCCGACCCAGACGAGGGTGTCGCCGGCCATGCCGATCTTGTGCGAGGCGCGCGGGTTGCGGTGCAGGGTGAGGAGTTGCTGGCCCGCGTTGTCGGCGGGGGCGGTGCGGAGGCTGGGCGGGACGGCGCCGCTGAGCAGGTGGAAGGCGTTGGTGAACCCGGCCGGGGGCCGTTCGGGGACGGGGGCGGCGAGGAGGACGGGATCGTTGAGTTGGGTGATGATCCAGACCCCGACGCGGGAGGGGGCACCGGAGATCTTTTCGTAGCGGGTGTGGACGGTGAGGCGGCCGGTGCCGGGGCCGAGTTGGAGGCGGCGGACGACGCGGATGCCGTAGGCGGGGTCGACCGGGGAAGTGAGGATGAGTTGCTGGCCCTCGACGGTGGCCTCGACCGGGACGCTGTCGAAGGCGGCGGGGGGCAGCCAGCCGCCGCCGGGCTTGGGCCATTCGGCCTCGGGGGCGGGCCAGGTCTTGTCGCCGCCGAAGTTGATCCACTTGGTGACGGTGCCCGGGTGGCGCTGGCCGTCGAGGGCGCGGTTTTCCCAGAAGGGGCCGGGTTCGCCCTCGAGGCGGAACTGCATGATGCGGCCGATGGCGGGGACGACGACGACCTCGGTGCCGCCGCCGCGCATGACGAGGGCGTCGGGCCAGCCGTGGTGGTTGGTGCGGGTGATGGTCACGGGGAAACGGCCGCCCGCCTGGCGTCCGCCGCTCCACTGGGAAAGCCGGCTGCAGCCGGACCCGGCCAGGAGGACGAGGGCGAGGACCGCGGCGGGAAGGCGGGCCGGGAGGGGGAGGGGGAGTTTCATGGATGCGAAGCGGGAGGGTGGCCGGTCATGTCGGCGAGCCGGCGGAAGCAGCCGCGCTTGCGGGGTGAGGAGAGGCTCCAGTCCACCGGAACAGGCTGGTAGTCCCCGGCGAAGTCCGGGCACGGCACGCCTGGAACAGCGAACCCTGCGGGTGGCGTGAAGGGCAAACGTTCAGCACGACGACACCCTACCGGAAAAGCCCGGCGGTGGGCAGCCGAAAACCGGCGGCCGGACAATTCGACTTTCGCCCCTCGTTAACCTGGGACTCAGCCCCTGTTAACCCGGGCCTCGGTTCATTCCTCACTTGGCCGGCGTCGCCGCGGCCGCCTCGCGCACGCGCGCGAGGATGACGTCGGCAATGCCGGGTTCCATGCCGATGCTGGAGGTGTACCAGACCCGCTTGCCCTGGCGCTCGGTGGGATTGCGCCAGGTGGGCTGGCCGGAACGGTAGCGTTCCTGGACGACGCGCTCGGGTTCCCCGAGGAGCACGGGGATGTCCTCGTAGGAATGGAGGCCGTCGCTGATGAAGAAGGGCACCATGACGATGTCCTTGGTCTGGGCCAGGGTGTAGATGTCGCCGATGAGGGGGGCCTCCTCCATGAACACGGCGTGGACGGCGGCGTATTCGTTGCGGGCGGCGATGAGTTCAACCTGGCGTTCGATGGCCTTGCGGGAGTTCTCGTTGTTGCCGGTGCCGTGGCCGGCGATGAAGAGGGTCGTCTCGGCGGGGCGGGGGGCGCGGGGGAAGGGATGCTGGGCGACGATGTCGCGGGCCCGGGCGAGGAGGGCCTCGGTCATGGCATCGTGGGTGCCGACGGGGCCGCAGTAATGGAGCGTCTGGGCGCCGCGCTGCTGGGTGCGGGCGAACTCGACGCGGCCGCGGCCGCTGACGAGGCCGAGTTCGCGGGGGATGACCTCCTCGGTGAAGTAGCCCTCGCTGATGAAGAGGGGGACGATGAAGACGCGGGGGGTGTAGGCGCCGCGCAGGGCGCCGGCGACCATGGGCTCGAGTTTCCAGAAGCACTCGATGACCTGGGCAAAGTCGCCGCGGCGCCGGAGGGTGTCGGCGTGGAGGTGGGTGGGGGCGCCCGACTCGGCGTTCAGGGTGGAACCATGACCCACCAACAGCAGGGTGGCGTCGGAGAAATCGTGAGGCGACACATTGAATGATTAGCGCGGGGGACGCCGGGGGGCAAAAGGGAAAGGGGGGAAGGAGCCCATCTTTCTTGCTTGCCTGAGGCGCCAAGGCCCGGGGCAGCGAAGGGGGAGGAGGGCGGTCCTCCGTGGTGGGCGGGGAGCGCCCGAGATTTTCATTGCTGGGGTTTTCCGGCTGGGGCTAACGTCTGGGCCACGATTTTTGCCAGGGCCCATGGACCGCGGACTTACGAACCCCGCCAGGGCCGGAAGGCAGCAACGGCAGTTTGCTCCGCGGACGCCGTGGTCGCCCTGGCATTTTTTTTAACGGCCCGCCGGTTTTCGGCTCCATGAGTTACCAGGTCATTGCCCGCAAATACCGGCCGCAGCGGTTTGCCGACGTGGTGGGGCAGGAGCACGTCACCCAGACCCTGGCCAACGCCATCACCTCCGGGCGCATCGCCCACGCCTACCTCTTCTGCGGCCCGCGCGGGACGGGCAAGACCACCATCGCGCGCATCTTCGCCAAGTGCCTGAACTGCACGGACGGCCCCAAGGTGGACTTTGACCTGGCCGATCCCCGGTGCGTGGAGATTGCGGAAGGGCGTTCCATCGACGTGCTGGAGATTGACGGCGCCAGCAACAATGGCGTCGAGCAGGTGCGCGAACTGCGGGAGACGGTCAAATACGCCCCGGCCTCCTCGAAGTACAAGATCTACATCATCGACGAGGTCCACATGCTGACGGTGGCGGCGTTCAACGCCCTGCTGAAGACGCTGGAGGAACCGCCCGCGCACGTGAAGTTCCTCTTCGCGACCACGGACCCGGAGAAGATGCTGGCCACCATCCTGTCGCGCTGCCAGCGCTTCGACCTGCGGCGCATCCCCGTCTCGCTGATCAGCCAGCACCTGGCCTACATCGCGAAGGAGGAGAAGGTGGACATTGACGCGGAAGCCCTGCACGCGGTGGCGCGCGGGGCGGACGGCGGGTTGCGCGACGCGGAGAGCGCGCTGGATCAGTTGATCAGCTTCTGCGGGAACAAGATCACCGAGACCGACGTGCTGTCGATGTTTGGGCTGACGGCGCGGAGCCAAATCCTGGACCTGGCCCGGGCGGTGCTGGAGGGCAACGCCGAGGCCGTGCTGCGTGAGTTGAACGAGCTGGCGCGGCACGGCAAGGACCTGGGGCGGCTGCTCTCCGACCTGCTCAGCCACTGCCGCAACCTGGTATTGTTCCAGGTGAGCGGGGGAGCGGTCGATCTGCTGGAGGTCTCGGAGGCCGAGTTGGCCAGCCTGAAGGAGCAGAGCGCGCTGGCGGGCGCGGACGCGCTCACGCGGGTCATGGAGGTGTTGACCGACGCCGAGGGACGCCTGCGCGACGCGGCCTCGCGGAAGATTTACCTGGAGGTGACCCTGCTGCGGGCCATCCAGGCCCGCAACGCGGTCAGCCTCGATGCCGTGTTGAGGCAATTGCAGGCGCTGCGGGCCGAGGGCGGCGGGGCGGGTTCAGTCCCCGGCGTCACGCCGGCGGCAAACCCGGCCGCCGCGGTGCGCAGCCAACCCGCGCCCAGCCCGGCGGCCCCGGCGGCCGCGCCGCGGACCGTGGCGGCCGCGCCGGCCCCCGCGCCGGTGCCCGTCCCGGCCAAGCCGGCCCCGGCCGCGGTTGTCCCGCAGGCTGTCGCGGCCGCGCCGGCGCCGGCGCCCGCCCCGGCTGGTGAGGCGGACTTGGCGGCCCTGTGGCCGCAGTTGCTGGAGGCGGTGGGGCGCAGCAGCCCGTTTGCGCGCAGTTACCTGGTGGAGGCGCATCCGGTTTCCCTCAAGGGGCAGGTGTTCACGATTGGATTTGACCCGGAGTTTTCCGAGCACCTGGGGTTGGTGAACAACACCAAGACGCTGGCGATCATTCAATCCGCCCTGGCGGCGCTGGGGCATCGGAGCCTGCAGATCCAGTTGGTGGAGGCGCCGACCCCGGAGGGATGGGTGTCGCGCCAGCCGGCCCCGGCTGCGGCGTCGGCCGCCGGTCCGGCTCCCGGTGTGGCGGCGGCCGCGGCGGCGCCGGCCCGGGAGGAAAAGCCCAAGGCGCCGGGTCCGATCCGGATGGAGGATTTCAAGAACGACCCGCTCATCCAGAAGGCCCTGGAAGTGTTCAAGGGCCACATTGTGGATGTGCGGTCCTGAGCTGCCCCTCGTTTCCAACCCTGTTTTCAACCCGATCCCCCGACCATGCCCATGCCTGATTTTTCCAACCTGATGAAGCAAGCCGCGCGCATGGAGCAGGACATGAAGCGGGTGCAGGCGGAGTTGTCGACGCGCACGGTGGAAGCCACGAGCGGGGGCGGCGCGGTGAAGGTGACCGCCCGCTGCGACGGCACCGTGGCGGCCATCAAGATTGACCCGGCGGCGGTGAGTGCCGGGGACGTGGCCATGCTGGAGGATTTGGTGTTGAGCGCGGTCAGCCAGGCGCTGAACAACGCGCGGGATCTGGCCGCCGCCGAGATGGGCAAGGTGACGCAGGGGCTGAACCTGCCGGGCCTGCGCTGAGCGGGGGCTAGAACCGCTTGATGCGGTAGAAGCGGGCGGGGGTGCCGGCTTGGGCGGGTTCCTGGAAGAGGCCGGTGCCGTTGGTGAGGGTGAGGCTGGCGGCCGTGGTCCATTGCTGGAGGTCGGGGCTGGACTCGATGCGGGCGAGGCTCCCGACGGGGCCGGCCACGGGCAGGCGGCAGAGCCCGTTGGTGAGCTGGGGCAGGCTGGTGAAGCGGGCGGCGGCCTCGACCGTGCCCTGGAGGAGTTGCAAATCGAAGCTGAGGGAGGGGGTGTAGCCGTCGCGGCGGTGGAGTTCCACGGCGACGGTGTTGGTGCCGGTGAGGAGCAGGGCCGGGTTGACCGGCACCGAGAGCCAGAAGTTCTGCCGGTCGGCGTTCGAGCCGAAGGCGGTTTGGGCGAAGGGGGCCTCGGGGGCGAGGTTGCGCCGGAGGATCTCGGTGCCGTTGAGGTAAATGGCGATGCCGTCGGTGAAGCAGACGCGCAGGGCGAGGTTGGTGACCGCGGGGGTGGCGGCGCGGGTGAACTGCTTGCGGAAGTAGACGGTGGGAATCTTGTCGAGGTCATCCCAGCCGTAGGAGATGGTGGTCGCCTCATCCCCCTGGCCGTAGCCCAGCGGCGCCGGGCCGGCGCCCCAGTCCGAGTCGTCGTAGAACCGCTGGCGCCAAGGGGTGCCGAGGTCGGTCCCGGCGTCCCAGTAGCGCCATGTCTCGCCCGGCCGGATGAAGACGGCGGGCTGGACGGGGATGCCGGTGTCGGTGCGGCGGAACCAGAAGTTGGTCTGGCCGTAGCCTTCGCTGAGGGTGTAGTAGCCCAGGCCGGTGGCGTGGAACCCGAGGGATTCGCCGTTGAATTCGACGGCGTTGGGGATGGCGGCGGGCGTGGTGGCCATGACATCGCCGACCGCCTGCCCGGGGGCGCGGCTCCAGAGCCAGGCCTTGCCGTTGCGGCGGATGGCGATGAGGGAACCGTCGGCCGAGATGTCGCCGGCCCCGACAGACCGGAGCCCGCTGAAGGTCATCTCGCGCACGAACGACAGCGTGATGGGCAGGCCGCTGTCGAGTTGGGCGCGGGTGGCGCGGTAGAGGCAGGCGTTGTTGGTGAGCTTGGTCACGATGAAGAGGTCGCCGGTGGGGGGATCGATCATCAGGCACTCGGCGTCATGGGGGCCGTCGGGGTAGTAGAGGGTGATTTCCTGGACCCCGGTCAGGGGAAGGGCGGGCGGGCTGTTGGACTGATGGAAGTGGACGGCGGGTTCGGGGAAGCGGAAGACGCGGATGTTGAAGCGGCTGGCGAAGTTGTCCCCGATGTCCCCCAGGTAGAGGTATTGGTGCTCCGGGTTGGGGCCGGGGCCAAAGGATATGTCCTCGTAGTTGCCGGAGAAGGCGGTGGGGACGTAATAGCGGGCGAGGACGGGTCCGTTGGTGGCGATGGCGAACACGCTGCCGCCGTAGGAGGAGTCGTTGTGGGTCCAGAGCACGCCGGGGTTTTGGCGGGAGGCGACCAGGCCGGAGGCCTCCCCGATGGCCCAGTCGGTGACGACGCCGGCGGGCACCCCGTTGGCGAAGGTGGGGGCGGCGTGGGCGGCCGGAGGCAGGAAGACCGCCTGCAGCAGCAGCAGGGCGGCCAGGAGCCTGGGGCATCGGGAAACGGCGCGCATGGCTGGGTTGGTGGGGATCCGTTGGCCCGTGGCGCACGCTACGCGCCGGGGGCGGACTTCGCAAGGCGCCCCCCGGGCAGGGATCCCACCTCGTTATCGGCAGGACCGGTTTCGGGATGGACCGGAGAGGCGGTCCCCGGCAGCCTCCGCGCTTGTTGCCGGGCCGGAATCCGCCGATGGAAGGGGATGGCCTGGCGGGCTTTGAACGAACGAAAATGACGCCGGGTGGTCTGATGGCGGTTGGGCGCGGGATGGCCGGAGGGGCCGGTTGACCGCCCCCGGCCTTTTTTTATGCCGCGGCTCAAACGGTTCACGCACTCCCTGGCCTCCGGCTATGCGGCGCTGGGCGCGAACATGCTGTTCACGCTGGCCTCGGTGCCGCTGGCGCTGGCCTATCTCAGCCAGGCGGAGTTCGGCCTCTGGGCCCTGACGGCGCAGGCGGCGGCCTATCTGGCCCTGATTGACCTGGGGATGTCCGGGGTGTCGCGCATCCTGATTGACCACAAGGATGAGAAGGCGGGCGGCGAGTATGGGGGGGTGATCCAGACGATGCTTTGGGTGAGCGTGGTGCAGGGGGCCATCATCCTGGCGGCCAGCGTGGGGTTGGGGTTGGGCCTTCGGGAGGTGCTCCGGATCCCGTCCGCGTTGGAGGAGGAGTTCCTGTGGCTGGTGCTGGGGCAGGGGGTGTTGCTGGGCTTGGGCTTTGTCACCCGCCTGGGCGGCTACATCCTCGTGGCCCACCAACGCTACGACATCCTGAGCTATGCGCAGGTGATCTCGTTCGGGGCGAACTTCCTGGTCATGTGGTTCGGGTTCCATCAGGGCTGGGGCGCCTACAGCCTGCTGGCCGGCGGCGCCGCCTCCTGGGCCGTTGGGGCCGGGCTATGCCTGGCGGGCTGCGGGCGCCTGCGCCTCCTGCCGCCCCGGGGCGCGTGGGGGCGGCCGTCCTGGGCCCGTTTCCGTGAGTTGTTCGTCTACGGACGCGATATCTTCCTGTTCTTCCTCGGGTCCCAGCTTGTCACCGGCACCCAGACCCTCCTCGTCACGCGGGTGCTGGGCTTGGAGGCGGCGGCGGTGTGGTCGATCTGCACGCGGGCCTTCCTGCTGTCCCTGCAGTTGGTCTACCGGCTCTTCGATTATTCCTGCGCCGCCCTGGCGGAAATGATGGTCCGCCAGGAATGGCCCCGGCTGCAGCAGCGCTTCAAGTCGCTGGTCGTGCTTTCCACCTCGGTCGCGGTCCTGGCCGCTGTCGGGTTCGCCGCCGGCAACGGCGCCTTTGTCCAGGTCTGGGCCCGCGGCGCCGTGGGCTGGACGCCGTTGAACGACGTGTTGCTCGCGGCCTGGCTGGTGGTGTGCGTGGTGTCCCACGCGCATGTCGGGCTGGTGGGCCAGACCAAGCGGTTCGGGTGGCTCAGTTACCTCTACCTGGCCGAGGGGGCTGTCTTCGTGGCCGCCTCGCTGCTCGTGCTGCCGCGGGGCGGGGTGACCGCGATGCTGGCGGTTTCCCTCGCCGCCAGTTGCCTGTTCACGCTGCCCTACGGGCTCCGGCGGACCAGCCACCTGTTTGGGCTGTCCCTGCGCGAGGTGGCCTGGGGATGGTCGCGGCCCTCGCTGCGCTTGCTGCTGGCCCTCGGCGCGGTGGGTGCCGCCGCGTGGGCGGCCACCCGCGCGCTGGACCCCGGGCTGCGGCTTGCCCTGCTCGGCGGTCTCCTCGGGGTGGCCGGCGCCGGCCTGCTCCTGCGCCTGGGCACGGAGGAAAGCCTGCGGGCTGAACTGCTGGAACGGGCGCCCGCCTGGGCCCGCCCCTGGCTGCCCGCGCTCCTGGGCGGTGGTGCGCCCGCCCCGGTGCCTGCCATGGAAAGTGCTGGAAAACACGGATCCCAATCGTGACACTCCCCGCGTCCATGCCCGAGAAACCGAGCCTGCTCCGGCGCGCCCGCACCGCCCTCCGCCCCGTCCGTCGCTTTGCCCGCGAGTGCCGCCATCGCCTCTGGCGCAGCCTGCGCCTCATTGGGCAGGACTGGGCCAAGGGGCTGCCCGAGGAACTGCTGTTCTGGGAGAAGGCCCTGCAGGATCCCGCCCGGCACTGGGTGGAATCCGAGTTCCGGGAACGGACGAATCCCACCCTGGAACTGCAGGACGCCTTCAAGGCCCTGATTGACGCGCCCCCCGGGGCGGTGGTGCGCCTGCTGGACGTCGGGGCCGGGCCGCTCACGCGGCTGGGCAAGCACTGGGAGGGCCGGCGCGTGGAAATCGTGCCGGTGGATCCGCTGGCCGACGAGTATGCGGCCATGATGCAGCGGATCGGCCTGCAGCCGCCGGTCCTGACCCGCCGCGGGGACGGCGAGAAGCTCCTCGAACAGTTCGCCGAGAACTCCTTCGACCTGGCCTACGCCAGCAATTCCCTGGACCACAGCTACGATCCGCTGGGGGCCATCCGGCAGATGTTTGCCGTGGTCAAGCCCGGGTGCTGGGTCTACCTGTGGCACTTCGCCCATGTGGGTGTCACCGAGGGCTATGCCGGGCTGCACCAATGGGACTTCGATCTCAAGGACGGGGACGTCATCCTGAGCGACGGCCGGGGCCGGAGCCATTCCCTGGCGGCGGAGTTCCGCGGCGTGGGCCGGTTGGTGGCGGAGTCCGAACGGTTCCTCGGCGAGCCCGTGGTGGTCGCGCGCATCCAGAAAAAGCCTGTCGCATGAATGTCCCGCAGAAGCTGGCGCGCCTGGTGGCGCAGTTCCTGAAGGTCTCCGTCCGCAATCCCCGCCGGCTCAGCCACGTGCTGGGCTCGGCCCTCAACGCGGCCGGGGAGGTGTCCGACCCCGCCCTCGACCTGCAGGCCTTCCCGCTGGTCACGGTGGAGGATCTGCTCCCGCCGGCGGGCACGGACGAGCGCGCCACCCTGGCGCTCATCCCCAAGACCAACGCCTCCATCTCCGTCCTCGAGTTCATCGCCCTCATCCTCCTGCTCAAGCAGGCGAAGGCCCGCCACGTCTTTGAGTTTGGCACCTACAAGGGCATCTCCATCACGCAACTGGCCCTCAACCTCCCGCCGGACAGCCGCATCCTGACCCTTGACCTGCCCGAGGACGACCCGCGCAGCGCCTTTGCCATCACGGACCCCGAGGACATCGTGATTGCGCAGGAAAAGGGGAAGGGCGCCCTGGTGCCCCCCGACGTGCGCGGGCGCATTCAGTTCCTGCGCCAGGACTCGGCCACCTTTGATGAGACGCCGTATGCCGGGCAGATGGATTTCGTCTTCGTGGACGGGGCCCACAACGCCGACTACGTGCGCAACGATTCCGAGAAGGCGTGGCGCATGCTGCGCCCGGGCGGGATTGTGGCCTGGCACGACTGCCGCCCGGCTGATCCCGCGGTGGTCCGCTACCTGTTGCAGAGTTCCCACCGGCCCAAGCGCATCTACCAGACGACCCTGGCCTACGCGGTGAAGCCCTGAGGCGGCACGGGGCGCAAGGCTCGGTCCGGTGCGGGGGCTTCATGCGCGCTTAAGGTGACCTGTCCTATTCTCCTGCCATGAACGAAGGATTCCACAAGGTCCGCCCGGGCCGCGCGTGTGCCGCGGTTGGGCTGCTGCTGGCCGCGGCCCTGGGTTGGTCCCAAGGCCGGGCGGGGGCGGCTGTGGCTGCGGCCGACGACTGGCGACAGTTCCGCGGGCCAAACGGGTCCGGCTTGGCGCCGGCGGGGGCGAAACCACCCCGGACCTGGAGTGCGACGGAGAACGTCGCCTGGAAGTCGCCCCTCCCCGGCCCGGGTTCCTCGAGCCCGATCGTGGTGGGCGCGCGGGTGTTCGTCACCTGCTACTCCGGCTATGGCGACGGCCGGGGGACCGGCAGCCCGGAGACCCTCAAGCGGCACTTGGTCTGCCTCGACCGGGCCACGGGCCGGGTCCTGTGGGATCAGGCGGTCGCCGCCGACCTGCCGGAGGATTCCTACACGGGTTACCTGACCGAGCACGGGTATGCCAGCAGCACGCCGGTCAGCGACGGGGAAAGGGTCTATGTGTTTTTCGGCAAGACCGGCGCGCTGGCCTTTGACCTCGAGGGCAGGCAGCTCTGGAAGGTCAACCTCGGCAAGGAATCCGGCAACCGCCGCTGGGGTTCGGGCGCCAGCCCCGTCCTGCACAAGAATCTCCTGATTGTAAACGCCTCCGAGGAAAGCCGCACGGTGCGCGCCCTCGACACCGCCACCGGGCGCGAGGTGTGGAAAGCCGAGGGCGGCACCCTGGAGCTCTGCTACAGCACGCCCACCGTGGTCTCTGCCGCCAGCGGTGAGGAACTCCTCCTGGCGGTTCCCGGCGAGTTGTGGGGGATGAACCCGGACACCGGCAAGCTGCGCTGGTTCGCTTCCACCGGCATTGGCGGCAATGTTTCCCCCAGCGTGGTGGCGGCCGACGGCGTCGCGTTTGTCACCGGCGGTTTCCCGCGCCTGGCCGCCGCCGCGGTGCGCCTGGGCGGCAAGGGCGACGTCACCCAGACCCACGTCCTCTGGACCGGCCAGAATGCCTCCTACGTGCCCTCGCCGGTGATTGCCGGCGGGCGCCTCTTTGTGGCCACCGACACGGGCTTCGCCCTCTGCCTCGACGCCAAGGACGGACGGCAGGTCTTCAAGGAACGCCTGCCAGGGGCGGCCGCTTCCGGCCGCGGTGGCAAGCCGTTCTATGCCTCCGCGGTCCTCGCCGACGGGCATGTCTATGCCGTCAGCCGGCGCAACGGCACCTTCGTGTTTGCCGCCCAGCCGGAGTTCAAGCTCGTCGCCCAGAACAGCCTGGCCGGCGATGACTCCGACTTCAACGCCACGCCAGCCATCGCCGGCGGCCAGTTGTTCCTGCGTTCCAACCGCCAACTCTACTGCATCGCAGCGGGGCCGGCGGCGGGCGCCCGTCCGTAAACCACAACCCCCCAAACACCATGAAGCCCCAACTAATCCTCCTCTCGGTGGCCCTCGGCGTCTCCGCGCCGCTCCTGCTCGGCCAAGACAACAACCCGCCCCCGCCGGGCCAGCGCCCCCCCGGCCGTGAAGGCCGCCCCGGCGGACCCGGTGGGCCAGGGGGACCCGGCGGCCCCGGCGGCCCCGGTGGACAGGGCCAGGGTCGTCCCGGCGCTCCCGGTGAACGCGGCGGTCCCGGCGGGCAGGGTGGTCCCGGCGGGCAGCGTCCCGGCAATCCCATCATCGAGGCCCTCGACGCCAACAAGGATGGGATCATCGATGAACAGGAAATCAAACAGGCCAGCCAGATCCTCGCCAAGCTGGACAAGAACGGCGACGGCAAGCTGACCCAGGACGAATACCGCCCGCAACGCCCCGGCGGCCCGGGTGGCCCGGGTGGTCCCGGCGGTGAAGGTCGGCGCGGTGGCCAGGGTGGTCCTGGTGGCCAGGGCGACCAAGGCGGTGGGCGCCCGCAGCGTCCGCCGTTGGAGAACTGATCCTACGCAGAACACACCCTCAGCCCGGGTCGGCCTTGCGCCGGCCCGGGTTTTTGTTTAATCCCGGCCCGCTGCTGGATGGCCTTTCGGCCAAGGTGCTCGGGGTGAAGAGGTGCACCCCATTCCCGGGTAATGCACGAAGCCTCCGGCTGAGTGATCCCGTGCGGAAGCGCGGCTCCCGCTTGCCCTGCTGGGGTTTGCAATGGCTGCGCTGACCAGACGGCGGGGCGTCAGGCGTGGTCGTCCACGCGGTCGATTTCGTGGAGCAACGCCTCGAGTTGGTGCGCGAACGTGATCCGCAACCGGTCGCAGTCCGGATCCGCGTGGCGGAGGGCGTTTTCGAGGGTCGCCGCCGCTTCGCACAAGGCAAGCGCGCCGATGGCGCCCGCGATGCCGCGCAGGTTGTGCAGGCGGTCGGCCACGTCGTTGGGCCGCGTGGCGTTCCCTGCCTCGCGCACTTCCCGGGGCAGGGTGGCAAACTCATCCCGGAACCGGCGCAGGCTGCGCAGGAAGAACTGGCGGTTGTGGTTGAGGTGGGTGGCGGCATGCTGCAGGTCCAGTCCAGGCACTGGCGGGAAGGAGGACCTCGCCGGGGCGGGCAGTTGGAACTGGAGAGCGGTGACGAGTTGAGCCACCTCGATCGGCTTGGGCACGAAACTGTTGGCTCCCGCCGCCAAAGCCGCCCGGATTTGCTCTGCGTGCACCCCCGCGCTCACTGCCACAATCGGCAGGTCGACCAGGCCGAGTTCCTGGCGGATGGCACGGGTCGTTTCCAAGCCGTCCATGCCCGGCATTTGGATATCCACCAGCACCGCGTCGAAGCGATGTGGCTCCCGGCGCAGGTGATCCAGGGCCTCCTGTCCGCTGATGGCCGGGACCGTCGTGGCCCCGTCCTGTTGCAGGGCCATCGCCATCATGTCCAGGTTCAAGGAATTGTCGTCCACGATCAGGAAGATGCGGCCCTGGAGCGGCTGTCCTCCGGGCGGATTGGTGGGAAGGGTTGCGCAGGGCGGGGCGAGCGCGGCCTGGGTCCGCCGGAGCGGCAACTCAACCCAGAACAGGCTGCCCTGGCCGGGCGTGCTCTCCGCGCCGAGGCGGCCCAGCATCAGTTCGGCCAGGCGCCTGCTGATGGCCAACCCCAGGCCGGTGCCGCCATACTGGTGCGGGATGCTGGCATTGGCCTGGACAAACGGTTGGAAAACCTTGGCCAGCGCGTCGGGGGCTATCCCGGGACCGGTATCCCTGACCTCCAGCCGCAGCGTGCTCCGGTCCTGGTCCATCTCCCGCACCGCCGCGTGCACCTCGACGCTGCCGAGGCTGGTGAACTTGATCGCGTTGGACGCCAGGTTGGTGAGGATCTGCCCAATGCGCACGGGGTCGCCCACGAAACGTCCCGCCGGGATGGCCTCGGTCCTCACCCGCCAGTCCAATCCCTTGCGCCGGGCCGCTTCCGCAAAGGACTCGTCCACCTGCCGCAGCAGGTCGGAGAGCTCGAATGGGTGCTCCTCCAGGCGCAGGTGCCCGGCCTCCACCCTGGAGAACTCGAGGAGGTCCTCCAGGAGCCGGGTCAGGGCACGTCCGGACTGGGCAGCCCGCAGAGCGATGTCCCGCAGCGGGGCAGGGAGGGAGGTGCGCTGCAGGACCTGGATGAAGCCCAGCACGGCATGCATGGGGTTGCGAATTTCGTGGCTCATCATGGCGAGGAACTGGCCCTTGGCCGCGCTGGCCTCGGCCAGTTCGCGATTGGTCTTGGCCAGGGCGGCCGTGCGCGCCCGGACCGCCTGCCGCATGGTGAACGCCCAGGCGAGCGCCACCGCGCCGCCGAGGCACGCCACCAGCACGGCCCAGGAGAGCAGGGACACATAGTTGGGTGGTGGCGGCGCCAGCACCACCAGGTCACCGAGGCTCGCCACGTGCAGTTGGAGGCGCATGGGCTCGGCGTCAGTTTCCCCCACCGCTTCCAGCACGCCCGTGACCTGCACGCGGCTGCCCAGGGCGGGAAGTTTCCCGGGGTTGGGGGACGGAAAGACCACCGGGATCAGGTGCCGGCCGGCGCTGAGGGTCAATTGCTGGTCCGTGGGCAGCAGGGATTCGCCCACCGCCGCGACCGTCGCGGCCAAGCTCAGGCGCTGGTGGCGATTGGTCACGGCGTCCAGCGTCTCCATCGTCACCGGAATGGGGGCTGGCAGGGGTTTGCTCCCGAGCCGGATGCCGTGCTCGGCAGTGAACGAAACGAGGGTGCGCTCCAGCCGGCTGATGATTCTGTCCAGTGATGGATCCCCGAGGCCCTGCTCGGCCCGGGCCAGTCCCACCAGCGACACTTCGTCTCCGGCCGAGAACTGCATGGGTTGCTGGGTGCGCACCCGAATCCCGGTGTGGCGGTCGTCCTGCAGGAAGAACGAATGGGGTGAGGCCACCGCCGTCACCACGCCCGCCACATGCGTGAACGAGTGCGGCTGCGCCAGCACCTCGTGCTTCAGGAGATCGCCGAGGGCGGTGCGGGGCAGGGTGAAGAGGTTGGTCGGGCCCGGCTCCAGCACCTCCACGGTGTCGGCGGCCGTGACGTGAATGGCGCCACGGACCACCTGGCGCTGCGGGTTATAGACCGGCGTGCAGACGCCGGTGAGTCGGATGTAGGAGCCGACGAGGCCCAGCAGTTGGTCGTCCAGGCCGCGCTTCCAGACGGTGGCCGTGACCCGTTCCCCGGAGACGAGCAGGCCGAGGCTGATCGGAGGCCCGCCAAAGCGCGGGTCGGTATAGCGCACATCCGGCACGGCCCGCCGGACCACGCCTTCCACCTGCACCCGTGACTCCAGGAAGGCGGGCGACAGCAGATCCTGCCCGTTGGCGGGCCGGGCCGCCGGCAAGGGGGCAGTGCCGAGGCGGGTCACCCGGGACGGCGCCACCCAGGGGGAGAAACTCGCCACCGACACCCCCGCTACCTCCACCAGGTCGCCGATTTGAACTTCCAACCCCGCCTGGCTGGGGGACAAATAGACGCTCTGTAATCCATCCTGCACGAAGAGCTCGCCGACGGACGGGGCCCCGCCGGTGACCACCCCGCGGAAGAGCACCGGGATTCCTCCGGCTGCCTCCTGCGGGGTGAGCCGCTTGAAGGCGCTCATGTTGGTCAGCGGCACTGGCGCCGCCGCCCAACCGAGGGCCAGCCCAAGCATCACGACCCACGCGGCCAGGATCTGGCCGCCCATCGCCTGGCCGGTCAGGAGCCTACGAGACCTGGCGACTGATATAGCCGAGCAGCCGGGCCCGCTGGAGCGCCTCCTGGCGTCCGGATGCCTGCAGCTTGGCGTAGATGTTCTTGAAGTGGGCATTGACGGTGTGCGGGCTGATCTTGAGCGCGTCGGCGATTTCCTTGT
Organism: Verrucomicrobiota bacterium; assembly: GCA_046048995.1. GTDB lineage: Bacteria > Verrucomicrobiota > Verrucomicrobiia > Limisphaerales > JADJPG01 > JBJOEZ01. The sequence continues at coordinate 47,133 of JBJOEZ010000022.1, read as the reverse complement.
GGCTACGCCCGGCGGCCATCAGCCGGAGGAGTTCCCCCTCGCGCGGGGTCAAGGCAGCCGCCTGCTGGGCGTCCCTGTCGCCGCGCACGGCTGACACGAGGTGACCGGCCACGGCCGGGCTCAGCGGCGAACAGCCCTTGGCCAGGTCACGGACGGACTCGGTGAGGCGCTGGGGCGTCACGCCCTTCAAGACGTAGCCGTGGGCGCCGGCTTCCAGCGCGGCATGCAGCGTGGCGGAGTCGTCGTGCACCGTGAGCGCCAGCACCCGCAGCGACGGGTTGAGGCGGGTCGCCTGCTGAATAAGCAGGATGCCCGAAGCCCCCGGCAGGCTCAAATCCGAGATCAGCACGTCCACCTCTTGCCAGGCCACGCCGGCCAGGGCCGCTTCCGCATCCCCATACCCGCCCACCCAATGAAAATCCCGCTCGCCCCGGAGCACTTCCTCCAAGTAGGCCCGCTGACTGGGACTGTCCTCGACCAGGACGACGTGGATCACGAGGCTCACGTTAGGAACACCCCACCGGATAGGTCAAGCGTACCACCTGCCGCCGGCAGGGCCAAGGCGTGCCGCCGGGTGGCCTCTTTCGCCGGGGAAGTGACCTGACCCACCCCCATGGAAAGGGCTTGCCACGCGGATCCAGCCACGGTGTTCCGACGTGCGCAGTACCTTAACAGTACCTAGGTGCCCGGATCGACGTTGCTCCGCCACGGCACTCATGCTGCCGCCGTTCCACCCCGCTCTCCGCGTCTGCCGGCGTGATCTCCCAAAGGAGTCCTGTCGGCGGGCGTGACCAGGGGGAAACCGGCCTGAATCGGTCTGCCATGGCAGTCCCGACAACCAGGCCGCGACCGCACAACCCAACCCACCGCAAGAAGTATGAAGAAGTTATTCCAGGGATTACTCCCTGCCTCCGTGCTCGGGGCTGTCCTGCTGACGCAGTTGTCGGCCCCCGCCTTCGAGGTCACGACCAACAGCCCATCGACGTTCATCGCCGGCACTGGTAGTGCAGGTTGTCCAGTCGACGGGACGCTGGCCTCCCAGGCCCAACTCAACAGTCCCTGGGACGTTCTCCCCGACTCTCAGGGCAATGTGTATATTGCGGATTTGGTGTGCTCGAGGGTGTTTAAGATCAATGGGGAGGACGACAAAATCTATACCATTGCCGGGACCGGCGTGTTCAACACGACCGGCGACGGCGGCCAGGCGACCAACGCCACGCTCTGCGGTCCCGTTGGGCTGGCCCTGTCACCTGATGAAAGCGAGCTCTACATTTCCGAGCAAGGTTATCCGGGTCAGCCTGGCGGAAGGGTCATCCGCAAGGTTAACCTCGCCACCGGCATCATCACCACCATTGCTGGCAAGCCTGGGGTGAACATGTCCTCCGGCAACGGCGGGGCGGCCACGAATGCGACGTTTGAGACCCCTTTCGGCCTCACCTTTGGGCCGGATGGAAAACTCTATGTGGCCGACTACAATGCTGAAAACGTCCGTGTCATTGACATGGAGACCGGCATTATCACGAACTTCTTCCAGTTTTCCAACAACCAGGGCCCACGCCAGGTGGCCTTTGATGCGGCTGGCACGATGTATTACGCCGTGGCCAACCTCAACAAGGTCTATAAATACAGCCCCGCGGGCGGCACTGTGGTCATTGGCGACGGGGCCTCTGCCGGCTCAACCGGGGCTTTGCCGGAGGGCGTGGCGGTGGATGACCAGGGCAACGTCTATGTGTCCTGTCGCGGAACCAGCACCTGGTATGGCGGGCATTGCATCAAGAAGATCAAGGCCGATGGAACCTCGACCAACTTTGGGACGGTGGTGCTGCTTTCCAAGGCAGGCAACGGGTCGAGTTGCGTCTCCGGGGCGACCGCGGGCGACATGGTGGTTTCCTATCCCTGGCTCATGCACATCCAGGGCGAAAGTTTGTTCGTCGCCATGGGCGGTTGTGCCAAGGCGGCCCGTTTCGGGCCGGCGGTCAGCGGTTGCCCCAAGGCCGAGGTCACCTACAACCCGTCCAGCATCGGTCCCTGCCAGTCCACCCTGGTCACCGGGATCCTCTCCGCCACCAACACGCCGTTCTCCGAGGTCTTTTTCCTGGATGGCACGGCGATTTTCACCAATGACTACCCCACCGGCGTGGCCTCCTCGACCAACGTGAGCATGCTGGCCTATGAGGCCCTCGTCGCCTTCACCGGGACCAACCAGGGGACGCTGACCAACCAGATCTGGTGCAAGAGCGGCACCGTGCTGGCGTCGGGATCCGTCAGCTTCAGCCCGAACATCGGGCCGGGTCTCTTCACCCTCACCTACACCTCCGGCGGCACCAACGGCTCCATCCTCGGCAGCGGCCTGCAATACGTCTGCCCGGGTGGCACGGGCACCGTCGTCACCGCCGTCCCCAATACGGGCTGTTCCTTCATCAAGTGGTCTGACAACCGGACGGACAACCCCCGCACGGACGCCGGCGTGGCCGGCAATGTGAACGTGCAAGCGGGCTTTGCCCTCAACACCTACACGCTCAGCTATGCGGCCGGCGCCAACGGCACCCTGAGCGGGACCGCCAACCAGACCGTCAATTACAACTACAGCGGCACCGCTGTCACCGCCGTGCCCAACTCGGGCTATTACTTCGTCCAGTGGTCCGACAACAGCACCCAGAACCCGCGCACGGACACCGCGGTGCAGGCCAACCTCAGCGTCACCGCCACGTTTGCCCTCGGCGACCCGAGCACGCTGAATTACACCGGCGGCATGTATTTCCCGGCGGGCACCACGATCGTGCCCCTGCAGGCGCAACTGGGCGGCACCTGCGTGAGCGGGCAGACGCTGACGTTCAAGTGGGATTCCGACGGCGACGGCAGCTACGAGACCGTGTTGGGCACCGCGGTGACCGACGCCAGCGGCTATGCGACCTTCAACTGGACCGTGCCCACAGGCGTGAGGCTGGCTGACATTGAGGTCGTGTATGCGGGCTCGGGCAGTTGTTTGCCGACCGTGACCATCGCCTCGGTCGTCGTGGCCGGCAGCGGCGACGCCTCCAACGGCGGTGGCTACTGCAGCAACGCCGGCGGCCGGATTAACTTCGGTTACACCGCGCAGGTGAAGACCACCAAGACCGGGACGACGGTGTCCGGGGAATTGCTCTGGCACGGCAAGAACCGGCTCAAGGGCAAGATCACCGGTTACACCAAGGCCACCACCACCCTGATCCCCGGGACGACGACCGGTTACCTGGTCGGGGTGGGGAACCTCTATGGCTGGAACGCTGACACGCGCGGCTGGGTGCTGAGCGCGACCGGGGTCAGCTTCAAGGTCTCTGTGGCCGACGGCGGCCAGAGGGCCATCAAGGACAAGCGGGGCATCGTCACCATCGTGTATCAGCCGGATTACTTCGCCATGGACATCCCGAACTACGTCGTGCCAGGCGAATCGACCACCCTGCAGCAGTTGAACGGGGGCAACCTGATGGTCAAGTAGCGCCAAGGAATGCCCAATGACATGGGCCGCCCCTGGAAACAGGGGCGGCCCTTTTTGCAGAACGACCCCGGCGGGACGGGCCGGTTGGTTGCAGCGCGACCCGCCCTACCTGGGTCTTGTCGGGGACGGGGTTTCCGGTGCATACTGCGCCCGATCCCATGGGTGAGTGGCTGACAACGAGGTTGTTCGCTGCAGTATGGCTGGCGGTTGTGGCGCTGGTGTTTTGGGGTGTCCCCCTTCGGTCCGTGGCGGCCGGGGAGTTGCGCTGGCAGGTCATCCCCGGGGGACGGATGGCGGAGGTGACGCCGGTGGGAGGCGGTCGGCCCGGGTTCACGCGGATGCCACCGGGCCGGACGGGGGTGACCTTCACCAACCTGCTCTCGGACGCCTCGGCGGCGCGCAACCAGATCCTGCTCAACGGGTCGGGCGTGGCCCTGGGCGACGTGGATGGGGATGGCTGGTGCGACCTGTTTTTCTGCGGGTTGGACAATGCCAATGCGCTCTACCGCAACCGGGGAGACTGGCGGTTTGAGGACGTGACGGCGTCGGCGGGCGTGGGGTGTGCGGGGGTGTTTTCGATGGGGGCGGCGTTGGCGGACATGGATGGGGACCGGGATTTGGATCTGCTGGTCACGGTGCTGGGGGGAGGAGTCCGGTTGTTTTTGAACGATGGCCGGGGTCGTTTCACGGAGGTGCGGGAGTCGGGATTGGTGGCGAAGGGGGGTGCGAAGACGCTGGCGTTGGCGGACGTGGACGGGGAGGGGGATGTGGATTTGTATGTGGCGAACAACCGGACCACGACCGTGCGCGACACGGGGCTGAAGCTGTTCAACGTGGCCGGGCGCCGGGTGGTGCGACCGGAGGAACGCGACCAGATTGAGATCCTGCCGGACGGGCGGTTCCTGGAGTATGGCGAGCCGGATGTGCTGTATCTCAACGAAGGGGGCGGGCGTTTCGTGGTGGTGCCGTGGACGGGGGGTGGGTTCCTGGACGAGGCGGGCCGGCCCTTGGCGGCGCCGCCGCGGGACTGGGGGTTGGCGGCGATGTTTCGCGACCTGAACCGGGATGGGGCCCCGGATCTGTATGTGTGCAACGACTTTTTCACCCCGGACCGGCTGTGGTTGAACGACGGTCGTGGGGGGTTCCGCCTGGCGCCCGAGGGGATGCTGCGCACGATCAGCCTGGCCTCCATGGCGGTGGATTTTGCGGACCTGAACCGGGACGGGTTGGATGACTTCATGGTGGTGGACATGATGGCGCGCGATCATGGGACGTGGATGCGCCAGCGGGAGCCGGCCGGGCCGGCGCCGGAACTGGGGCAGCCGGGTGAGCGTCGGCTGCAGGTCCAGCGCAACACCCTGTTCCTGAACCGCGGGGACGGCACCTTCGCTGAGCTGGCCCAGTTGGCGGGAGTGGAGGCCTCGGGATGGTCCTGGGGTTTGGCTTTCCTCGATGTGGATCTGGATGGGTGGGAGGACGCCCTGGTGGTGGCCGGGCATGCGCGGGACACGCTGGACGGGGACAGCGCCCGGCGCCTGCAGCAGTTGCCGCCGGCGGAGGCGGCGCGGCAGCCGATGCTCATCTATCCGCCGCATCCGGCGCCCAAGTTTGCCTTTCGCAACCGGGGCGACCTGACCTTTGCGGACGCGAGCGTGGACTGGGGATTTGCCGAGCCGGGCGTGTCGCATGGCATGGCGCTGGCGGATCTCGACCAGGACGGCGATCTGGACGTGGTGGTGAGCAACCAGGACGGCCCGGCGGGGCTTTACCGGAACGACGCATCTGGGCCGCGGTTGGCGGTGCGGTTGCGCGGCCGCGGGGGAAACACCCAGGGCATCGGGGCGCGCCTCACCGTCACCGGCGCGGGCCTGCCGCAGAGCCAGGAGATGATGGCGGGGGGCCGGTATGGCTCGAGCGACGAGCCGTTGCGGACATTCGCGGGCGGCGCGTTGTCCAACCGGTTGACGGTGGAGGTGGCGTGGCGCAGCGGCCGGCGCAGCCGCCTGGCCGACCTGCGGCCGAACTGCCTTTACGAGATCGAGGAACCGGACACGCCGGCGTTGCCGCCGGTGACGCCTGCTGCCGCTGGCGCAGCCCCGCCCTGGTTTGCGGATGTCACGGCGGCCCTGGGGCATGGGCATGTGGAGGCGGCCTTTGACGATTTGGCGCGGCAGCCGCTGCTGCCGCATCGGCTGGATCGGCAGGGGCCGGGCGTGGCGTGGTGCGATCTGGATGGCGACGGGCGCGAGGATCTCCTGGTGGGGACCGGACGTGGGGGGCAGTTGGGCGTGTTCCTGAACCGGGGGCGGGGCGGCTTGGGCCGGGCGCGGCTGGGACCGGCGTCGGCCGAGGCGCCGGAGGACCAGGTGGCCGTGCTGGGGTGGGGTGCGGGGGAGGGAACGAACCTGGTCCTGGTGGCGCAGTCCCGCTACGAGGAGGACAAGGCGGGTGCCCCGGCCGCCCGGTTGTTCAGCGTGCGATCCGGCCGGGTGGAACTGGCGCAGGAATTGCCGGGGTGGGATGCCAGTCCTGGTCCGGCCGCGGTGGGCGACGTGGACGGGGACGGCCGGCTGGAGTTGTTCCTTGGCGGCCGGGTGGTGCCGGGGCGGTGGCCGGAACCGGCGGCGTCGCGGCTCCATCGACTTGTTGAGGGCCGTTTTGAGGTGATGCAGGAATGGCCCGGCTTGGGCCTGGTGAGCGGGGCGGTGCTGGCGGACCTGACGGGGGACGGCCTGCCGGAGTTGGCCTTGGCCTGCGAGTGGGGTTCGTTGCGCGTTTTCCGCAATGAGCGCGGGCGGTTGGCGGGGCAGGATCTGTGGCCTGGGCTGGCCGGGCAGACTGGTTGGTGGAACGGGGTGGCGGCGGGCGATTTTGACGGGGACGGCCGGTTGGATCTGCTGGCGTCCAACTGGGGTCGCAACACGGCGGGCGAGCGGTTTCGCGCGCAGCCGCTGCGGTTGTATTACGGAGACTGGCGGGGGAACGGAGCGGTGGACGTGCTGGAGGCGCGCTTTGAGGGTGGCCTGGGCAAGATCGTGCCCAGCCGGCCGCTGGACGTGGTGGGGGCGGCGCTGCCCTTTGTGGCCGAGCGGCATCCGAGCTTCCGGTCCTACGCCGCCGCCTCGGTGGCCGACGTGCTGGGGGATCGGCCGCGGCAGGAGCGGCAGGCCGCGGTGCTGGAGACGACCGTGTTTCTCAACCGGGGTGACCGGTTTGAGGCGCGTCCGCTGCCGGTGGAGGCGCAGCACAGCGTGGCCTTTGCGGTGGCCGTGGCCGACTTTGACGGGGATGGGGCGGAGGACGTGTTCCTGGGCCAGAACTTCTTTGCCGTGCCCCTGGAAGCGTCGCGCCAGGATGCGGGGCGCGGGTTGTGGCTGCGCGGCGACGGGCGGGGCGGGTTTCGGGCCGTGCCGGGGCTGGAGAGCGGCCTGCGCATCGATGGCGAGCAGCGCGGGGCGGCGGTGGCGGACTACGATGAGGATGGCCGGGTGGATTTGGTGGTGACGCAGAATGCGGGTCCGACCCGGTTGTTCCGCAACGAGCGGGGTCGGCCTGGGCTGCGGGTGCGCCTGCAGGGACCGCCGGGCAATCCCCGGGGCCTTGGGGCGGTGGTGCGTCCGGTGCGCGGCGGCATGCCCGGCCCGGCGCGCGCGGTGCTGGCGGGTTCCGGTTATGCGTCCCAGGACAGCGCCGTGGTGGTCCTGGCGGGCGGGCCGGAACGCGTTGAAGTGCGCTGGCCGGGGGGACTCCACGCCACGGTCGACATCCCGCCGGGCGCGGCGGAGGTGGCCATCGCGATGGACGGCCGGGTCCAGCGCCTGCGGTGAACCGTGCGCGGACTGGTGGCGGCTTGCCGCGGTCAGCTCCGGGATGGGGCCTGCGTGGATGCGGCTGGATTGCGGAAGAGGGCGAGGAAAACCAGGAGGATGATCCCCGCGAAGAGGGCGGGCTTGGCCCAGAGGGGTTTCCACTCGATGGCCTTGAGCTCCGCCTTGCGGGCGGCGGCCTTCTCCTCGTTCACCCGGGCGAGTTGCGCCTCCAGCGCGGGCTTGGCGGCGGCGTCCGCCTTGGCGACGGCCTCGGACAGGGCGGCGGCCTCGCGGGCCTTGGTGGTGACCAGTTCGGCCTGGGCCTTGGAGGCGGGGGTGGTGTGCTGGGCCTCGATTTTTCCGGCGACCTGGGCGCCGATGAACATGCCCAGGCCCAGGGTGAACAGCACCAGCATGCCCTGCGCCTGCGCGCGGATTCCCTTGGGCGCGACCTGGTCGGTGTAAATCTGGCCGGTCACGAAGAAGAAGTCGTAGCAGATGCCATGCAGGAGGATGCCGCCGATGATCATCCAGGCCACCTCGTCGGGGGCGCCGACGGCGAAGAGGCCGTAGCGCGTGACCCAGGCGAGCATGCCCACCGCCAGCATCCACTTCACGCCCAGGCGGGCAAAGAAGAACGGCATCACCAGCATGAAGAAGATTTCCGACATCTGCCCGTAGCTCATGGTCTGGCCGATGGGCAGGCCGCCCATCTCCACGATGCGGCTGGTGATTTGGTAATAGAACGCCAGCGGAATGCAGATGAGGGTGGAGGCGACCATGAAGATGAGGTAGCTGCGGTTGGTCAGCAGCAGCTTGAACGCGTCCAAGCCGAGGATCTGGCCGATGCTGACCCGGCCCGTGGCCGTCGGCGGGGTGTGGGGCAGGGCGAAGCTCAGCAACCCCAGCAGCACGCCCGCCCCGATGGTCAGGTGAAACATTCCGAGGGAGGTGTCCGCCTTGAGTTGCGTGAGGGTGAGGCCCGCCGCAATCCAGCCGATGGTGCCCAGCACGCGGATGCCGGGAAACTCCTTCTCCGGGTTGGTCATGCACTTCATGGCGATGGTGTTGGTCAGCGCCAGGGTCGGGTAATAGGTCAGCATGTGCGCGAAGAACATCGTGTTGATGGCGCCCGGGGAGGGGTTGGCGCCCGTCATCAGCGTCGTGGCGTAATACATGAAGCCGGCCCCCAGGAGGTGCATCACCCCCATCACGACCTGCGCGGGGAAAAACCGGTCGGCAATCATGCCCACGAAAAAGGGCGCGATCATGCCCGCGATGGGCCCCACGGAATACATGGTGCCGAAGTCCTCCGCCTTGAAGCCGATGGTGGACAGGTAGTTGGGCCCGGTCACATACCACGACCCCCAGATGAAAAACTGGAGGAACATCATGGCGGAAAGGAGGAGGCGATGCTGAAGGCTCATAGGTTTCGGCGGGACGCTAGGCAAGGCGCAGGGCGGGGGGCAAGCGTCGAAATCGGGGCCCCGGGACCGGCCCGCCTGCGGCCGCGACGATCGGAGGGGGGGCGGAGCGCGCGGTTCGCGCCCGAGCCAGGACCCGGCCCTGGCCGGGATGGGGAAGGGGAAAATGGTGGAGGCGGCGGGAGTTGAACCCGCGTCCCAGACGGACCTGCCAGCCGCGACTACATGCTTAGTCCGGGATATGTTGTCGGCTATGGGATGGCGCCCGAACTCGAGTCCCACTGCTTAGTCCGCATGAAATAGTCTCGGCCGTCGGCGCGCGGTCCCCGCCTCCGGCCATGCCTGCTGTAGCGTTCTCCAGGCGTAGCAGGCGTCCACCCGGGAACGTCGCGGGCGTTTAGGCCGCGAGAGCCAACTCAGTGTTAGCGGTTTTGTTTGATGCGATGATTAACGAGGCCAACGCATCGTCCTCGGCATGCCGCCTCTGGCGTGTTCGCATGGTCGAAACCAGTACGCCCCCAGGGAGCAAGGGCAACCTGACACCAGCAGGGGCCGGGGTCAAGAAGGCGAAGAAAGTTAATCAGTGAGCGGATGAGTGAGTGAGCGAGTGGAGGCATGCTGGCCGGGAAACGTTGCGGGACGGGTTTGCAGACAGACGAATTGGGAAAAAGTGCAAAGCAGGGGTCGGGATGGGCCCGAAATCACCCATGCGGTCCAGCAAGGATGACCGAAGGGAGTAGCCACGGAGTGCGGACGCACTCCAGGCCAGGCGTTGGGGGGGGCGGAAGAATCCTGGTCTGGGTTTTAAGCCAGCGACGGTAACAGGGGGTGCAGGGCCGCTTTCGGGTGGTTGGGGTGGCGCCAACTCCGCTGGCGCGCCAAAAGCGGCCGCTGCGCAGCCGCACTCCATGTCCCCACTCGCTCACTCACTCATCCGCTCACTTGTTAACTCTTCTCCAACTCTTGTTTGGTTTTTCGTGCCGTCCGGCCATACTACGTCCCGCCCTGAACCATGGCCCGACCGCCCAGCCCCATGCCGTCGCCGGAGAAGAACGAGCGCGATCTCTTCTTCGTGGTGAAGATTTCCAGCGCGGTGGGCATGGGCACCCTGGCGGGATTTCTTTACAGCCTCAAGGAGGTGCATCCCAACCTCCGCATCGAGGTGGGGTTTGGGGCCGTCCTCACCTTTCTGCTCACGGCGGCGGCGTCCTGGTTCTTTTGCGCGGTGATGGCCCGTGCGGATGTGGAGTCCGACACCCTGGCCGGCCGGGACGAGGTCCAGCGGCGGTTTTTCAAGCGCCTGGTGATCGTGTTTGGCACCCTGTGCGGGGTGGGCACGGTGGTGGCCTTTGCGCGTTCGCTGAAGAACGTGGGGGCGCAGGGGCGGATGGAGGTGTTGATTGGGACCCTGTTGGCCGTGGTGGTGCTGGCCTGCGGGGGGTGGCTGATTCACCGGGCGATGCGTTTTTTTGATGAGCAGGATCGCCTGACGCTGGAGGCGCAGCGGGAGTCCGAGGATGAGGACGAGGACGCCTGAGGGTTGGTTGCAGACGCGATGGGGCGCGGCCGTGCGGCTGGCCGGGGTGATCGCCTTGGCGGCGGGGTGTTCGGGGTCGGCCGGGGCGGCGGAGCCGGAGGCGGGTCCGGGGGAACTGCCGCGCACACCGGCGACGGCGGTGGAGGCGGCCGCGGGAACCTTCCGGGTGCGCCCGGGTTTCCGGTTGGAGTTGGCGGCGGCCGAGCCGGTGGTGGTGAGCCCGGTGGCGGTGAGTTTTGACGAGGAGGGCCGGCTGTATGTGGTGGAGATGCGGGACTATTCCGAGCGGCGTCCCGAGCGGCTGGGCCGGGTGCGGCGGCTGGAGGATGCGGACGGCGACGGGCGTTTTGAGAAGGGCACCGTGTTCGCCGGGGATTTGCCGTGGCCGACGGCGGTGGCGTGCTGGGAGGGCGGGGTGTTTGTGGGGGTGACGCCGGACATCCTGTATTTGAAGGACACCGATGGCGACGGGGTGGCCGACGTGCGCGAGCCGGTGTTCACGGGGTTTGCCAGCGAGTATGCGCCGTTTGCCACCAACCAGTTGAACGTGCAGGCCCTGCTGAACTCGTTCCAGTGGACGCTGGAGAACCGGCTGCATGGGGCGGCCAGTTTCAGCGGGGGCAAGGTGCGGCGGGTGGACTCGCCCTTTGTGCGGGCCTGGCTCGCGCGGTCCGGGGGCGGGGCGGGGCGGGGGGCGGGCCCGGTGGAACTGCGCGGGCGTGATTTTTCCTTTGATCCGCGGAGGCTGGACCTGCGCGCGGAGAGCGGCGGCGGGCAGCATGGGATGAGCTTTGACGCGGCCGGGCGGAAGTTTGTCTGCAGCAACAGCGACCATCTGCAGCAGGTCCTGCCGGTTGAGGGCGAGGGGCCGGGGGGCGGGGCGTGGTCGGTGCTGCCGCTGCCGCCGGCGCGGGTCAGCATTGCGGCGGACGGCCCGGCGGCGGAGGTGTATCGCATCAGCCCGGAGGAACCGTGGCGGGTGCTGCGGACCCGGTGGCGGGTGAGCGGGCAGGTGAAGGGGCCCATCGAAGGGGGCGGACGGGCGAGCGGTTATTTCACGGGGGCGACGGGGGTGACCCTTTACCGCGGCGACGCCTACGGTCCGGAATACCGGGACGCGGCCTTCATTGGTGATGCCGGGGGCAACCTGGTGCATCGCAAGCAACTGCGCCCGGACGGACTGCGGCGGCGCGGCGATCGCGCGGACGACGAGTCCCGGTCGGAGTTCCTGGCGAGCACGGACACGTGGTTCCGGCCCGTGCAACTGGCCAATGGGCCGGATGGCTGCCTGCTCGTGGTGGACATGTATCGCGAGGTCATCGAGCATCCGTGGTCCCTGCCGGCCGGCATCAAGAAGCACCTGGACCTGAACAGCGGCAGCGCCCGGGGGCGGATCTGGCGGGTGGTGCCCGAGGGTTTTCGCCGTCCCCCGGCGCCGCGCCTGGGGCGCCTGGGGACAGCGGAGTGGGTGGCCTTGCTCGGCCATGCCAACGGTTGGACGCGCGACACCGCGGCGCGCCTGCTGCACGAGCGGCAGGATCCGGCGGCGGCGCCGGCCCTGCGCGCGCTCCTGGCGCAACCGCCGGCGCCGGATGTGCCGGCGGAGGGGCGTCACCTGGGGGTGCTGCACGCGTTGTCGGCCTTGGCGGGCCAGGGCCGGTTGACCTCGGCCGACGTCATCCCCTGGCTGGGCACGAACCTGGGTGCGGCCGCGTGGGGGTTCTCGGCGGAGGGACGCGAGGCGGTGGCCGTGCAGGCCCTGCGGCGGGCGGGACCCCTGTTGGCGGAATTGCCGGAGTCCTGGCGCGAGGTGCTGCGGGGCCACGCCGAGCTGGCGGGGGCGGCCCGCGTGCCGTCGTCGTGGGGCCTGCAGTTTGTGCTGACCCTTGGAAGTTGGCCGGGGCCGGGTCGCGCGGCGGTGTTGCGACGGTTTTGGGACGCGCAGTTCGCGGCGGGCAAGGGATTGGGGCCGGCGGAGGCGGCGATCGCCGAGCGCGATCTGGCGTGGCTGGTCCCGGCGCTGGTGAACAGCCTGGGGTCCGAGCGGATGGACTTTCTCGAGGGCTTGGCTGCCGGGCCGCCCGGTTCGATGTGGGCGCCGGCGGAGCAGGCTGGCCTGGGGGCGTTGGCGCGGGCCATTGGGGTTGGCGGGCCGGGGCCGGAGGTTCGGCGGGTGGTGGCCATGGCGCGCGCCCGGCCTCTGTCTGCGCGTGCCGCGCTCATGGTGGGGCTTCAGCAGGGCCTGCAGCAGGGGGGACATTCCCTGGCCCGCGCGGTTGATGGGCCCGACTGGCAGGCCATGCTGCGGGAGTCGCTGACCAACGCGACGTTGCCCGGCCTCACCCTGCGCGCGTTTGAGGAACCCCGGGTCGCCTCGATTCGACTGCTGGGTTTGGCGGATCAGCCTGACGTGCGCTCCAACCTCCTCTGGATGGCCGTCCAACCCAAGGCCCTGCCGGTCTACCGCCGCGAGGCCCTGCAGGCGCTGGAGGCGGCGGCCGGCGGGAGCTTTGGGGCCGAGGTTCTGCGCGCGTGGCCGCAACTGGCCCCGGACATGCGGGCGGAGGTCCTGCCGCGCCTGTTGCGGCGTCCGGCGTGGACCCGGCTGCTGCTGGAGGGCATGCGTGCGGGGGGAGTGCCGCGTGGCGAGTTGTCCCCGGCCCAGGTGGCGGCCCTGCGTTCCCATGCGGATGGCTCGGTGCGGGCCTTGGCGCAGGCCGTGTTGGGGAAGGCGGATCCCGCGTCGCGGGCGGGTGTGGTGGAGGCCTATCAGCCTGCGCTCGCGTTGGCCGGCCGGGCGGGGGCGGGGGAACCGATCTTCCAGGCCCGTTGTGCCACCTGTCATCGGGCGGGGGCCGTGGGGCAGGCCGTGGGGCCGGACCTCGCCACCCTGCGGGGCGGCGGCCGGGAGAAATTGTTGTTGGGGATCCTGGATCCGAACCGGGAGGTGGCGCCGAACTTTGCCGCCTACACGGCGGAGACCCGGGATGGCGAGAGCCTGACGGGCGTGCTGGTGGCGCAGGGGGAGGACGGCGTGACCCTGCGGTTGGCCGGGGGGGCGGAGGTGACGGTCGCGCGGTCGAACCTGGCCGCGCTGCAGGGGCCCGGGCGTTCGCTGATGCCCGAGGGATTGGAGGCCGGGTTGACCGCGCAGGATTTGGCCGACCTGATGGAGTTCATCCTCGCGCCGGGAAACCGGTGATGGGGGTGCGGGCAAGAAAGGGTCAAAACTTTGCTTTGGCTTTGGGGGAGGGGCGGTTTATGTATTCCTGTATTGTTGAATTGAATTCATTCCCGACCATGAAAGCCCCTCTTTTCCCCCTTCTCCTGGCCGTGACCGCCCTGGCTGCCGCTCCCCTGGCGGGCGTTGCGGCGGACAAGAAGCAGGTGAAGCCCTATCCGCTGACGACCTGTGTGGTGTCGGATGAGAAGCTGGGGGCCGACCCCAGCATGAAGCCCTACACCTTTGTGCATGAGGGGCAGGAAGTGAAACTCTGCTGCAAGCCCTGCCTGAAGAAGTTCAACCAGGATACGGCCAAGTATCTGGCCAAGATTGAGGCGGGCCGCAAAAAGGACGCGAAATAACCTTTCCCAACCGTGCGCGTGCCCGTCGCCATACTCTTCAGCCTGCTGCTCTGCCTGGGGCAGGCGTGGGCGTTGATGGCGCCGCATCCGGCGGAGGCGCCGCGGACCTGCTGCGGTTGCGGGTGCGCGACGCGTGCGTGCGGGATGCCCGAGAGGGCCCCCACCTCCCCCACCCAGGCGGCGCAGGCCTCGGCGGTCCAGCGCGAGTCCGCTCCCGCCCGCCAACCCGCCCGGCCTTCCCTGAGCGGGTGGGCCGGGGCCGCGTGCCGTCTCGTCCCCGTTTCCCCTTCCACCCCCGTCATCCTCCGGGTTGCCGTGCCGCCCCTTTTCCGGCGGCATTGCGCCCTGCTTCTCTGAGCCGTCCCCCCCGGTAGGCCCGTGGTGTGCCCGCGCAGGCACGTCGCGGGCTCATCGTTGTTTCCTGCGCTCCCTGAATCTCCTCTTGGCGGTGAACGGTTATGAAGACGCGTCTTTTTGGTTGGTGGGTGGGGTGTTGGGTGCTGGCGGGTTCCGGCGGCCTGCTGGCCGCGGCGGAGGGCTCCGCGCCGGGGTTGACGTCCGGGCCCGTGCGGCTTTCCGGCGAGGTAGTGCAGCAGTGGGCGGCCCGGATGCGCACCCAGCATCCCGGCCTCCGGGCGTTGGCGGCGCGCGTCCGGGCGGCGGAGCATGCCACCAATGCGGTGCGGACCTGGGAGGACCCGCAGTTTCGGCTGGGCGGCTTTGTCGCCTCGGGGCGCGGGCCGCGGTTGGAGGAGGAGGGGGACCTGAGCTACGGGGTGGAGCAGAAGCTGCCGCTGTTTGGGCGTCCGGAGGCGGCGCGGCGGGTGGCGCAGGCGGATGCCGGGGCGACCCTGGCGCGGCAGGAGGCGCAGTTTGAGGTGTGGCGGCGGGACCTGGCGCGCCTGTTGTTTCAGGCGGCGGCGGAGGAACGCTGGCTGGAACTGGGCCGGCAGGATCTGGCCTGGCTGGACGCCATGGTGGTGATGGCGGAAGAGCGTTACCGCGCGGGGACGGCGTCGCAGGTGGATGTGCTGCGGTTGCAGAGCGAGCGGTCGCGGCGGGCGGAGCGCCTGCGCACGGAGGCGCGGCAACGGGAGCAGACGGCGGTGGAGGTGAACCGGTTGCTGGCGGGGTCGGCGGGTTCGGGGTTGCCGTCGTTGGTTTTGCCGCCGGTGGCGCCGGCGGTGGGGGAGGTGGAGGGGTTGTTCCGGCAGGCGCTGGCGCAGGAACCCCGGCTGCGGGTGTTGGCCCGCGAAATCGAGGCGGCCGAGGCGCAGGTGGCGGTGACGCGCAAGGCGCGTTGGCCCGAGGTGATGGCGGGGGTGGAAGGCCGGCAGTACAGTGGCGACGGGGGATTCCGGGAGGGGCTGTTCACGGTGGGATTGAGCCTGCCGTGGTTGAATGCGGGGCGGTATCGCAGCGAGGAAGCCCGGGACCGGGCGCGCCTGGAGGCGGTGGAACTGGAGGCGAAGGACCAGGCGCAGGCATTGCAGGCGGAGTTGCGCCGGCTGGTGACGGCGCTGGATGCGGCGCGGCGGGAGGCGTTGCTGCAGCGGGACGACCTGATGCCGCGGGCGCAACTGGCGCTGGAGAGCGCACGGGCCGGGTGGTTGAACGGCCGGGGGTTGTTTGTGGATGTGATGGACGCGCGCCGGATGTGGCTGGAATCGCAGTGGTCGCTGGTCCGGGCGGTGGCGGAGCAGCACCAGGTGCTGAGCGACCTGGCCCTGGCCTGCGGGGTGACGGATTTTGAGGCGGTGCTGGCCCTGGCGCAGGCGGGGGCCGGCGGAAAGGAGACTGAGCGATGAAAACGAGGATGCTGCTGGTGGCGGTGGTGGCGGGTGCAGTGGGTTGGTTGGCCGCGCGATACTGGCCGGGCCACGGCCCGGGTCCGGCCGCCGCGGCCGGGGAGGGGGGGCGGAAGGTGCTCTATTACCAGAGCGCGATGCATCCCTGGATCAAGTCCGACCAGCCGGGCCGCTGCACCATTTGCGGGATGGAACTGTCGCCGGTGTTTGAGGGCCAGGCAGGGCTGGACGCCGGCGCGGGCGTGACCACGCTGGGGTCGAACAGCATCCAGGTGCTGCATGTGCAGACCGACGAGGTCCGGCGCCGGCCACTGGAGCGGGTGCTGCGGGTGGCGGGGACCATTGACGACAACGACGCGCGGCATCGGGTGGTCTCGGCGGTGGTGGACGGCCGCATTGATCGCCTCGGGGTGAATCATGTCGGGGCGGAGGTGGTGGCGGGGCAGCCCTTGGCCACCCTGTTCAGCCCGGTGCTGCTGGCGGCCGAGCGGGAGTATGTGGCGCTTTGGCGGGCCCGTGCGGAGGGCGGGGCGGCGCTGGCGGCGGACCGGGCGCACCTGGTGTCCGCGGCGCGGCAACGGCTGTTGCGCCTGGGGTTGGACGCGGCGCAAATCGAGGCCCTGCCGGGCAAGGGGGAGGAGGCGATGCACACGGAGCTGGCGGCGCCGGTCAGCGGCACCGTGGTGCAGCGCTTTGTCTATGAGGGGCAGTATGTGAAGGAGGGCGACAAGCTGTTCGAGATCGCGGACTTCTCGACCATGTGGTTCCTGTTCGACGCCTATGAGCGCGACTTGCCGTGGCTGCGGCTGGGCCAGGTGGTGCGGGTGACGACCCCGGCGGTGCCGGGGCGGGTCTTTGAGGGGAAGGTGGCCTTCCTGGACCCGAACCTGCGGGAGATGACGCGGAGCACCAAGGTGCGGGTGGAACTGCCCAACCCGGTGGTGGCCACGAACGGGGCGGCGCGCCGGGAATTGTTCCACAAGCTGTATGCGGAGGCGGAGGTGCGGGTGGAACTGCCGGAGGTGCTGGCGGTGCCGCGGACGGCGGTGCTGGCGCCGGGTCCACAGGCGGTGGCCTATGTGGATCGCGGGGGCGGGGCGTATGAGCAGCGGCGGCTGCGCCTGGGCCGGGTGGGGGACCGGCACTGGGAGGTGCTGGAGGGGGTGGCGGAGGGGGAGCGGGTGGTCACGCAGGGCAACCTCCTGATTGATGGCCAGGCGCAGTTGAACGCGGGTGTGGCCGAGCCTGGATCGGGAGACGCGGCCTCCGCGGCGCCGGCGGCAGGGGCCGAGGCGTGGCCGGCGCTGACCGAGGGGCAGGGCGCCGCGCTGCGCGAGTTTCTCCGCCGGGTGGACGCCGTGACGGCGGCCCTGGCGGGGGATCGCCTGGGGGACTATGCGGCGCTGGCGCCGCAGGTGGCCGAGGCGTTGCCGGGGTTGCGGCGGGCCTTTGCGCCGGACAGTCCGTGGCAGGCGGCGCTGGCGGTGTTGCCGGCCGGGCCGCCGGCCAAGGCGGCCGACCTGAAGGCGGCGCGGCAGGCCTTCCACCCGCTGAGCCAGGCGTCGGTGGCGCTGGCCAAGCGGTTGTGGCGGGCGGATGCGGGGTTCCGGTCGATCAAGGTGTTCCGCTGTCCCATGACGGCCGACGCCTTCCCCGGGGCGCCGCGCACGGCGGAGTGGCTCCAGTTGCAGGCCGAGGTGCGCAACCCGTATTTCGGCGCGGAGATGCTGGATTGCGGCAGTGAAGTGAAACCCTGAACAGCCATGATCCAGCGTGTCATTGAGTGGTCGTTGCGGAACCGGTTCCTCGTCCTGTGCGGGGCGCTGTTCCTGGTGGGGTGGGGGGTGCGGGCGATTCAGCGCACGCCGGTGGACGCCATCCCGGACCTGAGCGAGAACCAGGTGATTGTCTTTGCCGACTGGCCCGGGCGCTCCCCGCAGGAGGTGGAGGATCAGGTGACCTATCCGCTCTCGGTCAACCTGCAGGGATTGGCCGGGGTGAAGTCGGTGCGGGCCACCTCGATGTTCGGGTTCTCGATTGCGACCATCATCTTCGAGGATCGCATCGACAACTACTTTGCGCGCACGCGGGTGCTGGAGCGGCTGAACCTGCTGGCGGCGCAGTTGCCGCCCGGGGTGGTGCCGCAGCTGGGGCCGGACGCCACGGGGCTGGGCTGGGTGTACCAGTATTACCTGCATGTGGATCCGGCGGCGGTGCCGCCGCGGGCCGACGGGACGGGCGGCTATGACCTTGGCCAGTTGCGGGCCCTGCAGGACTGGTTCATCCGCTACCAGCTGAATGCGGTGTCCGGCGTGGCGGAGGTCGGGAGCATTGGCGGGTTTGTGCGGCAGTACCAGGTGGAGGTGAGCTCGCGCAAGATGCGGGCCGTGGGGGTGACCCTGGCCGAGGTGATGGACGCGGTGGCCGGCTCGAACCTGAACGTGGGCGGCAAGGTGATTGAGGAGAACGGCATGGAGTTTGTCGTGCGCGGGCTCGGCCTGGTGCGGAACGCCGCCGACCTGGAGGAGATCGTGCTGATGGAGCGGGACGGCGTGCCGGTGCGGCTGCGGGACGTGGCGACGGTGGAGGTGGGCGGGGATTTCCGGCGTGGCACGCTGGACATCAACGGGCAGGAGGTGGTGGGGGGGACCGTGGTGATGCGCACGGGCGAGAACGCCCGCGAGGTCATCCAGCGCGTGAAGGGGCGCATCGCGCAGATCGCGCCCAGCCTGCCGCCGGGCGTGAGCATCCGGCCCTTCTACGACCGGAGCGACCTGATTGAGCGGACGATCGACACCCTGCGGCATGCGCTCTGGGAGGAGGTCCTGCTGGTGACCCTGGCCCACATCCTGTTCCTCTGGCATTTCCGCAGCATCCTGATCGTCACGCTGCCGCTGCCGGCCTCCATCCTGATTTCGTTCATCCTGATGGAACAGTTCGGCATCAGCTCGAACATCATGTCCCTCTCGGGCATTGCCATCGCCATCGGGGTGCTGGTGGATGCGGCGATTGTCATCACCGAGAACGTGCTGCGGCGCTGCGAGCAGGCCGAGCAGGCGAAGGCGGCGGCGGCCGGGGGCGCGGGAGGGGCCGGCGGGGCGGTGCGGCTGACGCCGGCGGAGACCTGGGAGGTGGTGCGGGAGGCGTCGTGCCAGGTGGGGCGGCCGATTTTCTTCGCCATGGCGATCATCATCCTGGCCTTCATCCCGGTGTTTGCGCTGACCGGGCAGGAGGGGAAGCTGTTTCATCCGCTGGCCTACACGAAGACCTTTGCCATGGTGGGGGCGACCCTGCTGGCGGTGACCCTGGTGCCGGTGCTGTGCTCGGTCCTGGTGCGCGGGCCGTTTCATGCGGAGGACCGCAACTGGATCATGCGCGTCCTGATGGCGGTGTATGACCCGGTGCTGGACTGGGCCTTGCGCTGGCGGCGGACGGTGTTGGCGGGGGCGGCGGGGCTGTTGGGGTTGGCGGTGGTGCTGGTGGTCGGGTTGCCGCGGGGATGGGTGGAGGGATGGGCGGCGCGCAGTCCGCGCCTGGCGTCCCTGCTGCAGGGGATGGGGAGCGAGTTCATGCCGCCGCTGGACGAGGGGTCGCTGCTGTTCATGCCGGTCCTGCTGCCAAGCACGTCGTTGACGGAGGTGAAGCGCATCATGGCCTGGCAGGACCGGGTGATGAGCGAGGTGCCGGAGGTCGCCAGCGTGGCGGGCAAGCTGGGCCGGGCGGAGACGGCGACGGACCCGGCGCCGGTCGAGATGATTGAGACGACGATTCTGCTCAAGCCGGAGTGGGTGGCGGACGGGTGGCGGATGAGGCGCAACCCGGCCTGGCGTCCGGGCATGACGCGGCAGAAGCTGGTTGAGGAACTGACGGCCGCGCTGACGCAGGTGCCGGGGTATGTGCCGGGGTTCCTGCAGCCGATTGAGAACCGGATCCTGATGCTGAGCACGGGCATCCGGGCGCAGTTGGGGGTGAAGATCCTGGGCGACGACCTGGAGGCGCTGCAGCAGAAGGCCTTTGCGGTCGAGCGGGTGGTGCGGGGCGTGCCCGGGGCGGTGGGGGTGGCCCCGTCGCGGGTGCAGGGCAAGCCCTACCTGGAGATCGAGGTGGATCGGCCGGCGCTGGCGCGCTACGGGCTGCGCGCGCAGGACGTGCTGGAGACGGTGGAGGCCGGCCTGGGCGGGCGCAATGTGGGGACGACCATCGAGGGCCGCGCGCGGTTTCCCATCCAGGTGCGCCTGGCGCGGGACGAGCGGGACGACCTGGAGCGGCTGGGGGAGGTGCTGGTGGCCGGCCCCGGGGGGCGGCAGATCCCGCTGGGGCAGGTGGCCACGATTCGGCGCGCGACGGGTCCCAGCGAGATTGCCAGCGAGAACGGCCGGCTGCGGGTGTTCGTGCAGGCCAACGTGCAGGGGCGCGACCTCGGCGGGTTTGTCGAGGAGGTCAAGCGCCGGGTGGCCGCGGAGGTGCCCTTGGCCAGGGGCATGACCGTCGAATACAGCGGCGAATACGAGAACCAGCTGCGGTTCTGGGACACCATGCGGCTGATCGTCCCGGCGGTGCTGCTCATCATCTTCCTGCTGCTCTACGTGGTGTATGGGTCGGCCATGGAGGCTGCGCATGTGCTGCTGGCCGTGCCCTTTGCCCTGACCGGCGGGGTGTTCCTGCAGCGTCTGCTGGGCTACCACTTCAGCGCGGCCGTGGGCGTCGGCTACATCGCACTGTTTGGCACCGCCATCCAGACCGGGGTGGTCATGGTGGTTTACCTCGAGGAAATGCTGAAGAAGCGGCGGGCGGAATGCGGGACGGCCTTCACCCGGGCGGACCTGGTGCTCGCGGTCAAGGAGGGCGCCCGCCTGCGCCTGCGGCCCAAGGTCATGACGGTGGCCACCATCGTGGCCAGCCTCCTGCCCATCATGTGGAGCGTGCGCGCCGGGGCCGAGGTGATGAAGCCGCTGGCCGCCCCGGTCATCGGCGGCATGGTCAGCAGCCTCCTGCACATCCTGGTGGTCACGCCCGTCCTGTTCGCCATGCTGCGCGAGCGCGAACTGGCCCGGGAGGAACGGGCCCGCCGCCGGCACGGTTTTTGACCTTTGTTTCCCGGCGGATCACCGGCAGTCTTGCCCCCTGCCATGCTCAAGAAAGTGCAGTCCTCCCGCCGCGCCCGCCGGCCCGCCGGCGCGCGCTTCGCCATTGTGGCCTCCCGTTACAACGCCCGCTACGTCGAGGGCATGCTCAAGGCCGCCCAGGCCGTGCTACGCCGGTCCGGGGCCGGCGAGGTCAAGGTCGTCCGGGTGCCGGGTGCCTACGAGATTCCGGTCGTGACCGCCCGCCTCGCCGGCGGGCAGGGCCGCGCCGGCCGCTTTGACGCCATCGTCTGCCTGGGCGTCATCCTGCGCGGGGCCACCACCCACGCCCAGCACATCGGCGAGGCCGTCACGCTGGCCCTGTCCCAGATCCAGGTCCAGCACGGGGTGCCCGTCATTCATGAGGTGCTCCTCTTCGAGAACGAGCAGCAGGCCCGGGAACGGTGCCTCAGCCGCGACCACAACCGCGGGGCTGAGGCCGCCCACACCGCCCTCGACATGGCGGCGGTGATGCGAGACCTCGGCTGAGGCGGCCGCCGGAATCCGGAGGGCCGAACGCCCGAACCCCGGGGGCTAATCCGAGCCGGCGAAATCCGCGGTCTGGTCCGCGGCGCCAGGACGGACGGGACTATTTCCCCCCTTCCTCATTTCCCACCCTTTTTTCTCGGCTGCAGCACCCGGGCGTGCACGCGGGCGACGTCGCCCATGGCATGGTCGGCCTGGAATTCCGTGGCGGCCTTGAGGATGTGCTCGAGGGCCTTGGGGGCGTCGCCGGTCGCCTCGTGGTAGAGCCCGAGGTAGAGGTGGGCGTAGAACAGCCCGTCGTTGCTGCGGTCGGGCCCCGTCTGGGCGGCCTTGGCGGCGGCCAGGACGTCGGCGGGTTGGGCTTTGCCGGCGAAGAGGGATTGCACCTCCTTCATGGGCACACGGGGATCGCCCTCGATCGGAATCAGTCCGCGGCGGGCCTTGTCCACCCCGGACTGCCGGGCGGTGCAGAGGAAATGCCACGCCGCGTTCTCCACATCGCGCGGGTTCACGGTCTGGTGCAGCTCAAACTGTTTGCGGCCGTCGTCGTAACGCCCGGCGTAATAGAGGGCGATGCCGCGCTGCCAGTGGTGCGGGGCCTGATCGGGGCGCAGTTCGATGACCTTGTCGAAGTCGGCGATGGATTCGGGGAAGCGCCCGAGGCGGAACTGGCACCAGCCGCGCAGTTGGTAGATGCCGGTGGCCTTGGGATCGAGCTTGAGCAGCTTGGAGAAGTCCGCGACGGCCGGCTCATCCTGGCGCGCGTCGCTGTAGAGGCGGCCGCGCAGGGCGAGGGCGTTGCGGTGCTCGGGGGAGCCGAGCAGCACCTGGGTGCAGATGGCGATGGCTTCCGTGCGGTTGCCGGCGCGGGCGCTTTCCCCGGCCTTGCGCAGGAGTTCCTCCGGGGTGCCGGTTTCCACGACCGGGGCCGGGGCGGCGGGGATCCGCATGGGGCAGGGGGTCTGCAGGAGCGCCACGGCCAGCGCGGCGAGGCGGAAGCAAGGGAAACGCATGGGCTGAGGAGAATGGAAACGTGGCGGGGCGTCAATGGCCGGCCCGCGCGTGGCGACGCCGGCGTTGGCGGTTTCCCGCTTGGAAACCGGCGGGCGACCGGCGTAGGTTCTGCGCGACCCATTTCCCTCCTGTGAACGTCCGGGATTCCCTTCAGCCGTGGCGGCGCCCTGCCGTGTGGTGGGGGGTGGTGTGGGCGGCGGCGGGCTGCCTGGCGGCGGGGGCGCCGCCGGCGGCGGGCGAACTGCCGGTGGCGGGCGTGCGGGTGGAGATTCGGGAGGGCATGCCGGACCAGTTGTCGTGGCCATTCACCAACGCGCTGCCGGCCGTGGCGGAGCGTTATGAGGAGCCGGTCCTGGGCCTGGTGGTGGCGCCGACGAAGTATTCGTCGCGGGGCGTGAAGGTGGATCGCAAGGCCCCGTTCCTGGTGCGGGCGTCCGCGCGGGTCACCCTGCCGGAAGGCGGGGTGCGGCTGCTGTTGCGGGCGCGCACGGGGGCGCGGCTGTGGGTGGATGGGCGGCTGGTGTTGTCGACGCGGTTTCCGAACCTGAACGCGGATGGGCATGAGGAAGTGCCGGACCTGCCGGTGGCGGTGGCGCCCGACATCCGGCTGTTGCAGCCCGGACAGATGGAGGGCCTGACCAACTGGGTGAGCGACGGGCGGCCGCATGAGTTTGTGGTGGAAGCCCTGATTGGGTTGAAGGGGCGGCGGCCGGAGTTGGGCGAGCTGTCGGTGAGCTGGAGCCGGGAAGGGGAGGATCGGTTCCGGCTGCTGGGCGAGGGGAGGCGGGTCTGGCTGACGGACGAAGGGTGGGCGGCGCACGAGGCGGAGCGGCGGGGGTTTTGGGCGGGAGCGGACCGGGTGCGGCGGGCGGAGGCCTCGGCGGGGGAGACGTCGTATTGGGAGCGCCGCCATGAGCAGGCGCGGCGGTTGATGGCGGCGGCGGGCGGCGGGGTGCCGGATGCCGAGACGGTGGACCGGTTGGTGGAAGCCCGGCTGAAGGCGGCGGGGATGACGCCGGCGCCGGTGGTGGACGACGCGGCGTTTTTGCGGCGGCTGGCGCTGGACGTGGTGGGGACCATCCCGACCCCGGCGCAGGTGGAGGCGTTTCGGCGCGACACGGGGGTGGGGCGGCGGGGGCGGGCGGTGGACCGGTTCCTGGCCGAGCCGGGGTGGGCGGATCACTGGGTGGGCTACTGGCAGGACGTGCTGGCGGAGAACCCGGGGATCCTGAAGCCGATGCTGAACAACACGGGGCCGTTCCGCTGGTGGCTCCGGGAGGCCTTGGCCGACAACCGTCCGATGGACCGGCTGGTGACCGAATTGATCCTGATGGAAGGCAGCCCGCATTACGGGGGCCCGGCGGGTTTTGGGCTGGCCAGCGAGAACGACGTGCCGATGGCGCAGAAGGGGCAGATTGTGGCGCAGGCGTTCCTGGGCCTGCAGCTGCAGTGCGCGCGTTGTCATGATGCGCCCTACCATGACTTCAAGCAGGAGCAGCTCTTTGCGTTGGCCGCGATGCTCAAGCGGGGCCGGCAGCCCGTGCCGGCGAGCAGTTCCATTCCGACCAACGCGAACATAGTGCTGGGCAAGAAGGTGCGGGTGACCCTGCCGCCGGGGTCCGAGGTGGCGCCGCGCTGGCCGTTCCCGGAGCTGGTGCCGGACGACGCGGTGGGGGAGGGTGTGTTGCGGGATCCGGCCGATTCCCGGGAGCGCCTGGCGGCGCTGGTGACCAGCCCGCGCAATGAGCGGTTCGCGAAGGTGCTGGTGAACCGCCTGTGGCAGCGTTACCTGGGCTGGGCGTTGGTGGATCCGGTGGATGACTGGGATGCCGCGGGCGGTGAGGCCTCGCATCCGGAGCTGCTCGACCGGCTGGCGCGCGAGCTGGCGGGGCATGGGTATGACCAGCGGCATGTGGCGCGGTTGATTTTAAACAGCCGGACCTACCAGCGGGCGGTGCGGCCGGACGGGGCGGGGGAGCGTGTGGCGGAGGGGCGCCTGGTTGGGGGCGCGGTGCGCCGGCGGCTGACGGCCGAGCAGTTGCTGGACAGTTTGTTTGTGGCGGCTGGGAAGCCGTTGGGGTCGGAGGAGATGAACCTGGATGTGGATGGGCGGCGGCCGGTGAAGGATTTCAACAACCTGGGGCGGCCGACGCGGGCCTGGGAGTTCACGAGCCTGAGCAACGAGCGGGATCGGCCCGCGCTGGCCATGCCGCGCGCGCAGGCCTTGGTGGACTGCCTGGTCACCTTTGGCTGGCGGGACAGCCGGCAGGGTCCGCAGGCCCTGCGGGACCATGCGGTGAACGTGCTGCAGCCGGCGGCGCTGGCCAACGGCGGGGTGATCCACGGCCGGGTTGCGCGGCTGAGCGAGGACAGTGCCTTCACGGCGCTGGCGTTGGAGGAGCGTCCGGTGGCGGCGTTGGTGGAGGCGCTGTTCCTGCGGGTGCTGAGCCGGCTGCCGGACGAGGGAGAGCGGGCGGTTTTTGTGGCGCAGCTGGCCGAGGGGTATGCGGATCGGCGGCTGCCGCCGAGCGGCACCCAGGCGCGGGCGGCGCGGCCGGCCGAGCGGGCGGTGTCGTGGAGCAATCACCTGAACCCGGAGGCGACCCGGCTGAAGCAGGAGGCGGAGCGGGCGGCGCGGGCGGGGGATCCGCCCACGGATCGGCTGCGGGCCGCCTGGCGCGAGCGGATGGAGGATGCCGTGTGGAGCCTGGTGAACTCGCCGGAGTTCCTGTTCATTCCCTGAGGGGGCGCGGCGCAGTTTTGCCTCGCCACCGCGCGGGGCGGAATCCTAGCCTGCCGGCAACGACGTCATCGATTTCCCCCATATGGATATCAGCTTTGATTGCCCCCATTGCAGCGTGAACCTGACGGTGGACGATTCCATGGCCGGGGCGCAACTCGACTGTCCGAAGTGCCACGGGCCGCTGACGATTCCGGCGGCGGGGGCGGCTCCGGTGGCCCCGGTGGTTCCCCCGGCGGAGGGGGTGGGCGGCGCGGCCGCGGCGGCGCCGGTGCGGGAGGCGAAGCACCTCGTGGTGCCGCAGCGGGACCGGAAAAAGCCGGAGATTCTCGTGCGCACCCCGGTCAAGTCGCTGGAACTGGCGGCCAAGCAGGGGTCGGGCAACCTGCGGGTCAAGACCTTCCGGCGCGCGGAGTGCGTGGAGGCGGGCAAGGACGCCTTCGACGCGGTGGTTGGCCACTTCCTCAACGAGGTGGGCGAGGGCAACATTGTCCGCCTGGAACCGATTCAGTATGGCCGGCAGGATCCCGGGACGGGCCACTGGGTGCCGGACTACGGCCTGCTGGTGGTATACCGCGGCTGAGGCCGCGGGCGGAATTTCACGGGAGGGCCCGGACAAAAAAGGAACGCGCGCCGGGTCTGGCGCGCGTGGTCCGTGGGGTGGGGCGGCGTCGCCCCGCAATCCCGGTTAACTGGCGGCCGGGGCGTCCTCGAGTTTGGCGTGCTCGTGCAGGAGGTTGACGACCTTCTCGTGGATGATCTGCTGGTAGACCTCCCCGAGCCGGCCCTGCTTCTGGAGTTCCTGGGCGTATTTCTGGGGCGCCATCTGGCTGGAGCGGGCCAGGACGGTGACGCGGGCGTCGAACTCGTGCTGTTCCGGGCGGATGCCTTCCTTCTCGGAGATGCGCTGGAAGAGGAACCCGATTTTCACGCGGTCACGGGCGATGGTCTGGGCGGCCTGGTAGAGGCGTTCCTTCTCGTTCTTGATGACCTCCTGGGGCACCCCGCGGCGCTGGTTTTCATCGACCATCTCATACACCACGTTGCGGGTCTCCATCTGGAGGGTGGACTCGGGCAGGTCGAAATCGACCCGGGTGAGGAGTTCCTTGACCAGTTGATTGCGGATGTTCCGCTTGCTCTTGAGGTTCAGCTCGTTTTGGAGGTCGCGGCGGACCCCTTCGCGGAGGGCGTTGAGGTTGTCGGCGCCGTAGGACTGGGCGAAGGCGTCGTCGAGCGCGGGGAGGACCTTTTCCTTCACCTCGACGACCTCGACGTCATACGCGGCCTTGCGGCCGGCGAGTTCGTCCGAGACGAACTCCTTGGGGAACTCGAGGTTGACCGTGCGTTTCTCGCCGGCCTTGGCGCCGACCAGCTGGATGGCGAAGCCGGGGATGAAGGAGTCGGGCTTGACCTCGACCCAGAAGTTCTTCTGCTCGGTCAGGCCGCGGGCGGTGGGGGCGAGGTCGGTGAGGGGTTTGCCCTCCACGGTGCCCGTGTAATTGACGACCACGTAATCCTTTTCCTGCACGGGGCGCTCGACCTTGCTGAAGGAGCTCTTTTGGTCGCGCAGCATCTCGATGGCCTTGTTGACGTCCTCGTCGGAGACCGTGGTCGACTCGCGCTTGGCGGGCAGGCCGCGGTATTCGGGCAGGTCGAAGGCCGGGCTGGTCTCGACGGTGGCGGCGAACTGGAGGGCCTGGCCGCGCCCGAACTGGATCTCCTCGATGTCCGGGTAGCCGAGCACGTCGAGGCTTTGGTCCTTGAGCCCCTGCCGGTAGGCCTCGCCGATCAGGCGCTTCTTGACCTCCTCGGCGATGTCCTTCTCGAACTGGCGGGCCACCATGTCGCGGGGCGCCTTGCCGGGGCGGAAGCCGGGCAGGCTGGCCTGCTTGACGAAATCGCGCGTGGCCGCCTCGAAGGCCTCATCCACGGCCTTGGCGTCCACCTCGAATCGCAGGAGCTTCTTGCAGGCGGCCAGGGTCTCGACGGTGACGTTCATGGGCAGGGTTTTCTCGGATGGATTGGACATTCTGGGAACGCGCCGCCCGCCGCCTGGATGGCGCCATGCATTGGCGCCCGTCCCGGCGGACGGCGAGTCGGGGATCCTAGGAGGCGGCCGGGGGAAGCGTCAAGGATGGTTAGCGGGTGAACGAGCCAAAGAGGGGGCGAATGGGGGCTCACTTGGACCGGGGTTCGACGCCCAGCAGATGGCGGACGAGGAAGTCCGCGCGGCGTCGCCGGCCGTAGGGCGTCTCGGCGCTGCCGTGCCCGGCCCCGGGGATGACCAGGAGATCAAAGTCCTTGTCGGCCTTCACCAGCGCGCTGGCCACCTGCATCGTCGAGGAGGGGTCCACGTTGCGGTCCAGTTCCCCCACGATGAGCAGGAGTTTCCCGGTCAGGCGATGGGCCTGGGTCACGTTGGACTGCTCGGCGTAATGCGGCCCAATCGGCCAGCCCATCCACTGTTCGTTCCACCAGATCTTGTCCATGCGGTTGTCATGGCAGCCGCAGTCCGAGACCGCCACGTGGTAGAAATCCCCGTGGGCCAGCAGGGCGCGGGTGGAGCTCTGGCCGCCGGCCGAGCCGCCATAGATGCCCACCCGGGTGAGGTCCAGTTCGCGGTATTTCGCCGCCGCCGCCCGGATCCAGGCGATGCGGTCGGGGAAGCCCGAGTCGCCGAGGTTTTTCCAGCAGACGTCATGGAAGGCCTTGGAGCGGTGGGAGGTGCCCATGCCGTCCATCTGCACAAGGATGAAGCCCAGCTCGGCCAACTCATGCATGGTGCCGCTGGTGCGGAATTCCTTGGGCACAAAGGAACCCTGCGGACCGGCGTAAATGTGCTCGATGACCGGGTATTTGCGGCGCGGATTGAAGTGGGTGGGGCGGATGATGATGCCGTGGATGTCGGTGGCGCCGTCCCGTCCCTTGGCCACGAAGCGTTCCGGCAGGCGCCAGCCACCCTTGAGGAGGGCAGTGGCATCAGCGGCGGCCAGGCGGCAGACCAGCTGGCCGTCCTCGACCCGCCGCAGTTCGGTCACCGGGGGCAGGTCGACCCGCGAGTAGGTGTCGATCAGATAGCGGCGGTCCGGGGAATACTCCACGCTGTGCGTGCCGTCGCCCTCGGTCAGCAGCGTGAGGCCCGACCCGTCGAAGTTCACGCGGGCAAAGTGCACCTGGTAGGGATCCTGGCCCGGGTGGATGCCCCCGGCCCGGAACCAGACCTGGCGCTTCTTCTCGTCCACCAAGTCAACGCCGCGCACCACCCAGGGCCCGCGCGTGATCGGGTTCTTCACCCGCCCGGTGGCGGCGTCGTAGAGGTAAAGGTGGTTCCAGCCGTCGCGCTCGGACATCCAGATCAGCTCGCGGGTGTCGTCCAGCCAGCGGAGGTACTGCTTGCCGGAATAGTCAAAGAACGTGGCGCACTCCTCGTTGACGATCGCGCTGGCCCGGCCGGTGGCGGCGTCCACGCCGATGACGCGGAAAACCTGGTGGCCGCGCTGGTTGTAGTTGAAGGTGAACCGCGAGGAATCGGGTTCCCAGCGGATGCTCATCCGGCCCGACTCGGTGAAGGGGTTGGGGAAGAGGTCGTCCGGCACGGGGATGTGGCGGCGGGTTTCCACCTCGAAGAGCTGCGGGCGAGGGTGGGGCAGTTGGTCGCCCGGCTTGAGGTAGTCGTGGGTGGTGACCTTGGGCTGCAGTTGGTCGCGCGGGGAGGACTCCACGAGCGTCACCTTGCGCTCCTGCCCGGGGCGAACGCGGATGGCGACGAGGCGGCGCGAGTCGGGTGACCAATGGAACTGGTCGTTGTAGGCGTCCCCCTCGCGGCCGTCGGTGGTGAGGGCGGATTCCTCCTCGGAGGCCACGTGGCGGAGCCAGACATTCCCGTCACGGAGGAAGGCGCGCCAGGCGCCATTGGGCGAAACGGCGCCGGAGCGGCGCGGGGGGGCGGCGGCCGGGGCGTTGGTGGAGGGACGCGCGGCAGCGGGGGTGGCAGCGGCGGGGGCGGGGGAGACCCGGGTGGGTTCCGCCACCGGTGCGGGGGCGGGGCCGGGGCGGGCCTGGATTTCCGCGCGGGCGGGCTGTTCGCCGGCCTCGAAGGTGGCGAGGGTCTGTCCGCTGCGGCCGACCGCGATCCAGACGTGGCCGGCGAAGGTGTGCTGGCTGCGTTCCTGGTTGGCGCTGAGCCGGCCGTAGCTGACCCTTTGGCCGTCCGGGTTGACCCAGAAGAGCTCGACGTCGTTGGCGGTGCGGTTGACGAAGGTGAGGGCAGACTCGGGCCCGGTGCGGCGGCTGGCGCGGGGGCCGCCTGAAGCGGGGGCGGCGGGGGCCTTGGGCGGGGCGGTCACCCCTGGCTGCAGCGAATAATCGCGCAGGTCGCAGCGCCACGCCTTGCCCTGGGCCCGGAAGCTCACCTGGGTGGCGTCGGCGGAGAACTCGAGTTGCTCGAGGGGCAGGCGATCCCGCCGGGCCTCCGCGAGGCCGGCTTGGCGGAGGGCGTCGGCCAGCCGGGCATGGTCGAAGGCGGGCCCGCGGGTGCCGGTCGTGGCGTCGACGAGGATGAACTCGTGTCCGCCGCCCGGCGTTTCATGGCGGAACCAGAGCCGGCGATGGTCGGGCAGCCAACGCGGCTCCAGGCGGCGGTTGAGGACCTTGCCCTCGGTCAGCTTGCGGAGGTTGGCGGCGCGATCGTAATCGGCCTTGGTCCCCTGGGCGGGGACGGGGCTGGGCAGCAGGATGGCTGCGGCCGCGGCGAGCAGGGGAAGCCAGGGCAGGGGCAGGCGTGGCGGGGTGGCGGCGGACGGCATGGGGCGGGGGGACAGGTCAGGAATGGAAGCTGCGGGTCAGTTCCTCGGGGCTGACGGTGGCGGTGCCGACCTTGCCGACGACGACCCCGGCGGCGTGGTTGGAGAGAATGGCCGCCTCGAGGGGCGAGGCGCCGGCGGCGATGGCGAGGGTGAAGGAGGCGATCACCGTATCACCGGCGCCGGAGACATCGAAGACCTCCTGGGCCACGGTGGGGATGTGGAAGGGTTTTTCGTTGGTGCGGCAGAGGAGCATGCCCTGTTCGCCGAGCGTGATGAGGAGGAGGGCGGGGGAGAGATCCTGGAGGAGGCGGGCGGCGGTGCGGACGAGGTTGAGGTCGCGGAGGGGGTTGGGGTCGCGGGTGTCGTCGGGCAGGCCGCTGAGTTCGAAGGCCTCCTTGCGGTTGGGAGTGATGAGGGAGAGGCCGGCGAGGTTGAGGGGGTGAACGGGCTTGGGGTCGACGCTCAGCCAGATGCCGTGGCGGCGGCAGAGGGCCTTGAGGGAATCGAGGAGCAGCTGGGTGACAACCCCCTTGCCGTAGTCGCCGACGATGACGGCATCGGCGCCGGGGAGGCGGGCCTCGAGGGCGGCGAGCAGGCGGCCGGTGGCGCGGGCGTCGAGTTCGCCGCGGGATTCGCGGTCGACGCGCACGACCTGTTGTTGGTGGGCGACGATGCGGGACTTGATGCTGGTGTGGCGGGAGGGCAGGGCGACGAGGCCGGCGCAGTCGACCTGCTGGCCGGTGAGGAGGAGGCGCAACTGGCTGGCGGCGGGATCGCGGCCGACGGCGCCGAAGATTTCGGTGCGGGCGCCGAGGGCGGACAGGTTGCGGGCGACGTTGGCGGCGCCGCCGGGCATGAAGCTTTCGCGCTCGAACTCGACGATGGGGACGGGGGCCTCGGGGGAGATGCGGGCGACGCGGCCCCAGATGAACTGGTCGAGCATGACGTCGCCGACGACGAGGATACGGGCGCGGCGGGCGGCGGCGAGGAGTTGGCGGACGCGGGCGGGGCGGAGGGTGTTCATGCGAGGAAGCCGGTGAGGGGGCTGGTGCCCTCGGCGGTGTCGTGGGGGGTGGCGAGGCCGGACTCGAAGGCGGCGCGCCCGGCCTCGACGGCGGCGGCGAAGGCCCGGGCCATGCGGACGGGGTCGGCGGCCACGGCGATGGCGGTGTTGACGAGCACGGCGTCGGCGCCCAGTTCCATGGCCTCGGCGGCGTGGCTGGGGGCGCCGAGGCCGGCGTCGATGACCACCGGCACCGTGGCCTGCTCGATGATGATGCGGAGCTGGTCGCGGGTCTGCAGGCCGCGGTTGGAGCCGATGGGGGAGCCCAGGGGCATGACGGTGGCGGTGCCGGCCTCCTGCAGGCGCTTGGCGAGGACGGGGTCGGCGTTGATGTAGGGCAGGACGGTGAAGCCTTCCTTCACCAGTTGCTCGGCGGCCAGGAGGGTCTCGATGGGGTCCGGGAGCAGGTAGCGGGGGTCGGGATGGATCTCGAGCTTGACCCACTTGGGGAGACCGGCGGCGGCGGCCAGGCGGGCGAGGCGGACTGCTTCGCCCGCGTTCATGGCCCCGCTGGTGTTGGGGAGGATGAGGTAGCGCTGGGGGTCGATGAACTCGAGGATGTTGGCGAAGGGATCCTTCCTGCCCGACAGGTCGGCGCGGCGCAGCGCGACGGTGACCAAGCCGGTGCCGCTGGCGGCCAGGGCATCCCGCATGGCCTCGGGGGAGGCGAACTTCCCGGTCCCCACCAGCAGGCGGGAGGGAAATTCGCGTCCGGCAATGACCAAGGGGCGGGGACCAATCTGCATGAGAGGCGCAGATTACGGGGCCGGGCGGAAACTTGTCGAGGGCGGAGCCCGGTTTGGGGGGATCGGCGGGCGGACCTCCCGGGAATCCCGGCTTGCTGGCGGGGCGGGGGTCTGTTAGGACTGATTTCGTTCCCGCCAGTCCATTTGCCCCGCAGGGCCCTGCTGTACGCCCGTGCCGGGGAAACCATGGGGGCTGCGGGTGGTCATGGCTGATTCAACCCAACCTGTCCTCATGCAAACCTCCGCCCTCCGTTGCCTCGTCTCCTTTCTCGTGCTCGCGGCCAGCCTGTTGTCGGGGGTCGTTCCCGCCCGGGCCGGCACCATCACCAGCATCACTGAAGCCGGCGGGGACAACGACATCGACACCATCGCGCCCAAGTTCACGGGCCAGACGTGGACCATCACCACGGCGAACAGGCCCTTCAACGGCGCCGTGGTCGGCGGTTCCTACACGGTGCTGCCCTTTGGGGCCCTCGTGCCCGCCTACGTCGATCGCGTTCACACCCTCACCAACGCGTCGATCACCAACGTCACCGTGCTCCCCCCGTATCTGGTTGGGCAGGAGTACATCATGACCGGGAACGACAACCGGGATAATGCGAACTACACCATGGACGTCACGGTTGGGACGGCCGTGCGGGTTTACCTGCTGATCGACAACCGGCTGCGGGACCATCAAGCCTCGGATCCGCCCAGCTTTGGCACCACCAACATGCAGTGGATCCTGGACGAGGCGTGGACCCCTTCCATCACCGGCCTCAACCGCGCCGGCAACCCCGCCTGGCCCGACGAGATCGGCCTCGATGAAAACGCCGACGGCACCATCAACAACTGGTTCTCGGTCTACACCAGGACCCACCCGGCCGGCACCTTCCGCCTGCGGCAGGCCAATGCGGCCGGCCGCAACATGTACTCGGCTGTCGTGGTGCCCCTGGTGCCGCCGGCCGTGCCGCTCAACCTGGCAGCCGTCAGCGGGGATGGCCGGGTCGCCCTCAACTGGGGCGCGGCCGCCGGCGCCACCGCCTACAACGTCAAGCGCGCCGGCACCCCCGGCGGACCCTACACGACGCTGGCCGTTGTCGCCGCCACCAACTACCTCGACCTCGCGGTGGTCAACGGCTCCACCTACCACTATGTGGTCAGCGCCACCAACATCTCCGGCGAGAGCGCCAACTCCGCCGAGGTCGTTGGCCAGCCCGCGCTCGCCCCGGTCGGCCTGGCGGCGGTGGGTGGCACAAACGTCATTGTCGTGAGTTGGACCGCCCTGGACGGGGCGACCACCTACACCCTGAAGCGTTCCCTGGCCAGTGGCGGACCCTACGACACCGTGGCCTCCGGCATCGCCGGGACCAGTTTCCCGGACACCACCGTGGCGGGGGCGACCACCTATTACTACGTGGTGGTGGCCCAGCTTGCGGCCGGGGGCGACAGCGGCCAGTCGGCGGCGGTGTCCGCCACCAGTGCGCCGGGTGCGCCCGTGGTCAGCGTTTCCCGCTTTGCCGCCAACGTGCAGACCCTGGCCTGGACCAACCCGGGCCCGGTGGTGGACCAGTATGTAGTGGAGAGTTCGACCGACGGGGTGACCTTCGCGCCGCTGGCCACCGTGCCGGCCACGCAGCGCATCACCAACAGCGGCCTGGCGGCGGGGACAACTTACTATTACCGGGTGCAGGCCCAGAATGGCTCGGGATCATCGGCCTTTTCGGCGGCGGCCAGCGCCACCACCCCGGCCTTCGGGTTCAACATCAACTTTGCCAATGCGGCCAACGGGCAGCCGGCCAACGATCCGGCCCCGGCTCCGCCGGGCTATTTCACGGATGTGGGCAACCTCTATGGCGATCGCGGCAACGGCTTCAGCTACGGGTGGAACCGGGACATCACGCCCGACGGCCGCTGGCGCAAGGTGATCAAGTCACCGGATCTCCGTTATGACACCTTCCTGCATGTGACCAAGGCGGTGCCACCGGCCGAGTGGGAAATGGAGATCCCCAACGGGTATTACCAGGTCCGCGTGGTGGGCGGGGATTCGGACAACGTGAACAGCGTGATCCAGTTCGACATTGAGGGCATGGTGACCGCGGCCTACCTGCCCACGGCGGTGGGCATCGGCAACTGGGGCGACTTCACCACCAACGTGGCCCTGACCGACGGGCGGTTGACCATCCGCAGCGGGCCCAACTCCCAGACGCTGGCCGACAACAACAAGATTGCCTTCATCGAGGTTTATCCCGACACCCCGGTGCTCCCGGTCATCGGCACCCAGCCGCAAAACACCGTGGTGGAGGAGTATCACCAGGGCACGCTCTCGGTCGGGGTCAGCACCGGCTCACCGGTCCTGACCTACCAGTGGTATCTGAATGGCGTGGCCGTGCCCGGGGCGACGGCGTCCACGCTGGTCATTCCGTCCGTGGTCAACGGCGTGCATGCGGGCGCCTACACGGTGGTGATCACCAATTACGCGGGGGCGGTGACCAGCGCGGTGGCCAACCTGACCACCACGCCGGACGTGACCGCGCCAAGGCTGGTCTCGGTGGCCAGCCTGGACGGCCAGACGATCGGGCTCTGCTTCAGCGAGGTCATGGATGACCGGGCGAACTCCGTCGGGGACGGCGCCAACTACACCGTGATCACGGCGGATGGTCCGCAGCCGGTGGTGAACGTGACGGTGCGGCCGGGCGGCCGGGAGGTTCGTTTGTCGCTGCTGCTGCCCAACCTGGGCTCGTTTGTGGTGCAGGCGGACAACCTGACCGACTTTGCCGGCAACCTGCTGCAGCCCAACCGCGCGACGAACACCTTTGGTCCATTCACGGCCGGCGACCTCGGCGGGCCCGGCCTGGCCGGGTCGCACTTCACCTGCGGGGGTGACATCGAAATCGTGGGGGGCGGCGCCGATTTCTCGGGGGCAGCCGACCAGGGTTACCTGGCCACCCGTCCGACCACGGGCAACTTTGATGCGCGGGTCCGGGTCACCCGCCTGGCCGGTTCCAACGCCGTCACCCGGGCGGTGCTGGTTGCCCGCGAGTCCACGGCTGCGGACAGCGCCGGCTTCGTGCTGTCGGTGAATCCGCCGGCACCGGGCCGCAACACCGTCGAGCTGGCCGTGCGCACCAATACGGCCAGCCTGACCGGGCCCTGGGTGGCGTCCGGCAACACGTTCGCCCCGGCGGGCATCCCGGACGCCTGGCTGCGCCTGACCCGCATCGGCGACGTGTTCACCGGCTACCGCAGCACCAACGGGGTGGACTGGGTGGCCATGGCCACGAACACGCGGCCCTATGCCGCCACCCTGCAGGTTGGCATCGGCGTCACGGCGCGTGACAACACCCTCCTGGCCACCGGTTCGTTCAGCGGCCTGGCCATCCGTGCGCTCACCGGGGCCGAGCCGGTCCAGGGCACGTATGCCAACGGCACCTTCAGCGCCAGCGTGCCCACGGTCAGCGGCTTCACCTACACGGTGGAATACAAGAACTCGGTCAACCCCGGTCCGTGGACGCCCCTGGTCACCTTCCCCGGGGACGGCACCCTGAAATCCTTCAGTGATGCCGGACCGGTGCCGTCAACCGGGCACCGCATCTACCGGGTGCGCTACCAGTAGGCCGCCCAGCCCTCCCGCCGCCCGTTCGCTGCCGCCCCCCGCCGCCCGCCCAGGCGCCGGGGGGCGGCTTGTTTTGCGTTACAGTCCCGCGGGATTCTGCCGATCCGGAGGAAGTTACAGAACCGCATGGCGAACAATCTCGTGGAAAACCAGTTGCATCACATTCTCATTGTGGATGACGAACCCGTGGTGCTGGATGCGCTGCGCCAGACCCTGGAGCGCGAGGGTTACCCGGTCACGACGGCCAGCAACGCCCCCCAGGCCATCCTGTTCCTCAAGGAGCAACCGTTCTCGGTGGTCATCACCGACAACCAGATGCCCATGATGACCGGCCTGGAGTTCCTCGGCTTGGTCAAGCAGGTGCAGCCGGACGCCACGCGGGTCCTCATCACCGCGGTGCTCAACCTGGCCACGGTCATTGATGCCATCAACAAGGGCGAGATCTACCGGTTCGTGGCCAAGCCGTGGTTGCGCGAGGAATTGCTGGCCACGGTGGCGGGGGCGGTCCAGCGCCACGAGCTGCTGTGTCGCAACGCCACCCTGATGGCGACGACCCTGGCCGTGAACGACGAGTTGAAGCGGGCCAACCAGGCCCTGGCCCAGAACCTGCGCCGGTCGATCGAGCTGTGTCTGCGCACGATGGCCACCTTTTATCCCACGCTGGGCATCCAGGCCCGGCGCGTGCATGAGCTTTGCCGGGCCATGGCCGACGGCCTGCACCTGCCACGGGACCAGCGCGAGGTGCTGGAGGTCAGCGCCTGGCTGCACGACATTGGCCTGATGGGCGTTTCCCGCACCCTGATCCGGAGGGCCGAGTCCGGCCTGGAGACCTTGAGCGAGGCGGAGCGCGCCCTGGTGGAGCAGCACCCGGTGCTGGGCCAGGAACTCGCCGAGTTCGTGCATGACTTGGAGGACGTGGGGTTGGTCATCCGCGCGCATCACGAGAGGTTCGACGGCCAGGGCTATCCGGATCGCCTGCGGGGCGACGCGATCCCGTGGCTGGCGCGCCTGCTGGCCGTGGCGGTGACCTACGCCGAGAGCCCGGAAGGGGGCGCGGCCGCCATCGAGCGGGTGAAGGCCGCGCGGGGCAAGGCGCTGGATCCGGAGGCCGTCAAGGCGTTCCTGGCCTGCCTGCCCCAGGCCAGCGTGCCGCGCCGCGAGCGCGAGGTGGCCCTGGCCGACTTGAAGCCCGGCATGGTGCTGGCCCGCGGCGTTTACAGCCGCACCGGCATCCTCCTGGCCCCCGACGGCGAGCGCCTCACCGAGGCGTTCATCGAGCGAATCAATCGTCATCACCGCCTGAAGGCGCTGCCCGCGTCCGTGCTGGTCTACGCCTGAACCCTGCCGCCCATCATGAACAGCCTTCCTCCCCCCGAACCCGGCCTCCCTTCGCCGGAGACCGCCCCCGGCCCCTCGCAGCCTGGCACGCAGGAGTGGGATCGCCTGCTGGCGCCCGTGCAGCCGCAGTTGCGCGCGCTGCATCGCATGGAAGTGGCGGCCACGCTCGCCCAGGGGGTCACGCACGAGTTCAACAATCTCCTCCTGGCCATCCGGGGCAATGTCGCCCTGCTGCAGATGGGGGAGCCGCTGGAGCCGCTGGTGCAGCGGCGCCTGGAGCAGATTGAGGCCGCGGCGGCCCGCGCCACCGAGTTGACACGGCAGTTCCAGGCGCTGGCCCGGCCCGGTTCAGGGAAACCGGCCCTGACCAGTTTCGCCGAGGTGGTCCGCGAGGCCGTGGCCTTGGCCGGCCTGGGCACGCGCCGCCGCGTCACGTTTCAGTTGGAGGAGGATGGCGGACCCCTGCCGGTGCTGATGGATCGATCCTCCGCGGTGCGGGTGTTGCTGGCCCTGTGCCTGAACGCGGCGGAAGCGATGCCGGAGGGCGGGCGCGTCACGCTGACCACGGATACGGGGTCCTTCGCCCCCGGCTCCGGTGGGCGCGGGGGTGGCGCCCCGGGTCGAACCTTCGTGCGCTGCCGCATCCAGGATGCGGGCCCTGGCGTCGACCCTGAACAGCAGGCGCGTTTCTTTTCCCCGTTTTACACCACCAAACCCGCCGGCCGCGGCACCGGCCTGGGTCTGGCCATGGTGCGCGATGCGGTGGAGGCCGAGGACGGATGGCTGGAGTTGGCCAGCGCCCCGGAGGCCGGAACAGTGGTGTCCGTCTGCCTGCCCATGGCCTGCACCGGACTCGCACCGTGATGGGGTTTGGGTTTCGGTTACATTCCCTGCCGCTTTTTAGTAAAATTTAATTCTCGCGCGCCCGGGGCCCTTGCCGGATGCTGCGCACGTTGCTTCGGGCGGGTTTCCCGGAGCGAGGACCCGCGACTCGGTTGCGGGTGGCTTTCTCGAGCAGGACGTATGGGCCTGCGAGTCGAAGGCACGATGGAACGGCCTGTGGAGGCAGTTCCGTCGTGCCTTTTTTGTTGGCTGGCAGGGGTTGGGCTTGGCCCGACCCGGCAGGCGGCGCCAGTCGGCAATGGGATATCCCGCAGCACTACCCGCCCAAGCCCATGCTGCGGGAGAAAAGTCCGCCGCGGCGGTGGCATCGCCTGCCCAAGAACCCCGCCGCGGCGGCATCCCCTTCTGCCGTCGCCATCCAAGGGCATTTCCTTCCTGTCCGCCGGGCATTTTCTGCCCGGTGCGGCCGGGGCTCCGCTGCAGGGTGGCTCCCGCAAGCGGAGATGATGGCCTCCCTTCATGCAGAAGCCCATGCCTTGGCGCGCTGTCCCGCGTGGCTCGGGGTGGGTTTCGCCTTCCTGGGACCTCCTTCTTCCACCCCCTTCCGGGGGGCTGTGTAAACTCGTGGCATGGGCGCTGCTGAATGGGGCGCGCCATGCAGCCTGCGCGCGACGACACTTCCTCGACCGGTCCGGTGGGCCCCCTGAATGACGGGGAGCAAAACGCCCCGATGGCCTCAGCGGGTGCCCCCGAGACTCCTGTTTTCCCGCCTGAGCGGGCTTCCATGGACGCCGGGGCGGAACCGACCGGAGCATCCGGAGGTTCCGCCCCGGTTCTTGTGGACCCCTTGTTGTTTGAGTTGCCGGGTTTGTTCCTCGAGGAGGCCGCGCGGCTGCGCCAGGACGGAGCCCAGTCCATGTCGGTGGCGTTGACCGTGGGCGGGAGCATGGAATTGCTGGCCCATTTCACGCGGGCGGAGGAGGTCGTTGAGGTGACGGTGCGGTGCGCGGCGCCGGATTGGCCGCGCCTGGGCGCCCTTTGGCCCGGCCTTGCCCAAGCCGTGGCGCCGCGGGTGCGGTTGTCCCCGTTGCGCCCACCGGCGGCCGGGGCCACCCCGTTGTCCCGGACAGCCGCTGACCGGTCTGCGTCGCGGGGGCAACGCCGCTTTCGCCGCGTGGGTTGGCGGAAGTCCGCCTGACCCTTCGTCCCTGCCGCGATGAATCCCTCGCCCGCGTCCTCCCGCCCATGCCCGGCTCCCGCACCCGGCATTTTCCGCCGGGCGCCGGGACAATCCTGCCGGGCGGACGGAGTCGGGGTGGGTGGCGGAGTGCTCGTTTCCCCGGAAAAGCGGGGTTTCCGCAGCCTGGCCCGGGCTGGCAAAGGGCCTGCTAAGCCATGACGGCCGGATGCCCGGGGGACCCGGGCGGCCACTGAACGGAATCACTGTCGCGCTCACGAAAGACTCCAGCACCTGCATATGAAGACCTCCCTTGCCAAGTCCCGCTCCGCCTCGCAACGCCGGATGAGCACCCGTGGGAAGACGGGCTCGGCCGCCAACCGGCGCCGTCAGGTGACGGTGCGGGTCAAGGCGACGTCGGCGCGTGTCAAACCGCTGGCCGTGCGGCCGGGGTCGCTGCGCAAGACCACCCTGCGGGTCAAGACGGGCAAGCCGGGTGCCGCGGTCCGGAAGGCGGCGGCGAAGGCCCCCGCCAAGGCGCGCCGAGTGCAGGCGCCCGAGATTTGGCGGCGCTATGCGCGCCAGGGGCAGGGCAGTGTGACGGAGTCCCAGATCGTCGAGCAGTATCTCCCCTTGGTGAAGACCGTGGTGGGGCGCCTGGCCATGACCTTGCCGGCGCACGCCGCGACCGAGGACCTCTACAGCGCGGGGCTGGTGGGATTGCTGAATGCCGTCCGCCGCTACAACCCGCAGACCGGCGTGCAGTTCGAGACCTACGCGCGCGTGCGCATCCGTGGCAGCGTCTTTGACGAGCTGCGCCGCCTGGACTGGGTCCCGCGCTCGGTCCATGACAAGGCCCGCAAGGTGGAACTGGTGATGCGGCAGCTGGAGCAGAAGCATGGCCAGATCCCGACGCCGATGCAGATGGCCCGCGCCCTGAACATTTCGGAGGAGGATTACGAGCAGCTGCTGGCGTCGATCAAGCCGGCCACCTTTGTCTGCCTGGACTCCGTGCGCAGCGCGGAGCAGGAGGGCGAGGCCACCCAGCATGAGGCCGTGGCCGATGCCTCCCAGCCCGACCCGGGCCGGACGACGGTCAATCGCGAGATGGCCCGCATCATCATGGCGCGGCTGCCCCACCTGCCCGAGGTGCAGCGCAAGGTGCTCGCCCTTTATTACTTCGAGGACATGCGCCTGCGGGAGATTGCCGAGGTCTTCGGCGTGACCGAGTCGCGCATCAGCCAGATTCACGCCGCGGCGGTGATGAGCATCCGCGCCTACCTGGGCCGGCACGACACCATCCGGGAGGCCGCCTGAGCGGCGGTCCGCAGCCGGATTCCGATTGCCAGCCGGCGGGGGCGTTCCCGATAGTGGGGGACCGTCCACGCCATGTCCGATGCCCGCCCGCTGCTCCTGGTGGAGGACAGTTCCAGTGATGTGGAGCTGACCCTCGCCGCGCTCGATGCCCATGGCCTGTCGCGCTGCGTGTCCGTGGTGCGGGACGCGGAGGCGGCCCTCGCCTACCTGGCCCGGCACGGTGGCCAACCCGGCCAGCCTTCCCACCTGCCCGCCGCCCTGGTCATTGACCTGAAACTTCCCCGGGTGGGCGGTCTCCAGTTGCTGGCCCAGATCAAGGCGGACCCGCGGCTACGTCTGCTGCCGGTCATCATGCTGACCAGTTCCCGGGAGGATGCGGATGTGCGGCGCTGTTATGAGCTGGGGGCAAGCGCCTACGTGGTGAAGCCCGTGGAGTTTGCGGCCTTTGCGGAGGCCCTGCGCCGGCTGGCGCTTTTCTGGTGTGACCTGAACGAGCCTCCGCCCGGGGCGCTGCCGCGGCAGTTGGAACACCGGTCATGAGCCGGGCCCTGCGCATCCTGCACCTGGAAGACGACCCGGCCGACCGGGAATTGATCCCGGCGCTGCTTTCGGCCGGGGGCCATGCGGTGGAGGCGCGGGCGGTCTCAACCCGGGCCGATTTCCTGGCGGCGCTGGCGGAGGGGGCCTTTGACCTGATCCTGGCGGATTGCCGGTTGCCGGCGTTTGACGGGATGGAGGCCCTGGCCTTGGCCCGGGAGCGGCGTCCGGACATCCCGTTTCTTTTTGTCTCCGGGTTCATCGGGGAAGAGGCGGCGCTGGAATCGCTCAAGCACGGGGCCACGGATTATGTCTTCAAGCACAACCTGGCCCGGTTGGCGCCGGCGGTGGACCGGGCCCTGCGCGAGTCGGCGAGCCAACGCCGGCGGCAGGAGGTCGAGGCGGCCCTGCAGGAGCGACAGGCCACCCTTGACAGCTTTTTCAACACCGCCCCATTCCTGATGGGTGTGGTGGAAGTCCGCCCGGAGGGCCTTTGGATGGTGTCGGCCAATGCGGCGGCCGCGGCGTTTGCCGGGGTGGCGGTGGAGGCGTTGCAGGGGAGTCCCCTGGACCCGGGCGATCGGCGGTGGGACTGGCTGATGGCGTTGGCGGGGCGGCTGGCGTCCGCGCCTGGGAGCCTGCCGCGGGAGGCCGAGTTTCGGCGCGAGGAGGGAGGACGTGTTTCGTGGCTGACCCTGACGGCCAGTCCCTTGCCCGAGGTGCCCGGGCGCGGGCCGCGCTTTTGCTTCGTGGCCTCGGACGTGACCGACCGCAAGCAGTTGGAGGAACAGTTCCTGCGCGCGCAGCGGCTGGAAAGCATTGGGCGGCTGGCCAGCGGGATTGCCCATGACCTGAACAACGTGCTGGCCCCGATGCTGATGTCGCTGCGGGTCTTTCGGCCCAAGCTGGTGGATCCGGAGGATGCGGCGTTGCTGGCCACGCTGGAGGCGAGCGGCCGGCGGGGCCGGGACATCATCCGGCAGTTGTTGACGTTTGCCCGGGGCACGCCGGGCGCGCGGGAACCGGTGGACTTGGCGGCGGTGTGCGGGGAGATTGAGCGGGTGGTGCGGGAGACCTTTCCGCGCACGATTGGGCTGGAGCTGCGGCTGGCAGGGCAGGGTGGGATGGTGATTGGCGATGCGACGCAGCTTTACCAGGTGGTGATGAACCTCTGCCTGAATGCGCGGGACGCGATGCCGGAGGGAGGCCTCCTGCGACTGTCGCTGGAGGCCGTGGTGCTGCCGTCCGCTGCGGTGACCGCGCCGGAAGGGTTGGCGGCGGGAGACCATTGGGTGCTGACGGTGGCGGACAGCGGCCCGGGCATTCCGGCGGCGGATTTGGAACGGGTGTTCGAGCCCTTCTTCACCACCAAGCCGTCCGGGACGGGCCTGGGTTTGCCGACGGCTGCCGCCCTGGTGAAAAGCCATGGCGGACGCCTGACCGCGGCCAACGCGGCGGGGCAAGGCGCGGTCTTTCGGGTTTGGCTGCCGCGGGCGGCGGGGCCGGCGGGTTTGGCCGCGACGGCGACGCCGGTTGCGGCGGCGGCCGGGTGGCCCGGGGACGGCCATGGGGTGCTGGTGGTGGATGATGAGGTGGCAGTTCGCCAAGCGGCCGCGGAGATCCTGCGGCGGGAGGGCTATCGCGTCTGGCTGGCGGCGGAGGGCGGCGAGGCGCTTCGATTGCTGGAGGAAACGGGGTCAGCCGGCATCACGCTGGTGCTGACCGACCTGATGATGCCCGGACTGGCGGGAGAGGCTTTCCTGGGGGCGCTGCGCGAGCGTCATCCAGGGCTGGTGGTCATTGCCATGAGCGGCCTGCCGCAGGAACCGCAGGCCCCGGGAGAACCCGGGCCTGCCGGGGTTCGGACACCATTCCTCGCCAAACCCTTCGAGGCCGAGGCCCTCCTCCGCGCCGTTGGGGAGGCGCTGCCACCCCGCGATCCGCCGGGGCAACCCCCGGGCACCCACCCTCGCCCGGACTGAAACTGCCGTTTGCATTACCCCGGGCCCCGCATATCATACGTGCACGTATGATAAACCAAACCGATGTGTTGGTCATAGGCGGGGGCCCGGCGGGATGTTCCGCGGCGGCGTTGCTGGCGGAGCGGGGGCATCGGGTGCAGGTGGTGGAGCGGGAGAAGTTCCCGCGTTACCACGTGGGAGAATCGCTGATTCCCTTCACGCATGGGCCGCTGCAGCGGCTGGGGCTGGTTCCGCG
The DNA here is from genome assembly GCA_046048995.1 of Verrucomicrobiota bacterium. Taxonomy (GTDB): domain Bacteria; phylum Verrucomicrobiota; class Verrucomicrobiia; order Limisphaerales; family JADJPG01; genus JBJOEZ01. Next base: position 4,491 of record JBJOEZ010000022.1, on the reverse strand, counting down.
GATGAAGGCCAGCCATTACCAGAAGAAGTACAGCGTGGTGTTTGTGCAGCCCAACGGGCGGGCGAGCCAGCCGTTTTATTTTTTCAACCGGTATGACCGCGAGACTGTGGCGCAGACCTGGCAGGTTCTGCGCAGCGAGTTTGACTTGATGCTGATGGATCACGCGCGGGCGCGGGGGGCGCAGGTGCGCGAGGAGGCGACGGTGACGTCGCTGGTGAAGGAGGGGACGCGGGTGGTGGGGGCGAGGGTCCGGGACAAGGCGGGTGCCGAGACGGAGTATCGCGCGCCGATCACGCTGGATTGCTCGGGCCGGGAGAGTTTTGCGGCGGTGCGGGAGGGGTGGCGACAGCGGGATCCCTACCTGAACAAGGTGGCGGTGTGGACGTATTACAAGGGGTCGCAGCGCGGGACGGGGATTGATGAGGGCCAGACCACCGTGGCGTTGCTGCCGGAGAAGGGATGGTTCTGGCACATTCCGCTGCATGACGACACGGTCAGCGTGGGGGTGGTGGCGGAGGGCAAGTATTTGACCCGGGACGGCCTGAAGGATCCGAAATCGATTTTCCAGCGCGAGGTGGGGGAGAACGCCTGGATCCGGGAGCGCCTGAGCACGGGGACGTGCACGGGGGACTACCATCTGACGGCCGAGTACACGCATCATTCCCGGCACTGCGGGACGGAGGGCTTGTTGCTGGTCGGCGACGCCTTTTGTTTCCTCGACCCGGTGTTCAGCAGCGGCCTGATGCTGGCGCTGAAGTCCGGCGTGCTGGCGGCGGACGTGGTGCACGAGGCCCTGGAGGCGCGGGATTATTCGCCGGGCCGCTTTGCCGCCTACGGCCGCTCGATGCGCTCGAGCGTCGAGAACATGCGCAAGCTGGTCTATGCCTTCTACAACCCGGCTTTTTCCTTCAAGGACGTCGTGGAACGGTATCCCGAAATGGCAGGGGACATCACGGACTGCCTGAGCGGGGACATGGACAAGGATTTCAGCCGCCTGTGGAAGGCGATTGGGGAGTTTGTCCCGCTGCCGGAATCCCTGGACTGCGGGCAGCCCTTGTTGCCGGCCACCCCGGCCGACCGGGCTGTGGCGGTGTAAGGGCGGCCAGGGGAGGCGGGGCCGTCTAGCGACGGGGCCGGATCAGGATGGCCTTGTGGCTGGTGCCATCGACCTCGACGCTGGCCGTCTCGACATCGGGCGCATCGCGAAGGGCATTGTGGACCACCCGCCGGTCGTAGGCGTTCATGGGTTCCAGTTCCACGATGTCACCCCACTTGCGGACCTTCTCGGCGGCCTCCAGGGCCCGCTTCACCAGGGCCTCGCGCGCCTGCGCCCGGTAGCCGCCCACATCGACCGTCACCCGCGGGGCGGTGGTCTCCTGCTGGAACACCATCCGGTTGAGCAGGTATTGCAGGTCGGACAACGTCTGGCCCTGGCGGCCGATGAGCCGCCCGGATTCCTCGGTCTGCACATCGAGGGTCAGGCCGTCGTCGTGGGGATGCTCGGTGACCGTGGAGGGGAAGCCCAGCAGTTGGAGCATGTGTTCGAGGGTGGCTTTGGGGGAGGCGGACATGGCGTGGGTCGGTCGGGGTGAAAGGTTGGGGGGCGGGGCGGGTGGTCAGCGCCGGCGGCGGGGTCCCGGATTGGGGGCGGGCGTGGCCGCCACGGCCGGGGCGGTCTTGGCCAAGGCGGCCTCGCGGGCTTCCTGGGCCTTGGTCAGCTTGGTCTGCAGCACGGAGAGCAAGTTTTGCACGGTCCAATACAGGGTCAAGCCCGCCGAATAGTTGTAGAGGATGACCAGGAAGAACAGCGGCATGTAGCGCATCATCTTCTGGGCGGTGGGGTCGACCCCGGGCGACATGGGGGTCAGCCGGGTTTGCAGCCACATGGTCACGCCCATGATGATGGAGAGGGGATTGACGGGGAAGTTGTGCAGCCAGGTGAGGGGCCAGGGGAGGAAGTTGAGCCAGGACAGGACGGCGACGGTGTCGGGCTTGGAGAGGTCGAGGGCCCAGAGGAAGGTGGCGCCGCGCAGTTCGATGGCGCCCCCGACCATGGTGAAGAACCCGATGAAGACCGGGATTTGGACGAGCATGGGCAGGCAGCCGCTGACCGGGTTGACCTTGTGTTCCCGGTAGAGCTCCATGGTCTTGCGCTGGAGTTTCTCGCGGTCGTCCTTGTACTTTTCCTGGATGGCCTTGATTTGGGGGGCGAGGTCGGCCATGCGCTTCATGCTGCGCATCTGGGCCTGGGTGAGGGGCCAGAAGAGCAGCTTGATGAGGACGGTGATGGTGATGATGGCGAGGGCGAAGCTGAGGCCGGCCGAGTGGAGGAGGTTCATGGCCAGGAGCAGGGCCCGGGCGAAGAACTCGAAGATGGCGAGGCTGCGGTAGCCCATCTTGGAATCGAGCCCGTTCTGGAACTGGGCGCCGATGCCCTCGAGGATGTGGTACTCCTTCGGGGCGGCGATGAGGGTGAAGGCTTGCTGGAACTCGGCGCCGGCGGCGAGGTTGGTGGAGGGGTAGCTGAAGGTGGCGGCGTAGAGGAACTGGTTGGTGTGCGCGCGGCGGTCGGCTTCGATGGCCGCGGCGGGGGGGGGAGGCAGGCGGCGCCGGGTGGCCTCCACGCCTGCCGCCGGTTGGCCCGGGATGACGGCTTGGAAGAAGAATTGGTTGCGGGCGGCGATCCAGGCCATGACCACGTTGGTGGCCTGGTAGTCGTTCCGGGGCGTGCCCGGGAAGCAGCCGAGGGTGGTGGGTTCGAAGTAGGTGCGGTCCAGGGCGACGCTGGCGTCGGGGCCCTGCCAGTCGTAGCCGACATGCTGCCCGTCATCGCGCAGGTTTTCCGGGAGCGCGGCGCCGGCGCTGTAGCGGAGCGGGGGCAGGGCGAGGGCCTGGGTGCCGCGGTTGAGGATGCGTGTCCGGGCTGTGACCTGGTAGTTGGAGCCGAGTTCGAACTCCTTGATGATTTGGACCTGGCTGGACAGCAGTTTCTCGGCCCGCACCCCATGGATGACATTGGTGGCCCGGGGGGTGGTGTTGGTGCGGGTGGTGCGGGTGAGGCGGTAGATGCCGTCGCCCTCCAGTTCGGGGAGGCCGACCAAGGCCAGCAGGGGGTGGGGGGCGCCGCGGTTGAGGGAGGCGGGCCGGTTGGTCAGGGCGCGGCCGCTGAACGAGCGGACCGTCTCCGGGTAGCGTTGTTCATCAAACTCGACCCATTGCAGGCCGCCCCCGTGGGAGGTGAAACGGTAGCGGGTGGTGCCGTTGGTGAGCAGGAGGGTCTCCTCAGGGGCGCCCGGGGGGGGCGTCAGTGAGGTGACCGTCTGGGCCATGGCCGCCGCGGGGCCGGGGGTGGCGGGGGCGAGGGTTGGGGTTGGGGCGGGGGTGCCGGGTCCATTGGCAGCGGGGGTTCCGGCGGTGGCGGCCTGGGGGGTGTTGGTGGCGGCGGGTCGTTGGACCGGTGGGTAGAGCCGCGGCGTCAGGGCCACCCAGAGGGCGAAGAGGCCGGCGCAGGCCAGCAGGACGAGAAAGGACTTACGATCCATGGCAGGCGGGGTTGGCACCGGGGGCGTTGGGGACGGGGTCGAACCCGCAGCCACCCCAGGGGTGGCAGCGGCAGAGTCGGCCAAGGGCCAGGGTGGAGCCCCGGCAGGCGCCGTGGGCGCGCACGGCCTCGATGGCGTATTGCGAGCAGGTGGGTTGGAAGCGGCAGCCGCCGCCGAGTGGGCTGCAGACGGCGGTGAGGACCGGGGACACGACCCGTTGATACGCCCGCGCCAGCCCGATGAGGAGGTGCTGGGCGGGGTTCATGGGGTGGGGTTGCCCGGGGGCACGCACGACTCGCCGACGGCGCCCTGGAGCCCGGCCCGGCGCAGGGCAACGGACAGGTCGCGATCGACGCCGGCGAGGGTCATGGTGCGAATGGAAGGGCGCGCGACCAGGACAACATCCGCTGCCTGGTTGAGTTGGTGTTGGCGGAGGCGGAAGGCCTCGCGGAGCAGTCGGCGGGCGCGACTGCGGGCGGGGGCGTGGCCGATGGAGCGGGAGGTGATGACACCGAGCCGGGTGGGGGCGCCGGGACCGAGCGCGAACCAGTTCATGATGAGGCAGCCTTGCACGAGGCGGCGCCCTTGTTGTCTTGCCCGCCGGAAGTCGCGTCCCTGCTTGATGCGGCGGGCCTTGGGCAGGCCGAGGCGGCGCGGCGCGGCGGCCATGCGGCGCGGCTCAGACCGGGGTGAGGCGCTTGCGGCCGACCCGGCGGCGGTTGCGCAGGGTGGCGCGGCCGCTCTTGGTCGAGTTGCGGGAAAGGAACCCGTGCTGCCGTTTGCGGCGGATTTTCGAGGGCTGATATTGTCGTTTCATGTCGGTGTGTTGCTCCGGGCTCGGCTGTTGCGACCCGGGGTCGCGTCAGGGCAGCCTGGAAGTGCCCCGGTTCACGGGAGCGGGGAGACTAGCAACGAAGCCCTTGGTGTCAAGCGTGACACCGGTGCCGGA
>JBJOEZ010000021.1:0-64776 GCA_046048995.1 Verrucomicrobiota bacterium | reverse complement strand
CTACGGGGGTAGCCGCCGGCGTGCGCCGGCGGGGAGTGGGTTCAGCCCGCGCACGCGGGCTGCTACGGGGGTAGCCGCCGGCGTGAGCCGGCGGGGGGGGTGGGTTCAGCCCGCGCACGCGGGCTGCTACGGGGGTAGCCGCCGGCGTGAGCCGGCGGGGGGGGTGGGTTCAGCCCGCGGACGCGGGCTGCTACCGCTGCGCCTGCGGGCTTGCGAGGACGCCGTCCGGGGTTAGGCTGCCGGCATGACCACCCCGGTTTGCCCCGGCTACATCGGCGGCGAATGGACGTCCGCGTCCCCCCTCCCGCCCACGCCCATCTTCAATCCCTCCACCGGCGAAGTGATTGCCCACTGCCCCGGCGGTGACGCCGCCCTGGTCGATGCCGCGGTGCAGGCCGCCGCCGCGGCCTTCCCGGCCTGGCGCGAGACGCCGCCGGTGGAGCGGGCGCGGGTTTTTTTTCGCTATCGCCAGTTGATTGAGGCCAACTTCGACCGGCTCTGCGCCACCATCTCGCGCGAGCATGGCAAGACGCTGCCCGAGGCCCGCGGGAGCCTCTTCCGCGGGCTTGAGAACGTGGAGTACGCCTGCGGCATTCCCTCGCTCCTCATGGGTGACACGCTGGAGAACATCGCCCGCGGGGTGGATTGCGAGACCCTGCTCCAGCCGCTTGGGGTTTGTGTCGGCATCACGCCCTTCAATTTCCCGGCCATGGTGCCGCTCTGGATGTTCCCGCTGGCCCTGGCCTGCGGGAACACCTTTGTGCTCAAGCCCAGCGAGAAGGTGCCGCTGAGCGCCGTGCTCCTGGTCGAACTCCTCGAGCAGGCCGGGTTGCCCAAGGGCGTCCTCAACCTGGTCCATGGCGGACGCGCCACGGTGGATGCCCTGTTGACCCATCCGCTGGTGAAGGCCGTGTCCTTCGTGGGGTCCACCCCGGTGGCCCGCCATGTCTATGAGACCGGCACCCGGCACGGGAAGCGGGTGCAGTCCAACGGCGGGGCCAAGAACTACATCGTGGTCCTGCCGGACGCCGACATCCCGCGCACGGTCGAGGCCCTGTCCACGGCCGCCTTCGGGTGCGCCGGCGAACGGTGCATGGCCGGGTCCACGGCCATCCCGGTGGGCGCCGCCGCCGAACGCCTGCTCCCCTCGCTCGTCGAGGCCGCCCGGGCCATCAAGGTGGGCCGCACCGACCTGCCTGCCCCCGCTGCCCAGCCGGACATGGGGCCGGTCATCACCGCGCCGCACCGGGATCGCATCCTCCAACTGGTCGCCAGCGGCGAGCAGGAGGGCGCCCGGGTGATTTGCGACGGGCGCGGCGTGAAGGTGGCGGACGCCCCCAAGGGCTACTTTGTCGGGGCCACCATTGTGGACCAGGTGCAGCGGGACATGACGCTGGCCCGCGAGGAGGTGTTCGGCCCGGTGCTGAACGTCATGCGCGTGGACAACCTCGAGCAGGCCATTGAGCAGGCCAACCGCTCGGCCTACGGGAACGGCGCCGCGCTCTTCACCAACTCCGGCAAGGCCGCGCGCGAGTTCAAGCACTCGGTCAAGGCCGGCATGATTGGCATCAACGTCGGCGTGCCCGCCACCATGGCCATGTTCCCGTTCACCGGCTGGGACGAGTCCTTCTTTGGCGACCTGCACATCCAGGGCCGCGAGGGAGTCCAGTTCTACACGCAGCAGAAGGTCGTCACCACCCGCTGGTTCGGGGAGGGCGTCGGCGACGTCTGGCGCAAGTGACGCGGGCATCGGTCCGCCGGCCCCCCGATCAATCCTCCATCCCCGACTGCCATGCCCCTCCTCATCCAGAACGGCGAAATCATCACCCCGGACAGCCGCCATGTGGCCGACATCTGGTGCGAGGGCGAGACCATCACCCGGATTGACCGTGGCATCACGCCGCCGCCGGGGGCCACGGTCATTGATGCGCGCGGGAAGTATGTGTTCCCGGGGTTCATCGATCCGCATGTGCACATCTACCTGCCGTTCATGGGGACGTTCTCGAAGGACACCTACGAGACCGGCAGCCGGGCTGCGTTGATGGGCGGGACCACCACGTTGATCGAGATGTGCTGTCCGTCGCGCGCGGACGACGCGCTGGCCGGGTTTGAGACGTGGATGGCGCAGGCGGCGGGGAAGTCGGCCTGCGATTTCACGTTCCACATGGGCGTGACGAAGTTCGACGGGAAGACGGAGGGGCAGCTGCGCGAGATTGTCCGGCGCGGCGTGAACTCCTTCAAAATCTTCCTGGCCTACAAGGGCGCCTTTGGCATCGACGACACCGAGCTTTACCGGACCCTGCGCCTGGCCCGGGAGTTGGGCGTGGTGGTGGCGGCGCATTGCGAGAATGAGACCCTGGTGGCGGAGCGCCAGCGGGAGCTGCTGGCGGCGGGGCGCACGGATCCGGGGCAGCATCACGAGAGTCGGCCGCCGCGGGTGGAGGCCGAGGGGGTGCATCACCTGATGACCTTTGCCGAGTTGACGGGCGCCCGCACCTACATCGTGCACCTGAGCTGCCAGGAGGCGCTGGACGAGGCCATGGCGGCGCGCCGACGGGGGGTCGAGGTGGCGGTGGAGACGCTCATCCAGTACCTGGTCCTGGACAAGACCCATGCCGAGCAGCCGGGTTTCGAGGGGGCGAAGTATGTGATGAGCCCGCCCCTGCGCGACCGCCGGAACCAGGATGTGCTCTGGCACGGCCTGCGCGACGGCCTCATCCAGACCGTGGCCACGGATCACGCGCCGTTTGACTTCGCGACGCAGAAGCCGATGGGGCGGGAGGATTTCACGAAGATTCCGAACGGGATTCCGTCGCTGGAGGAGCGGGTGACCCTGCTCTACACGCAGGGTGTGGCGCGGGGGCGGCTGGACTTGCACACCTTTGTGGACGTGGCGAGCACGCAGGCCGCCAAGACCTTCGGGTTGTTCCCGCGCAAGGGGACGATCCAGCCCGGGGCGGACGCGGACCTGGTGGTGTTTGACCCGGCGCATCGAGGCGTCATTTCGGCCAGGACGCACCACATGAACGTGGATTACTCGGCCTTTGAGGGGTGGCCGGTGGAGGGCCGTCCGAGCGTGGTCACCGTGCGCGGCGAGGTGGCGGTGCGCGACGGCCGGTTTGTCGGGACCCCGGGGCGAGGGCGGTTCCTCGCGCGGGGCGTTTGAGGGGGGAGGCGGTTGGCGGGGCTTGTGGGCGTCACCCCAAGACACGCCTTCCCTTGCCCCGTGAGGGTTGTTACAAGTCAGCCATGTCGCCGGCCGAACTCCCACCCTCCGGCGGGGTCCGCGCCGATTCCCCCCTGGCCAACCCCGACCTCCTCCCGGTGCCTGCCGCGCGGCGGACGTGGACCGTGTGGAGCATTGCGGCGTTGTGGGTGGGGATGGCCATTTGCATCACGACCTACACGTTGGCCAGCGGTTTGATTGCCCAGGGGATGAACTGGTGGCAGGCCACCCTGACGGTGTTCCTGGGCAACGTCATTGTGCTGGTCCCGATGACCCTCAACGCGCATCCGGGCACGGCGTATGGGGTGCCGTTCCCGGTGCTGTTGCGGGCGTCCTTCGGGACGCTGGGGGCGAACATCCCGGCCATGCTGCGGGCCCTGGTGGCCTGTGGCTGGTTTGGCATCCAGACCTGGGTCGGGGGTGCGGCCATTTATGCGACGGGGGCGATCCTCTTTGGCTGGGATGCGGCGGCCAAGGTGAACCTGCCGGTGCTCGGCATCTCACCGGGCGAACTGGCGTGCTTCCTCCTGTTCTGGGCCCTGAACATGGGGATCATCTGGCGGGGCATGGACAGCATCAAATGGCTGGAAGTACTGAGCGCGCCATTCCTGGTCCTGACCGGGGTGGGCTTGCTGGTGTGGGCGGTGCAGGCGGCGAAGGGGTGGGGTCCGCTGCTGGCCCAACCGTCGAAGTTCCGGAGCGCGGCGGAGTTCTGGCCGGTGTTTGCGGCCGGGCTGACGGCCATGGTGGGTTACTGGGCGACCCTGTCCCTGAACATCCCGGACTTCTCGCGGTTTGCCCGGTCGCAGCGCGATCAGGTCCTGGGGCAGGCCCTGGGCCTGCCGCTGACCATGACCTTTTACTCCTTCCTCGGCATCGCGGTGACGAGCGCGACGATGGTGGTGTTCGGTTCGGCGATCTGGGATCCGGTGCAGTTGATGGCGAAGTTCAACCATCCGCTCCTGGCGGTGCTGGCGCTGGTGACCCTGGCGGTCGCCACCTTGTCGACCAACCTGGCGGCCAACGTGGTGTCCCCGGCCAATGATTTTGCCAACCTGGCCCCGCGCCGCATCCGGTTCCGGACGGGGGCGCTGATCACGGGGGTGATTGGGATCCTGATGTTCCCCTGGAAACTCTACCAGGATCCGCGCGGCTACATTTTCACCTGGCTGATTGGCTACGGGGCCTTGCTGGGGCCGGTGGGGGGGATCATGATTGCCGATTACTTCGTGCATCGGCGCCGGCGATTGAACGTGGCGGCGCTGTATGATCCGGCGGGGGAGTATCGATACACCGGCGGGTTCAGCCTGGTGGGCTTGGCCAGCCTGGGGGTGGCGGTGTTGCCGAACCTGCCGGGGTTCCTGGCCGCGGTGGGGGCGGTGGGTCGGGCGCAGGTGCCGGGCTTCCTCCTGGGCCTCTATGACTACGCGTGGTTCGCGGGATTTGCGCTGGCCTTTGTGGTCTACCTGCTGCTGCGGGCGGTTGCGCGGACGCCAGGGGGCCGCTGAGGCCCCGAAACCTCTCGCCCCGCCGTGCGGGGTCGGGAATACTACTGCCCATGAGCACGCCCTTGCTGCCCCCGTGCGATTACGTTCCCCGTCCCTACACCGGCCCGTCCGCGGAGGAGGTCCATGCGCTGCGGCGCCAGTATCTGAGCCCGGCGATCTTCCATTATTACAAGAAGCCCCTGATGATCGTGGAGGGGAAGGCGCAGTGGCTGTTTGACGAGCGGGGCCGGCGTTACCTGGACGCCTTTGGGGGGATCGTGACGGTGAGTGTCGGGCATTGTCATCCGCACGTGGTGGCGGCGGCGGGGGCGCAGAACGAGACCCTGCAGCACACGACCACGATTTACCTGCACCCGAACATTGCGCTCTACGCGCGCGACCTGGCGGCGCGGATGCCGGGTGACCTCAAGGTGGTGTATTTCGTGAACTCGGGGTCGGAGGCGAACGACCTGGCGCTGATGCTGGCCCGGGCGCACACGGGGAACTTCGACGCGATTGCCTTGCGCAACGCCTACCATGGCGGGAACCAGTCGACGATGGCCCTGACCTCGCATGCGACGTGGAAGTTCAACGTGCCGCACAGCTTCGGGGTGCAGCATGCGTTGATGCCGGACACCTACCGGGGGCCCTGGCGCGCGGAGGATCCGGAGGCGGGGCGCAAGTATGCGGACGACGTGCTGAACGTGATTCAGCTGGGCACCCCGGGCCGGGTGGCGGCGTTTTTTGCCGAGAGCATCCAGGGCGTGGGCGGGGCGGTGGTGTTCCCGGACGGCTATCTGCGGCGGGCCTATGAGCATGTGCGGGCGGCGGGGGGGCTGTGTGTGGCGGACGAGGTGCAGGCGGGTTTTGGCCGGACCGGGACGCACTATTGGGGATTTGAGACGCAGGGGGTGGTGCCGGACATTGTGACCATGGCCAAGGGCATTGGGAACGGGTGCCCGTTGGCGGCGGTGGTGACCACCCCGGCGATTGCGCAGGCGCTGACCTCGCGGATTCACTTCAACACCTTCGGGGGGAACCCGGTGGTGTGCGCGCAGGGGCGGGCGGTGCTGGAGGTGATTGAGCGTGAGCAACTGCAGGCCAACGCCCTGCGGGTGGGGAGCTACCTGAAGGCGGGGCTGCAGCGGTTGGCGGACAAGCATGCGTTGATTGGGGAAGTGCGCGGTTTGGGGCTCATGCTTGGGGTGGAGTTGGTGAAGGATCGGCGCACGCGGGAACCGGCGCGCGAGGAGTGCCTGGCGGTGTTCGAGAAGGCGCGCGAGCTGGGGCTGCTGGTCGGCAAGGGCGGGTTCCATGGCAACACCCTGCGCATCAAGCCGCCCCTGTGCTTCACCCAGGCGGACGCGGATTTTCTGGTGGCCGTGCTCGACGCCTGCCTGGCGTCGGCGTGAGCCGCGGCGAGGCCGTCGTTCCTGGCTGGACCGGTCCCCGCGGGTCGCCGCGGACGCTCTTTTTGGCGCGGCTTTCTATCGACACGCAGGCCGCTCTTTGGTAGCCTGTGCGCCATGAAGAAAAAGACTAAGGTGGCCAGGAAAATGCCGGAGTTTGAGACGGGCCAAGTCTGGAAAATGGGCGAGGATCAGGTCCAGATTCGGTTGGTCGGCAAGCGCCTTGTCCACTACAAGCATTTCCGCGGGGCCAACAAGCGGCCCCCCACGCTCTTCACGGCCAAGGACGAACTCGGCCGCCTGCTGTTTCAGAACAAGGCCGTCCTGGCCCCGCCGCAGTAACCCCCGGTCCGCTGCGCTTCCCCCCGCCGGCCGTCCTGGCGTTCCCCGTTGGCGGCGGGTGTTCCCATGAACTCCTGGTTTGCCCGGCCCCTGGCCCTGGCGTTGGTGTTCCTCGCCCACGCGGTTCCGGCCATCGCCCAGGCCCCCCTGCTGGCGCCCGCTCCCGGATCCCCTCCCGCGCCTGGACCGCTGCGTTTCACGCTGCGTCCCGAAGTTCTGTCCCTCCCCCAGTGCCTGGCCCAGCCCGGGGCCGTCCCGTTGACCCTGCCTGCGGACGCGGCCAACCTGGAGATTGTCGACTGGGCGGCCGGTCCCTCGGAGCGGCCGGAGCCCGGGCAGTTCACCCTGCGTTTTGCCTCTCCCTTGCCCGTGGGCAGCGTGATTGTCGAGGGTGCCAGCGCGGTGGAGATGGAGATCTCCGGCCGCTGGCAGGAACTGGAGCCCGGCCCGGAGGCCGGGCGCTCGCTGCAATTCCTGCCCCTGCCGGCCGGCGCGCCGATTGATGCCCTGCGGTTTACGGTGCCGGCCGTCCCGCTGGGCGGGGTGGCCGGGGCTCCGGGGCGTTACCAGGCGGTGTTGCGGTTTCTCACGCTGGTGCCCATTCGCCTGGACAACGTGGCGCGCGAGGCCCGCGTGACCCGGTCGGGGATACCGTCCGGGCGCGACCCGGCCGGCCTCGTCAATGGCGTGGTGGAGTCGCTCCCGGCCCCGGCGGCCCCGGGGGCGGGGTCTGCGGGCGGGCCGCCGGAGTGGGTGTTGTTGCAGTGGCCGGAGCCGCAGTTTTTCCGGGGCCTGGCGGTGTTTCGCGGGGATGGCCGGGTGCCGCCGGGGCCGGTGCAGTTGGAGGCCTACACCGGGGCGGGGGATGCGGCGACGGCGGTAGCGACGCAGGATTGGCGGCGGTTGGTGGGGCGGGCGACGGCGCCCGGGCGGTATCGAGGCAACGAGTTTTTTGTGTCCGGGGATCCGCCCCGGGCGCGGGCCCTGCGGCTGACCGGCATCACGGGACCCGGGCCGGCGCTGGCGGAGATTGCGGTGCTGCGGGACCTGGGGTTGGAACCGGCGCCGGTGGTGGCGGCGAAGGAGGTTGGTGGGGCGCGGGAGTGGATGGTGCCGCGGGCGGCGGGCCCGTGGCAGGTGGACGGCCGGGCGGATGATTGGCCGGGGTCGGTCCCGCGCACGAATGGGATGGCGCTGGCCTGGGACGACGAGGGGTTGCGGTTGCTCTACCAGGCGACGGGGGAGGCGGCGCGGTTTGAGAACCGGGGCACGAACCTGCAGGAGCTCTTCTTCACCGGGGACGCGGTGGAGTTGCTGCTGCAGACGCAGCCGGGGCAGGACCCGGCCCGGACGCAGCCCGGGCGGGGGGATGTGCGGGTGGTGTTTTCGGTCTGGGAAGGCCGTCCGGTGGCGGTGCTCTATGAATTTCGCAGCGAGGATTTGCTGGTGGTCCCGGTGGCCTTCCGGACCGGCGCGCGGGTGGTGGAATGCGACAAGGTGACGGAGCTGAAGTCGGCGCGGGTGGCGTTGCAGCGGGCTGCTGCCGGGGGGGCGGGTCCGGGTTGCACCCTGGAGGCGCTGGTGCCGTGGTCGGCGCTGGGGATGCAACCGGCGGCCCTGCGGGAGGTGCGCGGGGATTTTGGCCGCATCGAGGCGTCGCCGGCCCGCCGCCTGCGCTGGGCGGAGTCGGTCCCGCTGGCGCCGGGCGACCTGGCGGCGGCGGCGGCCGTGCATCCGGCGCGGTGGGGGGTGCTGCGGTTCGCGGCCCCCTGAACCTGCTGCCGAGGCGGCGCCGGGCGGGCGGAGGAAAAGCGCTTTACACCCCGGGTCTCCACGCTACGCTGCAGTCCCAGAAATCCTATTTTGCATATGCGCATTGTCCTGTTTCCCCTGGCCGTCCTGGCGGCGGCTGTCTTCACCGGCTGCGCCGGTCCCGAGAACAAGCTGGGCCGCGGGCTCAGCAACGCCACGGAGTTCGCGCGCCTGGGCGAGATTCGCCGCTCGATGGAGCAGACGGCCGCGTGGGATGACGCGCGGATGGCCCCGACCACGGGTTTCATCCGGGGTTTCAACCGCAGCGTCGCCCGCACGGGCCTGGGCCTTTACGAGGTGGTCACCTTCCCGTTCCCGCCCTACGGCCCGAGTTTCGCCAGCGGCAAGGTGTATCCGGACCCTTCCATCGCCACCCTGCGTCAGTCGTGGGGCGGCCTGGTGCTCCCGGAGAAGACCGTGTATCCCGCCAACTACCGTCCCGGGGTCGGGACCGATTCCATGTATGAGGCCGACAAGCGACTGGGCTTCAGCAGCGGGGACGCCTTTCCGTTCGTGCCGGGGAGCAGCTTCAAGACGCTGTCGCCCTGAAGCCGATTCCGTCGTTGTCCGTTTTCCCGCGCCGGCAATTTGCCGGCGCTTTTTTTCATGCCAACCGAGCTCGAGAAGGAATCGCCCTGCAAGGTCAACCTGCTGTTGAACATCCTGGGCCGGCGGGCGGACGGCTTCCATGACCTGGAGACCGTGATGCACCCGGTGCGGTTGTGCGACACATTGCGGCTGGGCCGGGGCGGCGCGGGGGTGACCCTGACCTGCAGCGAGCCGGAGTTGCCCACGGATGGCCGCAACCTGGTGCATCGCGCGGCGACGTCCTTTCTCGAGGCCGCGGGCATCGCGGACGGCGTGCGTGTGCACCTGGAGAAGCGCATCCCCATGGCGGCCGGGCTGGGGGGCGGCAGCGGCAACGCCGCCACCACCCTGCTGGGGTTGAATGAACTTTTTGGCGCACCCCTGGGGGCGGACCGCCTGCAGGCGCTGGCGGCGTCGCTGGGCTCGGACGTACCCTTCTTCCTGCAGCCCGGTCCCGCCCTTGGCACGGGCCGGGGTGAACGCATTGAGGCGGTCGGGGCCTTCCCCGCGCTGCAGGGCCGGGCTTTCCTGCTCATTCATCCCGGGTTCGGCATCTCCACGCCCTGGGCCTACCAGCAGCTGGCCCGCTTCCCCGACGCCCTGCATGGGCGCCCTGGGCGGGCGCGGCGGCTCATCGAGTTGCTGCAGGGGCCGGAGCTGTCGGCCGCCACGCCGGAGTTCTACAACTCGCTCGAGGCCCCGGCGCTGGAGAAGTATCCGTTGCTGGTCCTCTACCAGGAATTCCTCCGGGCGGAAGGGGCGCTGGCGACCCTGATGTCCGGGAGCGGGTCCACCACCTTTGCCGTGGCGCGCGATGCAGCAGCCGGGCGGGGGCTGGAAGAGCGGGTGCAGGCCCGATTTGGCCCCTGCTGGACGGCGGTGGTGCCGGTTTGAGGCGGGGGAGTGTGGCCCGTGTGGCCGGGGTCACTGCGGGGATCAGGCCCGCGGGTGGGCCAGCTCGTAGGCCTGTTTGAGGCGCTCGGTGGTGACGTGGGTGTAGACCTGGGTGGTGGCGAGGCGGGCGTGGCCGAGCAATTCCTGGACACTGCGGAGGTCGGCGCCGGCATCGAGGAGATGGGTGGCGTAGCTGTGCCGGAGCTTGTGGGGGGTGAGTTGCGGGTCGAGTCCGGCGACCGCGAGGTGGCGCTTGAGGCGCTGCTGGAGGGTGCGGGGCGACATGGCGCGGGCGCCGGTGGGGGCGCGGTGAAAGACCGGCTGGCGCGGGCCGGGGGCGGCGGGGAGGCCTTGCCAGTAGAAGGTGATGGCCTCGAGGGCCTTGGCGCCGATGGGCACCACGCGTTCACGGCGGCCCTTGCCGCGGACGCGGACCAGTTGCTCGCTGAAGTTGAGATCCTCCACGCGCAGCCCGCAGAGTTCGCTGATGCGGAGGCCGCAGGAATAGATGGTCTCGAGGATGGCGACGTCGCGCTCGGGGACGCCGGGTTCGACCGGCCGGCCGCGCGGGCGGCGGGGGGAGGCTGGCGTGGCGCCGGGGGACGGGGTGGGGTGGGCGGGGCGCAGGGGGGCGATGAGGAGGTCCTCCATCTGCTGGACGGTGAGGAAGCGGGGCAGGCGTTTCTCGCGTTTGGGGAGGGAGAGGTTGCGGATGGGCGAGGCGGTGCAGGCGCCGAGGCGGATGAGGAACCGGTAGAAGGTGCGGAGGGCGCTGAAGCGCAACTGGGTGGCGGCGCGGCTGAGTTGGTTGCGGCCGAGAAACCGGAGGTAGGCGCGGAAGTCGTCCCGCTGCAGGCGGGGCCAATCCGGGGCCGCGTGCCGCTCCCGCTCGTGCCAGCGGAAGAACTCGTGCAGCGCGGCCGTGTAATTGCGCACCGTGTAGGGTGAGGCGTTGCGGTCGGTGGTCAGGTGCTGGACCCAGCGATCGATCCAGGTGTCGGCGACCGGCGGCGGGGCCGGGGGTGCGGGGGTTGCGGGCGGGGCGCCTGCCGTGGGCCGGGGAGGGGAGGCGGCGTCCATGTTGCCGGGCCCGGGCGGGGTCAACCGGCGTTGCCGGACTCCTCGCGGGGGGGGAATTCAAAGCCGACCTTGTCGGCCTCATCGACCACGAGGTAGGCGGAGAACTGGCGGCCGGTCTTGCCGGAGACGAACCCGGCCAGGAGATCGGAGCGGCGCCCGGCCAGGAGTTTGGCGACCTGGGCGCGCTCGACGGGTTGCTGGAGGATGGTCTTGCCGACCTTGAACTTGCACGGCCGCTTCTCGGCCTGGATTTTTTCGCAGACGTATTCGGTGGGGCCCTCGAAGACCTGGCCGCCGCAGCGGGGGCATTTGCCGAGGGGTTCCTGGCCGGTGAAGTCGAGCTTGACGGGGGGTTCCTTGGCCTTGGCGGCGGCGCCCTTGCGGGGTTCGCGTTTCTCGAACTCGAACCCGACCTTGCCGTCCTTGCCGAGGGTGAGGAAGGCCTTGAAGGCGCGGCCGGTCTTTTTGGAGACGAACTTGTCGAGCAGGTCGGTGCGGCCGGCGGAGAGCAGCTTGGTGACCTGGGCGGGGGAAATTTCCTGCTGGAGGATGATTTTGCCGGTGCGGAAGTCGCACTTGCGGTCGGGGCCGGTGCTGTGTTCGCAGACGTAGTTCATCCCGTGCTCGAACACGCGGGCGCCGCACTTGGGGCAGGTGCCGAGCGGGTCCTTGCCGGTGAAATCGACCGCCTCGGCCGTCTCGCCCTCCTTCGGTTCGTTGCCGAAGTCGAACTCCAGCTTGTGCTCGGGGTTGAGCTTGAGGATGGCGGCAAAGGGGAAGCCCTTGGTGCTGCGGAAGCCCTGGAGGGGGCCGACCTGGTGGGCGGGGCCGATGAGGGCCTCGACCTCCTGGGCCTCCATCAGGCGGCTCTTCAGCCAGGTGGGCAGGCTGAAGTCGCACTTCGTGCACTGGTAACGGCGGTAGTTCTCCTTCACCAGCCCGCCGCACTTGGGGCAGGGCGTCTTGAGGTCGCCGAAGTCGCCGGGCACCTCGTCGCCGGGGAAGGCCTTGGCCCGGTCCACGATGCGCCGGGTGAGGTCGGCGATCTGGGCCATGAAATCCTGGCGGGAAAAGCGGCCCTGCTGCATCTCGCGCAGCTTGAACTCCCATTCGCCGGTGAGCTCGGGCTTGGAAAGCTCGGGGATGCCCAGGCCGCGCAGGAGGGCCAGGAGCATGAAGGCCTTGCCGGTGGCCTGCAGTTCGTTGCCGCGGCGGGCGACGTATTCCTCGGCGATGAGGCCCTCGATGACGGCGGCGCGGGTGGCGGGGGTGCCGAGGCCCTTCTCGGACATGGCCGAGCGGAGCTCCTCGTCATCGACCAGCTTGCCGGCGCCCTCCATGGCCCCGAGCAGGGTGGCTTCCGAGTAGCGCGGGGGGGGCTTGGTCTGGGACTGCTTGAGCTCGATGTCCTTGGTGGCGACCTGCTCGCCGGGTTGGACGGGGCAGAGTTGGTTGCCCTCGTCGTCGGCCTCGGCGGCCGCGGCGGCGCGCCCGTGCACCTCGAGCCAGCCGGGTTTGACCAGCACCTTGCCCTCGCTCTTGAACGGTTCGCCCTCGACGCGGGTGATGCGGGTGGTGATGAGAAACTCGGCCGCCGGGTAGAAGATGGCGAGGAACCGGCGGGTCACCATGTCGTAGATCTTCTGCTCGGCCTCGGTGAGGGACTTGGGCTCGACGCCGGTCGGGATGATGGCGAAGTGGTCGCTGACCTTGGCGTTGTTGAAGATGCGCTTGTTGGGCTGGACCCAGCTGCGCTCGAGGATGGTGTTGGCGAACGGGGTGTAGGGACCGCCGAGCGAGCCGAGGGTTTGGCGCACGGTCGGCAGGTAATCCTCGGGCAGGGCCCGGGAGTCGGTGCGCGGGTAGGTGAGCACCTTGTGCTTTTCGTAGAGCGACTGGGCGATTTGCAGGGTGGTCTTGGCGGAGAACCCGAAGCGCTTGTTGGCGTCCCGCTGCAGGCTGGTCAGGTCGAAGAGCAGGGGTGACAGGGACGTGCTGGGCTTGCTTTCCTCGGTGACGATGCCGGGCTTGCCCTGGCAGCGGTCGCGGATGGCCTCGGCCCGGGCCTGGTCCCAGAGCCGCTCGGCCCGCAGGGCCTCGTCGGCCTCCTTGCCGCCGGCCGGCTTGGTGAACTTCTCGTCGAACCAGCGCCCGGTGTATTCGCCGGCGGCGCAGGTGAAGGTGCCGATCAACTCCCAGTAGGTGCGGGACACGAACCGCCGGATCTTTTCCTCCCGCTCGACCAGGATGGCCAGGGTGGGGGTCTGCACGCGGCCCACCGTGGTCTTGTTGAACCCGCCGCCCTTGGAATTGAAGGCGGTCATCGCGCGGGTGCCATTGATGCCGACCAGCCAGTCGGACTCGCTGCGGCAGACGGCGGCGTCGGCCAGCGGGCGGAGTTCGTCGTCCGTGCGCAGGTGGGCGAACCCGTCCCGGATGGCGGACGGGGTCATGGACTGCAGCCAGAGGCGCTGGATGGGCTGGCGGGCGCCGGTGTGCTGGATGATGTAGCGGAAGATGAGTTCGCCCTCGCGGCCGGCGTCGCAGGCATTGATGACCCCGGTGACATCCTTGCGCTTGAGCAGGCGGGTGAGGACCTTCAGGCGCGGGGCGCTCTTCTCGATGGGGCGCAGGGCGAAGTGGGGGGGGATGACCGGCAGGTTGGGAAAGCTCCACTTGCCCTTCTTGGCCTCAAACTCCTCCGGGCAAACCAGTTCCAGCAGGTGGCCGACGGCGGAGGAGAGCACGTAATCGCTGCTCTCATAGAACTCGCCGGACGAATCCTTCGTGAAACCGCCCAGGGCCTTGGCAATGTCGCCGGCGACCGAGGGCTTCTCGGCAATGATGAGCGTCTTTCCCATCGCAGGAGCGGGTTAATACAACGTGGGGTTGCCCGGAGGCAACTGCCTTGTTGTCATCGGCCGGACAAAATCCGGCTTGAAGGGCGGCCGGGGGCCGGGTTGGGGGAGCCGGCGTGGCTGGCCTGGCGGGCTCACGGGGTGGCCAGTTTCTCGAGGTAATCGAGGAGCGAGGCGAACTCGGTGAGGGTCAGGCTGGAGGCCAGGCCCTCGGGCATGAGGGACTTGTCGAGTTTCTGGCGCCGGGCGATATCGGCGGTGCGCAGTTGGATTTCCTGGGCGGCGATGTTGCGGAGGGTGACGGTGTCGGCGGCTTCCTGGATGACGAATCCCTCGTGTTCCTCGCCGTCCTTGAGTTCGAAGCGATGGGCGGCGAAGCCTTGGGCGATGCTTTTGCCGGGCAGGAGGATGGCCTCGGCGAGGTCGGCGCGCTTGTAGATGCGGGCGATATTGCCCAGGTAGGGACCCCGGAGGGGTTCCCCGGCGGCGACGGTATGGCAGTTGGCGCAGCCGAGTTTCTGGAAGAGGCCCTCGCCCGCCTTGGCATCTCCCCGGGTGGCCAGCACGGAGCGCACGACCTCGGCCGGCGGCAGGGCATCGACCCGGGCTGGGGTGCCCTGGCCTGCAGCCGGGGTGGCGGCGGACTTCAATTCCTTTTCCATGCGCAGGGCGGTGGCCGCGCGGCGGGCGGCACTCGCGACGGCGGGGTCGGGGTCGGTGGCGGCGGCGAGCACTTGGTCCTTGTAGGCCTTGTGTTCGGCGAGGGCGACGGCCTCGAGGATTTGCGCGCGGCGGGCGGGGGTGGCCCAGCCGGCCTGGAGGGATTGCCGGGCGGCCTCGCGGGCGGCGGCGGGGGTGCCCTTGCGTTCGCTCACCCGGAGCAGGGCGGCATCGGCCCACGGACCCGGGGCGCCCAGGGCGCCGGCCGTGCTGGCCAACAGCGGAACCTGCTCGGCCAGCTTGGTGGAATTGAGGAAGGCTTCCCGGGCGCTCTTGGCGTCCGGGAGGCGGGGCAGGGCGGCGAGGGCGGCGGTGAGGCCGTCCGTCCCGCCGGCCTTGGCCAGGGCGGTGACCGCTTGGGCGCGGGCGGCGGCGGGGCGATCCTCCGCCCCGGCGACCCGGGCCAGCAGTGGCATGCCCCCGGCCGGGAGTTTTTCGGCGCGGGCGAGGAGGTTCACCGCGGGCATGACGAGGGCGGGATCCTGGGCGGTGAGTTCCACCACGGTGGCGAGGATGGGGGCCGAGAGGATTTTGTGGCGGGCCAGCTCTGCGACGAGGACATCGGAGCCCTTGCCGGCCGCGCGGGTCAGGGCCTGTTGGAGGGCGGCGCTGATTTGCGCCGAGGCCTCCCAGGTTTCCGGCTGGTAGTAGGGTCCGGAGGTGTCCGGGCGGGTGCCCCAGCTGTTGCCGGTCCAGGTGCCTTCCCGGTCGTGCAGGCGGCAGAGGGTGGTGAACAGGCCCGGCAGGCGCAGGGCATTGGTCTCGGCGTTGAGGCGGGCGAGGAGGTGCCCGACCACGCGGGGATCGTGCATCTGGCGGAGGGCGCGCAGGGCGGCCGCCCGTTGTGGGGAATCCACCGGGGCGGTGTCCACCACGCTGAAGCAGGGCAGGGAGGCGCGGAGGCGGGCGAGGGCATGGACGGCGGTGTGCACCACGACGGGATCGGGGTCGGCCAACAGGCGGGAGAGCGCGCGTCCATGTCGCGCGTCGCCGAGGCGGGCCAGGCTGAAGGCGGCCTCCCGCCGGGTGCGGGCGTCGGCGGACTGGAGTCCCTCGAGGAGCGGGGCGGCCAGGATGTTGGTCAGGCGGTCCGGGTCGTCGGTGAGCGCGCGCAGAACCCACGGGGCCAGGGCGGGGTCGGACGCCAGGTGGGGGAGGATGGTCGCGGCCTGGGGGCCGCCCGCTTCCTGGAGGTAAAACAGGGCCGCCACACGGGAGGCCAGCGGGACGCCGCCGGGTTCGTGCGAATGGCCGTCCTTGCCGTGGTCATGGGCGTCGGCCGCGGCGGCCCCGGCCGTTTTGCCGGAGGCGGCGATGGCGCGCGCGGCCGTGAGGTTGGCCGCGCTGGGGCCCAGTTGGATGAGGGCGCGCTGGGCTGCGAGTCGCTCGCGGTGGCCCCGGGCGGCCAGGCCGCGCAGGGCCAGGCCAGGGGTGGCGCGGTCATAGTCCGGCAAGCGCGCCGGGGCATGGCCCTTGGGTTGGACCCGGACGATGTAGCCGACGTCGGGCCCGTTCCAGTTGAAGGTGGCTCCCTTCCAGCTGGCGGCGTAGGCGCGGCCCCGGGCATCGACATCGAGATCGGTCGGGCGCGGCATCCGGATGAGGGCCGCCGGCTTGCGGGTTTCCGCAAAGGTGCCGCCCCGCGGCTCGACGGTGTGCTTGTAGATTGCGCCATGCCCCCAGTCGGCCGTGTAGGGGGCGTTGTTCCATTCCGCGGGCCAGCCCGCCTCATCAATCCAGGCCGCCCCGCAGCCGGAACCGCCGCCGTAATCGGACAGGGGCATCCGGATGTCCTCGGGGAAGTTCTTGTAGAGCGACGGATACCCGTGCTCGCCCAGCCCGGTGAAGTGATGGAACCGCACGTCCCAGCCGCCGCCGTCGTTGGTGTTGTCGCGGGCAAAGCCGTCCAGCAGGGGCCCCACGGCCACCTCGAGGATGTTGCGCGTGCCCCGGCAGAACAGCTCCAGGCCTGTCCCGTCCGGCCGCACCCGCACCACCCCGCCGCCGCGGAGTTGCAGCCGGCGCCCGTCCGTCCCCTCCGCCTCCAGGAACCCGAAATCCCCGATCGCGGCATAAATCCAGCCGTCCACGCCCAGCTCAATCCCGTTGGAGGTGTGGTCGGCCGGCCGGTCCTTGAATCCGAAGGCGATGTTCTTCACCAGCACCTGCCGCTGCTCCGCGACCCCGTCGCCGTCCCGGTCGATGCACACGCTGAGGTGGGGCGGGTGCAGCAAATACAGGCGTCCCTGATCCCAGGCCAGCCCGCGCGGGGAATCGATGTCGTCCACGAAGACCTTCACCTCGTCGGCCCGCCCATCGTCGTCCACGTCGCGCAGACGCAGGACCCGGCCCAGGTGCGGTTCCCGGCCCAGCGACCCATTGCCGTCGCTCGACACGTAGAGGGTTCCGTCCGGGGCGGCCGCCACGAACACGGGATAATTCACCGCCGGGGGCGCGGCGAAGAGAGTGGCCTCGAACCCCTCCGCGACCTTGACCTCCTTGAGCAGGGCGGCCTCTTTCTCCCGCGCCTCGGCCAGGGGCAGGACGCGCGGGGCGGGTTGGGCGGGCTTGGCGGGTTTCGGTGCCGCGGCCACCCAGGCGGGGGACAGGCACAGGCAGGTCAGGGTGAGGGCGACGACTTTCAGCGTCATAAGAGACCAAAGTAGCAAACGCCCCCGCCGTGGCGCACGGGGAAAAGTGGCTTGAAGCCATGCTTCCGCCCCGTGCCCGGCCGCGCTATCCTGCCGTCCGGTGAGCAAGAAGAGTCCCCGCATCGCCGCCCTGATTGCCGGTTGCCAGGGCCAGGCCTTGGACGCGCATTACCTGGGGTATTTCGTGTGCTTCAACGGGGGCCTGTTCTACGAGGCCCACGACGTGCTGGAGGAACTTTGGCTGGGTTGCCGGCGCGGGCCCAACGACGCCTTTTACAAGGGGCTGATCCAGTTGGCGGGAGCGTTTGTGCACCTGCAGAAGCACGCCGCGGCCCGTCCGCGCCTGCGGCCCTCGGCCGCCCTGCTCAAGCTGGCCCGGGCCAACCTGGTCCCCTACGCGCCGCGCCACGAGCACCTTGAATTAGAGCCGGTCCTTGGCTTGATCGAGCAATGGCTGGGGCGGTTGGAGGCGGGGGAATTCCGGCGCAATCCGCTGGACGAAAATCCGCCCCCGCGGCTGGAGCTTCCGGGCGGTGCCGGGAACTGACGGGGGTGCTGGCGGGGTGGGTCAGGGGCCGACGCGGATGCGGTAATAGCGTTCCTCGACGAGGCTGGAGGCGGTGTCGGTGAAGGTGCCGGTGCCGGTGGGGGAATTGGTGGTGAAGATGGTGCCCCAGGTGCGCAGGTCGGTGGAGGCCTGGATTTGGTAGAGACGATTGGTCTCGCCGGTGAAGCGCAGGCGGAACGGGGGCGGGGCGAGGTTGAGCACCTCGAGGCGGGGCGGGACGGGGGCGGCGCGGGTTAAGAGCGGGAAGTCGGTTTCCTTGGCGAGGGCGGCCACGCCGATGGCACCGGCGTAGGCATTGGTTTCAGGGAGGCCGGGTCGGATGAAGCCGAGGCGGCCGCTGAGCGGGCTGGCCGCGGGGAGCGTGTAGGCGGGGATGACGATGTGGTTGGAGGCGCCGGTGAGGGAACCCGCGCCGGGCGGGGTGGGGGAGGCGTAGACGACGTTGCTGGAGGCATCGCTGATGAACACCTGCACGAGGTCGGCAGCGCCGCCGGAGGCCGTCCAGCGCAGGGTGAAATCGGCCGCCGTGTCGATGCCCTGGGCGGCGGTCCACGTCGCATTGGACACGGTGGGGGTGGGTGGGTAGCCGAGCAGGGCGGCCGTGGAGAAGCTGAGGTTCACCGAGCGGGGCCCGTCATTCACCGTGGCCATGGCCATGGCGTAGTTGACGGGGAGAAAGATGTTTCCGTTGGGATAAACAGAGTCGAGGGCCGCCTGGGTGTTGAACCGTTCCTCGAAGCGCCAGAGGACCTGGCTGGGGTCCGTGGCAGCCAGTTGGCGGAGGGGCGTGCTGTTGGAGGGATCGACCGTCGCGTTGGTCACGACGTTGTTGCTGCTGGCGAGGACCACGGCGTTGAAGGCGAAGGCGTTGCTGGCCAGCGCGACGGGGGCGCCGGCGCTGGTTTGCTGATAGGTCTGCGACTTGATGAGCGAGAACAGCGCGACATCGGCGGCCCGGGTGGAGGATTCGCCCAGGAAGCCAAGCAGGCACAAGGAGACGAGGGCCGCTTTCATGGAGGATGGCAGATTATTACCATGAAAGAGGCCGCAGGGGAATCTCATTCTCCGGCGGGCCCCCGTGGGCGCAGGCGGCCGGCGCGTTCGAGGAACAGGAAGAACACGCCCGGGCCGAACGCCATCAGCATGACGCTGAGCCCGAGGCTGATGCCCCAGAAGGTGGCGGTGGGTGCGCAGCAGTCCCCGCGCTGGCGGACCACCACATGGCAGGGCACGGCCACGAGCAATTCGAGGATGCTTCCCCGCAGCAGCCACGAGACGAGGCGGCGCACCGCGGCGTCCGCCGGGCCGGCCTGGCCATAGCGGTGAAAGAGGAGTCCCCAGATCATCCAAAGCAGGACGACGTAGCCCAGCAGCAGTGTCCATGGGGCGAAGCCCGATCCGGCGCCCAGGCCCAGCGCGTCCAGCAACCGGGCCAGCGGGGGCCATTGGCTGAGGATGGACTCGCTCGCCTTGGCCGGGGCGAACATCCAATCGAGGCCCTTGTCCCCCGGCAGGGCGGCGCACAGCAGGGCGGTCAGGCCGGCCAGGGAGAGGTTGGCGAGGAAGAAGGTCGAGGCGACGATGGGCGCGCGCAGGGGGCGGCGGCGGATGGGGCGCCCCTCGGCGGCCGCCACCGGCACCAGGAGCAGCGCGGCCTGGCCGGCGAGCATGACGGCAAGGAACAGCCAGTAGCCCCAGTGCTGGAAAAGATTGGCCACGTCCTCCAGGCCATACGTGTTGGCCCAACCTTCCTCGGCCTTGTAGTGGAGGCCCCCGGCCAGCACGAGCGGCAGGGTGAGCAGCAGGAGCATGAGGGCGTAAAGCACCCCCACCACGATGGCCCAGCGTTTCATGGACAGGTCGAGTCAGGACCGCAGGCGGGCGAGGAATCCGGGGTCGCGCCCGGCCAGGTCGGCCCGGCGCTGCGCGGCCAGCAGCCCCCCATAGACCCGCACATCCCGCACCAGCATGCCCACCCTCTCGCGCAGGGCGTCGGACACGATGCGGCCGTCGGCCACGTCCGCCTTGTCCGCATAGGTCACGGCGTAGGGGAGCGACCACGCATAGACCTGCCGCGCCACCGTGCGCAGGTGGTCGGTCACGGTCAGGCCCTTGTCATAGGAGGCGACCACGGTGGCGAAGAGCTTGCCCGCGTATTCCTTCCATCCATGGTCGAGCAGGTTCTTGAGCGCGCCGCTCAGGGTCCCGTGGTAGTCGGGCGTGCCGAGCAGGAGGACGTCCGCCCGATCCAGGCGCGCCTTGAGGGCGGCGTAATGCGGGGCGGTGTAGGTGGTGTCCGGGTTGAATAGCGGCAGGGGCTCGGTGGCCAGGTCGAGGAAATCGGTGGTGGTGCCGGCGGCCTGGAGTTGGGTTTCCACCTGCCGGAGCACCTCGCGCAGGGAGGACTTTGCGCTGGGGCTGCCGGAAACGATCAGGACATGGGGGGCGGGTCCGTTCATGGGCGGACCCTAGCAGAAGGCGGCCCCGGGCAGAAGCCCGGGTTCAGGCGAGGATGCCCTTCACGACATTGGCGTGCTGGGTCACGTTGCTCAGCCGATGGTTGAGCCCCTGGAAGGGGTAGACCAACTGGGTGTGATCCAGGCCGAGCAGGTGCAGCAGGGTGGCGTGGAAATCATGCAGGCTCACCGGGTCCACCACCGCGCGGTAGCCGATCGGGTCCGTCTCCCCGTAGGTGAACCCCGGCTTCACGCCGCCGCCGGCCATCCAGAAGGTGAACGCGTTCGGGTTGTGGTCGCGCCCGACCAGCTTCATTTCCTGGCCGCCGCGGTTCTCGCGCATGGAGGTGCGGCCAAACTCGCCGCCCCACACCACCAGCGTGTCCTCGAGCATGCCCCGCTGCTGGAGGTCGATGACGAGCGCGGCCATGGCCTGGTCGACCTCGCGGCAGCGGTCCTGGAAGCCCTGGTTGAGCGCCTCCTCCCCGGCCGCCCCGTGGCTGTCCCAGCCCCAGTGGAACAACTGGATGAAGCGCACCCCGGCCTCGGCCAGGCGGCGCGCCAGCAGGCAGTTGTTGGCAAACGATTCCTTGCCGGGCTTGGTGCCGTAGAGCCGGTGGATGTGCTCGGGCTCGCCGCGGATGTCCATCACGCCCGGCACGGCCGCCTGCATGCGGAAGGCCATCTCATACTGCGAAATCCGCGTGAGGGTTTCCGGGTCGCCGATGTCCGCGTGGGCGTCCTCGTTCAGATCCTTCAAGGCATCGAGGGCCAGGCGGCGCAGGTCGCGGCCCACCCCGGCCGGGTTCTCCACGTTGAGCACCGGGCTGCCCACGCTGCGGCATTGCACGCCCTGGTAAACGCCGGGCAGGAAGCCGGTGCCCCACAGCGCCTTGCCGGCGCGCGGAGGCCGTCCGCCCGAGAGCAGCACCAGGTAGCCCGGCAGGTTCGCGTTCTCCGTGCCCAGCCCCCACGTCACCCACGAGCCCGCCGACGGATACCCAATCCGCGCAAACCCCGTGTGCACCATGAGCTCGGCCGGGCCATGGTTGAACTGGTCGGTGGTCATCGTCTTGATGAAGCACACGTCATCGACCACCTTCGCGAAGTGGGGGAGCCGGTCCGAGACCCAGGCCCCGCACTGGCCGTGCCGGGCGAACTTGAACTGCGGCCCCAACAGGTTGGGCGTGCCCTGGATGAAGGCAAAGCGCTGGCCGGCCAGGTATTCCTGCGGGCATGCCTGGCCATCCAGGCGGGCCAGTTCCGGCTTGTAGTCAAACAGGTCCAGCTGGCTGGGCGCCCCGGCCATGTGCAGGAAGATGACCCGCTTGGCCCGGCCGGGCAGGCGGGGCGGCAGGGCGTTCAGGGGATTGTTGGGATCGTGCTGCGGCAGGGCCGGTCCGGCCGCACTGACCCGGCCCAGCCCGGCCGTCAGCCAGAGGGCGCCCAGGCCGGTCGTGCAGTCCCGGAGGAAATGCCGGCGGGTCAGAAGTTCGGCGGGCGTGCGCGGAGCAGGCATGGAAAAGTTGGCGAGTAAGCGGGTTGATGAGTGAGCGAGTGGGATCAGCGGGTCAGGACTTCGTCGAGATTGAGGAGGACGGTGGCGACGTTGTGGAGGGAGTTGGTCGGGTTGGCGGTCAGGGGTTGGGATTGCTGGTAGAGCT
Source organism: Verrucomicrobiota bacterium (assembly GCA_046048995.1). Classification (GTDB taxonomy): domain Bacteria; phylum Verrucomicrobiota; class Verrucomicrobiia; order Limisphaerales; family JADJPG01; genus JBJOEZ01. The sequence goes on along the minus strand of JBJOEZ010000021.1, from coordinate 43,021 downwards.
GCTCGAGGCGCCGGAGGGTGTCGGGTGCGGGGGCGCGCCCGGTCACGCGGCGGTAGCCGTGCTCGATGCGGGCGGCGGGGGTGCGTCCGGCGGCGGCCATCTGGCGGGCGAGGGCGGCGGCGGCCTCCTGGAAGACGATGTCATTGAGCGTGGTGAGGGCCTGCACGGGGGTGTTGGAAGGCACGCGGCGCGGGGAGCAAACCTCGCGGGACGGGGCGTCGAAGGTGGCGGCGGTGGGATGGGGGATGGTGCGCTTGACCTGGGTGTAGAGGGCGCGGCGGTAGCGGTCGGGTTGGCCGGGGCCGGGGGTGTTCCATTTCTCGCCGCCCACGAAGGGATCCCAGACGCCAGGGGGCAGGGGAGGATGGACGGGCGGGCCATGCAGCCTGGGGCTGAGCAGGCCGGACACCGCGAGGGCTTGGTCGCGGAGCATCTCGGCGCTGACGCGTTGGCGGGGGCCGCGGGCGAGCAGGCGGTTGCGGGGGTCGCGGGCCAGCTTCTCCGGCGTGATGCGGTTGTCCTGGCGGTAGGTCGCGCTGAGCACCAGCTCGCGCAGGGCGCGCTTCACGCTCCAGCGCTGTTCCCCGGCCAGGCGCAGGGCCAGCCAGTCGAGCAGTTCGGGGTGGCTGGGGTGTTCCCCGGCCGAGCCGAAGTCCTCCAGGGTCTCGACCAACCCGAGGCCAAAGAGCTGTTCCCACAGGCGGTTGGCCAGCACCCGTGCGGTCAGGGGTTGCTCCGGGTTGGTCAGCCAGCGGGCGATGGCCAGTCGGTCCGGGGCGTTCCCGGGAGGCAGGGGCGGGAGGGAGGCGGGCACGCCTGGCTCGACGGCGGGGCCGCGCGTCATCCAGTTGCCGCGGATGAACACGGCGGTCGGGCGCCGCAGGTGGGCGGGCAGTTCCTCCATCACGGGCAGGCTGGCGGTGGCGATGGCACCCCGCTCCTTCAAGCGGGCCGCGAGGGTCTCCCGCGCGCGGGCCTGGGCTTGGTCCTGCAGGAGGCTCGTCCAGCGCGGGTCGCCGGAGAGCGCGAGGTGCCCGCGCTTGAGCACGAGGGGGAAGGCGTCCTGCGCCACCTGGTCAAAGGCCAGGACCACGCGCAGGCGGGCCCCGGCCGGGAGCGCGACGGGTTCCGCGGGGACAAAGACGCCCCAGCGCTCGCGATCAATGCGGGTGAAGGCGGCGAAGCCGCCGCCGGGGTTGCGCTTGCGCGCGGCGGTGGCGGCCAGTGCCGCGCCCGGGCGCGCGGGCGGCGCGTCGATGCTGTCCTGCGGGTCCGAGAAGGGGTTGGCCTCGTCGCTCCAGGCCCGGGCGAGGGTGACCGGGCGGGCATTGGTGGACCCGGCCTCGAGCACGGACACCTTGAGATCATTGAGGACGAACCCCCACTCCGTGAGCGCCTGCGCCTTGGCGGGGTCGAGGGGCAGGGCGTCCAGGCGCAGCGCCGTCAGTGTGCGCAGTCCGGCCGGCACCGGCGCCTCGAGGGTGATGCGCGTGCCGCGCGGGACGGTGCCGGTCAGGTAAAACTCCTCGCGCCCCGCCCGGGTCTCGACGGCGGCGCCGCAGCGGTTGGCGGAGGCCTGCAGCCCGGTCACCGGTGTCCAGGCGGCGCCCGCCTTCAGTTCGGCCACCGGGCGGTGCAGGGATTCCCGCAGGCCGGCGATTTCGCGGTCGAGCGCGCCGGCCCGCGCGTAATCGGACGGGGCCACCGGCACCCGCAGCAGCGGATGGTCCGGGCGCGTGTCGACGTCGCGGGTCTGGTTGAAGACGGCCAGGAAACGGTAGTAGTCCTCGTGCCGGAAGGGGTCGTAGGGGTGCGCGTGGCACTGCACGCAGCCGAAGGTGATGCCCTGCCAGGCCTGCCAGGTGGTGTTGACGCGGTCGATGATTGCCTCGATGCGGAACTCCTCGTCGTCCGTGCCGCCCTCATCGTTGGTGGCGGTGTTGCGATGGCACGCGCTGGCCACGCGGTCCTCCAGGGTGGCGTCCGGCAGGAGATCCCCGGCCAGTTGACGCAGCGTGAACTCGTCGAAGGGCAGGTCGCGGTTGAAGGCGTCGATCACCCAGTCGCGATACTTCCAAATCTCCCGGTTCTGGTCCTGGCCCAGGCCCTTGGAGTCGGCGTAGCGGACGAGGTCCAGCCACATGGACGCCCAGCGCTCCCCGAAATGCGGCGAGGCCAGCAGCCGGTCGACCACCTTCTCCACGGCGTCGGGCGCGCGATCCTGCACGAACGCCTCCACTTCCTCCGGCTTGGGCGGCAGCCCGATGAGGTCCAGCGACACCCGGCGCAGCCAGCGGGAGCGTTCCTGCTCCTTCTCCGGGGCGAGTCCCTCCGACTCCAGGCGGGCGAGGATGAAACGATCGAGCCCGCCGCGCGGCCACGCGGAGTCGCGCACGGACGGCAGTTCCCGGGCCACCGGTTTGACAAAAGCCCAGTGTTCCTCCCAGTTGGCCCCCTCCGCAATCCAGCGCCGCAGCAGGTCCACCTCCTGGGCGGAGAGCATCGGGCCGTGTTCGGCCGGCGGCATTGGGTCCTCCTTGTCCAGCACGCGGTCCAGCAGGTGGGAGGCCCCGGGTTGGCCGGGCACGATGGCGCGCTGGCCCGACTTGCCCGCCTTCAGCGCGTCCTCGCGGAACAGGTAGGAGATATCGCCCGCCTTCTTCACCCCGCCATGGCAGCCCACGCACTTCTTGTTGAAGAGCGGTCGGATGTCGGCCGAGAAGCGGACAGGCTCGGCCGCCCCGGCGGCCAGCAAGCCCAGTGAGGCCACGGCGACGGCGGCGGCAAGGAGCGACCTTCCCCCCGTGCGGCGGGTCCATCCAGATACTGGCGACGGCCGATGGCTCATCAGGGCATAGTATTCGCGGGCCCGTGGGGGCAGGTCAAAAGCAAATCGCTGCCCCGGCGAAGGGGTGGGGAGGGCAGGGGGGCGGGATTACGGCTTGGCCAGGCGGTAAAACCGCTGGGGCGCGTTGGGAACCGTGCTGAAGGGGCTGACGGCGCCGGGCACCGTTTGCCAGGGGCCGGCCAGGCTGTTGGCGGTCTGGAGTTGGAAGGAAGAGTCGCCCCAGTAGAGGACGAGGTCCGAGGCGAACTGGGCGGCGAGCAGGGATGGGGGCGGCGGGTTGCCGAGGCCGACGAAGAGGAGGTTGAAGGACATGTCGGAGGAGGCGGCGTCGGACTGGTGCACCTCGACGGCCATGATGTTGGTCCCGGTGACGAGGGTGGCGGGGCTGAGGTTGGTGGCGAAGTAGGTGGTCTCGGAGGTGGTGGTGGTGGTGGTGTAGGTGGCGTAGGTCGCCCCGGCGGGAACGTTGCCGCGGTAGACCTCCTGGTTGTTCAGGTAGGCCACGGCGCCGTCGTCGCGCTGCACGCCGAGGTAAAGGCTGTTGAACGCGGCGGGGTCGTTGACCACGAACTTGTGCCGGAAATAGAAGGTGGGGGTGCGGGCGGTGGAGGAACCGCCGTTGACGAGGGTGGCTTCGCCGCCGTCGCCGAAGCCGAGTTCCGCCGGGCCGGTGTTCCAGTTGGTCTCGGTGTAGTTGAGGGTGCGCCAGGCGGTGCCGAGGTCGCCATTGGTGTCGGAGTAGCGCCAGACCGAGTTGCTGGGGATGAGGTGGACACTGGGGGCGGGGAGGGGGGCGAGGGGCGCGGTGAGGTAGGTGGCGGCGAGGTCGGTGAGTTCGCCCCCGACGGGGTTGGAAAGCCGGAGTTGGGCGATGGGGACGCCGGCGACCTCGGGCGGGGAGAGGGTGATCAGGCGGACGGTGCGGCCGGGCTCGAAGGTGAGGGTGCCCTGGGCGAGGGTGCCGTTGGGGGATGCGACGATGTAATCGACGGAGACGGTGTTGGTGGTGAAGGAGCTGAGGCGGACGGGGATTCCGTTGGTGAGCTGGGAGACGAGGAGTTGGTGGGGCCAGAGGGCGATGCCGATGCCGACCGGGGCCTCGCCCGGGATGCCGAGGAAGGGGGCGAGGGCAGCGCCGTGGGAGGCGGGATCCCAGACCGTGTTGAGGGGGTGGTTGGTGTTGACCGCCGTGAGGAGGTTGCTGCGGACATCCATCCGGTTGGTGCGGTAGTTCCAGGTGTTGTCCCAGACCTGGCCCCAGACATCGCGGTAATTGTGGAGGACGAGGGAGTTGGTGAGGGTGAGGAAGCCGGCCTTGTTGCCGAGGCCGCTGGTGCCGGTGTAGTTGTCGCCGAAGCGGACGCCGACGCAGTTGGCGGAGGAGAAGATGCGTTCCCCGAGGACGATGGGGCTGACGAGGCTGGTGGTGTTGGTGGTGCTCCAGCCGGCCTCCAGGCCCTGGCCGCAGTTGAGGAGGACACTGTCGTAGGTCCAGGTGCGGCGGCCCTCGCCCGACCAAGCGAGCGCCTCGTGGGTGGCGGATTCGACCCAGCAATTGGTGACCACGAAGGTGCCGGGGCCGCCGGAGCCGCTGTCGATGGCGTCGTCCTTGGCGAAGCCGAGCAGGGTGTTGGCGAAGTAGTTCGTGTTGCGGATGGCATAGAAGCCGTCGTAGTCGGCGTCCACGATGTTGGCGTCGTAGATGCCGTCGACGGAGGGGAACTCGATCAGGGCGGAGTCGGTGACGATGTTGGTGCCGCCCTCGTATTCGCCGACGGTGATGGCGCGCTGGACGAGGCAGCGGTCCCAGACGATGGAGGCGAAGTAGCCGTTGCCGACCTGGCCGGCCAGGCTGACCATGGCGCAGTTGGTCATGCGGACGGCGCAGTTGTGGGCGAAGAAGAGGGGTTGCTCGGCGCGGTGGCTGGAGCCGGGCGAGAAGGAGATGCTGCTGGCGGCGCCGGCGCCGGTGAAGATGGCGGCGGAGGCGATCAGTTCGGCGCTGCCGCCGCGCATGAAGAAGCCACCCCAGGCGCCGGTGTGGCGCTCGGGGGCGATGCGGTTGGTGGCGGTGAAGACGACCGGTTGGCTGGGGGTGCCCTCGATGATGGTGCGGCCGGTGTTGGTGATGTTCACGCCGGGGTTGAGGCGGACGACCGTGCCGGGGCCGATGGCGAGGGTGACACCGGCGGGGATGGTGACGTTGCCGGTGACATGGATGCGGGAGTTGGTGGGCCAGGTGGTGTCCGGGAGGGTGCCGGCGACCTGGGTCCAGGTGGTGGCTGGCTCGATCTCAATCTGTTTGTTGGTCTGCAGGCCGGGCAGTTGGGCGGTGTAGGAGAGGGTGCCCGGGGAGGCCGGGGGCAGGAAGCCGTGGCCGACGCCGCGCAGGAGGCGGAACTCGCTGCCGGGGAAGGCGGGGTCGGCGACCCAGCCATTGGCGCGGCGGACGCGCCCGGCGGCGTCCTCGAGGCGCGCGATGACGGGGATTTCGAGGCCGGCCGGGTATTGCTGCGGCGTCATGATGCCGAGGGTCGCACCCGCCATTTCGGCCGCCGTCGAGGCGATGGGAGGCAGCGGGGTCCATTCCAGGAGGCCGTTCTCGGGCGAGGTGGTCGATCCTGCCTTGAGCCGGTTGGAGGACTGCACAATGAAACGGATGAGGACGTTGGTGACCGCCCCGTCCGAAATCTGCGTCCGGCGCGCGACCAGATCGTAGTAATCCATGATCAGCGTGGTGTTGGTCACCCCGGCGGGCACCGGCTTGCCATTCAACCGGACGTCATAGGTGAACCCGGCGTTGGTCAGCACGATGAACGAGGCGCGGTCCCGGTATTGGGTGCGGTCCGTGACCCCGGAAACGGTGAGGGTCTGGGCCGTGGCCGGAAAGGCGAGGGCCAGGAGAAACAGGAGGGCCGGACACACGGCGGACGGGAGCAGGGACGGGCGGATCATGGCGCGATAATAGAGCAGGACAAGGCGTTGGTTTCAAACGAATTGTCGGCCGGGAGGCCTTGCCCGGGGCGTGCCGCCAAGGAGTTGGACTGCCTGCAAGGGGGGTGGGCTGGACCCGGGCACCGGTGGCGCTTGTCCTCCGGTTCAGGCCGGCTAGACTCCGGCCCATGTCGAACGATCTGGCCCCCCGAAAAAAGCGCGGCTGTCTTTTTTATGGCTGCCTGAGCCTGGTGGCGGTCGCCGTGGTGGCCATCATGGCCCTCATTCTGGGACTCTACCTGACCACCCGTTGGGTGAACAAAACCCTGACGGGGTTGACCGAGCCGCAGGCGGCCTCGTTTGAGCGCGTGGAGTACACCTCGGCGGAACGGGAGGCCCTCGACCGGCGGATGCGGGGCTTTTTCGAGGCGGCCAGCCGGGGGGAGGGAGGGGTTGAACTGATCCTGACCGCCCGCGACATCAATCATCTCATTGCGCAGAACCCCGATGCCCGGGATCGGGTGTTCGTGGAGATCCAGGATGACCGGCTCCGCGGGAAGGTGAGCCTGCCGCTGGACCAGGTCGTGCCGCCGGAACTGCGCCCGCGTTTGGGCCTGTTGCGCGGGCGGTATCTCAACGGGTCCGCCGCCTTCCGGGTGGCGCTGGAGGGCGGCACGCTGGATGTGCGCCTGGAGGAACTGCAGGCGGCCGGCAAATCCCTCGATCAGATCCCGCTGGTGGGGCGGGTGGTGGCGGAGTTGAAGCAGCGCAACCTGGCCGCCGAATCGCTGGCCAACTCGGCGGACACCTCCAACTTTGTCCGCCGCTGCGAGAGCCTGGTCATCAAGGAGGGCGCCATCCACCTCCGCAGCAAGGCGGTGCGGTGAGGCGGGCGCCACGGTCCACCCACCCCGGTTGCCGCGATGATTCACGTTGAGGGACTGACCAAGCTCTACGACAACTTTGTCGCGGTGCGGGAGCTGTCCTTCCGGGTGGAGCCGGGCCAGACCCTGGGGTTGGTGGGGCCCAACGGGGCGGGCAAGACCACGACCCTGCGCTGCCTGGCCGGCATCATTCCGGCCACGCACGGGAGCATCCGCATTGCCGGGCATGACCTGGGCCACGATCCGGTGGCGGCCAAGCGGCAGCTGGCCTTCTTCCCGGACGAGCCCCGCCTCTTCGACTACCTGACCGTGGAGCAGCATCTGAATTTCACCGCGCGCCTCTACGGGGTGCCCGAGTGGCGGTCGGTGGCGGGGCCGTTGCTGGAGGAGCTGGAACTGGGCGACCGGCGGCGGTCGTTGCCGGGGGAGTTGTCGCGCGGGATGAAGCAGAAGCTGGCCATTGCCTGCGGGCTGCTGCATTCGCCCCGGGTGATTTTCCTGGATGAACCCCTGACCGGCCTGGACCCGCATGGCATCCGCCGCATGAAGGACTTGATCCGCCAGCGGGCCGCGGGCGGGGCCGCCATCCTGATCAGCTCGCACCTGCTGCACCTGCTGGAGGAACTCTGCTCGCACGTGCTCATTGTGAAGGAAGGCCGCAAGGTGGCGGACGGAACCCTGGAGGAGGTCACGCGCCGCTTCAGCGGCACGGGGGACGCGCCGGCGGGAGCGCGTGCGGAGGCCAGCCTGGAGGACATCTTTTTCCGGGCCACGCAGGACCGGCCCCCGGGTCCGCCGCCCCTGCCGCCCACGCCCCCGGTCCCCTGAGCGTCCCCGGATGATGGCTCCGCTCATCTATTTGTCCGGGATGCAGGCCTGGAACCGCCTGCGGGTGCGGGCCAGGCGGCTGCGGCAGCCGAAGTATTTGGCGGGCGCGCTGGTGGGGGCGTTGTATTTCTATTTTTACTTCTTCCGGTTCCTGCTCCACCCGCCGGGCGGGCCGGGGCTGGGATCCGCGCCGCCGGACGGTGCGGCCGCGGCGGCCGCGCAGGCGCAGCGGGCCGCGCTGGCGGACCTGGCCCCGCTGGCCGAGCCCCTGGCCGCGCTGGCGGTGGCGGTGTGCGTGCTGGCCGCGTGGGTCTTTCCGCAACGGCGCGCCGCGCTGGCCTTCACCGAGGCCGAGGCCGTCACGCTCTTCGCCGCCCCGGTGTCGCGCCGCACCCTGATTCATTTCAAGCTGCTCCGCTCCCAGTTCGGCATCCTCCTCACCACCCTGCTGTTTGCGCTGGTCGGGAGCCGCATGGGCTCGCGCGGACTGGGCTGGATCCCCATCGCCGGCTGGTGGCTGATCCTGTCGGTGCTCAACCTGCATTTCCTGGGGGCCTCCTTTGCCCGGACCCGGCTCCTGGACTGGGGGGTCACGCCCGGGCGGCGCCGGGCCGCGGTCCTCGCCGGGGTGGTGTTGGTGATGGGGGCGGCGTGGTGGCTGGGGCGCGACGCGCTGCGCCTGCCCACCGCGGCCGAGTTGGGCTCCCTCCGGGAGTTGGCCGCCTACCTGGGCGCGCTCCTGGAACAGGGGCCCATGGCCTGGGTGCTGGCGCCGTGTCGATTCCTCGTCCGGCCCTGGCTGGCCGGCGACGCCGGGGCGTTCGCGCTGGCGGCGGGCCCCGCGCTCCTGATGCTGGGCCTGCATTACGTCTGGGTGGTGCGCAGCGATGTGGCGTTCGAGGAGGCCTCGCTCGCCCTGGCACAGGAACGGGCACGCATGGTGTCGGCCGCGCGCCGCGGGCAATTCCCCGCGGCCCAACCCCGCCAGCGGCGCGACCCGTTCCCGTTGGCGCCGACCGGTCCGTCCTTCGTCGCCCTGTTCTGGAAGAACCTGCTCGCCGCCGGCGGGGTGTTGCATGCCCGCACCTGGATCATCCTGGGCCTGCTGCTGGCCGTGGCGGTGTTGGGCGTGGGGCTGAACCCCGGCCTTCGGCACCTGGGCACCGCCGTGGCCGGCGTGCTGGCCATGCTGCTGGTGTGGTCGATCCTCATCGGGCCGCAGTTGCTGCGCCAGGATCTGCGCGGCGACCTGCGCTGCATCGACCTGCTCAAGCAGTATCCCATGGCCGGGTGGCGGGTGGTCCTGGGCGAGTTGCTCGCGCCGGTCTTCCTGCTCACGGTGGTCCAGTGGGGATTGCTGCTCCTCGCCGGTCTGGCCCTCGCCGCGTGGCCCGGGGGAGCGCCGTTCCCGGCCGCCCATCGCCTGTCGGTGGGCCTGGCCGCCGCGTTGCTCCTGCCTGCGTTGAACACCCTCTCGCTCCTCATCCCCAACGGCGCGGTGCTCCTGTTCCCCGCCTGGTTCCAGTCCGGCCAGGACGCCACCCAGGGTTTCGAGGCGGCCGGCCAGCGTCTCATCCTCGCCTTCGGGCAGTTGCTCGTCTTCAGCGCCGCCCTCGTCCCGGCCGGGTTGGCCTTTGGCCTGGTGCAGGGTGTTGTCCAAGTCCTGCTCCAGTGGCACTGGGCCGTCGGCCTGCCATTCGCAGCCCTGGCCGCGGCCGCGGTGGTGGCCGGGGAAGCCGCCGCGGGCGTCGCCCTGCTCGGCAAGGTCTTTGAGCGGTTTGATCTCTCCGCCGAGCCGCCCGGTTGAGACGGCACGGGGCAGGGGAGAGGGCGCCCGCCCGGCGCGCGGTTCAGCGCCTCCGCTCGGGGACGGCCTCGGCGGCCTGGCGGCAGGCGTCCGCCACGGCGGCAAGGTTTTCGAGGAAGGGTTCGCGTTGCTCAGCGGGCAGGACGGCCAGCACTTCGCCCTGCAGGGCCAGGGCCAGGTTGCGCGCTGTCTCGTAGCGGCTGCGGCCGGCGGGCAAGAGATGGATGCGGCGGGCGCGCTTGTCGGTCTCGTGGGGGCGGCGCGCGACCAACCCGGCCGCCTCCATCCGGCGCAGCAGCGAGGCCACGGTGTTGGGATCGCTGCTCATCGCCACGGTCAGTTCCCGCTGGGTCGGCCCGGCGGGGTCCGCCTCCAGCAGGGTGCGCAGGACGGTGAACTGGTCCGGGGTGAGACCCAGGTGCGCAATCCGGCGCCGGAACGCCTGGTTCAGCCCATACCACGCCCGCCGCAGCAGCGGCGGGAGCCGCCGCCGCTGGGGCGCATCAAGCGGCAACGCGAGGGCATCCATCGTGGGCATGCGAACAGTCGCCGGCGCCCTCCCGCAGGCCCACACCGGGCCCGGTCGGACATCCGGGAAACACGCTGGATGATACGTGTAGGTATCATTGGGATTGCAAACTTATTCGTGCCGCCCATAGTGCGTGGACTGGCGCGGTCGCGCCGGTCCAATCCAGCACATGAATCCAAGCGTTCTTTTTTCCCGCATGGCGGCGTTCAGGTTGTCCCGGGTAGTCGTGGTGGCCATGGCCTTGGCCTGGCCGGGGGCGGCCGGCGCGGCGGTGCGGGGGTGGCTGCAGTGGCGGGGGCCGGAGCAGAACGGGACCACGCGGGAGACCGGCCTGCCGGACCGGGTGGATGCCAAGGCGCCGTTGTGGGCCGTGGATTTTCCCGGGCAATCGGCGCCGGTGATTGCCGACGGGCGGCTTTACATCAACGGTTACCTGGGGGAAGGGCAGGATTTGCAGGAGGTGGTGCGGTGCTTGGATGCCGAGACGGGGCGCCTGATTTGGGAGCATCGCGAGAGCGATTTCCTGAGCGACACCATTTACCTGCGTTACGCCACGTCGTCGCCGACGGTTGATGGGGAGACCGGCAATGTGTATGTGCAGGGCACCCAGGGGTTGCTGATGTGTTTCAACCGGGACGGCCGGCTGCTCTGGCGGCACTCGATGATGGAGCAGTTCGGGCGGCTGACCTTCCCCAACTCGCGCACGGCCTCGCCGGTGATTGACCGGGAACTGGTCATCACGCGCGGCATCACGAGCGCGTGGGGGGCGCATGGCGCGGCGGGGGATCGGTTCTATGCCTTCGACAAGCGGACGGGCGAGGTGGTCTGGCAGAGCGCGCCGGGGGATCGTCCGCAGGACAACACCTTCTCCAACCCCCGCCTGGACTTCTGGCAGGGCCGGCGTGTGCTGTATGCCGCCGGCGGCGATTCCACCCTGCTGGCCATCAACGCCCGCACCGGGGAACCGCTCTGGCGCGTCCCCATCGCCAAGGCCGGCGCCAAGGGCGGCATCAATGCCGCCGTCATCCGCCATGGCGACAATCTCATCGTTGTCCATGAGTCGGAGAACCTCGACTCCTCCGAGATCGGCCGCACCGCGGCCATGCGCATCCCCCAGTCCATCACCAAGACCAACCCGCTGGTGCCCCACATCTTCGCCCCCAAGGAACTGGAGGTCTGGCGCAATGAGGTGGGTTCCCTCGCCTCCTCCCCGGTCCTCGTCGGCGACGTTGTCTATGAGGTCAATGGCACCGGCGACCTCTGCGCCATGGATGCGCGGCGCGGGACGGTGCTCTGGAAGCACAAGCTGGGCATTGAACAGCGGCAAAGCTCGCCGTTTTACGGCGACGGCAAGATCTACGTCGCCATGTACACGGCGGCCATCGACGCGGAGAAGGCGGTGGCGGCCGGGGCGGCGGAGAGCGGCAACGACGGCGAGTTGTTCGTGGTGAAGCCGGGGGAGAAGGGCTGCGAAATCCTCAGCCAAACGCGCCTCGAGGGCCGCTGCTACGGGTCGCCGGTGGCCTACAACGGGAAGCTCTTCGTGCAGACCGACAAGAAGCTCTATTGCTTCGGCCGCCGCGGGGACAACCCCGGGCTGGCCGCCGCCGCCGCGCCGGCTGAACCGGCCTGGCCGGCCCCGGGCCCGGCCGCCCAGCTGCAGGTGATCCCCTACGAGGTGATGCTCCGGCCCGGCGAGGTCCGGTCCTTCCGGGTTCGCTCGCTCGATGCCCAGGGATTCACCGTGCAGGAGTCGGTCGATCCCAAGTCCCTGCAATGGGAGGCCTACGTCCCCCCGGGTGCGCTGGTCCGCGCCTTCATCAACGGCAAGTTTGACGCCGAGGGACGGTTGGCCGCCGATGCGCGGCCCCTGGGCAGCGCCGGGCAGTTCCAGGCCAGCCTGGGCGCCCTCAAGGGCTACGTGAAGGGGCGCGTTCTCCCCATGCCTCCGTTCCTGCAGGATTTCGAGTCCTTCGACCTGGCCAACGCCACCACCAACACCGTCGAGCCGCCCACCCCCTTCGCCTTCCCGCCGCTCTACTGGAACAGCGCCCGGTTCCGCTTCGAGGTGCGGGGCAAGGAGGTGGGGGCCGAGTCCTCCAAGGCCTTCACCAAAACCATCGAGAACAAGCTCTTCCAGCGCGGCCAGGTGTTCATCGGGTTTCCCGAGCTGAAAAACTACACCATCGAGGCCGACGTCCTCAGCGAGGGCAACCGGCGCAAGATGTCCGAGGTGGGCGTGATCAACCAGCGCTACATCCTCGTGCTCAAGGGCAACGCCCAGGAACTGGAGGTCAACTCCAACCATGAGCGCGTGAAGTCCGCGGTGAAGTTCTCCTGGCTGCCGAACACCTGGTATCGCCTCAAGGCCCGCGTGGACATCGCCGCCGACGGCTCCGGCGTGGTCCGGGGCAAGGCCTGGAAACGGGGCGAACCCGAGCCGGCGGCCTGGACCATCGAGGTCCCGCACCGGACCGCCCATGCCAACGGTTCCCCCGGGCTCTTCGGCTTTGCTCCCCAGGACCAGCGCGTCTGCATCGACAACGTCCGCGTCCAACCCAACTGACCCGGCCATCCCCCATCCCCTCTCCCATGAAAACCCTCCCCCTCCTCACCGCGGCCCTGCTCGCCGGCGGCCTCGTTTCCACCGGCGGCGCCGACTGGCCCGCCTGGGGCGGCCATGACCTTGGCCGCAACATGTATGCCCGCGTGACCGGCCTCCCCGAGGTCTTCGACGGCGGCAAGACCAAGCCGGGCACCGACGAGATCGATCTCAAGACGACCAAGAACGTGAAGTGGGCGGTCAAGCTCGGTTCGCAGAGCTACGGCAACCCCACTGTCTATCGCGGCAAAATCTTCGTCGGCACCAACAACGAGACCCCGCGCGACAAGCGCCACCTGGGCGACCGCAGCACCCTGATGTGCTTCGACGAGAAGACCGGCGCCTTCCTCTGGCAACTGGTCGTGCCCAAGCTGAAGTCGGGCAAGGTCAATGACTGGGAACTGCTGGGCCTGTTCTCCGCGCCGGTCCACGACGGCAAATACCTCTACATTGTGACCAGTCGCTGCGAGGTGCTCTGCCTCGACATCGAGGGGATGAAGGACGGCAACGACGGCCCCTACCAGGACGAGGCCAAGTATGTGGTCATGGACACCGGCAAGGCCCCGATCGAACCCGGGCCCGCGGACGCCGACATTGTCTGGCGCTATGACATGATGGATGAGCTGGGGGTGTTCCCGCACAACGCCTCCAACTGCAACATCCTCATGCTGGGCGACCTGCTCTACATCTGCACCTCCAATGGGCAGGACTGGACGCACGTCAACGTGCCGGCGCCCAACTCCCCGAGCTTCATCGCCCTGAACAAGAAGACGGGCGCCCTGGAGGGCGAGGATGACGCCGGCATCGGCCCCCGCATCCTGCACGGCCAGTGGAGCTCGCCGTCCGCCGGCGAGGTCAACGGCCAGTGGCAGGTCTACTTCGGCGGCGGCGACGGCGTCCTCTACGCCTTCGATTCCAAGCCGGTCAAGGAGGGCGACGTGGCCCTGCTCAAGACCCTGTGGAAGTTCGACTGTGTCCCCACCGAGTACAAGGTCAAGGACGGCAAGCCCATCAAATATCCCGCCGCCGAGGGGCCCAGTGAAATCAACAGCACCCCGGTCTTCTACAAGGGCCGGGTTTACGTGGCCATCGGCCAGGACCCCGAGCATGGCGAGGGGGTCGGCCACCTGGTCTGCCTCGATCCCACCCGCAAGGGCGACATCACCAAGGCCGGCCCGATCTGGAGCTACAAGGGCATCAAGCGCAGCATCAGCACGGTCAGCATTGATCCCGCCAACGGCCTGCTTTTCATCGGCGATTTCTCCGGGTTTGTGCATTGCCTGGACGCCGACACCGGCAAGCTGCACTGGGTGCATGACATGAAGGCGCACATGTGGGGCAGCACCCTGGTGGCCGACGGGAAGGTCTACGTGGGCGACGAGGACGGGGATTTCTGCGTGCTGGCGTCCAGCCCGACCAAGCGCGTCCTCAGCGAGGCCAACCTGGGCTATCCCATCTACGGCACACCGGTGGTGGCCAACGGGGTCATGTATGTCATGAACCAGAGCTACCTCTACGCCTTCGCCGACCCCAACAAGGCGGCCAAGGACGAGGCGCCTTCCATCAACCTGCCCAAATAATTGCGTTCCGGCCTCCGCCTCCCCAACCTAGCCTCCTGACTGACATGACCCCCGAACAGATCACGGCCGCCGCGCAGCAACTCGACGCGCACCTCAAGGAAATCATCGCCTGGCATTTCAGCCCTGAGACGGGCTCCCCCTTCTGGCTGGACTGGGCCAGGAAGAACTTTGATCCGCGCCAGGAGGTGCGCACCGTGGCTGACCTGCAGAAGTTCCCGCACTTCCAGGACGAATGGCTGCGGGACCTGCAGCCCGAGGTCTGGGTGCCGGCCGCCTTCAAGGGCAAGCCCTTCAACATCTTCGAGACCGGCGGCACGACCGGCATGCCCAAGCAGCGCATCGGGTGGAACGACTACAAGGTCGATTACTCGGAGTTCTCGGACAAGATCTCCGACGCGCATTTCCCGCGGAACCATTACTGGCTGATGATGGGCCCGACGGGCCCGCGCCGCCTGCGCCTGGCCATTGAGCACCTGGCCAATGTGCGGGGCAGTTCCTGCTACTTCATTGATTTGGACCCCCGCTGGGTGAAGAAGGTGATCAGCGCCAAGCAGTTCGACCAGGCCAAGGCCTACATGGAACACGTGGTCGACCAGGCGGTCACCATCCTCAAGCACCGGCGCGTCTCCGGCCTCTTCACCACGCCCAAGCTGCTCGAGGCCCTGGCCGAGAAGATCGACCTTTACGAGGCCGGCATCCGCGGCGTGTTCTGCGGCGGCACCACCATGGCGCCGCAGTATGTCCGCTTCATCGTCGAGGAGGTCCTCGAGGGGCGCATCGGGTTCTATCCCACCTACGGCAACACCCTCATGGGCCTGGCCGCCAGCGTCCCGCTCACGCCCGACGACAAGTATTCCATCACCTATTACGCCCCCCAGCCCCGCGCCATCCTGCGCGTGGTGGACCCGAACAACACCGTCCAGACCAAGGGCTACGGCGAATGGGGCCGGGTGGAACTCACGACGCTGACGAAGGAGTTTTTCATGCCGCGCTTCCTCGAGCGCGACGAGGCCATCCGTCGCGCTCCCCGCGCCCCCTACGCCTGGGATGGCGTGGCCGAGGTGCGTCCGTTCGGCGCCATGGAAAAGACCATCGTCGAAGGGGTTTACTGACCCACCCGCGTCGTTTTCGCGCCGTCCCGCCGGGGTTTCCCGCTTCCTCTGGCCCCGCCTTCACGGGGCGGACGGAGTGCGGCCCTTTACCCTGACCGGGAGATCCGTGCACCAGTCCACCCGGCGGGCCGCCTAGGGGCTGGCCTTGGGCGGTCGCGTTTCGCGGGGGACTTCCTGCAGTTTGGGAGGGACGGACTGCAGGGCGTCAGCGCGCCGGACTTTGGGGGCATTGGTGACCGCGGCGGGGCCCGCCAGGGCGTTGGTGGCTGTCGGGCGCGCGAGGGGGGCGGCGGCGGCGTTGGTCGCCGTGGTGAGGGCGGTGGGGGCATTGGAACGGGACGTGGGCGCCGCGTTGGTCGCCTGGGTGGAGGCCCGCTCGATGCGATCCGCCGCCGCTCGGAGCCATTGGGCGGCTTCCCGGGGGTTCTTGGCCGCGCCGCGCCCCGTGATGAGCAGTGTGGCCAGGGTGAGCTGAGAGGCCACCTCGCCCTGCTGGGCAGCCTTCCGGTACCACACCACCGCATTGGTGAAATCCCCGCTGCCGGCGAGGATATCAGCCAGCTCGGTCTGCGCCTTGGCCTGCCCCGACTCGGCCATGGCCCGGAGCGCGTTCAGGTCCGGTGGCACCTCCAGTTCCCCCTCCGCCGCCCGGGCTCCCGCGATCAGCAGGGCGGCCAGAATGAGCCACGCAGCCGGGAACAGGCGCCGACCGGCGTGGGTGGGGGGCGGGGGGAGCTTTGTCATGGCAACCATGTGCGTGCCCTCACGTAAGCCCGATCCGGTCTGCGGAATCAAGGCTGTGCTGCCGGCATCACCCGCCATTCCTCGTCGAAGAACCCGGCCTGCGTCACCCCGCGCGCGAGCCGCTCGGCCCGGGGAACGGTCGTGTCGAGCATGGCGAAGTCCGGCAGCTTGGGGGTTTGCTGGGCGTTGCTGGCGCCGCCGAAGTCGAGGTAGGTGGGCCCGCTGTTCAGCACGATGTAGCGGGCCGGATTGAGCGGGTTGGGATGGATCAAGACCGGCAGATGGGTGCGGGAATCGACGCGGTGGGGACCGAGTTGCAGCGTCGCGGCATCCCAGCGCAAGGGGAGCCGGGGCAGCAGCCGGGCCAGCAGGGGATTGCTGGCCGGGTCGCCGAACAACACCAGGTGCGCGTCCGCCGCCGCGGTCGCGATGGCTTTTTCGTCCGCGGCCGACACGAGGCGCACGTCCCCCCGGAATTGCGCCCGCCATTCGTTGGTGAATCGCGCCAGTTCCGTCTCGACCCACTGCCCGGTCCCGGGCTGCAGGGCAGGGCGGGTGGGGACGACGACCACGAAGCGGTCCATGAAGGCGTCGTCAATCGGCCCCTGCAAGCCAGGTTGCTTGGCGAGGCCGGGCGGGGCCCCGTTGTCCGTGCGGCTTGCCGGAGGCAGGAGCGTCCAGCGTCCGTCGCGCCGGGCCAGCACGGGCCCGGTCTCGGATGCGGGGGGGAGGCGAAGTTCCTGGCCGTCGATCCGCAGGCGGGCCGGGGCCGGGGTGCCGGGCAGGGGCGGAGCCTTGGCGACGGCGGGGTCGAGGCGGAATCGTTCGACATTGGTGGTGTTGATGACCCAGACGGGGCCGTCGTCCAGGCGGGCGGTGAGGCGGGCGGGTTCCCAGTGGCGGGTGAGGCGCTGGAGTTCGCCGAGGGCGAACCGGGAGTAACGCAGGGTATGGGTGGTGAAAACGACGTTGGTGGGGGTGGGTCGGCCCGGGTTCACCAGGGCATCGAATTGCCGGATGAGTTCCGCGCGGGTTTTCGGCTCATACTTGTGGGCGGTGCCGGGGCCGATGAGGTGAGGCAGTTCGAGTCCCTCGGCCTGCAGGGCCTGCGCCATGATGTCGGCGGCCTGCTTTTGTTTGTCCAACGCGCCGCTGTAGGCGATGACGGGAAGAGCATGGAAGTTTGCCGCGTAGCGGGTGGCGTCATAGAGGCGCCAGAGCCGTTGTTCCCACGGGGATGGTTGCGGCGCCTTCCTGAGCGCGCCGGTGTATTCGGCGGTCTCGGCAAAGCCGGCCCCGGGGGCGGCCGCGGTCCAGAAGGCCGGGTGATGGGCGGCGAGGTGCCAGACGCCGGCGCCGCCCATGGAGAACCCGCGCAGCCCGAGGCGGCGGTCGTCGAGGAGATACCAGGTCCGCGCGTGTTCGAGGGCCTCGAAGACATCGGTTTCCCCGGCGAACTTGAACGCATTGCAGAATCTTCCGTAGGGATGCAGCACATAGGCCCCGGGCACGACGAACTCGCCGTTGGACTGCATTCGTTCGCCGATGAACTTCAGCTCGGTCAGCCTGTCATCGCGCCCGTGCAGCCAGAGGTCGAGGCGCCGGGCCCGGTAGACGGCGCGCGGGGCTGCGGGGGGCACGAGGATGCCATAGGGCTGGATGGAGTCATCGATGCGGGAGCGGAACCCGCGCACGACCATGCCGGTGGCGGTGAGCCAGAAGGGGTCGCCCTCGGCGAGGGCCTGGGCGCGGCGGGCGCCCTGGGCAAGCAGGGTGCGGGCGAGGGATACCTCGTTGCTGCGGAAGAACTCGTCATGGCGCAGGGCCCAGTCGACCGCCTTGTGGAAGATTTCGACGTCCGGCAACAACTGTTGTGTGCGCTCGTCGGTGCGGGCCTTGGCCCGGAGCGGTTGGAGGGCCTTGGCCAGGGCGTCCACCCCCCGGGTTAGTGCGGCGCGGTCCGCGTCCGCGATGCGCATCCCTGCCGGCGGGTTGGCCCGAGGCGCCGCCGCCGCCTCCGCCGCCTGCAGCGGGGCAATCCCAACCAGTCCGACCAACAACAAGCGCAGAAGCATGGCCGCAGCTTCTACCCCATTCCACCCCCCCCTGCCACCGCCAAACCGCAAGTGTTCCGCGTTTAATGCATAAGCGACTGTCCTGTAGATACTTGAGAATTGGAGAGCCGCCCCTCGCTCACTGGCCAACCCACTCATTCACTAACTCCGCTTGACCTTTTGTCCGGCGGTTTCTAACTTCTCGGCCCCCGAGACATGGCGAGGGGCGGCAATGAGGCCGCCCGGGTCCAAGTCCGGTTTTCCGAAAGGAAGTGAAATAAGTTGACCGAGATTAGGCTGAAAAAAGGTGAATCGGTGGACCGGGCGCTCCGGCGGTTGAAAAAGAGGATCGACCGCGAAGGCACGCTCAAGGAAGTCCGCAATCACCGGCATTTTGAGAAACCGAGCGAGCGTCGTCGCCGCAAGGAAAAGGTCGCGCGCTTCAGCGCCATGCTGAGCGCCCGTTACGCCGACCTTTGAGCCGGGGCGCCTGGCGCCCTGAGTCATTCACCCGGCCGGGTGTGGGTTGTCTTATGGACGGCCCCGCCCGGCCGATGTTTTAATGGCCGGGCCTTCAATCATGTATTCCTTTTCGACCTGTTGGAACTCGCACCGTCACACGGACGGCCGCGCCATGCTGCGCGAGATTCGCGACCTGGGCTTTGACCATGCCGAGTTGAGCCATGGGATTCGCATCAGCCTGCTCCCGGGCATTTTTGAGGCGGTGGATGCCGGGGAGATCCGGATCTCGAGCCTGCACAACTTCTGCCCGCTGCCGATGGGCGTGGAGCGGGCTGCGCCGAACATCTACAAGTTTTCCTCGCTCGACGACCGGGAGCGGGACAGTTCCCTCAAGCACACCATCAAGACCCTCGAGACGGCGGTCCGGGTGGGGGCGAAGCTGGTGGTCCTGCACACGGGCGCGGTCGACATGAAGGATTACACCGACAAGTTGGTGGATCTGGTGGGGGAGTCGAAGAAGGGCACGCCCAAGTACGAGAAGCTGCTGGCCGAGGCGCTGGAGAAGCGGGAGGACAAGAAGCAGCGCTACGTGGAGCGGGCCTATGAAACCCTCTGGCGCATCATCGACGAGGCCAAGCCGCGCGGGATCAAGCTGGGGATCGAGAACCGCGAGGCGCTGGAGGAGATTCCCTTCGAGAGCGATTTCAGCCTGTTCTTCCGCGAGTTCCGCGATCCCACGGTTGTCTATTGGCACGACACCGGGCATGCGCAGATCAAGGAGAACCTGGGCCTGATCCAGCATCGGCAGTATCTCGAGTCCATGCGGGAGCGGCTGTATGGCTTCCATGTTCATGACGTGGAGTTCCCGGGGCGGGATCACCGCCCGCCCGGCGGGGGCATGATTGACTGGGTGGGCTTGAAGGATCTCGTGCGGCCGGATCACCTGAAGGTCTTTGAGCTGAGCCCCTCCCTGAGCCCGGAGGCGGCGCGGCGCGGGGTGGAGCATCTCAAGGCCATCTGGGGCCCGGAATAACCCCCGTCCGCGCCGCGTGAAACGCCTCCTGCAGACCGGACTTCGCCTGGCCCTGGGCGCCCTGCTGCTCCTTTGGGTTTTCCATTCGATCTTCGTCAACGAGGCGCGCACGTCGCATTCCCCCTCCGAGTGGGCCCCGCTGAGCCGGGCGGAGCAATGGCGCCGGGGGTGGAGCGAGGGACCGCCGGCCCTGTGGCAGACCCTGACCAGCGTGCAGCCGGGATGGTTTGCGCTGTCCGTGGTGTTGATGGGGGGGACCCTGTTCCTCGGGGTGGTGCGCTGGCGGATGGTGCTGCGGGTGCAGGGCCTGGAACTCCCGGCCGGCCGGGCGACGGAGATCTCGTTGGTCGCGCATTTCTTCAACAGCCTGATGCTGGGCAGCACGGGCGGCGACCTGATGAAGGCCTACTATGCGGCCCGGGAGACGCATCACAAGAAGACCGAGGCGGTGACGACGGTGTTTGTCGATCGGCTGATTGGGCTGTGGTCGATGCTGTTGTTTGCGGGGGCGATGATGATTCCGAACGCGGGCTTGTTCCTGCGGGGCAACCGGGAGACGCAGGTGGCGGCGTTGCTGATCCTGGGGATGCTGGCGGCCTGCTCGATCCTGCTGGTGCTGGCCTTCCGGGGCGGGGTGAGCCGCCATTGGGCGGGGGCGCGCGGGTGGCTGCGGCGCCTGCCGAAGGGGGAGCACCTGGAACGATCGCTGGAGGCGTGCCGGCTGTTTGGCCGTGAGCCGTGGTTCCTGACCCGGACGCTGGGGGTCTCGATGCTGTTGAACCTGGTCTGCGTGATCCAGTGGCAGGTGGTCGGCTGGGGCCTGGGCCTGGCCATCCCGACCACGGCGATGCTGGCGGTGGTGCCGACGGTCATCTGCATCGCGGCGCTGCCGCTGACCCCGAGCGGGTTGGGGGTGCGCGAGACGCTTTTTGTCTACCTGCTCGACAACCCGGCCATCGCCACCAAGGGCCTGTCGCTGGCCCTGCTGGCCTACCTGGGTTTCCTGATCTGGAGCGTCCTGGGGGGGGTGGTTTACATGCTCTTCAGGGAGCGGCACCAGTTGAGCCAGGCGGAACTGGACGGACGGGAAGCCTAGGCGGCCATGCCCGCGGGCGGGCCGGCCTCAGTCGCGGAAATTCTGGAACTGCAGGGCGACCGGGAAATCCTGGGTGCGGACGCCGGCGATGACGGCCTGCAGGTCGTCGCGGCTCTTGCCGGTGACGCGGATGGCGTCGCCCTGGATTTGGGTGGTCACCTTCAGCTTGGAGTCGCGGATGAAGGCGGTGACCTGTTTCCCGACGGCATGGTCGATGCCCTGCTTGATGACCACGACCTGGCGGGCGTGGCCGAGGGGGGAGATGTCCGGGTCCTTCGTTTCGACGCTTTTCAGGCTGATGTTGCGCTTGGCCAGCTTGCCGACGACGATTTCATGCAGGGCCTTGATCTTGTGGGCGTCCTCGGCCGACAGCTTGATCTCGTTCTTGTCCAGGGTGATCTCGGCCTTGCTGCCCTTGAAGTCAAAGCGGTTGGCCAGTTCCTTCTTCGCGGTGTTCACCGCGTTCTCGATTTCCATCGAGTTGACCTGTGAGACGATGTCGAATGACGGCATAGGGGGCGAAAGTAGGAAGGGGCGCGGCGGAAGGCAAAGGGAAAGCGCCCGGCGGGCGGGCCGGGGGAGTCCTCAGGCGCGGGCCTGGACCGCGCGGACCCAATCCTGATGGTCAAGGTACCACTGGACGGTGGCGCGGAGGCTGGCGGCGAAGTCGTGACGGGGCTCCCAGCCCAGCTCGGCGCGGAGGCGCGAGGCGTCGATGGCGTAGCGGCGGTCATGGCCCGGCCGGTCGGTTACGTGGCGGATGAGCTCCCGGGAACGGCGCGGGACCCCGGGCCGGAGTTCATCGACCAGGTCGCACAGGCGCTCGACGAGGGGCAGGTTGGCCCATTCGTTGCCGGCGCCGACGAGGTAGGTGGCGCCCACGCGGCCGCGTCGGAGGACCTGCCAGAGGGCCTCGGCATGGTCCTCGACATGCAGCCAATCGCGGACCTGGCGGCCGTCGCCATACACCGGGATGGGCCGGCCCTCGAGGGCGGCCTGGATGACGACCGGGATCAGCTTCTCGGGGTGCTGGCGCGGGCCGTAGTTGTTGGAGCAGTTGGTGACGAGGACGGGCAGCCCGTAGGTGTGGTGGCAGGCGCGGGCGAGGTGATCGGCCGCAGCCTTGCTGGCGGCGTAGGGCGAGCGCGGGTCGTAGGGGCTGCCCTCGCCGAAGCGGCCGTCCGGGCCGAGGCTGCCGTAGACCTCGTCGGTCGAGACCATGAGGAAGCGCGCGTCCGCGGAGATGGTTCCGTCCCCGCTCCGCCAGGCCGCCCGGCAGGCCTCGAGCAGGTGGAAGGTGCCGGTCACGTTGGTGGTGACGAAGTCGGCCGGCGCGGCGATGGAGCGGTCGACGTGCGATTCCGCGGCCAGGTGCTGGACGTGGGAGATGGCGTGCCCCGCCACCACCTGCCGCACGGCGGCCGCGTCCCGCAGATCGACCTGCTCGAAGACAAACCGCGGGTCGCCGGCCACCTCCTCGAGGTTGCGGCGGTGCCCGGCGTAGGTCAGGCAGTCCAGCACGACCAACCGGCGCACCCCGGCTTGCCGGAGCGCGTGTCGGACCACGGCGGACCCGATGAAGCCGGCGCCGCCCGTGACGAGCAGGTTCATGCGCCCATTGTCCCGGGCACCCGCCCCCGGCGCAACGCTTCTTCCGGGCCGGAAGTTGTTTTTGCAAAGACCCGGCGGGCGGTTATGCTGGATCGTCATGAAGCCCGCATCCGATGGCGAGTCCCGGCCGGTGTTCCCCCTCCACGACAAACAAAGCGAGCGGGATAACCGCGAGTTGCGCATCGACAAGGTGGGCGTGCGCGGCCTGCGTTTCCCCATCCAGGTGATGGACAAGGCCCGCAGCACCCAGAACACCATCGCCACCATCGGCCTGTTCGTGGACCTGCCCAAGGAATTCAAGGGCACGCACATGAGCCGGTTCATCGAGGTCCTCAACGCGCATGGCAGCGTGGTGCACGTGGAGAACATCCCCGACATCCTCTACGCCATGCAGTCCAAGCTGCACGCCGCCAACTCCCACCTCGAGATGGAGTTCCCCTTCTTCCTCGAGAAGCGCGCCCCTGTCTCCGGCATCCCCAGCCTGATGGACTACAACGCCCGCTTCGACGCGTCCGCCTGCGGCCGGGAAATCGACTTCCTCCTCACCGTCAAGGCCCAGGTCACCACGCTTTGCCCCTGTTCCAAGGCCATCAGCGCCTACGGCGCCCACAACCAGCGCGGCGAGGTCTCGGTGCAGATCCGCTCCAACCGCATCGTCTGGATTGAGGACCTGATCAGCCTGATCGAGGGCTCGGCCAGCTCCGAGCTTTACGCCCTCCTCAAGCGCCAGGACGAGAAGGCCGTCACCGAGCGCGCCTACGAAAACCCGGTGTTCGTCGAGGACCTCGTCCGCAACGTCGCCCTCCGGCTCAACGCCCACCCCGATGTCACCTGGTACAAGGTCGAGGCCGAGAACTACGAGAGCATCCACAGCCACAACGCCTACGCCTGCATCGAGAAGGGCTGAGCCCCCCGGTCGCCCCGCTGACGTTCCCGTCCGCATGCCCCGCGAATCCGCCGCCGCCCTGCAGGCCCGCGCCCGCACCCTGCTGGAGGCCCTCCGCCGGGCCTACCCGGACGCCCACTGCGAGCTGAAATTCGCCAACCCGCTGCAGTTGCTCATCGCGACCATCCTGTCCGCGCAGTGCACCGACCAGCGGGTCAACCTGGTCACCGCCCGGCTTTTCCGGACCTACCGCACCGCGGCCGACTATGCCGCCGCGCCCCTGGCGGACCTGGAGGAGGCCGTGCGCAGCACCGGTTTCTTCCGCAACAAGGCGCGCAACATCCAGGCCTGCTGCCGCAAGCTGGTCGAGCGCCATGGCGGGGAGGTTCCGCGCACCCTGGAGGAGTTGGTCCACCTGGATGGGGTTGGCCGCAAGACGGCCAACGTGGTCCTGGGCAATGCCTTTGGCCTCAACGAGGGGGTGGTGGTGGACACCCATGTCAGCCGGTTGTCGCGGCGGCTGGGCCTGACGCGCGCCAAGACGCCGGAAAAGATCGAGGAGGCCCTGATGAAGCTGGTGCCCCGCGCGGATTGGACCCAGTTCAGCCACTGGCTGATCTGGCACGGGCGGCGGCGGTGCGGGGCGCGGCGGCCTGACTGCGCCGGGTGCGAACTGCGCGCCCTCTGTCCGTCGGCGGGGGAAGCGCCGTGAGCTGGCTGTTGCTGGAGCAGGGGCCGATGGATCCCACCGCCAACATGGCGTGGGACGAGGCGTTGCTGGAGGCGGTGGCCGGGCTGGGCCGGCCCGTGCTGCGCCTCTACGACTGGGCGGCGCCCTGCGCCACCTTTGGTTACTTCCAGCGCCAGGCCGACGTGGCTGCGCTCACCCCGTTGCGTCCGCTGCTGCGCCGTCCCACCGGGGGCGGCCTGGTGCCGCACGAGGGAGACTGGACCTACAGCCTGTCCGTGCCCCCGGGCCATGCGTGGCATGGGCTGCGGGCCGTGGAGAGTTATCGGCGGATGCACGCGTGGATCCAGGAGGCCTTTGTCGGGATTGGGGTGGGCACGCAGCTGGCGCCGGAGGCGCGCAGCGAGGTGCCCGGGTGTTGCTTTGCCGGCGCGGAACGCTTCGACGTGCTCCTCTGCGACCGCAAGGTGGCCGGGGCGGCCCAGCGCCGCAACCGCGACGGCCTGCTCATCCAGGGGTCCATCCAGCCGCCGGCCGGGGCGGATCGACCGGGCTTCGTGCGCGCGCTGGCGCGGGTGGGGGAGCGGGTGTTGGGCGGCCGCGCCGAAGCATTGGCGCCCTCAGGGGGGCTGGCCGCCCGGGTGGGGGAGTTGGTGGCGGCCAAGTATGGGCAGGCCGCCTTCCACGGGCGGCGCTAGCGGCCGGGCGAGGGCGGGGTGCCCGGGGCCGGGAGCGTGGCGTCCGGGCCGAGGTCGTTGCGGCCGAGCAGTTCGCGGAAGCGTTCGTCGAGGATTTCCACCGCCGCCTCCCGCTTGATGCGGGTGAAGTAGGCCGGCATTTCCTGCTGGACCCGTTGGGTGAGGAGGAAGTCCCGCAGTTCGCCGGCCACCTTGTCGTAGTCGGCCTTCCTGGGCGGGAGCTTCTCCAGCACCTTGATGATGTGGATGCCAAACGGGGTGATGACGAGGTCGCTGACCTGGCCGGCGGGCAGCGAGAAGGCGGCGGATTTGAACTCGGGGGAGAAGGGGGAGTTGCGGGTGAGGGTGTATTCGCCCTTGGTCTCGGCGAGGTTGGGGTCCTCGCTGAAGGTCTGGACCAGCTTGGCGAAGTCCTCGCCGCCCTGGGCCCGCGTGCGGAGCTTTTCCATGAACTGCCGTTTGATGCGCTTTTGCTCGTCCGAGTAATCCTGGTTGGCCTGGCGGTCGCGGGTGGCCTGGAAGATGTGGGCGATGCGGACGCGCTCGGGTTGCTCGAGCCGGGCGAGGTTGGCCTTGCGAACGGCGTCGATGCGCGCGCGCAGGGCGGCGACCTGGGCCGGCTTGGCGGCGGGGTCCTTGACCAGCTTCTCGAGGTTCGCCTCCAGGCCCACGACGAGGAAATCGGTGCCGCTGCGGTGGAACTCGGTCACCTGGGCCTCGGGCACGCTGAGGCCGGAGCGAAGTTCACGGTCGAGGACGACGTCGGCGAGGGCCTCCTCGTGGGCCCGCTCGCGGAACTGGGCCAGGCGGGTGCCGGTGGCGAGGAGCTGGCGTTGCAGGGCCGTTTCCCCGCCGGCGGCCTGGATGGCGTCGGCGATGTACTTGGCGGCCCGGGCCTCCGCGTTGGTGGCGTCGGCCCGCGAGGCGCGGTTGGTCAGCACCTGGGTGACAATGATGCGATCAAGCAGTTCGGCTTCCTGGCGCGGACGGCTTTCCTCGGTCACGCGCTGTCCGCGCGAGGCGGCGGTGGCGCTGTAGGCGATGAAGGCGCGCTCGAGGTGGCTGCTGGTCACGCGCACGCCCTTGCCGCGGGCGAGGAGGGTCTCGTCGAAGAGCGACTCAAGGGAGGTGCGGCCGGCGGCCGGGGGCGGGGTGGCCTGGCCGGCGGTGGGCAGGGGGGACAGGCCGAGGAGCGCGGCCGCGGCGGCGAGGAGCAGGGCGGGGGACGGCTTCACAGCTTGACCACGCGGACGTTGCTGATGTCGGGGTCCCGGCGGATCTCGGCGAGGGCGGCCTCGGGGGGGACGCTGTCGAGGTTGAGGACGGTGAGGGCCTGCCCGCCGGCCTGGTCGCGGCTGAGGCTCATGCTGGCGATGTTGACCTGATGCTTGGCCATGAGGGTGCCGAGGTGGCCGACCATGCCCGGGCGGTCCTTGTTGTTCATGAGGAAGACCACGCCGCTGGGGACGATTTCGGTGGGCTGGCTGAAGACGCGGACGATGCGGGGATTGTTGGGGGATCCGAAGAAGGTGCCGCCGGCCGAGACCTTGGCCTGGCCGGAGTAGACGGCCACGTGCAGCCACTCGTTGAAGGTGACGGGCTCGTCGGATTTCTTTTCCTCGACCGTGATGCCGCGGGCGGCGGCGGCGGCGCGGACGTTGACGTAATTGATGTCCTTGCCGGCGCTGAACTCGAGGAAGCCGCGCAGGATGCAGCGGGTGACGGGGTCGGTGGCGGGGAGTTCCTGGGCCTTGCCGCCGTAGGTGATGTAGATGCGGTCGACCTGCTTGGGGGCGAGTTGGCCGAGGAGGCGGCCGAGCTTCTCGCCGAGGTGGAGGTAGGGCTTGACCAGCGCGTAGGTGCGGGCGTCCAGGTTGGGCAGGTTGACGGCGTTGCGGACGGCGCCGTTGACGAGGTAATCGGTGATGGCCTCGGCGACCTCGATGCCCACGTTTTCCTGGGCTTCCTCGGTGCTGGCGCCGAGGTGGGGGGTCATGATGACGCTGGCGTGGGTGCGCAGGGGGGATTCCTTGGGCAGGGGCTCCGTCTCGTAGACGTCCAGGGCCGCGCCGGCGACCTGGCCGGAGTTCAGGGCGGCGAGGAGGTCGGTCTCATTGATGATGCCGCCGCGGGCGCAGTTGAGGACCCGGACCCCCTTCTTCATCCTGGCGAAGGCCTGGGCGTTGACCATGCCCCGGGTCTCGTCGGTCATGGGCATGTGGACGGTGAGGAAGTCCACCTGCGGATAGAGGGCGTCGAGGTCGTTGACCAACTCGACCTGAAGGGCCTGGGCGCGGGCCGGGGTCAGGTAGGGGTCGTAGGCCAGCACGCGCATGCCGAAGGCGTTGGCCCGCTTGGCCACCTCGCCCCCGATGCGCCCCATGCCAAGGATGGCGAGGGTCTTGCCGTGGAGTTCCGTGCCCTGGAACGATTTCCGGTTCCATTCCCCGGCCTTCATGGAGGCGTGGGCCTGGGGGATCTTCCGGGCCAGCGCCATCAGCATCGAGAAGGTCAACTCGGCCGTCGAGATGGTGTTGCCGGCCGGGGTGTTCATGACCACGATGCCCCGCTGGGTGGCGGCTTCCACATCGACGTTGTCCACCCCCACGCCGGCCCGGCCCACCACCTTCAGGCGCGGCGCGGCCTCCATCACCGTGCGCGTGATCTTGGTCTCCGAGCGCACCACGATGGCCTCCGTCTCGGCCACCAGCGGGAGCAGTTCAGCCTCGCTCAGGCGCTTCTCCAGCACGGTCACCCGCAACGGCGGCTGCTGCCGGAAATACTCGATGCCGCGCGGCGAAATCGGGTCGCAAATCAGCACGTTCATAAAGGAACGCGGAGTTTAGGAAAGGACGGGGGGGAGTCAAATGCGCAAATCGGCGCCCCGCCCCCGCGCCGGCGGCCCGGCCTTGGCCCTCGGGGCGGGGCGATTTGGCTTGGCCCGCCCAAACACCGCCCGTCATGCTGCCGTCATGTCGGGAATCATTGCCATCGTGGGCCGCCCCAATGTGGGCAAGTCCGCCCTCTTCAACCGGATCGTGCGTCGGCGCATTGCCATCGTCCACGACCAACCCGGCGTCACGCGGGACCGCGTCTCCGCCGAGGCGGAATGGCGCGGCCGGCCGTTCACCCTGGTGGACACCGGCGGCATCGGCCTGCTCCGCCGGGAGAAGGCCGACGATGTCATCACCCAGGCCGCCCTCGACCAGGTCCAGATCGCCATCGACACCGCCCACGTCATCCTGCTCGTGGTCAACGTGCAGGAAGGGATTGTCCCCTTGGACCGCGAGGTGGCCGCCCGCCTGCGGGCCTGCGGCAAGCGTGTCGTGGTGGTGGTCAACAAGGTGGACACCCACAAGGCCCAGCCCGGCGTGCCGGAGTTCGCCGAACTGGGGTTTGAGGTCATGTTCCCGGTCTCCGCCGTGCACGGCGAGGGCATTGAGGCGCTGATGAACCACGCCCTGCAGTACCTGCCCCCACCCGAGCCCGCCCCGTCGGCGGTCACGCCCCCGGCGGAGGAACTGCCGCAGGACGCGGAGGCGGCGGAGGCGGAGCCATCGGCCGGGCAGGTCGAGAGCGCCGGTCCTGCCGGGCCCCTCAAGCTGGCCATCGTTGGGCGCCCCAACGTCGGCAAATCCTCCCTCATCAACGCCCTCACGCAGTCCAAGCGGGTGATCGTCAGCCCCATCCCGGGCACGACGCGGGATGCCATTGACGTGCCGTTCGAGATTGAGACCGAGGGATTCCGGCAGCCGTGCGTGCTGATTGACACCGCGGGCGTCCGCAAATACCGCCGCATTGCCGACAGCGTGGAATTCTTCAGCGTCGAGCGGACCAAGGACGCCATTGCGCGCAGCGACATTGTCATCCTGGTGCTGGACGCCGACTCGGGCATCACGGAGCAGGACAAGAAAATCGGCGACCTGATCACGGAAAACCGCAAGGCCTGCATCATTGTGGTGAACAAGTGGGACCTGGTGGAGGAGGCGGTCCGGTTGGCGCGCGAGGCCGAGGTGGCGCGCCGGTCGGACAAGGGCCGGTCGCGCGGGCCCAAGGAGATGACGACCCTGGGCGAGTTTGGGGAATGGGTGCAGCGGCACCTGTTTTTCCTCGATTACGCGCCGGTCATCTTCACCTCGGCGCATAGTGGCTTTCACCTGGACCGCTTGCTGGAGGCGGTGCGTTACGTGGCGGCGCAGTTGCGCCAGAAGCTGCCGACCGCCCTGGTCAACCGGGCCATCCATGATGCGGTGGAGCAGCGCCAGCCGATCAGCGCCCGTGGGCACCGGCTCAAGTTCTACTACGCCACCCAGGTGCAGCAGTCCCCGCCCACCTTCCTGCTCTTCATCAACCGGGCGGATGTCTTCAGCGATCCCTACAAGAAGTTCCTCGCCGGCGAACTCCGCCGGGCCTTCGGCTACGAGGGGTGCCCGATTGTCCTCGTCCCGCGGGCCCGCCCGAAGACCATCGAGCCGGTTCGCAAATACCTGCCGCGGGCGCGCGGGGCGGGAGCGGGGCGGGAGTCGGGGCGGACGGCGGGGCGGACGGCGGGGCGGACGGCGGGGCGGGAGTCGGGGCGGACGGCGGGGCGGACGGCGGGGCCACGCCCGGGGGGCGGCCCGTCGCGTCCCCAGGGCGGGGGAAAGGCGGGGCGGGGCAAGGGTCGGGGCGGGGCGCGGCGGCCCGGGGGCCGGCGCTGAGGGGGGCAGCCGGGTGCGGTCGACTCAGACCAGCTTCCGGTGCTTGGGGTCGGCGGCCAGTTTGGCCACGAGTTCCTTGATTTTCTGGGCCTGGGACTTGTGGGCCACGAGGGTGGCGTCATCGGCCATGACGATGATGGAGTCCTTGAGGCCGACCACGGCGATGGGGGTGCGGGTTTTCCGGCGCGCGTCGTAGATGACGTTGCGGGCGGCGTCCACGTGGATGAAGTCCCCGACCGCGCAGTTGCCCTCGGCATCGGCCTTGAGGTGGCGGGGGAGGGCGGTCCAGGCGCCGAGGTCATCCCAGTCGAAGTCACCGGCGGCGACGACGACGTTCTGGGCGTGCTCCATCAGGGCGAAGTCGATGGAGATCTTGCGGACCTCCGGGTATTCGCGGGCGAGCGTTTTGGCGAGCTTGGGGGTCCAGGCGACCTTGAACCAGCGGCGGCAGGCCTCGGCCATCTCCTTTTGGTGCTGTTCCAGCCCGTTGGTGATGGTGATGAAGGACCAGACGAACATGCCGGCGTTCCAGCGGTAGTCGCCGCTGTTGAGGTATTCGACGGCCTTTTCCAGGTTGGGTTTCTCGACGAAGCGCTCGGCCTTGCAGAAGCTGGTCTTGTATTTCTTGACCCCGGCGGGGGCGGGCAGGGGGGGGCCGACGTGGATGTAGCCGTAGCCGGTGTTGGGCTCGGTGGGTTTGATCCCGATGGTGACGATGACCTGGCCGCGGCTGGCGAGGTCGAAGGAGTCATGGAGGACCTGCTGGAATTTCTTTTCGTCCGGGATGACGTGGTCGGCGGGGAGGACGGCCATGACGCCGGTGGTGGAGCGGGCGCCGACGAGGGCGGCGCCGAGGGTGACGGCGGCGCAGGTGTCGCGGCCGCAGGGTTCGGCGATGACGTTCTCGCGGGGCAGCTTGGGCAGTTGGCGTCGGACCTCGGCGGCCTGGGCCTCGTTGGTGATGATGAGGATGTTGCGCAGGGGCACGACGGGCAGGACGCGGTCGACGGCCTGCTGGAGGAAGCTGCGCTTGCCGAGCAGGGTAATGAGCTGCTTGGGGGTGGCCTGGCGGCTGACGGGCCAGAAGCGCTCGCCGCGTCCGCCGGCCATGATGATGACGAACCGGTCCTTGAGGTTGCTGGGGGTGGTTTTCATGCGTTACCGGGTCGTCCTTGACCAGGGTTGTTCCGGATTGGGAAAGGGGTGGGTCCCGCCGTGGCGGGACTCAGGCGGCGGCCTTGTCGGACTTGTCCGCCTTTTCCGACTTCTCGGCCTTGTCCGCCTTGCGGCGGAGGATGGGCTTGCTTTCGCCGAGGACGACCTGGCGGTTGATGCGGACGGAGACGATGTCGCTGCTGGGGACCTCGTACATGACCTCGAGCATGAGTTTCTCGAGGAGGCTGCGGAGGGCGCGGGCGCCGGTGCCCTTCTTGAGGGCCATGGCGGCGAGTTCGCGGAGGGCGTCGGGGGTGATGTCGAGGGTGACGCCCTCCATGGACATGAGCTTGCTGTATTGCTTGGTGAGCGCGTTGCGGGGCTCGGTGAGGATGGCGATGAGCTGTTCCTCGGTGAGTTGCTCGAGGACGGTGGTCATGGGCAGGCGTCCCACGAACTCGGGGATGAACCCGAACTGGATGAGGTCCTCGGGTTCGACGTGCTGGAGGATGGCGTGGCGGTCGACCTCGGAGAGTTGGTGGTTGGCCTCGGCGGCGCCGAAGCCCATGACGCGGTGGCCGAGGCGGCGCTGGATGATTTTTTCGAGGCCGACGAAGGCGCCGCCGCAGATGAAGAGGATGCCGCTGGTGTTGACGCGGATGTATTCCTGCTGGGGATGCTTGCGGCCGCCCTGGGGGGGGACATTGCAGACGGTGCCCTCGAGGATCTTGAGGAGGGCCTGCTGGACGCCCTCGCCGGAGACGTCGCGGGTGAGGGAGACGTTCTCGGTCTTGCGGGCGATCTTGTCGATTTCGTCGATGTAGATGATGCCCTTCTGGGCGCGCTTGACGTCGAAGTCGGCGTTCTGGAGCAGGCGCAGGACGATGTTCTCGACGTCTTCGCCGACGTAGCCGGCCTCGGTGAGGGTGGTGGCGTCGGCGATGGCGAAGGGGACGTCCAGGACGCGGGCCAGCGAGCGGGCGAGGAGGGTCTTGCCGGACCCGGTGTTGCCGATGAGCAGGATGTTGCTCTTCTCGATTTCCACGTCGCTGCCCTTGCTCCATTCCTCCTGGCCCTTGCCGACGGGCTCGCTGAGGATGCGCTTGTAGTGGTTGTGGACGGCGACGGAGAGGGTCTTCTTGGCGTGTTCCTGGCCGACGCAGTAGAGATCGAGGTGTTTCTTGATCTCGATGGGCTTGGGGACGACGTGGGGGGCGGCCGGGGCGTTCTTGCGGCCGGGTTCCGGGGCCAGTTCCTTCTCCAGCACGCTCTTGCAGAGGAGCACGCAGTTGTCGCAGATGTAAACCCCCGGTCCTTGGATGAGTTTTTTGACCTCGGAATGCGATTTCCCGCAGAACGAGCAGAGCGTCATGTTGGTGGGGCGGGCCATAGGGGCGGCGGTGCGGGCGGAGGTGAAAAGGTTGGGCTGGGGTTGGGAGCGGGGCTCAGGCGGTGACGGAGGTCTTGTCGGGCAGGCCCGGAACGTCCTTGCGCGAGGCGACGACCTCATCGACGAGCCCGAAGGCCTTGGCCTCCTCGGCGGTCATGAAGTTGTCGCGGTCGCAGGCCTTCTCGACCACGTCGTAGGGCTGGCCGGAATGCTTGGAGAGAATCTGGTTGAGGCGTTCCTTGAGGCGCAGCATGTATTTGACGCGGATTTCCACGTCGCTGGCCTGGCCCTCGGCGCCGCCCAGGACCTGGTGAATCATGATGTTGGAGTTGGGCAGCGCGAAGCGCTTGCCCTTGGTGCCACCAGCCAGCAGCACCGCCCCCATGCTGGCCGCCTGGCCGATGCAGTAGGTGTTCACGTCGCAGGTCATGAACTGCATGGTGTCGTAGATGGCCAACCCGGCCGAGACGCTGCCGCCGGGGGAGTTGATGTAGAGGTGGACGTCCTTCTTGGGGTCGGACATCTGCAGGAACAGCAGCTGGGCGATGATGACGTTGGCCACCATGTCATCGACGGGCGTGCCCAGGAAGACGATGCGGTCGACGAGCAGGCGCGAGTAGATGTCGTAGCCGCGCTCGCCGCGTCCGGTCTGTTCGATAACGTGGGGGATGAGGAAATTGTTCATGCGTTGCCGTCAGTGGCGGGGTGATCCATTTGTAAATTCTGCGTCACTTTAAGTCCCTGAAGCTAGTCCATCATGCCACGCAAGGTCAAGGGGACCAGCCTCCTGCAGGGAATACCGCGAATCCCCTAGCCACCGCCCCGTGGGGGACGCGGAATCGGCGTGCCTTCCCCGTGAACCCCGGCAGAATCCGCCCGTGCAATTCACCCTGGAACACATCGGACTGGCCGCCCGGGATCCGGCGGCCCTCAAGGGATGGTATGAACGCGTGCTGGGCGCCACGGTGGCCTTCGCCAACGGGGCCACCCCCCCTGCCTTCCTGCTCCGGCTGCCCGCCGGGCTCCTGCTGGAGATTTATCCGGCCGCCTCCCACCGGCCGGAAACGGCCGACAACACCCTGGCCGGCCTCCGGCACCTGGCCCTGCGCGTGCCCTCGATCGAGGCGGCGCAGTCTGCCCTGGCGGCCCACGGCGTGGCGTTTCCGGACCCCATCAAACCTGCCGGTGGCGGGGGCAGGGTGCTGTTCTTCCAGGATCCGGAGGGGAACCTGCTGCACCTGGTCGAGCGTCCGGCCGACTCGCCCCTGGCTTGAACGCGGCGGGGCGGTGGCCGGGCCTTACTGGCTTTGCACCCGGTAGAAACGGGTGGTGGTGGCAGGGTTGCGGTCGGTGACCGTGAGGGTGGAGCCGGTGCCGGTCAGGTTCGTCAGCACCTGCCAATTGCCCGCGCCTGCCCCGCTCCGGAATTGCACCTGGTAAGGGCGTCCGGATTCGCTGGCGAAGGAGAAGCTGAAGTCACTCCCGTTCCATGCCGTGCTGGACAGGGTGACCGGTTGGGGCGGGGCGTTGGTCACGGACAGGCTGATGGCCGTCGAGTTGCCCGTGGCCCCCAGGCTGTCGATGGCCCGCGCGGTCAGGGAGTAGT
Source organism: Verrucomicrobiota bacterium (assembly GCA_046048995.1). Classification (GTDB taxonomy): domain Bacteria; phylum Verrucomicrobiota; class Verrucomicrobiia; order Limisphaerales; family JADJPG01; genus JBJOEZ01. The sequence continues at coordinate 9,774 of JBJOEZ010000021.1, read as the reverse complement.
TTCCCGCCGCCACATTGGTCCAGGTGAAGCTGTAGGGGGCGGCGGTGTCCTCCCCGAGCTTGGTCTGGCTGCTGAAGAATTCGACCTTGGCCACGGTGCCGTCGCTGTCCGACGCGGTGGCGGTGAGGGTGATGCTGGCGGGCGCGGCCAAGGCGGCGCCATTGGCCGGGCTGGTCAGGGCCGCGACGGGGGGCTGGTTGGCGGTCAAGGTGACGGTCACCGACCCGGTCTGGCTCAGGTTAATGTGCGGCGTGCAGTAGTAGGGGTAGAAGCCCGGGGTGGTCAGCCGCAGGTCATAGTTGCCGCCCAGGCTGACGAGGGGGCCATCCCAGAAGTTGGTGTTCTGGTGGGAATCGTGCTGGGTGACCGTGGTGTTGGTCCAGCGCACGTAATCGCCGAGGCCGATGGTCAGCACAGCCGGGTTGAAGAAGTAATTCCCCATCAGGACGATGTTGGTGACGGGGTTCACCACCGTGACGGAGCCGGTCTGACTGAGCCCGATGTGGGGGGTGCAGTAATAGGGGTAGAACCCGGCATTGGTAAAACGGAGGGTGAAGTTGCCGCCGAGCGCCAGGAGCGGGCTGTCCCAGAGGTTGGTGTTCTGGTGGGTGTCGTGCTGGGTGACGGTGGTGTTGGTCCAACGCACGTAGTCGCCCGCGCTGATGTTGAGGATGGACGGAGTGTAGAAGTAATTCCCCATCAGGACCACGTTGGTGGGTTGGGCGCGCAGGGGGGTGGTGCCGAGAAGCCCGATGACGGCGAACAGGGCCAGGGCGAGGGGGTGGGCAAGACGGTGGGGCAGCAACTGGAACTTCATGGTCACTCGGCGGTGTTGGCCTGGCCGGCGGCCGCTCAGGGCCGCCGGGGTTCAATCAGGACCTGGCCGGTCACGTTGGTGCCCGGGAACCAGCCGGCGCCCCGGGCGGACTTCTGCAGCAGCGCGCCGGTGAACGGCACGGTGCGGCCCAGCACGGTGTCCGTGAAGGTGCCGCGGAACAGCCCGTTGCCGGGGGACAGCGTCACGGTCAGCGGATGCGGGCTGGAGTTGGTCACGCGATGATTGGGGCCCAGGATGATGTCGCTGGTCCAGGTTTGGCTCAGGTTGCCCCCCGCCAGGACGAGGGAGGCATTGGTTAAGGCCACCATATTATTCGAAAAACCGATGGGTGCAAGATATCGCGAGCCGATCAGGCGCGGTTGCTGGGCGAAGCCCTCGGGGTAGAGGGGGGAGGTGGGCTGGGGGGGGCGGAACCACCAAGGCCGGCCCTGGAAGTCATCCGCCGGGGCGTTGGTATTGAAACGCACCCAGCCCAGCAGGGAGCCTTGGTTGGCGTAAAGGCCCGCGTAGAGGGGCCAGTCGCCGTTTTTGGAGAGGGGGGCGGCGCGGGTGACCCGGGTGCCATCAGCCAGGGATCCGGCGAGCCGGGCCACCCCGGCGGGGTTGACCACCAGGGTGCCCCAGCCATCGCCGAGGGTTGGCGTGGACGCCCGGGAGCCTTCGAGCACCAGGGTGTGTTTCCCGGCGAGCGGGGCGCGGTTGGTCCGGGCGTTGTAGGCGGCGCGGACGCCGAGCAGGGAGGCGGTCCAGGCACCGTCAGTGAGGGAGCCCGTGACTTCATCCAGGCCCTGCAGGTTGACCACCCAGCGCACGATCAGGGGCGAGGCGCCCGTGCGCAGGAGGGTGTTGGTGGCCCGGCCGGTGAGGTCGAGGACGCCGGAGGCGGCATAGCGCTGGCCGGCCAGGCGCAGGGTGGCGGAGTATTTCCCGCTGACGGCCACGTTCAGGCGGAACTCGCCGGAGGTGGCGTGGCGGACGGTGGTTTCCTCGGAGAACAGGCCGTGGAAGGAGCCGCTGACGCGCAGGAAGGGATTGGGCACGAAGTTGGCCTGCAGGACGAGGTTGGGCTGCATGAGGAAGGGCAGCCGGGGGAGTTCCCCGCTGACCTGGCCGGTCCAGTTGGAGAAGAGGTAGCCGGGGGCGGGGACGGCGGTGACCTGGTAGCCGCGTCCGATCTCGAGCGGTTGGCCGTTGGTGGCGCCGCTGATGGTGCCTTGGCCGAAGACTTCGAGGGTGAGCGTGCTGGGCGAGACCTGGAACACGGAACGCGCGTTGGTCAGGGACGAATGACCAAAGGCGTCGAGGCTGCGGAAGCGGAGTTGATTGGTCCCGGGCGGCAGCGCCGCGCTGCGATTCCACGAGGTGGTGCCGGAGGCGGGCTGGAAGGGGCCGCCGTTGACGGAATACTCCACGGCGGACACGCGGACGCTGTCGGCGGCGGTGCCGGAGAACAGTGCGAGGGCATCGGTGAGGCGCGCGTTGGCGGCCGGGGTGGTGACGGCGAGGGTGGGCCGGGCCTTGACGATGACCTCGATGCTTTGGCTGGACTGGCTGCCGAGGTTGTCGGTCGCGGTGGCCGTGAACACGTAGGTGCCGGCCGCCAGTCCCTGGATGACCAGCGCGGCGCCGTCGGCGGGCACGGTGGCCAGGAAGGTGGTGCCCCGGAAAAACCGCAGGTCGGACACGGTTCCGTCCGCGTCCGAGGCAGCCGCCTCCAGCACGAAGCCGCCCGGGGCGAGGAACCCGGCGCCGTCGGCCGGGCTGATGAACTGGACCACCGGCCGGAGGTTCACCGTCACGACCACGCTGTTGGTGCCCTTGTTGCCGTTGGCGTCGGTGGCCACGGCGGACAGGGTGTAGGTGCCGGGCGGGAGGTTGTCCACGCTGAGCCGGTAGGGGTTGGTGGTGTCGAGGCCAAGGGAGGTGGTGCCGGCGAAGAACTCAACCTGGGTGGCCGCATTGCGCGCCACCGAGGCGGCGAGGTCAAAGGAGCCCGGGGCGGGAATCACGCTGCCGTTGGTCGGGCTGGTGATGGTGACCTCGGGACCGACGGCCCCCGCCACGGTCACCTGCACGACGCCTGACGTGCTGCGGGCGCCGACGTTGTCGGTGGCCAGGGCCACCAGGCTGTAGATTCCCGCCGCCACGTTGTCCCAAGTCAGGCGGTAGGGGGGGCTGGTCGCCTCGCCGAGCTTGGTGCCGTTGGCCATGAACTCCACCTTCGCCACCGTTCCATCGGGGTCGCTGGCGCCGGCCTGCAGGGTGATCCGGGCCGGGGCGGTGTACGAACTGCCGCTCACCGGGGCATCGAGCGACACCAGCGGGGGCAGGTTGACCGGTGCGCTGGCCACGGTCACCGAGCCCGTCTGGTTCCGGCCCACGTGTGGGGTGCAGTAATAGGGATAAAAGCCCGCATTGGTGAAGGTGAACGACCAGGTTTCGCCGATGTTCATCAGTGGTCCATCCCAGAGGTTGGTCCCTTGATGGCTGTCATGCTGGGTGCCGGACACGTTGGTCCAGGTCACCACCCCGCCTGCCTGGATGGTGAGGAACGGCGGGTCGTAAAAGTAATTGCCCGCTCGGACCCAGTTGGTGGTCTGCGCTACGAGGGGGGAGGCCATCAGGAGCACGCCGGTGCACAGGGCCAACGCCAGCAGGAAAGTTCGCCGACGGATGGCGGGGGCGGTGAATTGCGCTTTCACCTTGCCCCTATCGGCATTTCGCCGGGTTTTTTTAGGGTACCCGAATGCTCAGCGTGCCGAAGAGGGCGTGGGCGGTGTAGTCGTTGTAGCCCCCGCTGCTCGGTTCGTCGTAGCGATAGAACCCGTATTGGAGGCGGGTGCTGACCTGGCTGGACAGGCGGCGGGCCACCCCGAAGGTGAGGGCATGCTGGCGGTAATGGATGCCCAGGGGCAGGCCGGCGGCGGCGTTGTCCTGCGCATAATCCGCCCAGGAAAAGGCGTAGGCCGCCAGCAGGTCCGTCCGCCGGCCCAGCAGGTAGGTGCCGCTCACCACCGCGCTGAACAGGTCGCCCCGGTAGGGCACCACGGCAGCGCTGCCCTGGTCGTAGGAACTGGTCTCCGTGTCCTGGTAGGAGAGGGTGGTGGAGAGGTGCGCCCGGCGCCAGGGGGTCAGGGTGGTGTTGAGGCTGACGATGTGCGCCTCGTGCTGGGCCGCATGCAGTCGTCCGCCGGCCGACACGCCGGGCACGGTGTCCGTCTCGGTCTCGTAGTCCGAATCGACGTGCTTGTAGCTGAGCGACGTCCGCAGCCAGGCCGTCCACCGAGCCGCCAGGCGCGTCTCGACCTCGTCGGTGGTCACGCTGCGCCAGTCGATGAAGGCCGGGTAACCGGGGGTGGTGTCGAGGTCGTGGTCGAAATCGGTCGCCAGGGCCTGCCGCCGGTAATGCCCGTTGAGCGTGACCCGCCGTCCCGGCGCGGTGTTGAACCCGCAGCGCCAATCCTGGCGGGTGGTCCAGGCATCCGTGTCCCGCTGGAACTGGAAGTCCGGCGCCGTGTTCTGCTCGTTCTCCCCGTAGCTCTCCTGCTTGAGCCCGGCCTGGGCGAACAGGGTGGTGAAGGGCAGGGTGGTGTAGCGCAGTTGCGCGGTTTGCTCGGCGGTGGCCCGGCGATGGCTCGACCGGATGGTCCCGGGCATGGGAGACGCAAACCCGAAGGCCTCCGTGCCGTAATCGCCGCTGCCAAGGGCGGTCTGCTCCATCCATTCCCCCAGCAGGCCGGCCGACAGGGTGAAGCCCTGCCAGGTTCCCAGCAGGCTGGAGGCGTTGACCGTGTGGGTGGAACGGTCGAGCACGACCTCCGGCATGCGCCACCGATAGCCAAACGGCTGCCCGGCCCCGTTCAACTGGTCGAGGCTCACGGAGGATTCGGGCTCGAGGCGGTGATAATGGTAGCCGGCCGAGGCCAGCCAGTGGCGCGTCACCTGTTTCTCCACCCGGAAGGCATTGGCGTAACTGGCGTAGGTGGTCCGTTCCTGAATCACGTCCTGCTGCGTGACCCCGCCCGCCGCCGGTACCACCGCCACCGTGTTCCGCCGCGAGGTGCTCAGGTCGTAAAACTCGCCCCGGAAGGAATCCAGCAGGCGGTAGCCGCCCACCTCATGCTCCACCTCCAGCTTGAGCACATGGGTGCTCTCCTCGATCGACTTGGCGTTGGGGTAGATGTTGCGTGTCACATCCCCCGCCCCCGTGACCGCGCCCCATTGCAGGGTCGACTTGTCGCCGGACCGCGACTGGTATTCGTAGCCCACCGTGATGTCCGGCCAGTCCGGCAACCGCAACCCCAGGTCGGCCCAGAGCCGGCCCTGGTCGAGGCCGAGGTCCTGATCCAGCCGGTAGAGCCCGGGGTCGAACCCCGCGTAATACCCGCCGCTGTCATCGAAGTATTTCCGGGCCTGCTCCCAGCCGAAGCGCAGGAAGCCGCCCTCGCGTTCCTCGAGACTCAGGGTCACGCGGTAATCATCGCGCAGGGCCCGCCCCTCCAGGACCGCCTCGCCGTCGAGGCCGCGCTGTTCCCGCACGGCGAAGTGCGCCAACCCGCCGTTCCAGCCCTCGGGTTGCCAGCGTTGCTCGCGAAACCTGGCCGCGTCGCCCCGCACCGCCACGCCGCCCACCACCGGCTCGGCCTCGGCGGTGACTGCGGGTGGGGCCGCCGGGGCCGCCCACGCCGCGCCCTGGTCAATCCACGCCCGAAGCAGGCCCACCTGCGCCGGGGTCAAGGGCTCGCCCTTGCCCACGGGCGGCATCTCCATGTCCTCCACCAGGCGGGCCACGTAATGGATCAACGGGCTGTCCGCACTCCGGCCCGGCAGGATGGCCACGCCCACGTCCCCGCCCCGGAGCAGGCCCTCGCGGGTGTCCATCCGGTAACGGCCCTTGGGTTTCTCCGGCCCATGGCAGCGCAGGCAGGCCTGCTCCAGCAGCGGCTGGATGTCGCGCAGGTAATCGACCGGGGCGGTCCCCGCCGCGGGCAGGCGCGAGAGATCAACCGCAGGGGCCGAGGCGGCTGCGCCCGGCGGCGGTTCCGCGGCGCGGAGGGAATCCCCGCCCGGGCCGGCGAACAGCGGCAACGCCAGGGCGAGGGCAAGGCCCGGGGGCGTCAGGGCAGGCGGGCGGGCGGGCATGGGGTGGCCGGGTTAGTAGAGGAGGCGGCGGTCGATGTTGGAGCCGTGCACCGCGGTGTGGCAGCCGGCGCTGGAACAACCGCCCTGCCGGAGGCGCTCCGTGTGGTCGATGGCGCCGATGGCGATGGTGCCCGGGGTGGGCCCGGCCGTCTGGGCGTGGCATTTCAGGCAGAGGTTGTTGTCGCGCTCGGTGAGCAGCTTGGCGTTGATGGAGCCGTGGGGATGATGGCAGCTGACGCAGCCGTCGCGCAGGGCCGCATGCTCGAAGGCGTGGGGCTTGGCCTGCTCGCGGTGGCACTGGGCGCAGGATTCGTTCAGCCGGGACAGGGCCAGGCCGTTGGCGGGCTTGTGGATGTCCATGCCATGCGGGTCGTGGCACTGGGTGCAGGTCATGCGGCCCTCGAGAACCGGGTGCCGGTTGGGCAGGGTGAACTCGGCGTGGGTTTCCAGGTGGCACTGGAAGCAGGCGCCGGCGTCCTGGCGGGGGTTATGGATGAACTTGTCCGGGCCGCGCCCGCCGCTTGCCACGTGGCGGCTGCCGGGGCCATGGCAGGACTCGCAGCCGGTGCCGCCCGGCACGCGCGGGGTGGGCAGGTGGATGCGCCCATGCGGGCTGGCGTCGAACACCCGGGTGTACTGGGCATGGCAGTCCACGCAGGCGTCGTTGCCAACAAACGTGGCCCCCTCGATGGCCGGCGGCAGCACCAGGGTCCGCTCCACCGTCGCGCAGGAACACAGGAGCCCGATGGCTCCCGCCAGGCAGGCCAGTGCGGTCAGGCCTTGGGCCCACCGGGAACGGTGCCGCCACACGGCGCGTCCCCACCGCCAGGGCCAGCGGGGGACCGGGAGGGCGGGCGGTTTTGGAGGCTCGTTTTGGGACATGTCAGGGAGGACGTCCTATTTCGGGACAGCGGTGGGCGCCGGCGCCGGGGCGGTGGTGGTGGCGGCCGCCTTGGTGATTTCCGAGACGAGCACGTCCGAGGTGTCGCCCCCGATGGGCCAGGCGGCGTGCCGGTAGCCGCCGGCATTGATGACCAGCGTGATGAAGGAATGGTCGTAGGTGCCCCCCTCCTTCCGGAACTGGAAGCCAAGGCCCTGGGTCACGGCATCCAGCACGGGCTGGGAACTGGTCACGAAGGTCCAGCGGTTGGAATCGTAGCCGTAGCTCCGCCCGTAGCCGCGCAGGATGCCCGGGGTGTCGTTCTCCGCATCGAACGTGATGGAGAAGAAATGCCAGTTGGTCGGCGCCCCCGGCAGCCCCTGCAGCTTGCGGGTGGCCGCCTCGAAGTTCTTGCTCAGGCGCGGGCAGTATTCCGGGATGGGGCAGCGGGTGAAGAAAAAGGTGAGCGCAAGCGCCTGGCCCTTGTAGTCGGCGAAGTTCAGCGGCCGGCCGAATTCGTTGGTGAAGGCAAACCCGGCCAGCCGATCCACGAGGTTGACCCGCGGCGCCGGCCCAACGGGCGGGGCGGCCGGCGTGGCCGCGGCCGGGTCGGTCCCGGTCGCCGTCGGCGGGGTATGCCCCGTGCGGGTCACGCGATCGATCCAGCTGTCGTCCCCGGTGACATGCAGCCGGAAGGTGACCTCATCGCCGGGCTGGAGGCCGGCCAGTTCGCGGGGGGACCGGACCTCGAAGGGCATGGTCATGGCCGCCATGAAGTCCGGGATGGCCTCGTGGCGGATGAGGACCGTGCGGCCGTCGGGCTTGAGTTCACGCACGGTGCCGCGCACGGCGAAGGTGCGCGTGCCGCCGGGGACGCCCGCGTCCGGCGCGCGGCAGGAAGCCGCCAGCAGGCCGACAGCCAGCAGGATCCAGGCGTGCATCACTCTCATGCGGGGTCGCCGCGTGCGGCGGGGAATTGGCGGCGACTATGGTGGGGGTGCCACCGGGATTCAACCCGATAGTAGCGCGGGCTGCCGGTGGGCGGCGGGGTTGGCGCGGTGTCGCTCATGGCGCAGGGTGCCCGCCCAAGGCGGGGCTACGTCCCTTGCTTATCGACCGGGTTGGCAGGGGACGCAAATTGGGTCCGGTGCAGTTGGGCGAACAGGCCGCCGTGGGCCAGCAGTTCCGCCTGGGTGCCAACCTCCACTATCCGGCCTTGGTTCAGCACCACCACGCGGTGGGCCCGTTCGATGGTGCTCAGGCGGTGCGCGATGATGAACGTCGTCCGGCCCTCGGTGAGGGGGCCGAGCGCCTCGAGCAGGGCGGCCTCCGTCTCGGTGTCGAGCGCGCTGGTGGGTTCGTCGAGGATGAGCAGGGGGGCGTCCTTGAGCAGGGCCCGGGCGATGGACAGGCGCTGGCGCTGGCCGACCGACAGGGTGGCGCCGCGTTCGCCGAGGACGGTCCGGTAGCCCTGGGGCAGCTTGACGATGAAGTCATGGGCGCGCGCGGCCCGGGCCGCCGCCTCGATGTCGGCCGCCGACGCGTGGGGTCGGCCGTAGGCGATGTTCTCCGCCACGCTGAGCGGGAAAAGGAAGGGTTCCTGCAGGACGAGCGCGATGTGTCCGCGCAGGCTGGCGAGGGAGAGATCGCGGAGGTCCCGGCCGTCGAGCAGGACGCGGCCCTGGGTCGGATCGAAGAAGCGGGGCAGCAGGCTGACCAGCGTGCTCTTGCCGGCACCACTGGGTCCGACCAGGGCGAGGGTCTCGCCGGGGGCGACCTCGAGGGAGAGGTCTTGGAGGACGGGCCGGCCGGGTTCGTAGCCGAAGGTGACCTGGTCGAAGGTCACCTGGCCGCGGGCGGCGGTGAGGGGCCGGGCGCCGGGGCGGTCGGCCACCTCGGGCGCGGTGGACAGCACCTCGCGCACGCGGGCCGCGCTGCCGGCGGCCGCCTGCACGGTGGAGGACGAATACATGATGGCCTCGAGCGGGGCGTAGAGGGACCCGAGGTAGGCGAGGAAGAGCAGGATGGACCCGATGGTGAATTGCCCATCGAGGGCAAGGCGGGCGCCCAGCCAGAGGATGGCGGCCGTGCCCGCGGCGGTGGCGAGGCCCATGAGGACCTTGAACCGGAGTTGGACCCGCGTGAGTTCGAGGGCCGCGGCGGTGGCGTCCGCGTTGGCGCGGGCGAACCGCTCGTCGTTCCAGCGTTCGCGCCCGAAGGCCTGCACCACCGGCAGCGCGGCCAAGGTCTGTTCCACCACCGCATACGTGCGGCCCTCAATTTCCTGCTGTTGCCAGCTGCCCTCCATCATGGGCGTGGCGTAGCGATGGAAGACCCAGGCCATGAACGGGACGACGGCCAGCGCCAGCAGCGAGAGGGTCGGGGACAACCGCCAGAGAATGGCAAACATGACGGCCAGGCTGAGGAGGGACGAGGCGGCGGGCAGGACAGCGTCGCGCAGGATGGTGGCCACGCAGGCGCAGTCGCCGGTCACGCGCCGGATGTTGTCGCCCACCGAGTGCCGGGCGTGGAACCGGAGTGACAACTGCTGCAGGCGGGCGAACACATCGGCGGCGAGGTCATAGACCATGCGTTGGCCGAGGCTGATGCCGGCGCAGGTCTGGGCCAGGCCCACCGCCCAGCCGAGGAGGAACAGCAGCACGGTGGCGCCCACGCTCCAGGCGATGAGGGCGTCCGGGGTGTGCGGGCCGGGCAGGGCCTCGACGAGGCGGGCAACCCAGGCGGGCATGGCCTTGGCCTGCAGGACGTAATCGACCAGGAACAGCATGGGCCATGGCTTGAGGACATCGAGGGCCACCTTGGCGAGGAGGGTGAGGACCACGGTGGCGAGCGCGGGCGATCGGCGCAGGGCGTAGCCCATCACCCAGCGCAGGAGCGTCGGCAGGCGGGTGGG
>JBJOEZ010000020.1:0-76733 GCA_046048995.1 Verrucomicrobiota bacterium | reverse complement strand
CCAAGCTACGCTACGCCCCGACCGGGTGGCTGGGGTCCGGTCAGGACCACAGCGGACCGGCATCCTAGGGTGTGGGGGGGCGAATTCAACATCTTTCCTTGGCAGAGTTGCCCTCGCCTGGGGCAGGGGAGCCGGACTCAGGTGGGCCCGGGGCCGCCTTCCTTCGCCTTGGGGTCATGGCGGATATCCTCTCCCTCGCGCAGGAAGACGGTTTCCTCGGCGATGTTGGTTGCGTGGTCACCGATGCGCTCGAGGCTCTTGGCGATGGTCATGAGGTTGAGGCAACCGGTGACGCTGGTGGGTTGGGTGAGGATGTGAGCGGCGAGGTCGCGGTGGACCTGCTTGTTGAGGGCGTCGATTTGCTTGTCGCGCGGGATAAGGGCGCGGGCGGCCTGGGCGTCGCGGGCGATGAAGGCGGCGATGGCGTCCCGGAGCAGTTGGAGGCCGAGGGCCGCCATGGGGGGGAGCCTGTCCGCCATGGGGAGAGCGGGTTCGCGGTTTAGTTCGAGCACGCGGCGCGCGATGGTGGTGGCCTCGTCGCCGACGCGTTCGAGGTCATGGGAGGCCTTCATGGCCACGGTGATCAGGCGCAGTTCGGAGGCGAGGGGAGCCTTGGCCAGCAGGTGGATGCCGATGTCGTCGATTTCCTTCTCGAAGCCGTCGAGGATGGCGTCATCCGTCTCGACTTGGCGGGCGAGGGTGTCATCGCGACGGGCAAGGGCCTCCACGGCCCGGTCCACGGCGTGCGCGGCGGCGTTGGCCATTTCGGACAGCTTGTGGGTGAGATCGCTGAGTTCGGCGTCGAAGTGAAGGGACATGGAGGGAAGGGGTTTTGGGGTCAGCCAAAGCGGCCGGTGACGTAGTCCTCGGTCTGCTTTTTAGCCGGGTTGGTGAAGATGCGGTTGGTGCTGTCGTATTCGACCAGTTCGCCCATGTAAAAGAAGGCGGTGTAGTCGGAAATGCGGGCCGCCTGCTGCATGTTATGGGTGACGATGACGATGGTGAACTCGCGCTTGAGGTCAAGGATAAGGTCCTCGATGCGGCCGGTGGCAATGGGGTCGAGCGCGCTGGCCGGCTCATCCATGAGGATGATTTCGGGCTGGATGGCGATGGCGCGGGCGATGCAGAGGCGTTGCTGCTGTCCGCCGGAGAGGCCGAGGGCGCTGGCGTGGAGGCGGTCCTTGACCTCGTCCCACAGGGCGGCGCCGCGCAGGCTCTGCTCGACGGCGTTCGTGATCTCGGAGGCATCCGTCATCCCATGCAGGCGCAGGCCGTAGGCGATGTTCTCGAAGATGGATTTCGGGAAGGGATTGGATTTCTGGAAGACCATGCCGACGCGTTTGCGCAGTTCGATGGGGTCCACATCGCGGGCATGGATCTCCTGGCCGCCGATGTGGATGGCGCCTTCGATGCGAACCCCGTCGATGAGGTCGTTCATGCGGTTGAAGCAGCGGAGGAGGGTGGACTTGCCGCAGCCGCTGGGGCCGATGAAGGCCGTGACCATGCGCTCGCGAATGGCCATGGAGATGCTGCGGAGGGCCTGGGCGGCGCCGTAGTGGAGGCACAGGTCCCGGGTCTCGATCAGGGAGGAGTTCAGGGTGGGGTCGTGGGCGGGGGGCGCGGGCACGACCGTCTTGGGACTGAGTTGGACGACGGGGTTGTGGGCCATGGGGTTGGAGCGTGGGGGTGGCGTGTCAGTGGATGGCCCGCATGCGCCGGCGGATGCGGGCGCGGAGCAGGACGGCGGCGAGATTGAGCGAGAAGGTCAGGCCCAGGAGGGCCAGGACGGTGGCATAGAGGATGGGGCGCGTCTTCTCGATGTTGGGGGACTGGGTGGAAAGGATGAAGACGTGGTAGCCGAGGTCCATGAATTGGTCATGGAGATGGGTGGGCAACTCGGCCATGTAGTAGGCGGCACCGGTGAACATGATGGGGGCGACCTCGCCGGCGGCCCGGCTGACGGCGAGGATGCCACCGGTGAGGATGCCGGGCAGGGCCTGGGGCAGAACGACGCGCCGGATGGTTTGGAGCTTGGTGGCGCCGAGGGCGAGGCTTCCCTCGCGCAGGCCCGGGGCGATGGCGCGGAGGGATTCCTCGGTGGCGACGATGACCACGGGGAGGGTCATGACGGCGAGGGTGAGGGAGGCCCAGAGCATGCCGGGCTTGGCCCAGATCGGTTCGGCGGAGGCGGGGTTGAAGAGGGCGTCAATGCTTCCGCCGGCCGCGTTGATGAAGAAGCCGAGTCCGAAGAGGCCGAAGACGATGGAGGGGACCCCGGCGAGGTTGCTGACGGCGCCGCGCACGATGCGGGTGAAGGGGGAGCGGGCGTGGGCGTATTCGGTGAGGTAGACGGCGGTGATGACCCCCACGGGCAGGACGAAGAGGGTCATGAGGATGACGCGGGCGGCGGTGCCGAGGATCATGGGCAGGATGCCCGCCTTGTTGACATCGAACATATCCTTCTCCGTCCCGCTGAAGATGAAGCGCCAGGAGAGGCCTGGGGCCCCGTGGAAGAGGATGTTGGCGAGGATGACCCCCAGGATGGCGAGGATGAGGAAGGCGGCGGTGGCGGTGAGGCCGGTGCAGAACTTGGAGTCGAGGGCCAGGGAGGTGCTCTGGAAGCGCCAGGGGATGCTGTCCTGACTGCCGATCAGCCGCTTCCAGCGGCGGCGGCGGCGGAGTTTGTCCTCGAAGGGGGGCTCGACCGGGGGTGGGGTGCGGGGCGGCATGCGGAGGGGGAGGGAGACCGGTCAGGCCTTGCCCTCCATGCGGCGCTTGAGCCGGTGGATGATGAGGTCGGCGGTCATGTTGGAGAGGAAGGTGACGAGGAACAGCAGGGCTCCGATGAGGAAGAGGATGCGGTAGTGGTGGCCGCCGAAGACCGTCTCGGCCAGTTCGGCTGCGATGCTGGCGGTCATGGATCGGGTGGAATCGAGGAGGCTGGCGGACACGATGCTGGCGTTACCGCTGGCCATGAGGACGATCATGGTCTCGCCGATGGCGCGCCCGAAGCCGAGCACGATGGCGGCGAAGACGCCGGGGGTGGCGGCGGGCAGGACGATTTTCCACGCTGCCTGCCAGCGGGAGGAGCCGAGGGCGAGTGCGGCCTGCGTGTAGGCGCGCGGCACGCTGGTCAGGGCATCCTCCGCGATGGAGAAGACGACGGGGATGACGGCGAGGGCGAGGGCGATGCCGGCCACGATGGCGTTGAGGCGCGACTGATAACCGAACAGGCCCTGCAGCAGGCTGGCCAGGACGATGAGGGCAAAGAAGCCGAGGACGACCGAGGGGATGCCGGCGAGCAACTCGATGGCGGGTTTGAGCCATTCCTTCGCGCGCGGGCTGGCGAGTTGCGAGACATAGAGGGCGGCGCCGAGGGCGAGCGGGACGGCGACCAAGAGGGCGACCAGGGTTGTCTTGAGGCTCCCGAGGATGAGCGGGACCAGATTGTATTTGGGAGTTTGGGAGACGGGTTGCCAGATGTACTCGGGCTGGTCGTAGCCCTTCCATTGGTAGGGTTTGAGAAGCAGGCTCCAGCGGGTCGTATTCAGGGCGGCATCCGCGTCCTTGGGAGCCTCCTCTGCGGCCTCGATTTTCACCTGCATCAGTTCCTTGAGGATGGCCCGGTCCATCTGCTGGAACTGCTTCGGCTTCAGGTCGAGGTAGGCCATGATTTCCTCCGGGGTCATGCGCTCGAGGTCGGAGACCGGCCGCACCAGGACCGCCTTGGAGTTATCCGTCCGGCCGAGGGCAACCGGCATGGCCTCCTTCGCGACAAAGACGAAGATGAGGAAGACCATGAGGATGGCGGAGAGGGAGACGAGGAAGATGCCGCGTTCCGCCAGCCACTCGATGGGCCGTGCGCGGCGGGTGCGGCGCAGGGTGTCCCAGCCGCGGCGGGGTGGGGTTGAGCGAGGTGGGGCGTGGGACATGGCGGGGCGCTTCTTGGAAGGGGCGCTGCGGAGGGGGAGGCCGGGCGGGCGGTTTCTGGGGCCCGCCCCCCCGGCGCCGGAAGGGCTTATTTCTCGCGGAGATGGGCGGGGAGCGGGAAGTAACCGACCTCCTTGACCAGTTTTTGCCCCTCATCGCTGCGAATCCAGGTCAGGTAATCGGCAGTGGCGCCCTTGTCGAGGGCCGGGTTGACGTAGATGTAGAGGTAGCGCCAGATGGGATAGGTTCCCTTGACGACCGATTCCTCATTGGGCTCGATGGCCGGGGAACGGTCGTCCTTGCGGATGGGGAGGTGCTTGGCGCCGGCGCCGTAGGCGGCGCCCCCGTAGCCAATGCCGTTCTTGTCCCGGGCCACGGCCTCCAACACCGAGGCGGTGCCGGGCATGGTCTGGGCATTGGCGGCGAAGTCCTTGTTGTTCAGGACATGTTCCTTGAAGAACTCATACGTGCCGGAGCTGTTTTCCCGGCTGTAGAGCGTGATGCGGGCGTCAGGCCCCCCAAGTTCCTTCCAGTTCTTGATCTTGCCGGTGAAGATCAGTTCCAACTGCGGGAGAGAGAGGTCCTTGATTGGGTTGTCCTTGTGCACATAGATGGAGAGGCCATCCAGGCAGACCTTGTATTCGGTGGGACGCTGGCCGAAGGCCTTGATGCATTCGGCGATTTCCGCCGCGCGGATTTTCCGGGAGGCGTTGCAGAGGTCGGTGGTCTCGTTCTGCAGGGCGGCGAAGCCGGTGCCGGTGCCCCCGCCTGTCACTTGGATTTTCACCTTGTTGTTCTTGGCCATGTAGGTCTCGGCCCATTTCTGGGCCTGGACCACGAGGGTGTCGGACCCCTTGACCGTGATGTTGTTGCCCAGGACGGGGAGGGCGGTGATCGTGGCCAGGGCCAAGGCCAGCGGCCACTGAACGCGAGGTAGGAACTTTGTCATGTTCATGATGGTAGTGGTTTCTGTTTCCTGCAATTTGTGGGATCCGTGTTACGGGTGGCTGGCAGCCGGGTGACGTTCCCGAAACAACGGCCCGCTGACGGGCGCCGCAAATGGCTTGAATCCGACATGAGGCAGTCCCGGCCAATCGGCGCATTGCGCTGTCCCGGCTGACAGGTGGGGGTGCCGGATGGGGCATGAGCAGGGCGGCGGCGCCGTGCGCCACTGGGGGCCGCGGCTGCCCGGGGCGGTTTGCCCGGCCGTTCCTGCATGGGGCGGACTGGGCAAGGGCCAGATGGGGGAGTTCCCCTGCGCCGGGCTTGCGGGCCCGTCCGGGACCGGAAAGCAAGAAACCCCGGCCTCGCTGCCGAGGCCGGGGTTTGGCGGAGCCTCCGGGCCGTGGCCCGGGTTAGGCTGGTTAGAACTTAAGGATGGCGTCGATCTGGAGGCGGCCCATCTTGCTGTTTTCGCCAGTGGGAACCTCATCGATGGCCTCGACGCGGAAGTAGGTGGCGCTGAGGGTGAGGGCGTCGTAGGGGGAGTATCCGAGCTTGAAGATGTGGCCGCGGAGATTGGTGCCCGCGCCGTAGCCGGCCCCGAGGCCGGAGTTTGGCAGGGTGCCCCCATAGTAGGCCCCGAAGTCGGAGTCGACCAGTTCCTCATACCAGGCGTCACCCTCGAGCATCTTGTAGCGGTAGCTGGCTTCCCAGGTCCGCTTCTTGCCGGCCTTGCCGATGGTGAAACCGGCGGCAAAGGCCTGGTTGCGGTCGGAGATTTCCAGGTTGTTCATATATTCCCCAGCCAGCTTGATGGGGAACTTGCCCGGGTAGAAGGACACATCCTCGAAGGTGTAGGTGAGCGAGGCATCCGCCACCACCGGGGTGAACTCATTGGCCAAGGCGCCGGTGCCGGCCAGCCGGGTGTTCCCGCGGTTGACGTTACCCACCGCCCCATTGGTCAGGGATTGCTGGTTGACGATGGTCAGGACGGCGCCGCCCAGGCTCGAGGCCAGGTGTTTGCCATAAGCTCCGTCCCAGCGCAGTTGGGCGCCCAGGGTGTAGGGGTCGTGGCTGTCCCCGCCCAACTCATCGAGGATGAATGCGCCGCCGTTGAACTTGAGTTGGTGTTCATCGCTGAGGCGGTAGGTGGCATTCAGGCCCAGGCCCTCGGGCGTGTAGTCGGGGTCATAGACCATTTCCGAGAAGACGAACGGGTTCTCCATCTTGCCGATGGTCAATGACGCGTTCACATCCCTGCTCTTGAGGAAGCCCCACTTCCCGTAGGCCTGGTCGATGTAAATGAACTTCTTGGAGCCGTTGTCCTGCAGGCTGGTATTCCCGCTGATGGGGTCGCCGCCAAAGCTGCCGGTGGATTCGCTGGAGGTCAGGCGCAGGCCAACCTCGAAGTTGTCCTGGATGGTGGCCACAGCGCCCAGGCGCAGGCGGTAGCGCCAGCGGTTGCGCTGCACGAAGTCGTCGTCCTCCGCCTGAAACTGCTCGAAGCGGCCGCGGAAGTCGCCATTGATCTTGAAGGACGTCACCCACTCGGGCATGCCGCTCTTGGACTTGTAGGCGCGGGTGAAGTCCTCGTCGGCCTGCTTGCGGAGGTCCTTGGCCTCGCTGGTGGTCAGGATGCCCTTGTCCACCAACTTGTCGAGAAGGCTGTCCACGGATTGGGCCTGGCTGTTGGAGGCTGCCAGGCCGCTGACGAAGATGCCGGCCGCCAAAACGGCCAAAGTGCGATGGTTTTGGATCATAGTTTGTCTGGGAGATGAGTGCGGATTACGCGATGCGGAGTTAAATAAGGCTCGTCAGTTACGGAAACAAGGCAGGTCTGTGACAATCCCGTGACGAATCCGCCGTTTCGTCGTTCGCGCGGCACCGGGTTGTCACCGATGTGTCGTTCCGTGCAGCGTCGGCCGCGACGGTGGGGGGGCCGCCGGTGGCGGACGCTATTCTCCGGGAGCGGGCCGGGTCATCTCGAAGATGCCGCGGTCGCGGGCGCACTCGTAGGTGCTGAAGAAGTTCGTGGCCGTGGCGCGGCCGCGGTAGGAGTAGAGGCCGCCGGCGAGGCGGCCGAGGTTGGCGGTGCCGGCGAAGCCGGGGCCGGCGGGGTCGGCACCGTTGGTGACGGTGAGCGGCACGGTGTAGCTGAAGGTGAGGGGCAGGATGAGGCGGTATTCGGCATGGAACCGGGCGGCGAAGGTGCCGTTGGTCGCGGGGGTGACCAGGCAGCGCAGACGGCCGGTGTGGGCGTTGACGTCGCTGCGCCACGTGCCTTCCCAGCGGCCGGCCAGGCCGGTTCCGGCGGCGGGGGCCTGGGCGGCCTCGCGCCAGGCGCGATTGAAGCGCGCGGTGGAACAGCCGGTGGCCAGGAGGGCGAGGAGGGCCAGCAGGGCGGGCAGGCGAAGGCGGGGGGCGGGGCGGTTCATGGCCGGGGCGGGTTGGCGGCGGCGGCGGCCGGGGCCTGGGTCTTGCGGATGGCGTTGATGGGATGGCTGTCGAGGATGTTGCCCCAGACCCCGGAGATGCGGGCGGGGTCGTAGTAGTTGAACCCGCTGAAGTAATAGATGGGGGCGATGGGGGTGCCCTCGCGCAGGAGGTGCGTCTCGGCCTGGCGAAGGATGTCCGCGCGGCGGGCGACATTTGTCTGCACGGCCGCCTCGTCCATCCAGCCGTCGTAGCGGGCGTCCTTCCAGCCGGTGCGGTTGTTGCCGTTGTTGCTGCGGAAGAGGTCGAGGAAGGTGTTGGGGTCGTTGTAATCGCCGATCCAGGTGCTGCGGGTGACGTCGTATTCGAGGGAACGCTGGGCCTTGAGATAGACCTGTTTCTCCATCTGGCGCAGCTCGACGCGGATGCCCAGCTCCCGCTGCCACATCTGCTGCAGCTCGACGGCGATCTTGGCGTGGGGGGAGGCGCCGCTGCCGGACACGGACTCGAAGAGGTATTCGATGGGGCGCAGGCCGCGTCCGCCCTCGAACCCGGCCTCCTTGAGCAGGGCGCGCGCGGCGGCGGGGTCGTGCGGGAGACCGTCGGCCGGCCGGCTGTTGCCGGTGCCGGGCGGGACGAGGGTGCCGGCGATGGTTTCGCCGGTCTTGAGGATTTTGTTCACGAGCAGGTTCTTGTCGATGGCGAGGGCGAGGGCGCGGCGGACGCGGGGGTCGCTGAGGGGCGGGCGGGTGGTGTTGAAGCGGAGGAAGTAGGTGCCGAGGTAGGTGAAGGAATGAAAGCTGGCCCGGTGGGCCTCGTTGGTGCGGAGGAAGGGGTAGAGCTCGGACGGGATGAGTTCCTTGTCCCAGATGATGTCGATGGCGCCGCGCTGGTAGAGGTTGAAGGCGGTGCTGGCGCCGCGGATGGGGAGGAGATCCACCACCTGGCAGCCGGTGTTGGCGGCGTCCCAGTAGTGGGGGTTGGCGCGGAGCCGGACGCGATCGCCGAGCCGCCAGGACTCGAGCTGGTAGGGGCCGGAGACGGGGACGGGCGGGGTGCGCAGCCAGCGGTCGCCGTGGCGGGCGATGGCCCGGGTGGGGACCACGGCGAGGGTTTGGAAGGCGCACAGGTCGATGAAGAAGGGGGTGGGATGGGAGAGTTCGACCTGCAGGGTGCGGTCGTCGAGGGCGCGGATGCCAACCTGGGCCGGGTCCCGGACCTGGCGGTTGTAGTAGGCCTCGGCGTTGCGGATGTAGAAAAGCTGGCCGGCGTATTCGCTGGCGGTGGCGGGGTCGAGCACGCGAAGCCAGGAGGCGGCGAAGTCGTGGGCGGTAATGGGCTCGCCGGTGGACCAGAGGGCGTTGCTCCGGAGGTGGAACGTGTAGGTTTTGCCGTCGGGGGAGAGGGAATGGCGTTCGGCCAGGCCGGGGATGGCGCTGCCATCGCGGGGATTGACCCGCATGAGCCCCTCGAAGAGGGCCATGACCAC
Source organism: Verrucomicrobiota bacterium (assembly GCA_046048995.1). GTDB lineage: Bacteria > Verrucomicrobiota > Verrucomicrobiia > Limisphaerales > JADJPG01 > JBJOEZ01. Next base: position 67,939 of record JBJOEZ010000020.1, on the reverse strand, counting down.
GCGGAGTTCCTCGAGGCCGGTCGAGGTGGCGGGGTCGAGGGAGCCCGGTTCGGCGCCGTTGCAGATGACGAGGTCGGCCGGGGGCAGCGAACGGGAGCACCCCGCGAGGGCCACGAGCCCGGCGAGGAGCAGGCCCCGCGCCGCGCGGCCGATGGACCCAAGCATGCGCATCACTGGGCGGGGAGCATGGCCCGACCCCAGGAGCATGACAAGTGAGTCAATGAAGTTAGTGAATGAGAGAGTTCGTGAGTTAGCAAATAGGGGGGCGCGCCAGCTGACTCGCCAACTCATTAAGCCATTAACTCGTTAATTCTTCCTGGAGTTTGCGGGCGAGGGCGAGGGCGGCGAGGAAGACGAGGGCGACGGCGGTGAAGAAGAGGCTGAAGTTGTTCCACTCAAGGCCGGGGCCGGGGAGGTGGCGGGTGCCGACGGCATCGATGAGGAGGCCCCAGGCGACGGGGGCGAGCCCCTGGGTGACGTTGGCGGCGACGGAGAAGAGGGCGAAGAAATGGTTGCGGCCCATGACGGGGGCGATGGCCATGAGGAGGCGGGAGTTGGCCATGCCGACCATGGCGGCGAGGAGGCCCATGAGGAACTGGAGGACGAGCACGAGGGCGAGGCGGTCGGCGAGGCCGCGTCCGGCCACGACGGCCCAGGCGGCCATGACGAGGGCCCAGGCGGCGAAGGAGGCGGTGAGGACGGGCTTGCTGCCGATGCGATCGAGGCGGGAGCCGAGGAGCCAGAGGCTGCTGAGGCCGCCGAGGAAGAAGACGGAGGAGACGAGCAGGATGCGGGCCTCGTTAAGGCCGGCGGCCTTGAGGTAGACGATGGTGAAGGCTTGGGCGCCGCCGAAGGCGGCGGCCCAGGGAATGACCATGGCGAGGAGCTTCTGGAAGGGGGGGAAGCCGAGGAGGGACAGCCAGGGGACGGGAGTGGTGGAGCGTCGTTCCGCCTCGGGCGGGGTGCCCTCGGGGATGCGTTTGAGGAAGAACAGGCTGATGGCACCCATGACGGCGCTGAACCCGAAGAGGAGGGCGAAGCGGGAGGGGGTGGGTTGGGCGCCGAGGCCGACGGCGGCCAGGAGGCAACTGGCGCCGCAGGCGAGGTTCACGACGGCGGCGTCGCGGGCGAGGTAATGGCCGCGGACATGGGCGGGGACGAGGGAGGCGATCCAGGGCAGCCAGCCGGCGCTGGAGATGCCGCGGGAGACGTTGAACACGAAGAGCAGGGCGAGAAGGAGGACGAGGCGGGTGGTGGGGTCAAGGAACCCGCCGGAGAGCGGCACCAGCGTCATGGCGAAGATGAAGAGGACGCGGATGCCCCAGCCGGCGTAGACGAACTGGCGGTAGCCGACGCGGCTGACGTGGTTGGCAGCGGGGATTTGCAGGATGACGAGGAGCGGCATCATCCCGGTGAGCAACCCGAGCACAGTGGCGCTGGCGCCGAGGGACTTGGCGTAGAGGACCATGGGTCCGCTCAGGATGATCTGGAACGAGAGCGCGTTGAAGGCGGCGAACCAGTAGGCGTGAAAAACCGGCCGGCCTTTATTATGGCGGGTAGCAGCGGACGTCTGTCCGCTGAGCCCCCTCCGCCAGCCGGCTCACGCCGGCTGCTACCAACCGACGTGGCAGCGGATGTCCGTCCGCTGAAGCCCCGCGCCAGCCGGCTCACGCCGGCTGCTACCAACCGGTCGGCGTGGGCCTGCGGGCCAGGACTACACCCCAAGCACCTCGGCGATGGCGTCGTGGAGGGTGTCGACCATGCGCCGGGCCTGGGCGGGCGTGGTGCTGTAGGGGGGCATGAGGACGATGACGTTGCCGATGGGGCGGGTGAGGACGCCGCGGCGGGCCATGGCGGCACAGACCCGGATGCCGGCCTGCGCGCGGAGGTCGAACGGCGCGCGCGTGCGCCAGTCCCGGACCAGCTCGATGCCGGCCACCAGCCCGACCTGGCGGATGTCGCCGACGGCGGGGAGGGTCCACAGGGCGGGCAGGGCGTGGCGCAGGGTTTGCTCGAGCTGTTGGCGGGCGCGCCGGGAGGCGGCGCCCTCGAGCACATCGAGGCTGGCCAGCGCGGTGGCGGCGCCGAGCGGGTTGCCGGTGTAGCTGTGCCCGTGGAAGAAGGTCTTGAACTCCGCGTAGTCGCCTAGGAAGGCGTTGAAGACCGCCTGGGTGGTGAGCGTGGCGGCCATGGGGAGATAGCCGCCGGTCAGGCCCTTGGCCACGACGAGGTAATCGGGCTGCACCCCCTCCTGGTGGCAGGCGAAGAGCGGCGGGTTGGCGGTCCGCCCGTCGCCGGTCCCCGTGCGGCCGAAGCCGGTCATGACCTCGTCCGCGATGACCTGGGCGCCATGGGCGCGGGCCAGTTCGGCCACGCGACGCAGCCAGCCGGCCGGCTGGGGGATGAGGCCGGCGGCGCCTTGGAGGAGGGGTTCGACCACGAACGCGGCGTGGGGGCGCCCCTGTTTCTTCCGGGCGTGCAGGATGCCCTCCACCTTGTCCACGCATTCCCACTGGCACCGCCGCGTTTCCCGGGCGTCGGCGCGTTCCGGGCGGGCGCGGTTGAAGGGGCACCGGTAGCAGTAGGGGGCCATGACCCGGTCCGACTTGAAGAGCAGCCCGCGCCAGGTGGCGTGGAAGAGGTCGATGTGACCGAGGCTGGTCGCGCCCACGGTATCCCCGTGGTAGGCGCCCTGGAGGGAGAGGAAGCGGGGCTGCCGGAGGCCGTGTGTTCGGCGGGCGTATTCGTAGGCCAGCTTGAGGGCCACCTCCATGGCGGTGGAACCGTCGTCGGAGAAGAACACCTTGTTCAGGCGGGGCAGCCCGCCCGGCCGCGGCAGGCGGGCGGCCTGCACCAGGCGGCGGGCCAGCAGGGCGGCGGGACCGTTGGCCAGGCCGAGCGACGAGCAATGGGCGATGCGCCGCAGTTGGCGGGTCAGGGCGGCGTTCAGCCGGGGATGGTTGTGCCCGTGGAGGTTGGTCCAGATGGAGGCGTTGGCATCGAGATAGGTGCGGCCCCGGGTGTCGCGCAGGACTGAGCCGCGCCCGGAGGCGATGACGATGGGTTCCTGCCGAAGCCAGTCACGCATCTGCGTGAACGGGTGCCAGACGTGGGCGTGGTCAAGCCGGGCCAGCGGGTGCATCGGGGGAGGGGGAGAAGGGCAGGCCGAGGAACGCGCGCTCGAGCTCCTGCAGGTCGCCGGGGCGATGGGCGGCGCTGACCGTGAGGCGGAGGCGGGCCTCGCCGCGGGCCACGGTGGGATAGCGGATGGCCGGGATGAGGAGGCCGCGCCCGCGCAGTTGCGCGGCCAGCTGGACGGCGGCGTCCTCCGCGCCCACGGGGATGGGGACGATGGGGCTTTGCACGGGGGCGAGGGCGCGGCCCGCGCGGATGAGCGCGTTCTTGGCCTCGTCCACCCGTTGCCAGAGAGTCTGCCGGAGCGCGGCGCCCTCGGGCGAGGAGACGAGGCGCAGGCCGGCGCGGGCGGCGCCGACGGCGGCCGGGGGCGGGGCGGTGCTGAAGATGAAGCTGCGCGCGCGGTGGACGAGCAGGTCGATGAGGGAGCGGGAACCGGCGATGTAGCCGCCGGAGGCGCCGAGGGCCTTGCCCAGCGTGCCCATCTGCACCTCGACCCGGTCCGCCACCCCGGTGGCCTCGGCCAGCCCGCATCGCCGTTCCCCAAACAGGCCGGTGGCATGGGCCTCATCCAGCATGAGCCACGCGCCGTGGCGGTCCTTCAGCTCGACAATGTCGCGGAGCGGGGCGAGGTCGCCGTCCATGCTGAACACGCTCTCGGTCACGATGAGGATGCGCGGCGCGCGCGCGCCCGGCGCCCCGGCGGTGGCCGTGGACCGGGCCCGGGCCCATTGGAGGATGCGTTCGAGATCGCCCGGGTCGTTGTGGCGGAAGACGCGCAGCTTGGCGCCGCACAGGCGGGCGGCATCGACGCAGCAGGCATGGACGAGGCGGTCGATCAGGATGTAGTCCTCCGGGCCGAGCAGCGCGCTGATGGTGCCCACGGCGGCGGCGTAGCCGCTGGAAAAGGCGAGGGCGGCCGGGGTGCCCTTGAAGGCGGCGAGGTCGTCCTCCAGGTCGTGATGGGGCGCCAGGGATCCACAGATGAGCCGGGCGGCGCCCGCGCCCGCGCCGAAATCGCGCACGGCCTGGAGGGCGGCCTCGCGCACGGCGGGATGGCCGGCCAGGCCGAGGTAGTCGTTCGAGCTGAAGTTCAGCAGGGTGCCGCCGCCCGACTGCACGCGCGGGCCGGGGGCCGAGTCGATCCGGCGCAACTCGCGCCGGAGGCCCTGGCGCCGGAGGGACTCCAGCTCGCCCTGCAGGGATGACTCGAATGCGGACACGCGGGCAATGAGCGAGGCCGGGGGGCAAGGAGTCAACGAGAAATTAGCGAGTGAGCGGGTGAGTGAGTGAGCGGGTGAGTGAGCGAGTTGGGGGGCGGCGCGCGGTGGTCAGGGAGGCGCGCAACATTCCCAGGATCTCCCCGGCTTCCTGGCGGAGTGGTTGGGTTTGGGTGGTGGTGGCCACTTGGGCTTCCTCAATGAGTTCCAGCCGGAAGAGAGTTTCGTCGGCCTCCTCCGTGGTGGTCGCGAGCTTGGCGACGAAATCCGGCCGGCTCTTGGCCCGGTAATTAGCGGCCACCCCCGTGCCCGCCCGCAGAAGTTTTGGCATCCCGGACAAGACTGCGCGGATGCCCCCCCGACTCGATCACTCACTCACCCACTCGCTCGCCAACTACTCGAGCCCTCTTTCTTCGAGGTCGATTTCGTTGAGGCCGAGGTAGTGGCCGAGTTCGTGGAGGTAGGTGGTGCGGACTTCCTCGCGGAAGAGGTCCTCGTCGCCCTCGGCGAAGTCCCAGAGGTTTTCGAGGAAGAGGAGGATCTGCGGGGGGAGAGGGGAGGATTCGGGCTCGGCGAGGGGTGGTCCGATGAAGAGGCCGAGGAGATCGGGTTCGTAGCCGTCGGCGAGGATGGCCTCGTTGGGGGCGGGTTCGAACTGGACGGGGAGGGGGGCGGCCTGGCGGCGGAGGGGTTCGGGGAGGGCGGCGAGGGTGGACTGGACCTCGCCCTCGGCGATGGAGACCAGGCAGCGCCAGCGGGAGTTCATCGCGGGAGGGGTTGGTTCAGATGTTTTCGCCCATGTGGATGGCGGCCCGGTCGGGCATGGTGAGCTCGGGGGCGAGCGGGGCGTGTTCCTGGGAGAGGATGCGGTAGTTGCGGATGTGGAGGGAGACCTGGCGTCCGTCGTGGAGGCCGAGCCGGGTGTATTCCTCCTTGGTCATGCGGGCGCGGACGATGAGGCCGGAGGGCAGTTCCAGTTCGAGGCGAAGCATGACCCCGAGGAAAAAGGTGTGGCGAAGGACGGCGCGGTAGGGGAATTGGGTGAGGTTGGGCGAGACCTGGACGGCGAGGGGGCGGAACCCGATGCGGATGCGTTCGCCGTTGGCGAAACTGTCGGCGTTGAAGAGCATTTCGCCGGCGCGACCGACCCCGTTGTGGACCTCGGCCTCGAGGACGTTCATGACACCGATGAAGCGGGCGACGAACTCGTTGGCGGGCTGTTCGTAGACCTCGCGGGGCGGGGCGATTTGCTCGAGGCGTCCGCGGGAGAAGATGGCGATGCGGTTGGAGACCTCCATGGCCTCCTCCTGGTCGTGGGTGACGAAGAGGGTGGTGAGCTTGAGTTCCTCCTGGAGGCGGACGAGCCAGTCGCGGAGATCCTGGCGGATCTTGGCATCGACGGCCCCGAAGGGTTCGTCGAGGAGGAGGACGCTGGGCTGGGGGGCGAGGGCGCGGGCGATGGCGACGCGCTGGCGCTGGCCGCCGGAGAGCTGGTGGGGGAAGCGTTTTTCCAGGCCGTGCAGTTCGAGGAGGTCGAGCAGCTCGAGGACGCGGTCGGTGATGGCGGGCTTTTTCCAGCCCTTGATCTTGAGGCCAAAGGCGATGTTGTGGAAGACGGTCATCGTCTTGAAGAGGGCGTAGCTCTGGAAGACGAAGCCGATGTTGCGTTTCTGGACGGGGACGTCATTGACGCGCTGGCCGCGGATGAAGATGTCGCCGGTGGTGGGCATCTCGAGGCCGGCGATCATGCGGAGGACGGTGGTCTTGCCGCCGCCGCTGGGGCCGAGGAGGGCGAGGAGTTCGCCCTCCTGGACCTCGAGGCTGACCTCGTCGACGGCGGCGACCTCGCCGAAGCGTTTGCTGACCTGGCGCAGTTGGATGCTCATGGCGTCGGGGGGGGACAGGGGTCGGGCGGTGGGGGCCGGTTCAGGCGTGGGGTTCGGGCGGGGCGGACTGGGCCTCGGCAAACTCGCGGGCCTGTTTCCATTCGAGGAGGCTCTTGAGGAGGAGGGTGACGAGGGCGAGGAGGGCGAGGAGGCTGGCCACGGCGAAGGCGCCGACGGCGTTGTACTCGTTGTAGAGCTTCTCGACGCGGAGCGGCATGGTGTCGGTGAGGCCGGTGATTTGGCCGGAGACGACGGAGACGGCGCCGAATTCGCCCATGGCGCGGGCGTTGCAGAGGATGATGCCGTAGAGGAGGCCCCATTTGACGCTGGGGAGGGTGACGTGCCAGAAGGTGCGCCAGCCGCTGGCACCGAGGGTGAGGGCGGCTTCCTCCTGGTCGCGTCCGGTGGCCTGCATGACGGGGATGAGTTCGCGGGCGACGAAGGGGACGGTGACGAAGATGGTGGTGAGGACAATGCCGGGGACGGCGTAGATGACGCGGATGTGGTGGTGATCGAGCCAGGGGCCGAGGAGGCCATGGACGCCGTAGAGGACGATGTAGATGAGGCCGGCGACGACGGGGGAGACGGAGAAGGGCAGGTCGATGAGGGTGATGAGGAGGGGTTTGCCGGGGAACTCAAATTTGGCGACGCACCAGGCGGCGGCGAGGCCGAAGACCACGTTGAAGGGGACGCAGATGGCGGCGACGAGCAGAGTGAGGCGGACGGCGGCGAGGGAATCGGGATGGCGGAGGTTGTCGAGGCAGGCGGTCCAGCCCTTGGCGAGGGCCTGGGCGAAGACGTTGGCGAGGGGGAGGAGGAGGAAGATGCCGAGGAAGAGTCCGGTGATGCCGACGAGCGTCCATTTGACGAGGGGCGACTCCTCGGTCCCGCGCTGGGACTTGCTGGTGGCGTCGCGGTGGGGTCGGCTGACGAATCCGGCCATGGTGTCGGGGGGGTGCGGGGTGGGCGGCGGGTTAGTGCTGGAAGCGGCTGGCCCAGCGCTCGAGCAGGTTGATGGTGATGAGGAGCGTGAAGGAGATGACGAGGAGGACGACGGCGATGGCCATGGCGCCGGCGTAGTTGTATTCCTCGAGGCGGAAGACGATGAGGAGCGGGGCGATCTCGGTGGCGAAGGGTTTGTTGCCGGAGATGAAGACGACCGAGCCATATTCGCCGATGGCGCGGGCGAAGGAGAGGGCGAAGCCGGTGAGGAGGGCGGGGAGGAGGGAGGGAATGATGACGTGGCAGAAGGTGTGGAGGCGGCTGGCGCCGAGGGTGGCGGCGGATTCCTCGACCTCGCGCTCGAACTCCTCGAGGACGGGTTGGAGGGTGCGGACGACGAAGGGCAGGCCGACGAAGGTGAGGGCGATGATGACGCCGAGGGGGGTGAAGGCGCCATGGATGCCGAGGGGGACGAGCCAGCGGCCGAGCCAGCCGTTGGGGGCGAAGAGGCTGGCGAGGGTGAGTCCGGCCACGGCGGTGGGGAGGGCGAAGGGGAAATCGACGAGGGCATCGAGGAGGCGGCGGCCCGGGAACTCGTAGCGGACGAGGACCCACGCGACGATCAGCCCGAACACGGCGTTGGCGAGGGCGGCGACGCCGGAGGCGCCGAAGGTGAGCCGGTAGGCCGCGAGGGCGCGGCTGGAGGTGGCGAGGGCCCAGAACTCGGACCAGGGCATCTCAAAGACCCGCAGGAACAGCCCGGCCAGCGGGACGAGGACGATGACGCTGAGGTAAAAGAGCGTGTAGCCCAGGGTGAGGCCGAAGCCGGGTAGGGGGTTGTTCCGATGGGTGGCCATGGGATGGGCAGTCAGCGACGGGCGCCCTGGATTTGGTCAAAGACACCGTCCTGGGCGAAATGGCGCGCCTGCGCTTTCTGCCAGCCGCCGAACAGGTCGGCAATGGTGAAGAGTTCGAGGCTGGAGAAGTGGTCCCGGTAGCGAGCCAGCAGCGCGGGGTCGCGGGGGCGGTAGTAATGGCGGGCGGCGATTTCCTGGCCCTCCGGGGAGTAGTGGAACTCGAGGTAGGCCCGGGCGAGGGCCTCGGTGCCGCGCTGGCGCGTGATTTTGTCCACGAGCGCCACCGAGGGTTCGGCCAGGATGCTGACGGAAGGGGTGACGATTTCCGCCCCCGCGCGCCCGGATTCCTTGAGGGCCTGGTGCGCCTCGTTTTCCCAGCCGACCAGCACGTCGCCGATTCCGCGCTGGAGGAAGGTGCTGGTGGCGCCGCGGGCGCCGGAGTCGAGCACCGGGGCGTTGCGGTAGAAGCGCGCCACGAAGTCGCGGGCCCGCGCCTCGTCGTGGCCATATTTCCTCAGCGCGTAGCCCCAGGCGGCGAGGTAGGTCCACCGGGCCGCCCCGGACGTCTTCGGGTTGGCTGGGATCACCTGGATGCCGGGCCGCACCAGGTCGTCCCAGTCCCGGATGCCCTTGGGATTGCCCTTGCGCACCAGGAACACAATGGTGGACGTGAAGGGGGCGCTGTGATGGGGCAGGCGTCCCTGCCAGTCCCTGGCCACCTGGCCACCCCGCTCGGCGATGGCGTCCACGTCATAGGCCAGGGCCAGCGTCACCACGTCCGCCGGCAGCCCATCAATGACCGCCCGGGCCTGCTTGCTCGAGCCGCCATGCGACTGGTGGATGACCACCCGGGTCCCCGTCCGGGCCGCCCAGTTGCTGGCGAAGGCCGCGTTCAAGTCCACATACAGCTCCCGGGTGGGATCATAGGAAACATTCAACAGATGGGTGGACTTGTCCTCCGCACAGCCCACCAGCAGCAGGGCCAGGCCCAAGGCGGGGCACAGACGCCACCCCGCCCCGCGGAACACCCGGCGGATGAGCGCCAACGCCCGTCCAGACCGGGGAACACTCGTGACCCAAAAATGCATCGCGCGACAGTCTTATCGGGTTAATCCCTATCAAGTCAATAGACAATCATAAATTGTTTGTATCTAGGAGTTTTAGAACTTTTAAAACTAATTCTTGATTAAAAGAGTCGATATTTGGATGTTTTGGGCCATGAAACTTTCTGTCCGTGGCGAGTATGCGTTGCGGGCGTTGATTGTGTTGGGGATGGATTACCGGCCTGGGGGGCGGGTGGTGCGGATTCAGGAGATTTCGGAGCGGCAGCGGATTCCGAAGCGGTTTCTGGAGCAGATCCTGAACGAGTTGAAAACGGCGGGGTTGTTGGAGAGCAAGCGTGGGGTGGCGGGCGGGTATCGGCTGGGGATGGCCCCGGAGCGCATCACGTTGGCGGGGGTGATCCGGCACATCGAGGGGCCCTTGGCGCCGGTGAGCTGCGTGAGCGAGCGGTTTTACGAGAAGTGCACCTGTCCGGACGAGGCGCGCTGCGGGATTCGCAGCGTGATGAAGGAGGTGCGGGATGCGATCGTGAAGATTCTGGAGCACGTGACGCTGGCCGATCTGTGCCAGCGGGTGCGCGTGTTGCAGGGGGATCTGGCCAATCCGCTGGATTACGTGATTTGACCCGGCCGGTAGGTCAGGTCACGTAGCGGGGGTCGTAGACCGGGCCGGGGACGTGTTGGCGGAGCAGTTCGACGAAGCGGGCGAGGCCGCGTTTCTCGTCGGCGCCGAGGTGGTAATGGATGTGCCAGCCCAGGTAATCGCGCCGGAGGTCGGCGTCGTATTCCGGGCGGTTGGCGATGAGGTAATCCAGCGTCTCGAGCCCGAAGGTCTTGGCATCGCGCAGGGCGCGCCGGATGGTGGTGGTGTCGGCGTCGCGGCGCAGGGCCCAGACGGCGTAGACGAAGGGGAGCCCGGTCAGTTCCTTCCAGGCGGCGCCGAGGTCCCAGAGGGTGTGGTCGTGGGGTTGCCGGCGGAAATCGAGGGCGCGGTCGCCGATGAGCAGGACGGCGTCGTGGGCGCCGGCCGAGGCGTAGTCCTCGAGGGGGACCAGCTCGGGCTGCAGGCCGCGCTCGGCGAGCAGGACCTTGAGGAGATTGACGCTGGTGAGGGAGGCGGTGTCGCAGGCGATCCGGCGGATGGCCTCGAGGGGTCCGCGGTGGGCCACGAAGACGCTGAGGACTTCGCCCAGGGACGCCACGGCCACGCCGTCGAGGATGTCGTAGAGATCATGGAAGAGCACCTCGGAGACGCTGACGAGGGCGGCGTCCAGGTTGCCGGCCCGCAGCATGCCGGCGAGGCGCGAGGGTGTGGCGAACACCACCTCGTGCTCGAGGCCGCGGGTCAGCGGCACGGCGTTGAGGTAGGGCACGGAGCCGACGCGGCCGGGGGGGAGGGTGAGGGCCTCGAGATCCCGTTCGTGCTGGCGGGCGGCGGCCGTCTTTTCCCGGGCCAGCCGGCGGCCGAGGTCCTCGGCGGACTCCGGTCGGGCCATCCGCAGCGGGGGCAGGTCGTCGAGGCTCATCGCGCGCGGCAGTGTCCGGCAATCCTGATCCCACTGCAATCCCGGGCTGGGCGGGCCGGGTGGATCCCAGGCTCAGGCATGGGCGGGCGCGGGCGCGGCCGGGGCCGGCACGGGCTCGTAGAAGGTGTTGCGCTGGACCGGTTCCCGGCCGGCCTCGCGGATGGCCTGGATCATGTCCGCCTGGGTCTGGAGCTGGGGCACCTTGCTGCCGGCCATGTGGAAGATGTGTTCCTCGACGATGGTGCCGTGGAGGTCGTCGGCGCCGTAGCTGAGCCCGACCTGGGCCAGGCGGAGTCCCAGTCCGACCCAGTAGGCGGTGATGTGGTCGAAGTTGTCGAGGAACAGCCGGCTGACGGCGAGGGTGCGGAGGGAGTCGAATCCCGTGGGCGGGTGCTCGACGGGGATGCGGTTGTTTTCCGGCTGGTAGGGCAGGGGGACGAAGCCGACGAAGCCGCGGGTTTCGTCCTGGAGCTCGCGCAGTTGGCGGAGGTGATCGACACGGTCAGCCAGGGATTCCACGTGGCCGTAGAGCATGGTGCAGGTGCTGCGCCCGCCCATGCGATGCCAGGTCCGGTGCACGTCGAGGTACTCGGCGGCGCTCTCCTTCCCGCGGGCGATCTGGTTGCGGACCTCCGGACGGAAGATTTCCGCACCGCCGCCGGTCAGCGAGTCCAGCCCGGCGGCCTTCAGCGCGGCCAGCGTGTCGGCCACGGACTGCCTGGCCAACCAGGCCAGGTGGAGGATTTCAATGGCGGTGAAGCACTTCAACTGCAGGCGCGGGTCGAGCGCCTTGAGGGTGCGGACCATGTCCACGTAGTGGCTGAAGGGCAGGGAGGGATGCAACCCGCCGACGATGTGCAGTTCGGTGATGCCGAGGTGCAGGGCGGCGCGCGCCTTTTCCACCATCTGCTCCAGGCTCAGCTCGAAGCCGTCCGCGTCGCGCTTCTTGCGGGCGAAGGAGCAGAACTGGCAGGAGAGGATGCAGTAGTTGGAGTAGTTGATGTAGCGGTTGACGATGTAGGTGGCGCGGTTGCCGACCCGGCGGGCGCGGGCGAAGTCGGCCAGGGCGCCGACGGCGTTGAGGTCGCGGGATTCCAGCAGGCGCAGGGCGTCCGCTTCGGACAGGCGCTGCCCGGCCACCACCTTGTCGTGAAGGTCGCGCAGGTCGCTGTGCTGGAGGGCGGGGTTCATCGGCGGTCGGCCAGGTTCACGGCCAGTTGGTCCGGGGGGCCTGGCCTGGGCAGGGCAAGTTAGGGTGGGGGGCGGGCGGACTCAAGCCCCGGGCTTGGCTGTTCAGCGCACGACGCGGAAGCCGGGGAAGACGACCTCGGCCACGGTGACGGTGAGGAACACGGCGCTGATGACGGCGTTGAGCTTGAAGAAGGCGACGTTGACCCACTTGAGGTCGCGGCGCCGGGCGAGCCAGTGCTCGAGGAGGAGGCACCCGAGGATGAAGACCAGGCCGACCATGTAGGCGAGGCGGAAGCGGCAGAGCAGCCCGAAGGCGGCCAGCAGGCCCCACATGAAGAGGTGGGAGAGGAAGGCGGCGCCGAGGGCGTTTTTGGGGCCCCAGGCCACGACGATTGAGCGCAGGCCGGCGCGGCGGTCGAACTCGTAATCCTGGAGGGCGTAGATGATGTCGAAGCCAATCAGCCAGAACACCACGGCGAGCGCGAGGACGATGGGGATCAGGCCGCTGGTGCGGCCGAGGGGTTCCGCGAAGGAGAGTCCGCCGGTGACGGCCAGCCACGCGCCCACCGGGGCGAGGGCGAGGGCGAGGCCGAGCCAGACATGGGTGAAATCGGTGAAGCGCTTGGTCAGGGAATAGAAACAGACAAAGAACAGCGCCACGGGGGAGAGGCGGAAGCAGACGGGGTTGAGCAGCCAACTGCTGGCCACCAGTCCCGCGGCGGCGGCCAGGCAGAGGGTCCAGGCCCCGGCCAGGGAGACCTGTCCGGTGGGGAGATGCCGCCCGGCGGTGCGCGGGTTGGCCGCGTCGAATTTGCGATCCACGATGCGGTTGAAGGCCATGGCGCAGGTGCGGGCGCAGAACATGGCGGCGAGGATGAGCAGGAAGGTGCGCCAACCCGGCCAGCCCCGGGTGTCGCGCGCGGCAATGGCCATGGCCGCCAGGGCGAAGGGGAGGGCGAAGATGGTGTGGGAGAACTTGATGAAGTCCGCCCACTTGCGGATGGCCTTCAGCATGGGGCGGGCGTGGGGTGTGGGGTCATGGCTCCTCCTCCCGCCAGCGGACGACCAGGCGGTGGGCGATCCCCATGTGGTCGAGGACGCGGGCAACCACGGTGTCGACGACCTGTTCCACGGTCTGGGGCCGGTTGTAATAGGAGGGGTTGGCGGGGAGAAGGAGAGCCCCGGCCTGCAGGAGCAGCTCGAAGTTGCGCACGTGCACGAGGCTGAGGGGGGTCTCGCGCGGGACGAGGATCAGTTTGCGGCGTTCCTTCAGCATGACGTCCGCGGCCCGGAGCAGGACATCCTCGCTGAAGCCATGGGCGATGCGGCCCAGGGTGCCCATGGAGCAGGGGATGACGACCATGACATCGCAGGGATTGGATCCGCTGGCGAAGGGGGCGTTCATGCTCTTGAGGCCGTGCACCTGGACTCCCGCGGGCACGCGCAGGCCGTCGGGGAGTTCCTCCTTGATGACCACCTGGGCATAATTGCTCAGCACCACGTGGATTTCGTGTTCCCGGGGATCGAGGCAATCGAGCAACCGCTGGGCGTAGAGGCTGCCGCTCGCACCGGTGATGGCGATGAGGATTTTCACGGGGTGGGCCGGGTGATATGCCCGCCGGAATACTGGGAGGGCGGCGGGGTCATCGCAAGGCCCTTTGCCGCCGGCGGGTGGGGCGAATGCGGCGGGGGGCGAGACTCGCGGCTTGCCCGCCCGGGTTGGGCCCGCACAATACGACGCATGTGGCAGAAGGTTGGCAAATGGATGGCCCCGGCGTGGCTCGCCTGCCTGTTGGCAGGATGCACGGCGCCGGATGCGAGTCCCGTCATCAAGTCGGCGACCCCGGCCACCCGCCCGCCGACGCCCGCGCCCGTGGCGGGGCCGCTCATGGTTCCCCTGCCCGTGCCGGCCCCGGCCCCGGCGGCGCCCGCCCCGGCCGCGCCGGTTCCTGCGGTCGCCCCCGCCCCGTCCCCCGGACCGGTCTGGCCCAGCAACTGGGTCAATTCCTGGGTTCCCCTTGAAAGCTGGGGACGTTTCAACGGGCTGGAGGGCTTGCAGCAGGCCGGAAGCGGCTTCAATGCGGTCTACCAGCTGGCCACCAGCAACGGGGTCCTGCTGCTCCGGCCGGGGGGCCAGACCTGCCGGTTTGGCGGCTTGGATTTCTGGCTGGGTTTCGCTCCGCGCCTGATTCAGGGCCGTCCCTATGTCCATGCCATCGATGCGCGCAAGACCCTGCAGCCGTTGTTGGCCATGACCCCGGGAGGCTGGCCAGCCGGCCAGCGGACCTTGGTGATTGACCCCGGGCATGGGGGCAAGGACAGCGGGACGCGGAGTTGCGTGAACGGGGAGTATGAGAAGCACTACGTCCTCGACTGGGCTGTGCGGTTGCAGCGGCGGTTGGTCGAGCGGGGGTGGACGGTGGTGTTGACGCGATCGAATGACACCTACCTGACCTTGGCGGAGCGGGTGGCGGTGGCGGAGCGGGTGCAGGCCGACCTGTTCCTGAGCCTGCATTTCAACGCGGCCCCCGGGAACAGCGACCTGGTGGGGGTGGAGACCTACTGCCTGCCCCCGCCGGGCATGCCCTCCACCCTGCGGCGCGGTTTTGCGGATGATCCGGCCGAGGTTCTGCCGAACAACGCCCATGACGACCGGAACCTGCTTTGGGCAACGGCGCTACATCGGTCCCTGCTCGCGGCCACCGGGGCGGTGGACCGCGGGATCGCCCGGGCGCGATTCCTGGGCGTGCTGCGCACGCAAAACCGCCCGGCGGTGCTGATCGAGGGCGGCTACCTGTCCAACCCGGCCGAGGCGCGGCGCATCGCGACTCCGGCCCACCGCGAAGCCCTGGCCGAGGGCCTGGCCAAGGCCCTCGAATGAGCCGGCTGCCTCAGGCTGCGGCCGACCTGCCCGCCCCGCCCATCCTCGTCACCGGCGGCGCCGGCTTCATCGGGTCCCATTTGGTGGAGCGCCTGCTGGCCGACGGGGAATCGGTTGTGGTCCTCGACGACGTCTCCACCGGGTCGTGGGACAACCTACGGGCGGTGGCGGGCCATCCGCGCCTGCGTTGCCTGGAATCCCGGGTCTCCAACTGTGGGGAACTGCCGGGCCTGGTGGCCTCAGCCAAGGCGGTCCATCACCTGGCCGCCGCGGTGGGGGTGGAACTCGTGGTCCAGTCGGCCCTGCGCGCCATGGAAACCAACCTGCGGGAGACGGAAGTGCTGCTCGAGGCGGCCAGCCGGTCGTCCACGCCGGTCTTGCTGGCCTCCACGTCGGAGGTCTACGGGCGGAGTGCCAAGGAGGCGTTTGCCGAGGACGACGACCTCATCATCGGCCCGCCGACGGTGGGACGCTGGAGCTACGCTTGTTCCAAGCTGGTGGATGAGTTCCTCGCCCTGGCCCATGCGCGCGAGCGGGGGTTGCCGGTGGTGGTGGCCCGGTTGTTCAACACCGTGGGACCCCGGCAGACCGGCCGCCACGGGATGGTGCTGCCCCGGTTCATTGCGGCAGCCCGGGCGGGCGAACCACTGCGCGTGTATGGCGATGGTGAGCAGACCCGGTGTTTCTGCTGGGTGGGCGACACCGTGGAGGCCTTGGTGCGCCTCCAGCGCTGCCCGGCGGCGCGGGGCGAGGTGTTCAATGTCGGTTGCGACGAGGAAATCAGCATTGCCGCCCTGGCGGGGCGGGTGATTGATGTGCTGGGGTCGGCCTCCGGGGTCGAGCGGGTTCCGTATGCCACCGCTTACGCGGCGGGTTTTGAGGACATGCCGCGCCGGCGGCCACGGCTGGAGAAACTGGAGCGCGTCACCGGCTTTCGGCCGCGGACGCCGCTTTCCGCGATCATTGAGCGGACCGCCGCGCATGACTGGCGGAGGCTTCCTGCAGGGGAGGCACCCTCGGGGGAATAAAAAACCGGCGTTCCCGTGGGGGAACGCCGGTTGAGGAAGCGGACTTGGCTCAGGGCACGAGGAAGTGGACGGACCCGTTGTCGTCCGAGCGGTCAATCAATTCACGCATGCCCTTCGTGGTGACGGCGTTGACGCTGCCATCGATCAGGCCGGCCTGGCCGCCCTCGCCATGACCGTATTTCTGCTGCTGTTGCCAGCCGAAGACAGTGCTGCCGCGGACGGCCGTGCGCGCGGGAGCAATGCCAGAGGAGCAACCGCTGGCGATAGAATCAAAGTTGAGATTGCGGTCGCTGGTGAGGACGTGTTCCTGCGCCGCCTCGACGCCGGACTGCGAAATGCCGCCATCCACATAGACCGCGTAGCTGACCGACTTGGACTGGTAATTGGGGTGGACGTAGCCGCCGTCGGCTCCGGCGCCGAAATTCTGGGCGAGGATTTTTTCCTTGTCGGAGGGGCAGACGAGAACCTTGGGGCTATCAATCTGGTTGGAGACCCAGGCGAAATGAAACCAGGCATTGTTTTGGAAGCCGGCGTTCATCCAGTTGGGAGCGGTCACCCCGGCTGGCGGGGTGCCACCTTGCCGCAGGCCGCCGTCGTACCAATAGACACGGGCGGGCACGTTATTGGCCTCATTGTCATGGACCCACATGACGTAGCCGAGGGTGACCTGTTTGAGATTGCTCACACAGGCGGCGCGCTGGGCTTTCTGCTTGGCCCTGGCCAGGGCCGGCAGGAGAAGGGCGGCCAAGATGGCGATGATCGCGATGACGACCAGCAGTTCGATCAAGGTGAAGGCGCGCTGCACACGTGGGCGAAAAGATTTCATGGCTATGGGACGGTTGTTATGAATACACAATCGCTGTTGGGCTGTGGGGTGTCAATGAAGATTCCCTGTCTTACGTCAGGGTCGGCGGCCTTTCCGGCGCGGCTGGACTGGCTGGCTTCGGCGGGCAGGGGGGAAAAGGAAAAGGCGCCGGAGAGCCGGCGCCTTTTTTGAGGGGAAGAGGAATCCGGGGCTTACCGGGGCTTCTGGAGGCGGTTCTGGGCGGTGCCGCCGAGCTGGGAGGCCTGAATCTGCTTGCGCAGGTTGGACTCGGAGACCTGCTGCGCGCTGCCGTCGCCCAGGCCGATGTTGCCATTGCGGTTGTGGATGTCGGAGCCGTAACCGGCATTGGAGAGGGCCGGGCTGGCGCTGCCGTCATTAAAATCAACAACGGGGGAACCGCCAATGTTGCCGGCGGCGCCGCCGGTCACGTTGCGGTCACCGGAGAGGATGGACTGCGGTTTGGTTTCCTCGGCGTCGATGCCCACGAAGTAGCTGATGCTGCCGTTGCCGGCGGTGCTGGTGTTGGGGACCAGGTTGCCATTCGCATCACGGATGCCGATGCCGACCCAGTCCACCACGCGGGTGGTGGTGCCGTCGCTGCTGCAGGCGAGAACCTTGGGCGAGCTCAGTTCCTTTTCCACGGCGCGGAAGTTCTGCGGGTTGGAGCCGATGGCGCCGGCCGCGACCGTGCCGTCGTCCGAGGTGGAGACCTGCCAGGGGAACTTCTCGGAGTGGTCGTTGGACCACATGCGGAAGGCGAGGCCGATTTGCTTGATATTGCTCACGCAGTTGATGCGTTGGGCGCGGGCCTTGGCCTTGGCGAGAGCCGGCAGGAGGAGGCCGGCCAGAATGGCGATGATGGCGATAACGACGAGCAGCTCAATCAGGGTGAAGCCGCTGCGCTGGTGGGTCTTGGGTATGTTCATTTGGGTGCGGTTTTCGATTGCGTTCTGTCTGGTGCGAACAAGGTTTTTATCCGGGTGCCAGATGTCAGTCAATCGTTTGTTTGAACATTTACAAGCAGGCTCGATGCCATGGGATTGGGCGCCTTGTTTTCGGGGCTTTCGTTGGGCCAAGGGGAATCAGGTTGAGGATTTCCACACCAAACGCGTGTTCCTCACGCTACCCGGGGGGCGGGAGTGGATGCCCGTCTGGCGGTGGGTTGCTGACGCCAAGAAAAAGCCCCCGCCGACACGGGGTCGGCGGGGGCGCGTGGGAAGGGGTGGGGTCAGGGAACCCGCTGCAGGCGGAAGTAGTAGGGCAGGCGGGGGGTGTTGAAGTTGGTGACCATGCCGTTGGCGACGCCGGGCTGCAGTTGATAGTTGGGACCGAGGATGTTGCTGGAGCCGACGCGGGTGATGTTGGTCGCGTAGACGACCGTGTAGTTGTAGAGGTTGTTGACGTGGGTGGGTTCCACGTTGGTCCACCAACTGAGGCGCACCTGGTTGGTGCCGACCTTGGAGGAGAGCAGGCGGAGGGCGGTGGCGTTGGTGCTGCTGCGGGGAACGGCGCCGGTGGTCAGGCCAGTCTGGAGGATGTCCATGCGGGCACCCCAGTAGATGTCGCCGCCATTGGCGCCATCGGTGGCGTTTTGGGCAACGGCGACGGCGAGGAGGTTGGTTCCGTGGCGGAGGCTGATGTTGGCCAGGTTGTTGGAGGCGCACTGGCCATCGGCGTATTCGGTGGCGGAGCGGAGGAACTCGTTGACGGGCGTGCCGGCGGCTACGTTGACGCGGAGGAGTTCGTTGCCGTTGAGGTAGATGACGGCGCCATCATCCACGAGCGTCTGGAGGCGGAGGGTCAGCCCGTTGGTGGGCGCGTTGGTGGGCCAGACGAAGGTGGTGCGGAAGAGGGTGGGGTTGCGGACGTAGGTGCATTCCTGGCCGAGGCTGCCGCGGCAGGGGACATAGGTTTCCGGGTTGATGACGGCGTCCTTGTAGGTAACACCCAAGATGTTGCCCCAGTGCCCGTTGGTGACCGTGCTGTAGTTCAGCGAGTTCCAAGCCTGCAGGTAGATGGTGGGGTCTTCGTTGAAGGGGTTGGCCCAGTCGATATGGTATTCCCAGTTGGCATTCCAGTCGATCACGTTGGTCACGCTCGAGTTGGGGAAACTGACGCCAATGGTGCTGTTGGGGGCGATGGTGTTGCCGCTGATATCGCGGATGTTGTTGGCGATGATGTAGTAGTTGATCGTGCCTCTGTAGGCATTGCTGCTGATGTTCCAGTTGGGGCCGCCGACCCGGAGCACGGCGGAGGATTCGGGGCTGCCGATGGTGCCGCTGTTGTAGAAGGCGGATTCGACCGTGACCGGGTTGGTGGCCCCGCCCGAGCGGGTCCAGACGCTGAAATTGTTGGTGGTGACCGAGATACCCGTCAGTTTTTCATTGAAGGTGATGACGATCTGGTTGGTATTGAGCACCTCGCTGAGGAGGGCGGAGGACATCAGGGGGCCGACGTTGTCGACGAGGACGGTGAGGGTGGCGACCTGGCTGGTGGCGCTGCCGGTGGGGTTGCTGACCACCACGCGGTAGTTGCCGGCGGCGGAGACGGGGGTGGCGTTGGTGTAGCAGGCGAAGGTGGCCCCGGCCACGGTGGCCCAGCCGCCGGCCCCGTTGTCCTTTTGCCACTGGTAGGTGAGCGAGGCGCCGGTGGCGCCCACGCACAGGACCGTCTGGGAACCGGCCACATTGGTCTGGCTCTGCGGCTGGGAGGTGATGACGGGCGGGCTCAGGGTGCCGATGCTCATGCCGAAGACCACGTCGGAACTGGCGGTGCCGTTCTGGTGAACCTCCACGGCCAGCACATTCTGGCCGGCGATCAGTCCGGCGGCCACCACGTTGGTGATATGTGAATTGGGTTCACCGGCGGGGTTGGCGACGGAGGCCTGGGTCGTGAAGGTCACGGCGCCGGCGGGCATGTTGTAGCGGAAGAGTTCCACCCCGTTGAGATAGGCAATCATGCCGTCATCCACGTAGTTGGTGATATTGAAGCGAACCCCGTTGGTGGACCCGGAGAAGTTGAAGCGCGTGCGGAAATACGTCGTGATCAGGCCGCTGACGTTCGGGGCGGTCAGCGGGGTGATGAACGGGGCCGGGTAGGCCGTGGTCTCGGCGTAGAACAGGCCCAGGCCCTGGCCCCAGGAAGAGTCGTCGAAGGCGGCGGCCCGCCAGTCGGTGCCCTGGTCGCCGGTCTGGAAATAGCGCCAGGAATTGGTGTAGCGGACGTAGACCGTGTCTTGGGCGGCGACCCGGCTGGCGGCGAGGGACAAGCCAAATGCCGCGAGGACGAGAGAGAGTCGGATGAGGCGCATAAAACGAGTAAAGAGTAGCACAATTATTCAGGTCACAGCATGCGTCTGGACAAGATTATTCATTAAAAAACTGGACCCCTTCCGGTGGGGTTGGGCCTGAGGCTGGATTCATGGGGATCCGGGGTTGCCAATTGGGGGTTATGGGCAAAAGGAGCACGGCTTCAGCAGTTTGGCAACCCGCCCGGCCAGTTGGCTGGGTCTGGGGAAAGGGGAAAGGGAGCCCATGGGAGTCCCCGCCGAGCGGGGTGAGACTGACATCCCGGACTGAGGATGGTTCGGGCGGAACACGATGGTGCGCATGGGGCAAAGGCTGGTGGAACGGCGTCAGTAGACCTGCATTCAGCGGGGATTTCAAGGGCCGAGTTGGCGGCCGGGCTCCCTGAAACTACGACTTTGCCCCACCCGGATTCCCCGACTGGTCAGCGTTTGCCGGAGGGGTTTCCGCGGAGTTCGCGCAGCCAGCGGGGCAGAAACTGGACGAGCGCGGCCCGGTCGGCCAGCGGTCGCACCTGGTCGGGCGGGGTGCAAAGGGCAAATCCCTCCCCCCAAGCCCGTCCATTGAGCACGCAGGCGTCGGTGCGGGCCTCGCGGACCTGGCGCCAGGCGCTGGCCAGCGCCTCCGGGCGGGACCCGTTCAACTCATACTTCCAGCCGACAAGGGTGGCCTTGGGGAAGTGGCTGCGCATGCCGGTGATGACCTTGCGGGCGGGTTCGAGGGTGAGGGTGAGCCCCCCGGCCCGGCTTTCCAGCTTGGCGGAGTCCAAGCGGGTGCCGCGGGCGTCCTCGACATGGCTGACCTTGAAATCGCAGAGGGCGGCCACATGGAAAATGGCATCGATGCGATGTTCCCGGGCCAACCGGACCAGGCTGCGGTGCAGGTCGTCATTGGTCGTGAACGGCAATTCCCGGCAGCCGAGGAGTTCTGTCGGGGTGGTGGCGAGGGTGCTCTTCAGGCAAAACACGCCGAAACCGGCCCGGGAGAGGGCGTTGGCCAGCCGCACGCCCAAGTCACCCGTCGACAGGTTGGTCAGGCAGCGCACCTCATCGATGGGCTCATAGCTGGGTCCGGCGGTGACAATGACTTTGCTCATGCGTGCAGGCCCGAGCGTGGGGACCGGCGGTTCCTGCACAAGCAGAAAATGCCGGGGAGGCGTCGGCCAGTCTTGGTTTGATTGACCTGACCCGGTCGCACCGTCAAAGTCAGCCGTTCAATGAATGCGCGTCTTCTCCCAAGCCTGCTGGCTGCACTTCCGTTTCTGCTCTCCGCCCCCGTCCTGACCGCCGCGGACAAGGTCGATTTTCGGCGCGACATCCAACCCATGCTGGAGTCGGCCTGCCTCAGCTGCCACAAGGAGGGCAAGGCCGAGGGGGGATTGATGCTTGAGACCCGCGCCCAGGCCCTTGCCGGGGGGGATGGCGGGGCCTCCTTGGTGCCAGGCAAGCCGGAGGACAGCCCGCTCTACAAGCTCACCACCCTGGCCAAGGACCACGACGATGTCATGCCGCCGAAGGGCGAGTTGCTCAGCCGGCACCAGACCGAGGCGCTGCGCCAGTGGGTTGCCCAGGGGGCCGACTGGCCCGAGGCGGCCAAGCTCACCCAGCGGCCGCGGGTCAAGTTCGTCGAGGATATCCAGCCGATTCTCGAATACCACTGCGTGGTCTGCCACCGGGAGGGCTACGCCAAGGGCCTGCTGCGCCTGGATGCCCGCGAACCGGCCTTCCGGGGCGGCGAGGACGGGCCCGGCATCATCCCCTTCCAGCCCAGCAACAGCCTGGTCTACACCACCACCGCCCTCCCGGCCGACCATGACGACCTCATGCCGCCCAAGAGCAAGGGCGGCCCGCTGCCGCAGGAAAAGATCGACCTGCTCCGCGAGTGGATTCAGCAGGGGGCCGTCTGGCCCGAGGGGGTCATCCTGACCCAGAAGAAGCTGGAGGAGGCCAAGGGCGATGAACTGGCCACCGTGCGCGGCATTCACCAGAAAATCATGTCGAACCTCACGGTGCGCGCCGAGGCGGCCATGAAGCCCTACTCCAACGCCATCCCGGGGACGGAGGTGTTCTATGCCATGACGCCCATCCCGGCCGGGGAGTTCCTCCTTGGCAGCCCCGCCGCGGAGAAGGGCCGCCAGGCCGACGAGGGGCCCCAGTTGAAGGTCAAGGTGAAGCCCTTCTGGATGGGGAGGACCGAGGTTACGTGGAACGAGTATGAGCTCTTCAACTTCGCCAGCCACGAGAAGGCGATGACCGTGGTCACCAACGCGCCCCTGCTCGATGGCGCTTCCGATGCCGTGAGCCGCCCGACCCCGCCCTACGTCGAGATGAGCTTCGGCATGGGCAAGGGGGAGCATCCGGCCATCAGCATGACCCAGCACGCAGCCAACAAGTATTGCCAGTGGCTGAGTGCCAAGACCGGCCACTACTACCGCCTGCCCACCGAGGCGGAATGGGAATATGCCGCCCGCGCCGGCACCACCACGGCCTACTTCTTCGGGGACGATCCGGCGCCCCTGAAGGAATACGCCTGGACCGCGAAGAACAGCGATTTCAAATACCAGAAGGTGGGCCGCAAGAAGCCCAATCCGTGGGGTCTCCATGACATCTATGGCAATGTCGTCGAGTGGTGTCTCGACCAGTATGATCCGGCCGGCTACGCCAAGTTGGCCGACACCGGGGCCGACGTCTGGCTCCGGGCCACCCAGCCGTATCCGCACGTCGTGCGGGGCGGGCACTGGGATGACGATGATCCAGCCCCCTTCCGCAGCGCCGCCCGGCGCGGCTCGGACCGGGCCTGGAAACAGCAGGATCCCCAGCTCCCCAAGAGCATCTGGTATCACACCGACGCGCAGTTCCTCGGCTTCCGCATCGTGCGTCCCCTCGAGGTGCCGCCGCCGGAGGAACTCCTCAAGGTCTGGAACAGCGGCGTGGAGAAGGATTAACCCCGCCTCCCGATCCGCGTGAGCCTGCCCACCGACATCCGGGTCGTGGGCGCGTCCCTCCACTTCCTGCCCGTCCGCACCCGGGTTCCGCTCAAGTTCGGGCCCGAGACCACCACCTCCGTCACCGTGGCCCGCGCGCGGGTGCGGGTGCGGGACGCCGCGGGCCGCGTCGCGGATGGCTGGGGCGAAACGCCCCTGTCCGTCCAGTGGGTCTGGCCCTCGGCGCTCCCCTACGAGACCCGGCATGCGGCCCTGCGCCAGTTCGCCGTCCGCCTGGCCGCCGCCTGGGCCGGCTTCGAGGCGGCCGGGCATCCGCTGGAGGTGGGCATTGATTTCCAGCGGGCCCGCCTGCCCGAACTCCTGCGCGAGTTCCAGGCGACGACAACGGCGGCCGGCGAACCCATGCCATGGCTGGCTGCGCTGGTCTGCTGCTCGCCCTTTGACCTCGCCGTCCATGATGCCTTTGGACAGTTGCTCGCGCGCCCGGTCTATTCCGCCTATGGCCGCGAGTTCTTCTCTCGCGATCTTGCGGCCTTCCTGGAGCCGGCGCCCGGGGCGGCGGTTTCCTTTGCCGGGCGGCATCCGGGGGACTTCCTGGTCGCCCACCCGCCGACGTCCCTGCCGGCCTGGCACCTCGTGGGCGGGTTGGATTTGCTGGATGCCTCCGAGTTGACCGGGGCCGAGCCCCAGGACGGCTATCCCGTGCTGCTGGGCGACTGGATCCGGAGGGACGGCTTGAAGTGCCTCAAGGTCAAGCTGCGCGGCAACGACGCGGACTGGGATTATGATCGGTTGGTCCGGGTGGGCACGCTGGCCGTGGCGGGCGGGGTGGAGTGGCTGAGCGCGGACTTCAACTGCACCGTCCTGGATCCGGCCTATGTCAACCGGATGCTGGACCGCCTGCGTGACGAGCAACCCCGCCTCTATGGCATGCTGCTCTATGTGGAGCAGCCGTTTCCCTACGACCTGGAGGCCCACCGCATCGACGTGCACAGCGTCTCCGCCCGCAAGCCGCTCTTCCTCGATGAGAGCGCGCACGATTGGCGCCATGTCCGGCTCGGGCGCGAACTGGGCTGGAACGGGGTGGCCTTGAAGACCTGCAAGACGCAGTCCGGTGCCCTGTTGTCCGCCTGCTGGGCTGCCGCCCACGGCATGGCCCTGATGGTGCAGGACCTCACCAATCCCATGCTGGCCCAAATCCCCCATGTGCTGCTGGCCGCCCACGTGGGCACCATTGCCGGGGTGGAAACCAACGCCATGCAATTTTACCCCGAAGCCTCCTTGCCCGAGGCGGCGGTTCATCCGGGACTCTACGCCCGGCGCGGGGGAAGGGTCGATGGGTCCACGCTTCGCGGCCCTGGTTTCGGCTATCGCCTGGGGGAAATCCACCGCCTCCTGCCTGACCCGGCCGTGGCCTGCGGGGATCTCTGAACGCCCGCTGCGCCGGGGTGGCAGGCGGGCTTCAGCGGGCCAACCGCCGGCGGTAGACCTTGTCCGAGGCGCACAGGTAGAGGAACTCCCCCCTGCTCCCGGCCACCGCCACACTCACGCACGCCTTGGTTCCGGGCTTCTCAATCAGCCCCAGCCACTGGCCCGCCGCGTCGAACACCTGCACCCCCAGGTGGCTAGTGACAAACCGCCGCCCGGCGGCGTCCGTGGCCGATCCGTCCCCGCCGCTGTCCGTGCGGCCGGCCGGCACCCTCAGGGTCATCGTCCGGCTCCCCGCCCCCAGGGTCCCGTCCGCACCCACGCGGAAGGTCCACACATTCGTGCCCCGGTATTCGGACACGGCCAGCGTGCGTTCATCCGGCGACAGGGTGATGCCGTTGGGCGCGTGCAATCCGCTGGCGGCCACCATGGCCTGGCCGGACGCCTCCACGGCCATCACCTGGCCCTTGCCGGTGTGCGTGAAATAGACCCGGCCGGCCCGGGTCACCACCAGGTCGTTGGGCTGGGTGTCGTCGAGGAGCACCGTGATGGCCTTCGTGTCGGGCGCGATGGTGATGACCTGTTTTTTTGGCCCCTGCGTGGCGGCGTAGAAGCGCCGGTCCGCCCCCACCTTGAGCCCGCTGATCTTCGGCCCGTTCTCGAGGAACGGGGTCACCTTGCCGGCGGGATCCACGCGGTGGATGGCCCCCTTGGGGAGGTCGGAAAAGTAAAAGTTCCCCTCTGCATCCGCGCAGGCGGCGTCGGTGAAGGCGTAGCCTTCGCCGACCAGTTGCCACGCCTCGCCCGGCGCGAGGAGGCCGGGCGGGGCATCCGCCGCAGGGGCGGACCCCAGGGGGGCGAGCAGCAGGGAACCGGCGATCAGGAGGGCGCGGGCGGGGCGGGTCAGTTTCATGGGGTGACGGGAGCGGGGGCCAGGGGCAGCAGCGTGGCCAGGGTCCAGGTGAAGAGCAGGCCGAACACGGACAGGACGGTGAGCATGACGGTCCAGCTGCGCAGGGTCTCGCGCTCGGTCATGCCGCTGAGGCGGCTGACGACCCAGAAGCCGGAGTCGTTCATCCAGGAGCAGCAGAACGAACCGAAGCCGATGCTGAGGAAGAGATACATGCGGTGGAAGGGGAGGGGGGTGTTGCCCGGGGCGGCCGGGTCGATCATGGGCCAGACGATCGCGGCGGTGGTGAGGAGGGCGACGGTCGCCGAGCCCTGCGCGACACGGATGACGGCGGCGGTGAGCCAGGAGAGGAGGATCAGGTTGATGGAGTAGGTCTTGGCGAGGGCGCCGATGGCGTCACCGACGCCGGCGTTGCGAAGCATGCCGCCGAAGGCGCCGCCGGCGGCGGTGATGAGGATGATGACGCCGGCCGTCTCGAGGGGCGGGCCGATGAACTTATCGACCCCGCCGAGGCCGATGCCGCGCTGGCGGAGGAAGACGCCCACGGCGATGGCGGTGCCGATGGCGAGGGCGATGTTCTTGTTGCCGATGAAGAAGGCCAGGCGGGCGAGTTGGGCGAAGGCCTCGGTGCCGAGGGCGCTCTCGACGCCACTGCCCTTGGCCAGCTTGAAGAAGGAGGCGAGGCTGATGAGGCCGATGGGCAGGAGGACGGGGATGATGCTCCAGAAGAAGGAGGGGAGCTGGGACTCCGGGCGCCCGGAGATGCCCTGCAGCTCCTGGAGGGACTGGCCCGGGGTTTCGCGCAGGGGCACCTCGGTCCGGCGGTCGAGCCAGGAGGCGACCACGTAGCCGGCCACGCAGGGGAGGATGCCGGCGGCGATGCCGACGAGGAGGGACAGGCCGGCATCGACGCGCAGGCTGTCGACCATGGCCAGGGGGCCGGGGTGGGGGACGGTGAGCGAGTGGGTGACCACGCCGCCGGCGCAGATGCACATGAGGTAGAGCAGGTAACTCCGGCCGGTCCGCAGCCGGAGGGCCTTGGCCAGCGGCACCATGAGCATGAACATGGTGTCGAAGAAGATCGGGATGCTGAGGATGTAGGTGCTGGCGAGCAGGGCGATGCCGGCGCGCTGGACCCCAAAGACGGCGAGGAATCGCCGCACCACCTTGTCGGCCGCGCCGCTTTCCATCAGGCAGAGTCCGATGATGCTGGCCAGCCCGATGGAGATCGCGATGCCGCCGGCGGCCTTGCCGAACTCCAGCGAGGTCAGTTCCACCGCTGCCACCCATGAGTTGGCGCGGGCATCCTCCCGCACCGCCGCCCCGATCCCGTTGAGCAGCTCGGGCTTGAACTCCGGGGTCAGGAACCCGACGAGGAAGGCGGCGAGGATGAGCGCCACGAAGGCGTGCAGGCGCAGCCGGGTGATGGCCACGATGACGAACAGGATGGCGATTGCCAGCGTGAGGAGGGGCCAGTACGTGGGCGCGGCGGCGGTGGGCGGCATAGGTGAGACGGGCACGACTGCGCCAGAAAACCCCCGAGGGGTCAAGTGCCCGGCGGCCCAGCTCCCGGCTTGAGCTGCCGCCCCGGCCCACCCATACTGCGCGTCCCATGAGCACCGGTCTGACCGCCATCAACGAGGAAGTCCAGCAAGCCAGCGCCTTTGTCCGCCCGCTCTTCGCCGAGATCGGCAAGGTCGTGGTCGGCCAGAACTACCTGGTCGAGCGCCTGGTCATCGGCCTGCTCGCCAACGGCCATGTCCTCCTCGAGGGCGTGCCCGGGCTGGCCAAGACCCTCTCCGTCAAGTCGCTGGCCGCCTGCCTGCATGTCCGCTTCTCCCGCCTCCAGTTCACCCCGGACATGCTCCCGGCCGACGTCGTCGGCACCCAGATCTACAACCCCCAGTCCGGCGGCTTCACCACCCGCAAGGGCCCCATCTTTGCCAACCTCATCCTCGCCGACGAAATCAACCGCGCCCCGGCCAAGGTCCAGAGCGCGCTGCTCGAGGCCATGCAGGAACGGCAGGTCACCATCGGGGAAAACACCTTCAAGCTCGAGGAACCCTTCCTGGTCCTGGCCACCCAGAACCCCATCGAGCAGGAGGGCACCTACCCCCTGCCCGAGGCCCAGGTCGACCGCTTCATGCTGAAGCTGAAGATCGGCTACCCCAGCCGCGCCGAGGAACGCCAAATCCTCGACCTCATGGCCCGCACCTCCCCCTTGGCCACCACGGCGGCCGTGGTGGAACCCGCCCAGATCCTCCGCGCCCGCGAGGTCCTCAACGACATCTACATCGATGACAAGGTGAAGGACTACATCGTCGACCTGGTCTGCGCCACGCGCGACCCCGGGGCCTACAAGATCCAGCTCCAGGGCCTCATCCAGCTCGGGGCCTCCCCCCGCGCCACCATCGCCCTCACCCTCGCCGCCAAGGCCCACGCCTTCCTCAAGGGCCGCGGCTATGTCACCCCCCAGGACGTCAAGAGCATCGGCATGGATGTCCTCCGCCACCGTGTCAGCATCACCTACGAGGCCGAGGCCGAGGAAAAAACCACCGAGCACATCGTCCAGAAGATCTTCGACGAACTCCCGGTGCCCTGAGCCGCCGGTGCCCCCGCCCCAGGCCGGGGGGGGGCGCGGGGGTGAACCAGGGTTGCGGAGGTGCCCGGGTTGGGTGTTTTCCCGCCTCGCGGGTGGATGGCGGTGGGCCAGTTGCCAACTCGGGGCTTGCAAAGAGGGGCTTCTCCGCTAGTTTCCCGGCTCCCCCGCCCGGGAAGGGCGGCCCAACCCAGACACTTTTTTTATGGCAGCAGCTAACGATCTTCGCAAAGGCATGGCCATCCTCCACAACAGCGAGGTGGCCGTGGTGCTCGATGTCCAGCACCGCACCCCCGGCAACCTCCGCGCCTTCGTGCAGGCCAGCCTGCGCAGTCTCCGCACCGGCAAGACCTCCGACGTCCGCTTCAGCTCGACCGAGAAGATCGACGTCATCCAGATGCAGACCCGCCGGATGGAATACAGCTACAAGGACGGCCAGGACTACGTCTTCAGCGACCCCGAGACCTACGAGACGGTCACCCTGACCCCGGAACTGGTCGGCGACGCCAAGGATTTCCTCATCGAGAACGGCTCCGTGACCATGACCTTTGTCGAGGACAAGGCCGTCAGCATCGAGATGCCCCCCAGCGTCGTCCTCACCGTCTCCGACGCCCCCGAGGGCATCAAGGGCGACTCCGCCAACAACGTCCAGAAGATCATCACCCTCGAGACCGGCGTGACCATCAATGCCCCGCTCTTCATCAAGACGGGCGAGAAGATCAAGGTCGATACCCGCACCCGGAAATACATGGAACGGGCCTGAGCGGCCCGACGGTCCGGAACCTTTGCCACCAAGACCAGGGAGCCTGCGGGCTCCCTGTTTTGTTTTGCAGGAGGGAGGCTTTAAATCCGAGGCCCAAAATCCGAAGGAAATCCGAGGCTCCAGCTTCTGAACCCAGCGACGTGAGCACGCCAGGCGACCAAGGGCCCCGGGCCCTGACTCGCCAACTCACTCACCCGCTCACCCGTTAACTCCGCCTAGGCTTTTTCCTCCGGGATGCGCATGCCGTAGAAGCTGCGGTAGACAAAGGCGAGGGCGAGGGTGAAGAAGATGACCCCGATGGCGGTCTTGGCCCCGGCGCTCTTCATGTGGACGGCGATCTCGACGGCGAGGAGGCCGAACAGGGTGGTGAACTTGATCACGGGGTTGAGGGAGACGCTGGAGGTGTCCTTGAACGGGTCGCCCACGGTGTCGCCGACGACGGTGGCGGCGTGCAGCGGGGTGCCCTTGGCGCGCATGTCGACCTCGACAATCTTCTTGGCGTTGTCCCACGCGCCGCCGGCGTTGGCCATAAAGATGGCCTGGAAGAGGCCGAAGAAGGCCATGCCGATGAGGTAGCCGATGAAGAAGTAGGGGTTGAAGAAGGGCAGGGCGAGCGAGAAGCAGAAGATCACGATGAAGATGTTGGTCATCCCGCGCTGGGCGTATTGGGTGCAGATTTTGACGACCTCCTTGCTGTCCTCGATGGAGGCGCTGGCGGCGTCGAGCTTGATGTTGTTCTTGATGAAGACGACGGCGCGGTAGGCGCCGGTGACGACGGCCTGGGTGCTGGCGCCGGTGAACCAGTAGATGACCGAGCCGCCCATGAGGAGGCCCATGATGACCTCGGGTTGCACGAGGCTGAGCTTGCTGATGATGCTGAAGGCGGGGTCGGCCTGTTTTCCGACGGCGTCCAGCAGCATGATGATGCCGAAGACCATGGTGGTGGCGCCGACGACGGCGGTGCCGATGAGCACGGGCTTGGCGGTGGCCTTGAAGGTGTTGCCGGCCCCGTCGCCCTTCTCGAGCTGGTGCTTGGCGTTCTCGAAGTCGGGAGTGAACCCGAAGTCCTTCTGAATCTCCTGCCGGATGCCGGGCTGGGCCTCGATCTGGCTGAGTTCGTAGACGCTCTGGGCGTTGTCGGTGACGGGGCCGAAGCTGTCGACGGCGATGGTGACCGGGCCCATGCCGAGGAAGCCGAAGGCGACGAGGCCGAAGGCAAAGATGGGGGCGGCGAACTTGTAGGCCTCGGGCATCATGCCCATGACCGAGGCGTGCTCGGAGGCCTTCCAGGCGATGAGCATGAGCAGCATGATGACGAGGCCCTTCCAGAAGGCGGAGTAATTACCGGCCACGAACCCGGACAGGATGTTGAGGGAGGCGCCGCCGTGGTCGGAGCTGGTGGTGACCTCCTTGACGTGGCGGGAGTGGGTGCTGGTGAAGACCTTGGTGAACTCGGGGATGATGGCGCCGGCGAGGGTGCCGCAGCTGATGATGGTGGAGAGGACCCACCAGAGGCCGGGGTGGGCCTGCTGGCCGCCGAGGAGCCACCAACTGGCCGCGTAGGTGACGCCGATGGAGACGATGGAGGTGATCCAGACCAGCCAGGTGAGGGGGGCCTCGAGGTCGAAGTCCTTCAGGCGGCCGTATTTCACGCGGCTGAACACGTCATTGATGCCGTAGGAGGCCACCGACGTGATGACCATGAGGATGCGCATGGCGAAGAGCCAGATGATGAGGGTGGCGCACATGGTCGGAGTGGTGACGAGGGCGAGGGCGAGGAAGGCGATGAGCGCCACGCCGGTCACGCCGTAGGTCTCGAACCCATCCGCGGTGGGCCCGACCGAGTCGCCCGCGTTGTCGCCGGTGCAGTCGGCGATGACGCCGGGATTCTTCGGGTCGTCCTCCGGCAGCTTGAAGACGATCTTCATGAGGTCGGCGCCGATGTCGGCGATCTTGGTGAAGATGCCGCCGCAGATGCGGAGGGCGCTGGCGCCGAGGGACTCACCGATGGCGAACCCGATGAAGCAGGGGCCGATCAGGCTCTGGGGGAGGAAGGCCAGGATGCAGATCATGAAGAAAAGCTCCACGCTGACGAGGAGGAGCCCGACGCTCATGCCGCTCTTGAGGGGGATGAAGAGGGTGGCGAGGGGGTTGCCCTGGAGGGCGCTGAAGGCGGTGCGGGAATTGGCCACGGTGTTGATGCGGATGCCGAACCAGGCGACGCCGTAGCTGCCGAGGATGCCGAGGATGGAGGCCAGCAGGATGACGATCACGTTGAAGGCCACGGTGCCCCCGGGCAGGGCGTTGCCGGCGGCATCCTTGTGCTCGGTGAGGAACCCGAAGTAATAGACCATGCAGGCGGCGATCAGGATCCACAGCCCGACGAGGAACTTGCCCTGGGTGAAGAGGTAGGTCTTGCAGGTCTCCCAGATGATGTTGGAGACGTCGCGCATGCGCGGGTGGACGGGCAGGGCCTTGGTCTGGGCGTATTGCAGCCAGCCGAAGGCGACGCCGGCGACGCACACGGCCAGGCCGAAATAGAGGATGGCCATGCCGGAGATCCCGCCGAACTGGACCCTGGAGAGGTCCGGGATCTTGATGTCCGCCTCGCCGGCGAAGGCGGTTTGGGCGAGGAAGACGAGGGTGAGGGTGGCCAACAGGGATGGGATCCGCGAGGAGATGGGAGCCATATGGGTTGAAGGCAGTAGGCCAAAGCCCCGGACGGGTTGCCAAGCCCTTTTTGGCCAACGCTCGCCGCGGCTTGGGCATACGCAAAGGGCGCCGGCCTGGTGCGGCCGGCGCCCCGCTCAGCCCCGGGGAGGGGCCAGGCCGTGGGTTGGCTAGGGCTCCGGGGCTCCCTTGCCCCGGGCCTGCGGGAGGTTCACCTGAACCTCGAAGATGACTGTGGACCCGCTCACCTCATGCGCCACCACCACCAGAGGCCGGCCGTTGGGACTCTGTTCCGCCGGAATGAAGGTCAGGCCTTCCGGTCCCAGGTCCCCCGCGGTGGCAAAGCTGAACGGGCTCAGCACCAACCGGGTGTTGATGTAGTCCTCGAGCACCGGTTGGCGCGGGTCGGAGATGTTGTAAACCACCACGCCGCCGATGCGCTCCAGTCCGACGAAGGCCAGCGTGCGTCCGGCCACGCGGCCCAGCGCCAGTCCCTCCGGTTCCGGTCCCTTGGAGGTGCTCCGGCTGTCACGGGTGTTGTTGCCATGGCTGGCGTTGAAGATATTCGGCAACACGGCCGCCGTCAGTTGCTCCAACTGGTCGCCGCTGTCCCAGACCAGCGCGCCCGCCGCCGTCCGAATCGAAAACGACCTTCCACCGTAGGCGAAAATGGCGTCAAGGTCGCCGTCCCCATCGCCGTCGCCATCAACGCTCGACACGGCCAGGCGGCCCAGCGCGTTGGTCATCTTCAGCTCGTCCCCGTTGGGGAAGGCCGCCGGGTCCAGGGTGCGGGTGCTCAGCCGGACATCCTCGCGGAATCCCGGGTATTCGCGGGTGTCGCCCTCGTTGGCCATGACCAGGTAGGCCTGCCCGCGGTGCCGGTAATGGGCGATGGCATCCGGATTGTAGATGCCCCGGATCGGCCAGGGCCGAATCTGAATGCCGCCGTCCTGGTCGCTGGCGTCCAGACCCATCCCCGGCAGGGAATGATCCTTGAACCCCAGCCCCTCCACGCGCAGCACCTGGGCGGACGGGATGTGCAGCACGGCGATGCCGTTGTTCTCCTGCAGCGTGATCCACGCGAAGGTGGAATCCTCGGAGACCGTGATGTACTCGGGCTCGAGGTCCTGCGCCACACTGGCGCCCGGGCCATAGATGCGCAGGCCGGCCGGGAGGGGACGATGGTTGAAGGCCGCAAAGGTCGCGGTCCGCACCGTCGCGGCAGCCGGGCCGCCGGACAGGTCAATGACGCTGATCGACCCCTCGGGGTCGATGCTGGGGCCGTTGGTCGAGCTGCCAAAGTTGTTGTAGGTGTTCGGCTCGCCCTCATTGGCCACCAGCAGCCAACGGCCGTTGGGCGAGAAGGTGAGCATGTCCGGCAGCGCGCCGACCTGGATGCTGTTGATGAGCTGGAAGGAGCGGTCCAGCAGCACGACCTGCCCGGGGTCGGTCTTCACCGCCGCCTCGATGGCCACGGCAATCAGCCCGTCATGGAAGGCGACGCTGTTGACCACCGGCCCGAAGGTGCCCAGTTCGACCTGGCCCAGTTTGGTGGGCTGGGTGGGATCCTGGACATCGAGCACGTCCAGGCGCCTGCCCTGGGCGTTGACCACGTAGAGGCGTTGCAGCCCGGAATCATGGACGACGATTTCCGCCGCGCTGGTGTTGTAGGGTGGCGGGTTGGTGTGGACCCCGATGGGCACCAGGCTGAAGCGGAGTGGGTCACGGAAGGCCTTCGGGGAGGCCTCGGCCTGCAGGAGTCCCGCGGACAGGCCCAGGGCGGCCGCCGCGGCGGAGACGAGGATAGGGTGTTGCATGTGTGGTTGTGCGTTGTGCCGCCGCTGGTGCGACGGCGGGTTGACTCAGGGTCCAATCCGTCGTGGCCCCCCACTCGGTCCGTGAGTTGGAGCCCGCCGGTCCGGGCCCAGCCAAGGGCTGCGGACACTCTGCGGACGATGGCGGGAACCATCCCGCCTGGGCCGCCGTCATCTGAACATGGCCGCATCGCAAACACGCGGCGTCCCCGTGACGGCGGCGTGAAATCGAGATGGTCCTTCCCGGCCATGGCACGTTCGTTCCGCCTGGTGTGCGGCTTTGCGGTTTGCTTTCGGGCGGCGGGTGCCGGATCGTGGCGGAAGGTTGGCGGGCGGGCGGCGTGGGCCGCGGTCCGCGGCCGCTCCGGATGCAACGACTGGTGATGACCCCGGCTCCCGGCGAGCGCCTGGTGCGCTTCGTCGGGGATCAGCTTTCCTTCCGCCTGGGCTGGCCGGAGGCCCGGCCCCTGCCGGAGGGGTGGCAGGGCCGCCTGCGCACGAACCTCGGGCGCGGGGAGGTCCTGCGGCGCGAGATTATCGCGGCGCACAGCGGCCGGCCCCGGCTGCCGATGGCGTCCTGGCGCGACGTGCCGCTGGTCCGGCGCGGCGACGGCGGCTGGGAGCTGTCGCTGGCCCTGACCGAGCCCGGTTTCTTCAAGGCCAAGGCCTATGCGCTGGACCCCGAAGGGCGCCAGCATTGGCCCGAAGGGCCGGACTTCGGGGTGAGCGTGCATCCGGACGCCTACCGCACGGCCAACACGATTTACTGCGCTTTTCCCCGGATGTTCGGCCGCACCAAGGCGCTGGCCCGCACCGTGGATGAACCCTGGGTGGCCCAGGCGGCCGCGCTGGATGGGCAGGGATTCACGGTCATTCCCCCGTCGGGCAAGCTGCGCGAGTTGACGGCGGAACTGCCGCACATCGTGGACCGGCTCGGCTGCCGCATCCTGCATCTGCTGCCCATCACCCCGACGCCCACCACGCTGGCCCGCTTTGGCCGCTTCGGCAGCCCCTACGCCGTGCAGGACCTGCTGGCCATCGACCCGGCGCTGGTCGAGTTCGACCGGCGCACCACCGCAGTCGACCAGTTCCGCGAGCTGGCCCATGCCACCCATGCCCGCGGCGCCCGCCTCTTCCTCGACGTGGTCATCAACCACACCGGCTGGGGATCCACCCTGCAGGAGCGGCACCCGGAATGGTACCTGCGCGATGCCGAGGGGGCCTTTGTCAGTCCGGGCGCCTGGGGCGTGGTGTGGGAGGACCTGGCGGAACTGGACCACCGGAACGCGGCGCTCTGGGAACACATGGCTGACGTGTTCATCGAGTGGTGCCGGCGGGGCGTGGACGGGTTTCGCTGCGACGCCGGCTACAAGATTCCCGTCCCGGCCTGGCGTTACATCACCGCCCGGGTGCAGGACGAGTTTCCGGAGACCATCTTCCTGCTCGAGGGTCTCGGCGGATCCTGGGAGGCGACCGAGAACCTCCTCACGGAGGGCGCCATGCAATGGGCCTACTCGGAGCTGTTCCAGAACCATTCCCACCGCGAGGTCGCCGACTACCTGGACTATGCCCTGCGCCAGAGCGCGCGCGTCGGCCTCTACGTCCACTACAGCGAGACCCATGACAACACCCGCCTGGCCGCGGTCAGCCGGGAGTGGTCCCTGCTGCGCAACCGGCTGTGCGCCCTGACCAGCGTCAGCGGCGCCTTTGGCTTCACCTCCGGCGTGGAATGGCTCGCGGACGAGAAGCTCAACGTGCACTCCTCCCGGGGGCTGCGCTGGGGCGAGGAACCCAGCCTGGTCGGGGAACTCGGCCGCCTCAACCGGTTGCTGGCGGACCATCCCTGTTTCTTCGACAACGCGCGCCTCACCCGCCTGAGCCGGCCGGAGGACCATGTGCTGGCCCTCAGCCGCGTCTCCGCCGACGGCCGTGACCGCGTGCTCGTGCTGGTCAACACCGACCCCCGGCACACCCGCACGCTCGTCCTCGACCGCGTCACCTATGGCGCGCTGGGCGCACCGTCCATCGACTTGCTGGAGGGAGGCCATCCCCCACCCGTCGGGGCCTCGGGGGGCACGGTCGAGTTTCATCTGCCCCCCGGCGCGGCCGCCTGCCTCGCCACCGCGGCCGAGCCGGTCGGCCCGCGCGGCGATGATTATCGCCAGCGACGCGCCCAGTCGGCCTGGGCCATCACGCAGATCAGCCGCCGCATCCGCGTGCGCGACATCAGCCCGTTCGACTGGGGGGCCCTGGCCGCCCTGGTCGCGGCGGGTCCGGCCCGGTTCCTGGCGGCGGTCAGCCGGCTGGAGGCGGCCCGGGTCCGGGTGGATGTGCTGGCCGCGCTGCGCGAGGCATTGGAACACGAGGCCGGTTTTCCCCCGGTGGTGACCTGGACCCCGGAGAGTGTCCGGCGCGTGACCCCGATCCCCCGCGACCATTGGCTGCTGGTGGAGGATGACGGGCCGTTCCGGGTGGTGCTCGATCCGGGCGGTGCGGGAGTGCCGGAACACCTCGCCTCGGTGCGCGTGGGGGATCGGCATGTGGCCAGCTTTGCCCCCGGGCACGCGGTCGGCGAGGCCACCCTGCGGCTGGAGCGGTATGGCGGTGAGCCCCGGGCCCTGGCGGGCGGCCTGTGGTTCGTCGAGTTGCCGGCGGAGACGCCGGCCGGGGCCCGGCCGGATCCACAGGGCATCGTGCTGCTGACCAACGGGCGGGGCGGCATGGCCCGGCTGGCGGTGGATCTGGGTCGCATTTTTTCCAAGTATGACTGCCTGCTCGGGGCGAACCTGCATCCGGCAGTGCCGGTGGACCGCCACATCCTGGCCAAGCGCATGCGGGTATGGATCAACGCGGACGGGTTCATCACGCCCTTGAACCTGGAGAACCTCGCCGGGTTCACGCTGCATCCGGTGCCGGAATGGCGGTTCGTGGCCACGGCGGGCGACGACCGGGCGGTCGAGGTGGTGTTGACGGCCGACATGCCCGAGGGGATCAACGCCACCGTGCTGCGCTTCCAACGCCCGGCGGGTGCGCCGCCGTTTGGGCGCGCGCTGGAGCCCGGGTGCCGGGTGTCCCTGACCGTCCGGGTGGACGTGGAGGACCGGAATTTCCACGGGGAGACCCACCGCCAGGGCGGGGCGGAACATCATTTCGGGGTCCACACGCGCACCCTGCGGGACGCAGTGGGGTTTGAGTTTCACCCGGTGGCCGACCGGCGGCTGCGGGTGACCGCGGATGCCGGGGTGTATCATCCGCAGCCGGAGTGGAGCGAGCAGGTGCCGCATCCGGTGGAGGCGAGCCGCGGCCAGGTGGGGCAGGGGGACGCCTACAGTCCCGGCTGGTTTGAACTGCCGCTGGAACCGGGGGCCGGGGTGACGCTGGCGGCCAGCGCCGAACCCGGCGAGGCGCGGCCGGAGGAGATGGCGGGGCGGTGGGAGCAGCGCCAGGACGCCGCGGCGCGCGCCCTGAAGGCGGCGGGGGTGCGGAAGGACGACGCGTTCGGGCGCGACCTGGCGCTGGCCGTCCGGGCCTTTGTCGCCCGGCGCGACCAGGGTCGCACGATCATTGCGGGCTACCCATGGTTCCTGGACTGGGGCCGGGATTCGTTGATTTGCGCCCGGGGCCTGCTGGCGGCCGGCGGGGAGGAGGAAGTGCGGCGGATGCTGCAGGTTTTTGCCCGGTTCGAGGAGGACGGAACCCTGCCCAACACGATCCATGGCGAGGACGCCTCCAATCGCGACACCAGCGACGCGCCGCTCTGGTTCGGGGTGGCCTGTGAGGAACTGGCGGAGGCCCTGCCGCGGTCCGGGGCGGCGGAGTTCCTGGCCGCCCCGGTGGATGCCCGCGGGCGCACGGTGGCGGACGTGTTGCGTTCCATCGCCGAAGGGTGTCGTGACGGAACCCCGAACGGCATCCGCATGGATCCGGAATCGGGCCTGCTCTGGAGCCCGAGCCATTTCACCTGGATGGACACCAACCATCCGGCCGGCACGCCGCGTGAGGGGTATCCGGTCGAAATCCAGGCGCTGTGGATTCGGCTGCTGCGCCAGGTGGCACAGGTGGGCCCCAAGGCGGAGGCGGCGGGGTGGCAGGCGCTGGCGAATCAGGCGACGCGGTCGTTGGAGACCCTGTTCTGGCTGGAGCCGGAAGGGTGGCTGGCGGACGTGCTGCTGGCGTCGGCGGGCCAACCGGCGGCGGCCGCCGTGCCCGATCATGCGCTGCGGAGCAACGCCCTGCTGGCCGTCACCCTGGGACTGGTGACCGGCGCGCGGGCACGCCGCTGCGTGGCCGCCGCCCTGCGCCATCTGGTCGTGCCCGGGGCCCTGCGGTCCCTCGCTCCCCTCCCGGCCCGGCCGCCACTCCCCATTCATGGGCCCGGCGGGCAGTTGCTCAACGACCCGCTGCATCCCTACTGGGGCCGCTACGAGGGGGACGAGGACACGCGCCGCAAGCCGGCCTATCACAATGGCACGGCCTGGACCTGGACGTTCCCGGTGTTTTGCGAGGCCCTGGCCCGGGCCTGGGATTTTGAGCCGTCGGCGGTGGCGGCCGCCCGGGTCTATCTGGGCACCATGCAGCCCTTGCTGCACCGGGGCTGCCTGGGGCATCTCCCGGAGATCCTGGACGGCGATGCGCCCCATGCGCAGCGGGGTTGCGACGCCCAGGCCTGGGGCGCGACGGAGGCGCTGCGCGTCTGGAAGCTGCTGCAGCATCCGCCGCGTGCGCCCGGCCCGCCGGCGCACCCGGGGCGGGGGGCATGAGCCGGGGACCGGCCATCATCGCGCACCGGGGCGCGTCGCACGACGCTCCCGAGAACACCCTGGCCAGCGTCCGCCTGGGTTGGGCGCAGGGGGCCGATGCGGTGGAGGTGGACATCCAGCAGACCGGCGACGGTCACCTGGTGGTCATCCATGACGACACCACCCGCCGCACGACCGGACGGAAGGGAAAGGTCTCGGATCTTACCCTGGCGGAGTTGCGGACACTGGAGGCGGGGGCGTGGAAGCATGCGCGCTGGGCGGGCGAGCCGATTCCCACCCTGGCCGAGGTGTTGGACATGGTGCCGTCCGGCCGGCGCCTGTTCGTGGAGATCAAGTGTGGGATGGAGTCGGTGCCGGAGTTCGTGTCCACGGTGCGGCGCAGTGGGCGCAAGGCGGGTGAGGTGGTGCCGATTGGTTTTGACCTCGAGACGATGCGCCGGGTGAAGGAGGCGTTGCCGCGCCACGAGGTGTGCTGGGTGCAGGGATTTCGGCGGACCTGGCGCGGGGGATGGTCGCCGACGGCCGAGCGCCTGATTGAGCGGGCGCGCGGGGCGGGCCTCGACGGACTGGACCTTGGGGTGCGGGGACCGGTGAATGCGGAGTTTGTGGGGAAGGTGCACGCGGCCGGGTTGCGGCTTTACCTCTGGACGGTGGATGCGCCGGGCCGGGCGCGGGCCTTGGCGGCGGCGGGCGTGGACGGGTTGACGACGAACCGCCCGGGCTGGTTGCGGGAGCGGTTGGGGGTTGCAAGGCAGCAGCCGGCGTGAGCCGGCTGAGGGATGGGTTCAGCGGACGGACGTCCGCTGCTGCGGATGGTAGCAGCCGGCGTGAGCCGGCTGAGGGGAGGGGTTCAGCGGACGGACGTCCGCTGCTACGGATGGTAGCAGCCGGCGTGAGCCGGCTGAGGGGAGGGGTTCAGCGGACGGACGTCCGCTGCTGCGGGCCTTCCTGTCGGAGGAGGGAGGTCCGCAGGCCGAGGCGGTGGCGGGTGCTGCACGCCACCCAGCAGGCCAGGCCGATGAGGAGCGCGTTCTCGACCAGCTTGCGGCAGATGAGAACCTCGCCGCCGCCGCAGCCGCAGTCGAAGCGGATGGCGCAGAAGGCGAGGTCACCCGCGGCGTGGATGGCGAGGGCGCGCTGGAGGATGAGGCCGGTGAAGGGCACGAGCATGGCCACGAGCAGGGCGCTGGTCCCGCGCACCGCCACGCCGAGCACCAGGAGCAGGCCGCAGAACACCTCAAACCACGGCAGGGTGGCGGCAACCAGGTTGAGGAGGAACGGTGTCTCGAAGGCCTCGTATTGCCGCACCAGCTTGAGGAAACCCACCGGGTCCATGGCCTTCTTCCAGCCGAGGTAGAGGAACAGCGCCCCCAGGAACAACCGCGCGGCCAGCAGCAGAAGTTGCGACACGGACCAGGATGAGGGTCCGGCGGGCGGCGGGGCAGCGGGTTGGCCGGGCGGGCTCATCAGGGTTTGGCGGTCGGGGCCGGTTTCAGTTGTCCGCTGCGGCGCGGCCCCAGTTCCACGGGCAGGC
This sequence comes from Verrucomicrobiota bacterium, assembly GCA_046048995.1. Lineage (GTDB taxonomy): Bacteria > Verrucomicrobiota > Verrucomicrobiia > Limisphaerales > JADJPG01 > JBJOEZ01. The sequence goes on along the minus strand of JBJOEZ010000020.1, from coordinate 28,659 downwards.
CGAGGGCGGTCCACTCGTTCATCCCGCCGGGGTAGACAAAGAGGCTGGCGGCGGGAATGCCGGCGTCGCGCAGCATGAGGGCGGCGAACTCGCTGTCCTCGCACTGGCCGCCGGTGCAGTAGACGACAATCTGCAGGGCGCCCAGGCAGAAGGGCAGGACCTGGGGCAGGTATTGCTCGGCGCGGTAGTGGTTGAACTGGTGGGCGCCCGGGATGTGTCCGGCCGTGTAGTGCGCGTCATCGCGCGCATCGACAAACACGATGAGGTTCTGCTCGTAGCGCGGATCCTGGAACAGGCGGGCGACGTCATTGCTCGTCACCAACTGCAGGCCGTGCTGCTGCAGCCGGCGCAGGACGGCCTCGGGAACCCCGCCCGCGGGGGCCGCCGGGGTCACGGCATTGGTGGCCGGTGGGTTGGGGAGCCCGGCGGTCAGGTTGGTGGCCACGGCGGCGGGGGCGGCGCTGCCGCGCGGGAAATAATTGCGGCCGAGGCGCAGGCCTTGGGGGGAAAGGGCATTGGCGGCCAGGCCAAGCAGGAGTCCGGCGATGCCGACGACGGCAGCTTCCCGGAACACCGCCAGGACGCGTCCCCCCGGGGCGCCGGGGGAGCTGGGGTGGCCGGCCATGGCTGGGCGGTGGGGTGTTTCTGGCGGGTGCCGCCGGCCGCGGACCGGCGGGTCCGCCCGCGGGGCAAGGTCGCGGGCCGATTACTTGGCCGCGCTGCCCGGCTTGATGGTGATGGGCGTGGCGGACGGCGGGGTGAAGGTGGCCGGGGCGATGGTCGGGGGATTCTGGATGATGGGCACCCGGATGAGGGGATACTTGGGGTGCGACGTTTTGGCGCTCAGTTCCACCGCCTGGCCGGCGGGGAGCTTGAAGTCGGCGCTGAAGGTGAGGACGACGTTGAAGAGCTTGCCCGGGGTGGCTTCCTGGATGCGCGCGGTGACGCCGTCGGCGTTGACCTTGGCCTCGGACACGTTGAAGGGCTGGGAGCCGTTGTTGCGGATGGCGACGGGATAGCTGTAGGAGGGGGGCAGGGGGGCGGGCGGCAGTTGGACCTGGGGAGGCATGGCGCTGACGGCCGGTTGGGGCATGGCGTAGGCGGACACGGAGAGTTGCGGCGTCCCGGCGGCGGTCGACTTGAGGTTGATCATGCCGTTGGGGGGCGTGTTGCTGATGGGGCCGGCGTAGGTCACGGTGAGTTCCCACTCCTTGCCCGGGCGGACCTCCTTGAGCGAGGGCTTGAACTGGGGATTGGTGGACTCGGGGGCCTCGACCTGGATGTTGTCCTCGGTGTTGTTCGTGATGCGGACCACGCGCACCTCGGCGTTGGTTTCGCCCTCGACCGGCAGGAAGTGGGTGTATTGGGGGACGATGTCGAGCGGGCGCCAGATGGTGGCCTGGATGGAGAGGATGTGGGTGGGGGCCGCGGGGTCGTTGCAGGTGATGGAAACGGACTTGCCGACCGTGCCGCTGAAGCTGGCGGGGTTGAACCCGATGGGGATGACGCCGGTTTTGCCGGGGGCAATCTTCTTGTCCCACTCGCCGGCGGTGGTGCAGCCGCAACCGGGCTTGACCTCGGTGATCTCGAGTTCGGCGGTGCCGACGTTCGTGATGATGAACACGTGCTTCTGGGGGTCGGTGGGCTTGACCTTGCCGAAGTCGAAGGAGGTTTCCGAAAATCGGATGGACGGCTTGCCGGCCGCAGGTGCCGCCTGGGCTTGGGCGGAGAGGAATGGGGTGGAGGAGAGGGCCACCGTCAGGGCCCCGAGGAGCGCGGCGCAGTGTTTCATAACAGGCCGGAAACTAGCAGACCGCGGGGGGGTGCGCACTAGGAACTTTCCCCGGCAAGCCGCCCCCGGGAACCCCGCGTGCGCGCGGCGGGACCGGAGGGGGGCTTCAGGGCAATGGACGCAGGGCGGCTGCCAACTGCAGGGCCTGCGGGGTGTCGCTGTGCAGGCACAGGGTCTTGGGCCGCAGGCGGATCCGCGTCCCGCTGGCCGTCACGACCTCCCCCGTGGCCATGAGGGTCCGTGCCTGTTCCCGCATCGCCTGGAGCGTTGGCAACACGGCCCCGGGTTCGTCCCGCGCCACCAAGGTCCCATCGTCGCGGTAACGCCGGTCGAGGAACGCCTCATTCCAGACCCGGCCGCGTGGCGCCAGCGCGGCCACCCGTCCGCCGGCCCGTGCGTAGATCACGACCCCGGGCCAGAGGCGGGCCACGACGGAGAGATAGCGCTGGGCCAGGCGGGCATCCTGCTCCGTCGCATGGTAAAGGGCGCCGTGCAGCTTGATATGATGCAGGCGCATGCCCTCCCCGTGGGCAATGGCGGCCAGGGCCCCGACCTGTTCGCGGAGCAGCTGCTCCAAGGCCGCCGGGGAAAGCGGGATGGCGGAACGACCGCGCCCCGCCCGGTCCGGCAGGCCGGGGTGCGCCCCGACCCGGACGCCCCATTCGCGCGCCCATCGCACGCAGCGCAGCATCGTCCGGGCATCGCCGGCGTGCCCGCCGCAGGCGATGTTGGCGGAGGTGATGCGCCGCAGGAGGGCGCGGGTGCGCGAGGGCGATTCCCATTCGCCGAGGTCGCAGTTGAAGTCGAAGGGCCGTTTCATGCGACGGGACTGAAACGCAGGGCTTGGCCGGGCCGGCCTTGGGCCAGCCACGAGAGGTCCGCCGGATCGATCAGGCCGAGCTTGGGATACCCGCCGACGGTGGGGCCGTCCCGCAGCAGGACCAGGGGCAAGCCGCCGGGCGGCACCTGGATGGTGCCGGGGAGCATGGGTTCGCTGAGCATGGGCTGGGTCGGCGTGGCCAAGGGGGATCCGGAGAGGCGATAGCCGACGCGGTCGCTCTGCGAAGTGACCTGCCAGGTGCGGGCGAAGAAGTCCTCCCGTGCCGCGGCGGGGAAAAGGTCCCACTGCGGCCCGGGCCAGACCCGGAGGGTGGGCGGGATAGTATAATCGCGCCGCCCCAGGCCGGGGGTGGACGGGGCTGGGCCGGGGTTCACCGCGGCGCGGGCGATTGTGTCCCCGGCGGCCAGCGGTTGGCCCAATCCGGCGCGGGGGGAGACGCCCACGCTGCCGAGCAGGCGCGGTCCGGTGAAGCCCCCGGCGACAGCCACATAAGTCCATACCCCGGACCGGTTGCGGGGAAAGTTCACGCGCCGACCCGCTTCGACACGAACGGCCTGCCAGGAAGGGATGGGGGCATCCGCCTCGGCTCCCGTGACGGCGAGCAGCACGTCCTGAAGGACCAGGAGGGAGGCGCCCTGCAGGAGCAGTTCCAGGACGGGCGTCTCCGGGGCGTTGCCGACGAGGTGGTTGGCCGCGGCGGCGGCGTGGTCGTCCATGGCTCCGCCGGGTGGCACCCCGAAGCGGCGCCAACCGGGGCGGCCGCCGTCCTGCAGGGTGGCCAGGAGCCCGGGATGTTCCACGCGCAGGACAGGCGTGCCGGTTTCCGCGGGGGCGGTCCCGTTCATGCGGGCACCTCCGTGAAGCGGACCTCGTCGCCCGGTTGCAGCAGGAACATGGTTTCGGCGTGCCCGGCTGCCCCGCGGGACGGGTCGAAGAGGGTCGTGTGGGTGCGGCCGATCAGGTTCCAGCCGCCGGGGGTGGCCAGTGGATAGATGCCGGTCTGTTCGCCCCCGATGCCCACGGAACCGGCCGGGACGCGCGGGCGTGGGGTGGGCAGGCGCGGGGTGTGGAGGACGGGGTCCAGCCCGCCGAGGTAGGCGAACCCGGGGGCGAAGCCGAGCAGGTGCACGCGGTAGACCGGGGCGGTGTGCCGGGCGATCACCTCGGCCGGGGTCAGGCCGTGGCCGGCCGCGAGGCGGGCGAGGTCGGGTCCGTCGTAGATGACAGGAATGACGTGCCGGGTGGGCGGCGGCAGGTCGATGGCATCGACTCCGCCAAGCCGTCGGGCGAGGTCATGGCCGAGCGCGGGGAGTTCGGCGCGGCGGCCCGGGTCGAACAGGAGCAGGAGGGTGGTGTAGGCCGGGACCACCTCGCGCAGTCCCGGCGGGGGGTTCTGCGCGAGGGCGCGGACGAGGGCGCGCGCGCGGCGGAAGGCGGCGTCATCCGCGCGCGCTGCGAACGTGAGCAGCAGCGCGTCCGGGCCGTAGGCGGTGCACTGCAGTTCGGGCACGGGGCCGACGGGCCGGCCTGCCGGGGGGCGGCGAGGGGCGGCCTAGACGTTGTAGGTGCTGGAAGCGGTCGTGCCGCCGCGGCCGGTCCAGTTCGTGTGGAAGAACTGGCCGCGGGGCTTGTCCGTCCGCTCGTAGGTGTGGGCGCCGAAGTAATCGCGCTGGGCCTGGAGCAGGTTGGCGGGGAGGACGGCGCTCCGGTACTGGTCGTAGAAGGCCAGGGCGGTGCTGAAGGCGGGGACGGGGATGCCGCGCTTGGCCGCGGTGGCCACGATGTTCCGCCAGCCTTTCTGGCAGCGCTTGATCTCGCCGCGGAAATAGTCGTCCAGCATCAGGTTGCTGAGCTTGGGATTCTTGTCGAACGCCTCCTTGATCTTGCCGAGGAAGCGCGAGCGGATGATGCAGCCGCCGCGCCACATGAGGGCGATGCCGCCGTAGTTGAGTTTCCAGCCGTATTCGGCGGCGGCGGCCCGCATGAGCATGTAGCCCTGGGCGTAGCTGACGATCTTCGAGGCGTAGAGGGCGTCGCGGATGTCGTGGATGAACTGCTGCCGCTTGGCGGGGTTGGCGGCAATGGTGCCGAGGGCGGGGCGGGGGCCCTTGAGCTTGCGGCTGGCCTTGACCCGCTCGTCCTTGAGGGCGGAGACGCAGCGGCTGTAGACGGCCTCGGCGATGAGGGTGATGGGGATGCCAAGGTCCTGGGAATTGACGACCGTCCACTTGCCGGTGCCCTTCTGCCCGGCCGTGTCGAGGATCTTGTCGACGAGCGGGGAGCCGTCCTCGTCCTTCTTGGCCAGGATGTCGCGGGTGATCTCGATCAGGTAGCTGTCGAGGTCGCCGGTGTTCCATTCCTTGAACACCTCGTGCATCTCGTCGGCGGAGAGGCCGAGGCCGTTCTTGAGGATGTTGTAGGCCTCGCAGATCAGCTGCATGTCGCCGTACTCGATGCCATTGTGGACCATCTTGACGTAGTGGCCGGCACCCTGTTCGCCGACCCAGTCGCAGCAGGGCACGTTGCCCTCGACCTTGGCGGCGATGGCCTGGAAGATGGGTTTCACGTGGGGCCACGCAGCGGGGGATCCGCCGGGCATGATGCTGGGCCCGCGGCGGGCGCCTTCCTCGCCGCCGGACACGCCGGTGCCGATGTAAAGCAGGCCCTTGCCCTCGACCAGCTTGACCCGGCGGTTGGTGTCGTCGAAGAGCGAGTTGCCGCCGTCGATGAGGATGTCGCCGGGCTCGAGGTGGGGGAGGATCTGCTCGATGAACTCATCGACCGGCTTGCCGGCCTTGACCAGCATCATGATGCGGCGGGGGCGCTTGAGCTGGGCGACCATTTCCTGGATGGAGCGGGCCCCGAGGACCTTGGTGCCCTTGGCCTCGTGGGCGAGGAACTGGTCGACCTTGTCGACCGTCCGGTTGTAGGCCACCACGGTGTAGCCGTGGTCGTTCATGTTCAGGATGAGGTTCTGGCCCATCACGGCCAGGCCGATCAATGCGATGTCGCCTTGGGGTTCCATAGGGTTGAGTTGCTCAGGATGCGTCGGTCAAAAACGAGCCGCGACCATACAGGAGGGGGCCGGGGCGGGGGAAAGCAGAAATTGGCGGCCACCCCGCCGCGCTCAGGCGGCTGCGGCGCCCAGGGCCAGGCGGGGCTCCTCCTGCAGGAGGCGGTCCAGGTTGGCCCAGTTCTCCACGTTCATGGAGTTGAAGCAGCGCAGGTAGATGGCCACCACCTCGGCCGGGTGCTTGGCCAGCAGGCCCTCGATGGCCGCCTTCAGGGCGGCATCGTCCACCGTCTTGGGCAGGCTTTCCACCGCCCCATTCTCGTGGGGGATGCCCAGCGCATTCAGGAAGTCGGTCAGCAGGGCCGTGTGCTTCCGCAGCAGCCAGCAGCGCAGGAGGGTGTCGGCCGCCAGGCCCAGTTGCGGACGGCTCAGGCTCGCGACCAGGGTGGCCAGGCGCTCGGTCCTGGGCTGCCGCTCCAGGAAGACGGGCCGCACCTTGCGCGACTGGGCAATGGCCTCGAGGGCGGCGCGGTAGACCGCCTTTTCCTCCGCATGGTTGAATTCAATCACGTCGGCGGCCAGCGCGGGGGACATGGCGGCAAAGAGCTCGGTCGAAGTCATGGGAGGTTAACGGGTGGGTGAGTGAGCGGGTTGATGAATGAGTGGGAAAGGGCGGCGTTACGGGGACCAGGTGAGGACGGAGAGGGGGGCGCGCCGGGCGAGGGCGGCGGCCTCGTCCTGATCGAGGACGAGGGTGCGGTGGGGTTCGATGGCCAGGACCCGGATGCCGGCGGCGGCGCAGGTCTCAAGGGTCTTGAGCCCGATGCAGGGCACGTCGAAGCGCATGTCGTGTCCCTGCTTGGCCAGCTTGACCGCGACGGCCCCGCCGTCCTTGCCCGCCAATTCGCCCCCGCGGGCCAGGCAGCGGTCGGTGCCCTCGAAGCCCTCCACGGCCAGCACCACCCCGTCCTTGACCACCACGGTCTGCCCAATCTCCAGCCGGGACACCTCGCGGGCGATGCGGAAGCCGAACTCCACGTCCGCCCGCTGCGCGTCGGTGAGCCCCGGCCCGAGGGCGAAGCCGGGTCCCGGCATGATGGGCTGGAGCCAGGGGGTGGGGTCGATGAGTTCCACGCCGTCCTTGGCCAGTTCCTGCGCGATGCCGCCAAAAATGGTGTGCGCGTTCTTTTCCTTGAGGCGCAGGAGCAGGCTGAGCGCGCGCAGGTCCGGCCGGACGTCGAACAGGTTGCGGGGGGCAATCTGTCCGAGCATGACGCAATGCTTGACCTGCCGATCCGTGAACACCTCGATGAGCTTGGACAGCTGTCCGACCTTGAGCCAGACGATTTCATCGACCGCCTGGGCGAGGGCGGGGTCGGTTTCCCCCTCGAAGGCGGCCGCCACCAGGCGCCGCACCCCCTGGGCACGGGCCTGCTGGGCAAACAGCCGCGGGAGCGACCGGTTGCCGGCGATGAGGCCGCAGGATTCAAGGCGGGGCGCCACGGCGATGGTCTAGCCGAGGTCCGGCCCGGGGGGCAATGCTCTTCCATCACCCGGCCGGGGCCGCTAAAGAGTCTGCGGCCGCCTTCCGATGATCCGAGCCGTGAGCTCGGCCGCGATCCTGACAGACAACTCCCTGCCATCCGCCGCGTCCCGGAGGACCTCCTCGGCGGCCCGCTGGCTGTTCTATTTCTCCCTCGCCCTGCTGCTGCTGGTCCTGGCGGGCAGCGTCCACCTCTATTTGGAAGGATCGAATGGCCTGCACCGGGTCACGGCGAACCAGAGCCTGCTCACGGACGAGGCCAAGGCGGTGGTGGTCCGGGAAATGGAATCCTGGGTCCGGCAGGTTTCGCTGGCCACGGCCGCCGGCGGCCTGTCCCTCCTCATTGTCCTGGCCATGGGCGCCCTCGGCTGGCGCCGGATCTGGGTCCAGCGCCTGGATGCGCGGTCGCTCGAACTGGACGAGGCCCGGCGGCGGCACCAGGAGACCCTGACCGAGCTGCAGCGGCAGACCGTGGAACGCCGGCGCCAGGAGCAGCACCTGGCCCAGGTGCAGGCGGAGATTGAGCAGCGGGTGGTCGAGCGCACGGCCACCCTGCATGCCGGCCAGGCCCAGCTCCAGAAGGAGCTTAATGAGCGCCGCCAGGCCGAGCGCGCCATGGCCCAGCAGGCCAAGGAACTGGAGCGGTCCAAGGAACTCCTGGAGATGCACGTGCAGATGCGCACCCAGGAATCCCAGAAGCTCAAGCTGCGCTACGAGTCGATCCTGAACGCGGCCGGTGAGGGCATCTATGGCCTCGACGCCCAGGGCCGCACCACCTTCGTCAACCCGGCCGCCGCCAAGATCACCGGGTGGCGGGTCGAGGAACTGGTCGGCAAGCTGGAGGACGAGGTGTTCCGCCACGTGGCGGACGATGAGCCGGGCGACCCCGCGGCCCCCGAGGCGTCCGCCGACCCGCTGTTCCGCCGGCGGGACGGGTCGGTCTTCCCCGTCGAATACGTGCGCACGGACCTCTGCGAGGGTTCCCGGGTGGTGGGTGCCGTGGTCATCTTCAAGGACATCACCGAGCGGAAGCGCGCGGAGGAGAACCTCAGCCGCAAGGCCGCCGAGTTGGCCCGCTCGAACGCCGAGCTGGAGCAGTTCGCCTACGTGGCCTCGCATGACCTGCAGGAGCCGCTGCGCAAGATCCAGGCCTTCGGCGACCGCCTGAAGGCGCGCTGCGACGCGGCCAACCTCCAGGAGGGGCGCGATTATCTCGAGCGCATGCAGGGGGCCGCGGCCCGCATGCAGGTGCTCATCAAGGACCTCCTCACCTTCTCACGCGTGATGAGTTCCTCCCAGCCCTTCACGCAGGTGGATTGCGGGGGGGTCGTGCGCGACGTGCTCAGCGATCTCGAGGTCCGCATCGAGAACACCAAGGCGGTCGTCAACGTCAGTCCCCTCCCGACCATCGACGCCGACCCGCTGCAGATGCGGCAGCTGTTCCAGAACCTCATCAGCAACGCCCTCAAGTTCCAGCCGCCCGGGCAGGCCCCCGTCATCGACATCTCCGCCCGCCTCCTGCCCGACCCGGTCGCCGGGCCCGGCAGCCCGGAGGGCGCCGGCCATTGCGCCATCACGGTGCGGGACAACGGGATTGGGTTTGACCAGAAGTATATGGAGAAGATTTTCGCCGTCTTCCAGCGCCTGCATGGCCGCGAGGAATATGAGGGAACCGGCGTCGGCCTCGCCGTCTGCCGGCGGATTACCGACCGGCACGGCGGCAGCATCACGGCCTGCAGCGAGTTGGGCCGGGGCGCCGCCTTCCAGGTCACCCTGCCGGTGCGCCACGCCTCCCAGACGCTCGCGCCTTGATCGGAGCCCACCCCATGAGCCTGCCCGCCCCCGCCTCCCCCCCCCCCCGGCCTCGGTCGCCAACCCCTTTGTCATCCTGATGGCGGACGACGACGCCGATGACCGCCTGCTAACCCAGGACGCGCTGTCGGAGTGCCGCCTGCCGGGAACCCTGCGCTGCGTTGAAAACGGCGAGGAACTGCTGGATTACCTGAAGGGCCGGGGCAAGTTCGCGGCCCCGGTGGCGGCTCCCCGGCCCGGCCTGATCCTGCTCGATCTCAACATGCCGCGGAAGGACGGCCGCGAGGCCCTGCGCGAGATCAAGAGCGACCCCACCCTGCGCACCATCCCGGTGGTGGTGCTGACCACCTCCAAGGCCGACACGGACATCGCCCGGGTTTATGACCTGGGCGCCAACAGCTTCATCGCCAAGCCGGTGTCCTTCGATGCGCTGGTGGACGTGATGCGGGTGCTGGGCCGCTACTGGTTCGAGCTGGTTGAACTGCCTGCGCGCCGGCCCTAGCGCCCCCTGCCGTCGTGTCCCTGCCCGTCCCCATCCCCGCCCCGCCCGTCCCCCCGGGCCAGCCCCTGCGCGTCCTGCTCGTCGAGGATGACGAGGACGATTTCATCCTGGCCAAGGAGCTCTTCAGCGAGATTCGCGGCCACCGGTTCCAGCTCGACTGGAAAAGCACCTTTGCCAGCGGCCTCGAGGCGATGGTCCGCAACGAGCACGACATCTGCCTGAGCGATTACCGGCTCGGTCCGGCCACGGGCATCGACCTGCTGCGCCAGGCCATTGAGCAGGGCTGCAGGGCCCCCATCATCCTGCTGACCGGCCAGGGCGAGCGCGAGATCGACCTCGAGGCCATGAAGGCCGGCGCGGCCGATTACCTCGTCAAGAGCCGGCTCGACGCCGGCCTGCTCGAGCGGTCCATCCGCTACGCCCTCGAGCGCAAGCGGGCCAATGACCTGGCCGCCTCCGAGCAGGCGCGCCTGGCCGCCTTCGGCGAGGACATCGGCCTGGCCCTCACCCGCCGCGATTCGCTTGACGCCATCCTCCAGCGCTGCGCGGGCGCCATGGTCCAGTACCTGCATGCCGCCCTGGCCCGGATCTGGATCTTTGACCCCGAGGAAAAGGTCCTGCGCCTGCAGGCCAGCGCCGGCCCGATCGACGATGCCGCGCCGCTGGTCGGGAAGGTTTCGCGCGTCAAGCTGGACCTGGCGGAACTCGCCTCCGGCAAGCCCCTGCTGGTGGCGCGCATGGAGGGCGACGCCCGCGTCCCCGACCAGGACTGGGTGCGGAAGGAGGGGCTGGCCGCCTTCGCCGGCTATCCCCTGATGCTGGAGGATCGGCTGGTCGGCCTGATGTCGATCTTTTCCCGCAACCCGCTCTCGGGGGCGATCATCCAGGAGATGGCCTCCGTGGCCAACGGCATCGCGCTCTGCATCGACCGCAAGCGCTCGGCCGACGCCCTCGATGCCAGCGAGGTCAAATACCGCTCGGTCGTCGAGAACATCCGCGAGGTCATCTTCCAGATCGATCGGCAGGGAAACTGGGCGTTCCTCAACCCGGCCTGGACGGAAATCACGGGGTTCAAGGTGCCGGCGACCCTGGGCACGCACTTTGCGGACTACCTCCATCCGGACGACCGGACCCAGCACCAGGAGGCGCTGCAGGAGGTGCTGACGATGCACAAGAGCTTCTGCCGCGAGGAGACCCGCTACCTGGCGGCGGACGGGTCGTTCCGGTGGATTGAGGTCTATGCCCTGCCGCTGCTCAACGCCTCCTCCGACGGGGTTTCGGGCATGACCGGCACGCTGAGCGACATCACGGACCGCAAGCGGGCCGAGGCGGAGATCCAGAAGCTGGCCGCCTTCCCCCGGTTCAATCCCGACCCGGTCATGGAACTGGCGGCGGACGGGTCGCTCAGCTACCTGAACGACGCGGCGCGCGAGATGGCCCGGGTCCTCCAGCTCGAGCAGCCCGCCTCCCTCCTGCCGCGGGACGCCGCCGCCATCGCCGTGGAATGCCTGCGCACCGGGCAGGCCCGCTCCCCGGTGGACGTGGCCGTGGGCGGCCGCACGCTGTCCTGGTCCTTCTTCCCGATCGTGACCAGCCATGTCGTGCACTGCTACGGCAGCGACACCACCGAGCGCCTCAACCTCGAGGCCCAGCTGCGCCATTCACAGCGCCTGGAGTCGATCGGGCAGCTGGCCGCCGGCGTGGCCCATGACTTCAACAACATCCTCACCGTCATCCAGGGCCACAGCATCCGGCTGCAGGACCAGTGCGAGGCCCGGCCCGAGCTGGCCAAGCCGCTCGGCGAGATCGCCAACAGCGCCCGCCGGGCCGCCAGCCTGACCAAGCAACTGCTCGTCTTCAGCCGCAAGCAGAAGATGCAGCCCAAGGTGCGCGACCTGAACGACATCATCACGGGCATGGGCGACATGCTGACCCGCCTGCTGGGCGAGGATGTCCAGCTGCAGCTGGAGCGCGAGCCGGGCCTGCCGCCCATCGAGGCCGACACCGGCATGATTGAGCAGGTCGTGATGAACCTGTCCGTCAATGCCCGCGACGCCATGCCCAAGGGCGGCCGCCTGACCATCGCCACCCGCCTCGTCACCTGCGGGCCCGAGCAGGTGCAGGCCAACCCCGACTCCCGCCCCGGCCGCTTCGTCTGCCTGAGTGTCACCGACACCGGCTCCGGCATGAGCCGTGAGACCCTCGAGCGCATCTTCGAGCCCTTCTTCACGACCAAGGAGGTGGGCAAGGGCACCGGCCTCGGCCTGGCCACCGTCTACGGGATCGTCAAGCAGCACCAGGGCTGGGTCGAGGTCTCCAGCGAACTCGGCGTCGGCACCACCTTCCGCGTCCACCTGCCCGCCAGCGACAAGCTCCTCGAGGCCGCCCCGGAAAAGGCCGCCCCGGCCCCCGCCCCCAAGCCCGCCGCGTCGGGCCGCCACGAGACCATCCTCCTCGTGGAGGACGAACCCGTCCTGCGCGAACTGGCCCGCGTCATCCTCGGCGACTACCAATACCGCGTCCTCGAGGCCGGATCCGGTGTCGATGCCCTCAAGGTGTTCGATAAGCATCAGGGCGAGATTGATCTCCTGCTCACCGACATGGTCATGCCCGAGGGCATGACCGGGCGCGAACTGGCCGAGGAACTCCGGCGCCGCAAGCCCGCCCTCAAGGTCATCTTCACCAGCGGCTACAGCACCGACATCATGGCGGGCGAGTTCAGCCCCAGCGACGCCCGTTTCCTCCAGAAACCCTACCCGCCCCCGCTCCTGGCCAAGACCGTGCGGGAGTGCCTCGACTTCTGAGGGCCCCGCCCGGTCCGGCCGGGCCGCGGCGCGCCCGGCTCCATCCGGCTTCCGGTTGTCGTTGCCTTTGCCCGGGGCCTTCGGGCAGGGTGCCCCGCGATGAACCCATTCCTCCTTTCCCTCACGCTGGCCGCGGCCGCGGCCTTGACCGCCGTCACGGCGGCCGGCGCCGCCGACACGCGTTGCTATGAACTGCGCACCTACCATGTCGCCCCCGGCAAGATGGAGGCGCTGCACCAGCGGTTCCGGGATCACACCCTCAAGCTGTTCGCCAAGCACGGCATCACGAGCCTGGGCTACTGGGAACGGCTGGACGGCATGGGCCAGCCGGAGAACAAGCTCACCTTCCTCCTTTCCTATCCCGACCGGGCGGCCCGCGACGCCTCCTGGAAGGCGTTCATGGCCGACCCCGACTGGAAGGAGGCGTTCCAGGCCTCGGAGGCCGGCGGGCCGCTGGTGACCAAGGTGGAGAACCCGCTGCTGGTGGCGACGGATTACTCGCCGGCCATCGAGGTGGACGCCGCCAACCCGGCCCGGGTGTTTGAGTTGCGCCTCTACAAGTGCGAGCCGGGCCGCCTGGACGCGCTCAACGCCCGGTTTCGCGACCACACGATGAAGCTCTTTTCCAAGCACGGCATGACGCACATTGGGTACTGGACCCCGCTGCCCCGCACGCCGGGCGCGGACGACACGCTCATTTACATCCTGGCCCACAAGAGCCGGGAGGCGGCCGCGGACTCCTTCAAGGCGTTCCGCGCCGACCCGGACTGGTTGGCCGCGCGCAAGGCGTCCGAGGCCAAGGCCGGCGGGAGCCTGACGGTGAAGGATGGGGTGCAGTCCGTCTTCATGAAGCCCACGGCGTATTCGCCGATAAGGTAAGGGCGGCCCCGCGCGGGTGTTTGACAGGTTCCGTGGGCTGGGGTACCGGACGGCGTCTCCGCCCGGGTTGCCCGGCGCGCCCTGCCGGCGGGGTTCATTGCCCATGAGCGTTGTGCGATCGCTGGTCCGCTGTGCCCTCGGGTTGGCCGTCCTGCTTGGCCTCGGCCCGGGCGGCGCCCGGCCCGCCCGGGCGGTCGTGTTCCATGGCACGGCCAATCCCGCCTACAACACCAACGCCCCCGGCGGCACCCTGACCAACAGCGGCTGGCAATATGTCGGGTTCTGGAACTCCTACGTGGGCACCCTGGTCGGGCCCCGCCATTTCCTGACCGCACGGCACATCGGCGGCCAGGTCGGGGATCCCTTCTTCTTCCAGGGCCGCACCTACACCACGCTGGCCTTCGTGGATGACCCGGCCGGCGACCTCCGCCTGGTGCAGGTCTGCGGCACCCTGCCCGCCCCCCATGCGCCCCTCTACACCAACTTCAATGAGACCAGCAAAAGCGTGGTGGTGATGGGGCGGGGCACCCAGCGCGGCGCCGAGGTGCGCGTGGGCGGCGTGCTCAAGGGCTGGGAATGGGGGCCGCTGGACGGCGTCCTGCGCTGGGGCGAAAACCGCATCGTGGGCCCGGTGCCCTCCGGCAGCACCAACTTCCTCCAGTCCAATTTCGATGCCACCGGCGGCAGCAACGAGGTTCATCTTTCCAACGGCGACTCCGGCGGGCCGCTCTTCATCAAGGAGGGCGCCGACTGGAAACTGGCCGGCGTCAATTACGCGGTGGAGGGGCCCTTCAACCTCGCCAGTTCCGGCGACGGGTTCTACGGGGCGCTCTTTGACAAGGGCGGCCTCCATTACTTCAGCGACTCCGCCCAGGCCTGGGTGCTGATCCCGGATCAGGTCAGCAATCTCCCCAGCGCCTTCTACGCCACCCGGGTCTCCCTCCGCGTCCCCTGGATTCAGTCGGTCCTGGCCCAACCGGTCCCGCCCGACCCCGCCCCCAGCCTCGAATCCGCCGACAGCCTCGGCGGCTCCTTCAGCGCGGAACCCGCCGCCGTGGTCAATCCCACCGACCGCACCATCACCGTCCCTGTCGCCGGCCCGCGCCGTTTTTACCGCCTCAGCGGCTGCGGCCCCTACCGCCTCCGCACCGTCGCCACCGGCCCGTCCGGAGTGGTGCTCGCCTACGAGTGACGCGCGGGGCCCCGCGGCCGCCGGCGCGGTCTCAGGCCTCCCAGCCCTTGCGGTAGGGCTTGCGGATGAAGGGGGCGGCCTCGGGGCAGTTGGGCGACTTCAGGTTGGCGGCGTCCCACTCCACCTTTTTCCCCAGCCGCAGGGCGAGGTTGCCGAGCAGGACCACCTCGGTGAAGGGCCCTGACACCTCGAAGTTCGAGCACGGCTTGGGACCGCCGCGCAGCCCGCGCAGGAAGTCCAGGTAGGGATCGTCCCCGGGCACGCGCTCGAGCACGCGCTTGGGTTCCGCGGGTTTCTGGAGCTTGTCCTTCACCAGCAGGCGCGGGGAACCGCCGTAGGTCTCGGTGACCAGGCGGCCCTCGCTGCCCACGAACAGGGTGCCGTTCTCGGCAAATGGGTAGGCGCCCTGGCCGGGTTGCCGGGGCGGCTTGCGGCCGCCATCGTGCCAGGTCAGCGTGCAGGCCGGCAGCATCCGGCCGTCGTGGCCGGGGCGGGCCGGGAACTCGTAGCGCAGCACCGACCACGCCGGCGCGCTCTCGTCGTTGCGCGGCGCCGAGTCCACCACCTCCACGCTGGCCGGGTTCTCCAAGCGCAGCGCCCAGCAGGCGCCGTCCATCACGTGGCACCCCATGTCGCCCAGCGCGCCCGCCCCGAAATCCCAGATGCCCCGCCAGTTGAACGGGTGATACGGACCCCGCGCCGCCTTCTTCTTGGGATCCTTGGCGTCCGCGCCGGGCCCCACGTAGGGCCGCATCGGGGCCGGCCCGATCCAGGAATCCCAGTCGAGGTACTCGGGCACCGGGTCGCTGCCCGCCGGGCGCGCCTGGCCCTGGGGCCAGATCGGGCGGTTGGTCCAGCAATGCACCTCGCGCACCTCCCCAATCAGCCCGGCCCACAGGTGCTCGCACAGGACGCGGTTGCCGCCGCCGCTGTGGCCCTGGTTGCCCATCTGCGTCACCACGCCCATCCGGCGCGCCGCCTCCGTGAGTTGCCGGGCCTCCCAGACGGTGTGGGTGAGGGGCTTCTGGGTGTAAACGCCCAACCCCTTCCGCATGGCCAGCAGGGTGGCCGGGTAATGATGATGGTCCGGCGTGCTCACGTTCACCGCGTCGAGGTCCGCCTCCTTCTCCAGCATCACGCGGTAATCCGTGTACAGCCGCGCCCCCGGATACTTGGCCCGGGCCGATTCGAGGGTCCGTCGGTCCACGTCGCACAGGGCCACCACCTGGCTGGCCCCGCCATCATGGAGTCCCTTCAAATCCACCGCCCCCTTGCCACCGACCCCGATGCCCGCAATGACGGGCTTGCCGTTGGCCGACACCAGGCGCGGCTTGGCCGCGGCATGGGCGCGCAGGGCGGCCGCGCCGAGCGTCAGCGCGGTGGTGTAAAGGAAGCGGCGCCGGTTCAGGCCGCTGGCCACGAGCAGGGGGGAACCCGGGGGGATCAGGAAACGCTGGGACATGCCGTTCTACGTAGGCGGAACAGGCTTCCCAAACAAGGCGAAACCGGATTGTGGGGTGCGGGTTTGGAGTGCGGCAGCGCAGTTGCCGCCTTGAAAGCCGAAGCGTTGCTTCCGCACTCCACGCCTCAAGGCTCGAGGCGCACGCGGAGGAAGCGGACGGAGGCGGGGGCGTTGGTGCTGAAGGTGGTGACGGAACCGGTGGCGGCGGCGGGGACGTTGGTGGCGAAGAGGGTCCAGGGTCCGGGTCCGGTGGACTGTTCCAGGGTGAAGCGGCGGCCCGGGCGGCTGTCCCAGGCCAGCTGGAGGGTGGGGCCGCTGAGGCTGATCGAGCGGATGCGCAGGTCGCCATAGGGATTGGCGAAGGTGACCACGATGGGGAGGTGATCGGACGCGGTCTCGCTGTCGGCGGGGGGCAGGGTGGCCGGGGTGGGGTTGAGCAGGTCGCTGCGGAACACCTGGCTGGCGAGGACGTTGCTGGCGAGGAGGGGGCCGGGCAGGACGTAGTCAAAGCGCACGGTCAGGTTGTCGCGGATGGAGATGGTGCGCTCGTCGCCGGTGAAGGGGTTGAGGGGGGTGAGGAGGTGGAGGCCGGTGGCGGGGTTGACGAGGCGCTGGATGGGGCCGCCGCTGTTGGTGGGGGGGCGGGAGATGTCCTCGTTGAGGTCGCCGGCCAGGAGGTAGGGGCGGCTGGGGTAGGCGGGGCGGAACTGGGTGACGAAGAAGTTCGAGATGGCGCTGGCCTCCGCCGCGCGCTTGGCGCTGCTGGCGGTGTCCTCGAAGGCCTTCAGGTGCGCCACAAACACATGCAGCGGCTCCCAGAACCCGGGCACCTGGATCTCCGCCTCGAACAGGTCGCGCGCGAAGTTCCCGCTGTAGCCGAAGGCGGCCAGGCTCACGCCGTCCAGCCACTTCTGCGAGCGGCGGATCGGCCACCGGCTCAGCACCACGCTGCGCTCGAAGCCGTCCGTGCCCGAGTTGGTGGCCAGGTACCAGCCCGGGGTGAACGCGGTGACGAAGTTCGTCATCTGCCAGGTGTTGGTGTGGGGGATTTCGTTGAGGGCCACGATGTCCGGCTGGATGAACGCGATCTGGCGGCCGAGGGCCTGCACGTTGGCGAGGTTGGTGCTCCAGTTGGTCGCGGCGTGCCCGGCCGCGTTGTAGAACATCACCACGAGCGGCCCCCGCACCACCGGCGGCACGACCGTCACGGCCGCCGCCTCGCTCGTCGCGCTGCCGGCCACGTTGGTCACGGTCATCCGGTAGGACCCCGCCATGGCCTCGGTCACGTTGCTGAGGGTCAGGCTCAGGTTGGTTTCCCCCGCGAGGGGCTGGCCCTCGCGCTGCCATTGGCAGGCCAGGGGACCGGTCCCGCTGGCCGTGGCGGTCAGGGTCAGCGTGGCGCCCGGGTTCACCACCCGGCCCTGCGGCTGCAGGAGGAACTGCGGCCCGACCACCACCGGCGGCCCCGCCGCGTCCGTGAACGCCGTGCCCACGGTGATGGAATCGATGCGCACCGTGCCCAGCCCGGTGTCCTGCCGCAGCGACAACCCGGAAATCGCCACCGCCGACTGCGCGTCGGCCGCCGTCACGCTCGCATCCTCCGGGGAGGTCGGGTTGAGCCAGAGCGTGGTGGCGGCGTTGCTGATGCCGTAGCGCAGCACGGCGAGGTGCTCCTCGTTGAGGGCAAGGTTGGCCGGGAACACCGCCGTGGCCGGCGCCGTCCCGCTGGCCACCCCGATGCGGAAGGTGCCGGCCGCCGCCCCGGTGGTCTGGGCGAAGAGGCGGCCGCGAAAGGAACTCCCGGAGCGAAGATGCGCGAAGTAGGTGCCGCTGGCCCCCGGCAGCGCCGTGAACCTGAATCGCACGCCCACGAACAGGGCGTTGGTCGCGGTTGCCGTGAACCCCTGGCTGAGCGCGGCGGTCACGTCCTCGCTTTCCGAACCGGTCAGGACGGCCGCGCCCCCGGCCACGTTGACCTGCCCGGTGGTCCCGCTGTAGGTGGTCCAGGGCCCGCCGGCGGCCGTGACCAGGGGGCCGTCGGGATAGCCGAACACATCGCTGAACACCACCGCCGCCCGGGCCGTGGGCAGGGTGGCGGCAAGCAGGATCCACCAGGCGCAGGCCCGCCGGAGGAGGCGGGCCCGGCCGGGGGGCCGGGGCACGAACTGGGACATGGGCTGGGACACCCGCCAGGCTCCGGCCGGACCGGAGCGCGGACGGTCACTGAATTCATCGGCATCCCGGGGCGCCAGGAAAGCCGCGGGGTCAGGCGGAGTTTACCCGCGCTCGGGATGGTGGCAAATGCCGAGAATGATCGGCCGTAGCAACCCGCGTAAGCGGGTTGGGCAGTGCCGGGAGTTCAACCCGCTCACGCGGGTTGCTACGGGTTACTGGGGGGACTGGAGCCGGTAGAACCATCGTCCGGTGGGGGACATTGGAACGGTGAGGCGCCATTCGCCCCCGATCAGGGTCGGGGCGTTGGTCAACGGGGCCCACGTCACCGGCGGGGTCAGGCTGGGGGTCGCCTGCGGGATCCAGTTGCCGCCCTCGGGCCAGGCCAGGGTGAGGCGGCCCAGGACCGGGTCGTGGGCGAGGGCCAGGGCCGGGGGAGACGGCGGGTTGTTTTCCACATAGCCCAGCGCGGTCAGGTCGAGGTCAAAGCCCAGGTCACTGCTGGTCGCTGAGTTTTGGTGCACCTCGGCCGCGATGAGGTTGAGGCCGGGGCGCAGGAGCGACGGGTCGAGGGCGGCGCTGAACCATGCGGTCTCGCCCGTCCCGCCCATGGCGACCAAGGCGAGGGTGGAGGCGGTCACCGTCCCCGGGGGCATGTTCGTGTCGCGCCACGCTTCCACCCCGTTCAGGTAGACCACGGCGGCGTCGTCGCGCTGCACCCGCAGGACCAGGCTGGTCACCACCGTTGCCGGGGTCACCTCGAAGTTTTGCCGGAAATAATAGGTGATGATGCGGCTGGCATCGGACCGGTTGCTGCTCAGGGTGGTCATCGTCCCGGTGTCCCCGAAGCCGAGCCGGGCCGCGCCGACATCCCAGGTCGCGTCCTCGAAGCCGTCCTCGCGCCACGCGGTGCCCAGGTCGAGTCCCTCGTCGTGGTAACGCCACGTCGCGCCCGGGGCGACCAGGGCGGAGGCGTAGGCCGGGGCCGCCACCGTGAGGAGGACGGGCGGGGAGGTGAGGGTGAGGCCGTTGCCGAGGAGGGCGTGGGCGGTGAGCGCGTGGGTGCCGCGCGGGGCGTTGGTCCAGGCGGCGGGGTAGGGGATGGCCCCGGCGGTGGCCACGACCGTGCCGTTGGCCAGGTAATCCACCCGGGTCACCCCTGCGGGCGAGGTGGCGAAGCATTCCAGCGGCACGGGGGCGCCCTCCGTGAAACGCTCGCCCGCGGCCGGGGCGGTCAGGAAGACGCCCTGGGTGAGGTTGGTCGTGCGCAGGCCGACGAGCGACAGGTCGAAGCCCAGGTCGCTGCTGGTCAGGTTGTATTGATGGACCTCCGCGGCGAGGACGTTTTCGCCGGCGCGCAGGGTGTTGGTGAGGTCACTCTCGATGGGGGTGTATTCGTCGGCGCCCCCGACGCTGACGGTGGCGAAGGTGTTGGAGGCGAGGGGGCCGGACGGGAGGTTGTTGCGCAGGACTTCGGTGCCGTTGAGGTAGACGGCCACGCCGTCGTCGCGCCGGACGCGCAGGCGCAGGGCGCTGAAGGCGGCCGGATCGCCGATGTTGAAGCGGTGCCGGAACCAGGTGGTGGGATGCTTGGCGGACGAGTCGGGTCCGAAGCCGACCTGGGTGGCCTCGCCGTCGCCGCCATAGCCGAGCGGGGCCGGGCCGGGCCGCCACGTGCTGTCGTCGAAGGCGCTTGAGCCGGTCCAGTTGGTGGCGGGGCCGATGCCGGTGTCGAGGTAGCGCCAGACGCTGCCGAAGCTGACCAGGGCCGTCTCGGGCGAGGGCGCGCGCAGGACGATGCTGACCGGGGCGCTGGTCACGCTGGCGCCGGTGGTGTCGATGGCGATGGCGCGCAGGGTGAGGGTGCCGGCGGTGGCTGGGGACCAGTTGAAGGTGTAGGGGAAGGTGGTGTCCTCCCCGACCTTGGTGGTGCCGGCGTGGAACTCGACCCGGCTGAGGCCGGCGT
This sequence comes from Verrucomicrobiota bacterium, assembly GCA_046048995.1. Lineage (GTDB taxonomy): Bacteria > Verrucomicrobiota > Verrucomicrobiia > Limisphaerales > JADJPG01 > JBJOEZ01. The sequence goes on along the minus strand of JBJOEZ010000020.1, from coordinate 8,681 downwards.
TGGCGGCCACGGTGGCCTGGGCGGCCAGGGGCACGGTGGCGGGCAGGGTGTAGGTGGTGCCGGCCAGCGGGCTGGTCAACCAGGCCCCGGGCGCGCGGTTGGTGGCACCCAGGCTGGTCAGGGCCAGGTCAAAGCTGATGTCGCTGCTGTTGTTGGTGACCTGGTGGAGTTCCACGGCCAGCACATTGGTGCCGGGGACGAGCAGTGACTGGGGAAGCGTGTGCGGGACAAAGACGGTTTCATCGGTCCCGTTGACCGAGTTGGTGGCCCAGGTGCCGTAGCTGATGGTGCCCGCCGGCATGCCATCGCGGGCCACCTCGACGCCGTTGAGGTAGAGCACGGCGCCGTCGTCGCGCCGGAGTTGCGCGGTCAGGTTGGTGACCGAGTAGGGGTCGCCCACATGGAAGGCGCGCCGGTAATAGGTGCTGACCCAGCGGTTGGTGGTGTTGCCGCCAAACGGCAGCACGGTCGCCTCGTCGCCGTCGCCGTAGCCCAGTTCGGCCGGGCCCGACGCCCACGCGGCGTCATTGTAGGCCGCGGTTTTCCAGGTGCCGGCCGGGGCGGCGTTGGACGCGTGGTAACGCCAGACCGACCCGGTGGTGATCAGGGCCAGGCTGACCGGCAGCGGGGTGACCACCACCGCCACGGGCGCGCTGGTCGCGCTCAGGCCCGTGCTGAAGAGCGCCACCGCGCGGATGCTGTTGGTGCCCACGGGGGCGTTCGTCCAGGTGAGCGTGTAGGGCGAGGCCGCGTCCTCGCCCAGCTTGGTGGTGCCCCGGTAGAAGTCCACCCGCGTCACGGTGGCGCCCTCGGCCAGCGCCGTGGCCGCCAGCGGCACGTTGGTCGGCCCCGCCACAAAGGTCCACGTGGTCGGCGCGGTCAGGTAGACCAGCTTCTGCCCGGTGGCGCTCGAGGGGCTCAGGCCGCCGAGGATCAGGCCAAAGTTCAGGTCGCTGCTGTTGGCCTGCACCTGGTGCACCTCCACCGCCAGCGTGTTCGTGCCCGCCACCAACTGCGCCGGGTTGAGCGTCCGCGCCAGCCAGGAGTCCGGCTCGGTCGAGTCCAGCGCCAGGGTCGCCGCCGTCACCTCGCCCGTCGGCAGGTTGTCCCGCCAGATTTCCGCCCCGTTCAGGTAGGCCACAAACCCGTCGTCGCGCAGGACCTGCAGCCGGTAACTCGGGTAGGCCGCCGGGTTGGCCACCGTGAAGGTGCGCCGAAAGTAATAGCTGACAAACTTGTTCGTCGGGTCGGGCCCGTAGTTCAGCACGGTGGTCTCGTTGCTCTGCCCGTAGCCCAGGATGGCCGCGCCGCTTTTCCAGGCCGAGGCGTCGAACGAGGACGCCCGCCAGGCCGTGCCCGGGTCGGACCCGTCGTCGAGGTAGCGCCAGGTGGCGTTGGAACTGACCAGGGTCGTGAAGGTGTCCGGCGGGTCGGTGCCGGTGATGAAGTCCGCCGTGGTGAAGCTCGGTCCCACCGTGACCGGGTTGGAGAAGAACGGCTTGAGGAAGCTGGTGTTGGCGCTGACCATCTCCGCCGCGCTCACCGTGTAGCTGCCGGCGGCCAGTCCCACGATGGCGTAGGTGCCGTCGCTGTCCGTGTGGGCCCACTTGCTGCCGGCCTTCACCCGGATTCCCACCACCGGCTGCTGGTTCTGGTCAAGCACCCGGCCGCTGATCCGGAAGGTGGAAGGCGAGCCCACCCGCACAAGGACGGTGTCCCGCGCCTTGCCGCCGCGCATGTCGCTGACCACGCATTGCACGGCGTATTCGCCGGCCGCGCTGTAGCTGCGCGACACCTCGGGGTCGTTGGAGGTGGTGTAGCCCCCGTCCCCAAACTCCCAGTAGTAGGCGAGCGCGTCGCCGTTGCCGTCGGTCGCCGTGGCCGTGAAATTGATGGACTGGCCCGTGGCGGCCTGGGTCTGGCTGGCCGCCACCCGCACCACCGGCTGCAGGTTGCCCGAGGTGCTCCCGGTGTGCACCACCACGTCGACCCAGTCCGGCGTCACGTTGCCCCGCGCCACCGGCGTGATGTGCACGTTGGCCCCCGGGTCGCTGAACGTCCGGCCGATGTGCAGCGCGTCCCCGGATTCCCCCGGGCGCGCGTCCAGCACGGTCGCGTTGTTCCCGCCGTCGTCGCACCAGGTCAGGATCACCCCGTTGCGCAGGTTGTCGCCCGAGTAGCGCTGCCGGTACTCCACGTGGTAATCCTTGCCGCTGCGGGAGGCGCGCAGGGCGGTGACGAGGTTGTTCACGCCCTGGTTGTCATGCACGTAGAGCCGGTAGGTGTTCCGCCCCGCGGGCGCCAGCGGCCCCATCGCGTCCGTGATCCAGCCCAGCACGCGCTTGTGCCCCGCCGAGTAATGGCCGGCCGAGTAGCCGCCCCCGCCCATCACGTCATACGGCCCGCCATACTCCACGCTCGTCCCGTCGCCGATGGTCGACTTGTCGTCGGTATCCCAGTAGTGCGCGTGGTAGAGGCCGAGGTTGTGGCCCAGTTCATGCGAGGTGACGGACTCGCTGAAGTAGCCGTTGGCCATGTGCGCGCCCTTGGCCCCCACGTAGGCCACGCCCGCGTAGCCCGCGGCGGGCTTGCCCGACGTGAACACGCACGCGAAATGGTAGTTGTCCGGGTTGTAGCCCGCCGCGCGCGCGGCCGAGAGGGCGGCCGGGTAAAGCTTGGACAGGCCCGCGTTGTCGTAAAAGGCGGCCGCCTCGGGCAGTTGCAGTTCCGGGGTGACGGCCGACCCGCTCGACGGGCTGCCGGTCACGGGCGCCACCAGCAGTTTCCCGTAGGACATGGTGGCATAGAAGTTGGACAGGTTGTTCAGGAGGGTCACCGCCGTGTTGCTCCCGATCGTGTAGCTGCCGTCCGTGAAGCGCACGCGCAGGAAGAGATAGCGCTTGGTCCCGATCGAGTTGTAGGCGTAGGCAATGGGCGCCTCGCCCACCACGCCATCACCGCCGGCCGCCGCCACCGGGAGCCCGGTCCCGTGCAGGTGTTGCCGGCGCGGCACGGCCTGCTGGTAGTCCTCCGCGTGCGCCTGCTGGTCGAACAACTCAAACACTCCGCCCAGTTCCACCCCCGCGGGCGTGCCCTGCGCCAGCACGGGCTGGCCGGAGACGGAGCAGATGGGTTCCGACGCGAGCTTTGCCACCACGTCGTCCACCTCGGCCGTCTCCACCAGGCGGGCGGGGTTGGGCCGCAGGGCCATCAGCTTGACCGGCTCGAACAGCGGGTTCGGCTCCCGCCGCGAGGCGGCGGTGACGGGCACGGCGATGCCGCTGACGGGGAAGTTGGTGCGCGTGTAATACTGGGCGCCCTCGCCGTAGGCGAAGACCTGGTAGCGGCCCTCGGCGGTGTCCACGCTGCGCACCACGGGGGTTGCCATCGACCGGCCCGCTTCCGGGACCAGGCCCACCACCTCGAAGTCCGCCCGGCGGCTCACGCGTTCCTCGAGCAACGGCTGAAGTTCCGGCGGCAGGGCCTTGCGCAGGGCGTAGGGCAGTTCGTTGGCCAGGGCGGATTCCGGGTCCTGCGGGATGAGGTCGGCCAGGGCGGTGAGGCGGGCTTGGGCCAGGGCACGACCTTCGGCCAGCAGGGCGGGCCGGTCGGCCGGGGGCGTGTTGGTGTAGGTGCTGGCCCAGGCGAGGAAGTCCACGCAGGCGGCCGGGCGGGCCAGCCGCGCGACCGGCGCCGGAACCGGGTTGCCGGGCTGCGACACCGCCAAGGCCTCCGCGGCCGCCACGGTGGCGGCAGAGGGCCCACCCAACGTGCCGGCGTCCCTATCCGGCGCGCTGGCAACGGGGTCCGTGGGGCGGGAGTCGGGCCCGGTCAGAATCCATAGGCAGGCCAGCGTGAGCAGGGCGGAGACGATGAGAACGCGCGTGCAGGGCTTCATAGGGGACAGGCCTATTCAGGGACGCGCGGACCTTACCATAATCCGGGGCGGGGAACAGCAAGGAAATCAGGGTCGGACCGGGGGAAACCGGGCCGGCGGGGGGGCAAACCGGGTCGCCCCCCGCAGGGCAGTCCTGACCCAGCCTGCGTGGGGCCGCGTGCCCCTCCCCCCCGGACCAAGGCTCCAACCCGGCATCAAGTCCGCGGTTCCCCTGCCGATGCCTCTCTGGCGCCAAGCACGCGTCCTTGCCACCTCCCGATGTCCCAGCCGGCCCCCATCCTGACCGTCTCGCCCGGCGCCGCCTCGTCCTTCCTGCCGCGCCTGGAATCGTTGCGCGGGCTGGCGGCCATGACCGTGGCGCTGGCGCACAGTTTCCGGGCCTTCCCGGGCGGGGCGAATGAATCCGGCCTGGCGCTGGCGGCGGACCGGGTCTTCAACGGGAACGCCGCGGTGACCCTCTTTTTTGTGTTGAGCGGGTATGTCCTCGGGCTCGGGTTGCTCCACGCCGGCGCCTTCCAGTGGTCCACGTGGCGGGCCTTCGCGGTGCGACGCCTCTTCCGCATTTACCCGGTGCTGTTGTTGTCCACGGCCGTGATCGCGCTCTGCCTGTGGGGCTCGGCGTCCTGGGGTTGGCCTCTGCCCGCCTGGTTCGGGGCGGCGGACGGCTACCGGTCCACCATGCTGCATCCGGCCAGTCCGCCGGGGCTGGGGACGATCCTCGGCAATGTGCTCCTTTGGACCCCGACGATGAATCAGGTGACATGGACGCTGGGCATTGAACTGCGCTGTTCCCTGTTGCTGCCCTTGCTGCACGCCGGCAGCCTGCGTCTGTCGCCCCGGGGCCGCCTGCTGTTGCTCCTCTCGCTGGTCGCCTTGGCGGGCATCCCCAAGTGGTGCCTCCTGGCGGGGGCGTTGCCGGCGGAGGCCGCCGCTTCCCTCGTGCACAATGCCTTCAGCGGCTACCTGTTCCTCTTTTACCTCGGTTACCTGATCCGGGACCAGGTGGACGCCTTCCGCAACCTGGCGGCGCGGCGCCCGCTGGCCGCCTCCGCGCTTCCTTGGCTCAGCCTTCTGGTCCTGCTCGGCGCCGATGCCCTCGGCGACGACCTGCGCATCCTGCAGGGACTCGGCGCCGCCGCCCTCATCGGCGGCCTCGTCGCCGTGCCCGCGCAGCGGCTACTCCCCGGCCTCGATGGGTCCGTGGCCCGGTTTTATGGCCGCATCTCCTACAGCTTCTACGTGTGGCACGACCTGGTCCTGATCGTCCTCGCCCGGGTCGTCGCCCACGTTCTCCCCGGCGCCACCCTGTCGGCCTGGAGCCTGGCCCTCGGGATGGCCACCCTGCTGGCGTCGGTGGCCCTGACCACGGGATTGGCCAGCCTGTCCTTCCGCTGGGTCGAGGTTCCCTTCCAGCGCTGGTCCAAACGGTTGACCGCCCGGCCACTGCCGGTGCCGGCGCAGGACACCGTGCCCGGGCTTCCCGCCCCGCCGCCCGCCCGGGCCGCCTAGCTGCCCGCCCAACGGGCGCACGGATGACTTGCCTTCCTTCTCTTTGTATCGCAAAGTGCGGGGCATGGACACCCATTGGGCTGCCGAGAATCTCCAGGTCATCCGCACGTTGATGGAACGCTCGACGCTGTATCGCCGGGCGCTGGCGCCGGTGATGCTGGTCAGCGGCGGGGTGGGGGTGGGGGCGTCGGTGCTCCCGCGCTGGGTGCCCGTGGAGACCAACCGGGGATTTGCGCTCTATTGGATGGTCGTGAGCGTGGCCGCGCTGACCGCCTCCCTGCTGCTGGTCCGCCGCCAGGCGCTGCAGGCGGCGGAACCGTTCTGGTCCCCGCCCACCCGGCGCGTTTCGCAGGCGGTGCTGCCGGCCTTTCTCGTCGCCCTCCTGGCCGGCGTGTTCAACGTGGTCAACGCAAATCCCTGGGGCGCCGCCCACCTGGCCCAGCTCTGGATCATCGTCTATGGCTGCGCCCTCCACGCCGCCGGATTCTTCACCCCGCGCGGCATCCGGGTGTTCGGATGGCTCCTGGTCCTCGGCGGCTGCGCCCTGGTTTTCCTGACGCAAAGCCGGCCCGAGCTGCGCTCCACCGCCGCGGCCCACGCGATCATGGGCGTGTTCTTCGGCGGCTGCCACCTCGCCTACGGCCTCTACCTCAGCGTCACCGAGCCCCGGTCCCCCGCCGCGTGAACCCGGAGCCTTTCCTCAACCTCGACCGCGTCATCCACGAGAAGGGACGACTCGCCATCATGTCGCTGCTCGCCGCCAACCCGCAGGTCGCCTTCACCGAGATGCGGCAAACGCTGGGGATGACCGACGGCAACCTCACCACCCACCTCCGCACCCTGCACGAGGCCGGCTACGTCGCTGTGACCAAGGCCTTCCAGGGTGGACGCCCCCTCAGCACCTACGCCCTCACCCCCGCCGGCCGCCGGGCCTTCACCGCCTACATCGAGTTGCTCGCCCAGATCGTCGAGCAATCCCGCCCGAAATAGCGCCCCCAGATTGAACGCCAAACCACGGACGCCGTCTTATGCTTTGTAATGCAAAGTGCCAGCCCGTGGCTGGTGCGCCTGTCACTGAACCCACTGAAAACCCGGCCGCCCTGGCGCGGCCCCAACCCGCCTCCCGCATGCAGATCCTTCGCGCCGCCCATCTGGGCATGTGTTTCGGCGTCCGCGACGCCATCGCCCTGGCCCTGGACCAGTCCCGGCCCATCACCATCCTGGGCGACCTGGTCCACAACCCCGTCGTCCTGCAACAGCTGGCATCCCATGGGGTTAAAACCGTGCACCAAGCCGACGAGGTGGCCACGTCGGCGGTGATGATCACCGCCCACGGCACCTCGCGGCGGGCGGTGGCCGAACTGCGGGGGCGCGGGCTCGACGTGGTGGAGGCCACCTGTCCGCTGGTGCATGTGGCGCATCGCGCGGTCGCGGCGCTGGTGGCCGAGGGGTTTCACCCTGTGATTGTCGGCCAGCGCCAGCATGTCGAGGTGCGCGGACTGACCGGGGACCTGGACGCGTTTGACGTGGTCCTGACCGAGGAGGACGTGCGCCAGCTTGCCCCGCGGCCCCGGTTTGGGGTGGCGGCGCAGACCACGCAGCCCATCGAGCGGGTGCGGGGGTTGGTGGCGCTCCTGCGCGCACGATTCCCGGCATCCGAGGTGCGCTTTGTTGACACGGTGTGCCAGCCGACCAAGCAGCGGCAATCTGCGGCGGTGGAAATCGCGCGGCAGGCGGACGTGGTGATTGTGGTGGGCGGCGCGCACAGCAACAACACCCGGGAGCTGGCGGCGACCTGCGCCCGGCAGGGGGCGCGCGTGCACCAGGTGCAGGGACCGGCGGACCTCCGCCCGGAATGGCTCGAGAACGCCGCCGTGGTCGGGTTGACCGCCGGGACCTCCACGCCGGACGCGGTTATCGACGCCGTGGAGGCGCGGCTGCGGGCGCTGGCCGGGGTGCTGTCGCAACCGGCCGCCTGAAGGCCGCCGCGCATGCGGCCATGGGCGGGCTGGCCTTTTGGCGTTGCCAGGGCAGGGGAGGCTGCGCAGTTTCCCCACCATGCGGCGGCTGATTCTCCCCATCCTGGCGGGGCTTGCCATGGTCCTCGTCAACGCGCAGGGAACGAAGGCGGACCTGCTTTCCGCTGAGGTGACCCAAGTATGGACGTTCCCCCGCATTGAACTGGCCGAGCGCTCCCCCAAAACGGCCAAGGTCTACTCAGGGTCGGGCGGTTACAACGTCGCGGGCCGAATCGAGGGCGACAAGGTCTACTCCGGTAGTTCGGGCTTCAACGTGGTGGGGCGCATCGAGGGCAACAAGATCTACTCCGGCAGTTCGGGCTACAACGTCGCGGGGCGCGTCGACGGCAAGAAGGTGGGGAAGGGGACAAGGTCTACGCGGGCAACTCCGGCTACAACGTCGTCTTTCGGGGCGAGGGCTGCGCCTTGGAGAAGCTGCTGCTCGCGGCCCTGGTGCTCTAGAAACCCAGGGAAGCCCCCGGCGAGGGCCTAATCCTTGGCGCGTTTCCGCCGGGGCGGGGCCACCGGCGCCTGCTCGTGCTATTCCAACGCCGGGCGCTCGCTTTCCTTGGACAACGCCTCCATTTGCTTCTCGAACGCTTCCGCCGCCTTGGGCGGGATCACCGGACCCGGCTCCCGCACGTCCTGCAACAGCGCCAGCATTTCCCGGAGCATGGCGGTATTCCAATTCCCTCCGCCCCGCCCTGGCCGGAGTTCACCGCTCCCCTCCATGGGTTCCCACCGGTCCATGTGCTCCGCCGCGGTGGTGTTCCGGGGCAGACCGTCTGGTGCCTGCCTGAGGAACAGTTTGTTCGGGTCTACATCCAGGCAACTGGCGGAAAGCGAGCCCATGAAATAGTTGGTGTTGCCTCCCATGGCCTCCCTCAGTTTGCGCCGGGCTCTGTCCAGCGTCACCCCCACGGTGCCCAGCGGGATGCCGAACGCCTCCGCGATTTCCCGCTGCTTCAGCCCGTCCACGTAAAACGCCCGCAGCAGCCGCTGCTCTCCCGTGGACAACGTTCGCATCAGGGCGCTCAACATGGCCCCGACCTCCCTGCGGTCCAGTTCGCTGAGGCCATCGGGCTCGGGAGCGGGCAGTTGCTCTTCGCTGTCGCCCAGCGGTTTGGTCACGTTGATATCCCGGCGGCCGGCCCTGAGGCGCCGCATCAGGTCCACCGCCCGGCGTCTTGTGATCTCGGCGACCAGTCCCTTGAGCTCCTCCACATCCGGCACTCCGCCCCGGACAAAACACTTCC
>JBJOEZ010000019.1:0-72269 GCA_046048995.1 Verrucomicrobiota bacterium | reverse complement strand
CGCCAGGCTGCAGGGTGCCGCCCGAGGGCGGGTTGCACACCACCGTCACGCCATCCGGGCAGTTGTCCGTTGCGGTCGGGGTCGTGTAGACGAGCGCCAGGTTGTCGACCAATTGCTGGTCGGCCGGGCAAGTAATGACCGGCGCCTCATTGTCCACGACCGTCACGGTGGCCTGGCAGGTGCCGACGTTGCCATGCCCGTCATGCACGGTCAGGGTGACCGTGTTGGGCCCCACATTGGCGCAGGTGAAGCTGCTCGGGCTGACCCCGACAATGCTCACCGTGCCGCAGTTGTCGCTGGCGCTGGCGTAGACGTCGGCCGGGATCAGGCTGGCCTGGCCGCTGCCGTCCAGGATGAGGGTCGCCGGCTGGCACACGACCACCGGCGGCATCAGGTCCACCACGGTCACCGTGGCGTTGCACGTGGCCGTGTTGCCGCTGGCGTCCTGCACGGTCAACGTCACCGTGTTGGCCCCCAGGTTCGCGCAGGTGAAGCTGCTGGGGCTGACGCTCACGGGGGTGACCGTCCCGCAGTTGTCACTGCCGCTGGCATAGACATCCGCCGGCACGATGGAGGCCGCGCCGGAGGCGTCGAGGTAGACGGTCTTGCTGTCGCAGATCACCGTCGGCGGCTCGCTGTCGGCCACCGTGACCTTGAAGCTGCACGACGCGGTGTTGCCATTCACGTCCGTGGTCGTCACCGACACCGTGGTCTCCCCGACGGGGAAGGCGTAGGGGCTCGGGATCGGCGTGATGCCGATGGCGTAGACGGTGCTGGCCACGCCGCAGTTGTCCGAGGTCGTGGCGGAGAACGAGACACTGGCCGTGCACTGCCCCGCCGGGGCCGTGGCCGTGATGTCCGCCGGACAGGTCACCACCGGGTTCTCGCCATCGACCACCACCACGGTCTGCACGCAGGTGCTGCTGTTGCCCGCCGCATCGGTCGCCGTCCAGGTCACCAGGTTGGTGCCGACGGGGAATTGCGCCGGGGCATCACTGGTCACCGTGACAGTCCCGCAGGCCGGGCTCGCGTTGTCCGACACGCTCGGGGTGCCCAAGGCCACGGCGGAGGCCGAGCATTGGCCGGCATCCGCGTTCACCGTCACGTCCGCCGGGCAGGCCAGGATCGGCGGCACCGTGTCCGGGATTTCCACCAGGACGTCATCGAAGTAAAAGCCAAAGCCGGCATTGGCGGGAACGGCAGTGCCGGAGATCCGGAACATGATGGAGTCCACCGCGTTCACGAGCGGCGTGGCCAAGGCCCGGTAGTAGGTCTCCCAGGTGGTGCCCACGTGAACCTGCGTGCCATCGAGGAAGACCGTGACAATGTCATTGCCGCTCCCATCCGGGTTCAGGCCGTCCACAAATTCCACGTAGACATCCAGCGTGTGCCAGTCGGCATAGGAGATGCCGGTGGCAATGGTGGTGCTGGGGAACGTCGCGCCCCCGGCCGTGACATCGGTGAAGACGAGATTGAAGCCGCCGGACCCCGGGTCCGAGATGCTCACCCAGGTCATGCGCTTGTCGGATTGGCGTGCCGCGGCACTGAGTTGGATGGACAAGCCAGACTGCGCAGCCCCCGTGGCCGACTTGAAGCGCGCCTTCATGTGAAACAGGCGCTGTTCCGCATAGGCGCGGGCCAAGGGGCCGATCGGGGCTGTATGGTTGGTGCCCCGGTAGTTGTAGAGTCCGGCGTTGGTCTCGCCCGCCGCCACACAGGTGCTGAGGCAGTTGGGCAGGTCGCTGAATCCGCCCGAGGTCACCGCATTGGAAACCCGCCATACCTTGTTCGTGCCGGTTTCATCGTAGACCACCCGCTCATCAAAGTTGTTAAGCAGGTTGGCGTCGTTGACCCGCCCAAATCCCCACGGGTCCACCAGCGTCCACAGGCTCCCATACGGGTTCGGAACCGTGTAGCCATACCACAAGGTCGTGCTGCCCGGCCCTTGGTAGTTCACCGTCACATTGGGCGTGAACGACTCAAAGTCCGTCGTGGCCGCGCGGGCCGCCGAAGTCCCGGCCACCACCGCCAACCCCATCCCCAGGGCCAACCCAACCTTCCGCCCGCGCGCCCGACACTGTCGCCAAAACCCACCCAAACCCGTCCCGGCCTGCACCGGGCCATTTTCCGCCATCATGGTTTTCATACGTCGTGCTTTCTTGTCCTGCTTCGTTGTTGGTGTTGGTTTCCCCCGAACCCCGCCCGCCTGCGGCGGAACCCCCGGGAGAACTCGCTGCTCACCTCCGTGAAGAAAACTTCACTACCTAAGGCTTACAGCTGAAGTCATGTACGCTCGTAATCATGTAAGCACTAGGACACTTCTTGTCTGATCCTAGGACTTAATTGCTGCCCCTGAAGTGAGGCGCCTTGTTGAAGGCTGGCGGGGGTTGTGCCCGAAATTGGGCAGAGCGTGGCCCGAAGAGGGCCCGGAAGAGGCCTGACCGGCGAGGAATTACTAGGTTATCTGGCTGACCCCGGAGGAGGAGGATGGCGTCCGGGACGAGGCGGGGTCCGCCTGCAGGCGCTCAGCCAACTGGCGACGGGCGACCGAGGCCAGGTAGATCATGGTCGCGAAGCCTGTCACGAGGAAGAAGCCCCAGCGCAGCCAGTCGGTCTTGGCCGCCCCGCCTTCCGCCCCTTGGCGGGCGACATGGCCGAGATAGACCAGGAGGGTGGAGCCGGGGAGGCTGCCGGCCCACGTGGCGGGCACATACTGGCGGAGGGGAACCCGGGTCAATCCGTAGAGGTGGTTGATGAGGAAGAATGGAAACACCGGGGCGAGGCGGGTGAGGAAGACGATGCGCCATCCCTCCGAGGCGACGGCCTGATCCAGGGCCCGGAAGACCGGGTGGGCGCCAAAGCGGCGGGTGACCCAACCCCGGGCGAGGTGACGGGAGACGAGGAAGGCGGCGGTGGCGCCGAGGGTGGCGCCCACGGAGACGAGGGCTGCCCCGTGCCAGAAGCCGAAGATCGCACCGGCGCCGAAGGTGAGCGGCGACCCGGGCATGACCAGGACACAGAGGAGAATGAAGACCAGCACGAAGACCACCGGCGCCCAGCCGCCCAGATGGCTGATCCAATCGAGCACCGCCTGGAGAATCTCCCGAAGGCGGGCGGGCAAGCCGGCCTGCAGGGCAAGCACCCCGGCCAAGGCCACCCCCAGCAAGACCAACCAGCGCAGCGCGTTCCGCGTGAGGCGGGGACGGGCGGGGGCGCTCATTACGGGTTGCGCTCCGCCAGGTCGGCGGATGCCGGCGGCAGCGGGGCCAGTCCCTTGCGCGCCAGCTTTTCGAGGTCCTCCCGGAGAAACTCCACCACGTCCTTGAATCGCGCGGCGTTGCGCGGGTCGAGCCGGCTCAGCAACTCGTGGGCCTCCAGGGAGGTGCGGGCCACCTCGGCGCGGTCCGCCGGGGCCGGCAAGGCGGCTGACTCGATTGCGGCACCCTCCGGGCGGGGCACACCGCCCTCATGGACCGGGAAGAGGTGGGCCACGCCCAGGTTATCCAGCAACCCGGCGATGCGGGCGCTGGGATTGAGCAACTCGATCCGGGCCGGCACCGGGCCCTCGGAAAACTGGAGCACCAGCCAGGCCATGACACCCAGGAAGGTGCTGTCCATCAACTGGCACTGGGAGAGATCGAGGAGGAAGCGGACGTGCCCCTTCTCCCGCAGGCCCAGCATGAGGCGGCGGAAGTCCACGCTGCCGGCACAGGCGGCCCGGCCGGTGATGCGGAGGCATACGAGGTCGTCGGCAACCCACACGGACAGGCTGGGTGGAAGAGCGCTCATGCGTTACGCGGCCTTAACCTAGGGGGCAGCCCTGCAGGGAGTCAAGGGGCGTGGACGCGCGGGCAGCGTCCACACCGAAGAAGGCGCGTGCCCAGGTCCCAGGTCTTGCCCCACGAATCACCTCATCCCTTCCCTACCCCCGTTCAGGGGAGAGGGAAAGACGCGGTGCGGCGGCTTGCCTCTCACCTTCATGGGGGAGGCGGAAGCCTGGCTTCCGGGGGAAAAGCGGTAACTGCGCTACCGCAGTCCATAAGGGAGAAGGTGAGGCCCATGCGCCCCGCATCGGATCTCGGGCGTTGGGCGCTTTGGGTTTCCGTTTCGTGCCCCCCGGCAAGGGCGGATGACTTTGACCTTGGCCCGGCGTTCCCGTTAGGCTGGGTGCCATGGCGAACACGTTCGGTCAACTGTTCCGCGTCACCACCTGGGGGGAAAGCCACGGGGGCGGGGTGGGCGTGGTGGTGGATGGTTGCCCGCCGCGGCTGGCGCTGACCGAGGCGGACATCCAGCCGGACCTGGACCGGCGCCGGCCGGGGCAATCCAAGCTGGTGACCCCGCGGAAGGAGACGGACACCGTGCAGATACTTTCGGGGACCTTTGAGGGCCTGACCTTGGGGACGCCCATCTCGATGATGGTGCGCAACGAGGATTTCCGGCCGGAGGCCTACTCGGAGATGGCGGCCAAGTTTCGTCCGTCGCACGCCGACTACACCTATCAGGCCAAGTTCGGCCACCGGGCGTGGCCGGGCGGCGGCCGAACCAGCGCGCGGGAGACCATCGGGCGGGTCGCGGCCGGGGCGGTGGCCAGGAAGCTCCTGCGCCAGAAACACGGCGTGGAGGTGCTGGCCTGGGTGAGCCAGGTGCAGCGCGTGACCGCCACCGTGGATCGCGAGCGCGTGACACTGCGCGACGTGGAGGCCAACCCGGTGCGGTGCCCCGACCCGGCGGCGGCCGCGCGCATGACCCGGCTGATTGAGCGCATGCGCCGGGAGGGCAACAGCGTGGGCGGCCTTATTGAGGGGGTGGCCCGCGGCGTCCCGCCCGGGTGGGGCGAGCCCGTGTTTGACCGGCTGGAGGCCGACCTGGCCAAGGCCATGCTCAGCCTGCCGGCCAGCAAGGGCTTTGAGATCGGGAGCGGCTTTGGCGGCATCACCCTGACCGGCCTGGAACACAACGATCCCTTTCGCATGCGTGGCGGCAAGGTCCGCACCACCAGCAACCGCAGCGGCGGCGTGCAGGGCGGCATTTCCAACGGGGAAACCATTTACTTCCGCGTCGCCTTCAAGCCCGTGGCCACGGTCATGCACGAGCAGGAGACGGTGAGTGTGGACTTCAAGAACACCACCCTGAAGGGGCGTGGCCGCCATGACCCGTGCGTGCTGCCCCGCGCCGTGCCCATGGTCGAGGCCATGACCGCCCTGGTCCTCATTGACCATGCCCTGCGGCACCAGGCCCAGTGCGGGTAGAACCGCCCGGCCGGCGCGGCCGGCACGGGAAGTTTCGGCTGGAGACCGGCGCCGGGCTGCCGATACCGTGCCTCGAATGACACGCGACGGCATGCCTCCCGGGCCCCGGGCCCCGGCTGTCGCCCGCACCCACCGCTATCCCGGCCGGTCCGCCGCATGAAGGCCCTCCGCCACACCCTGCGCCGGGCCCTGCTGCGCGGTCCGCTCCTGCGGCACTGGACCCGTCGGCGCGCGCGCCAACTGGAGGCCGCCTACCTGGGCCACCTGCGGCGCGAGGCCGCCGCCCCCACCCCGGCCGACCCGCCCCTGCCCCGCCCCCTGCCGCATGCCCCCCCGCAACCCCTGCGGCGCATCCTGTTCATCGGGGACTGCATGTGGGAACCGGGCGAACTTTTTCCCGAGCTGCGGCGGCTGGCGGACCTGGACTGCCTGGACCTGCGGCCGCGGTTGGGAGCGGCGCGACCCGGGGAGGCGGCCGCCGCGGTGGTTCAGGCCCTGGAGCAATTCACGCCGCCGGGCGGGGAACCGGATCTCATCCTGTTCTACGCGCGGCCCTCGCTGCTGTCGGACGCGGCCTTCGACGTGTTGCGGCGGCGCTGGAAATGCCCGCTCCTGGGGATGAACCTCGACGATCGCGTGGAGTTTTTCCCATACGGGATTTACGCGAGCGGGGACGACGACTACGGGCGGTGGGCGCCGCGCTTTGACCTGAACCTGACCAGCGCGCAGGCGGCGCTGGACTGGTATCGTCGCCGGGGCGCGGCGGTGCGTTACCTGCCGCCGGGGTTTCACGCGGACCCTGCGTGCGCGGAGCCGCCGGCGTCGGCGGAGTTTGCCTATCCGTTCAGCTGGGTGGGCTCTTGGAAGCTGGAGCGGGCGGCCATCGTGGATCGGCTGCGCGGGGCGGGCATCGACCTGCGCCTGTTTGGCCGGGGCTGGCCGGACAGCCAGTGGGTGGACAGCCCGGCGCGGGTGTTCCGATCCAGCCAGATCAACCTCGGCATCGGCCTGGCGCTGGCGGGGGACGCCATGACCACGACCAAGGCGCGCGACTTCGAGTGTCCGGGGGCGGGGGCCTGTTACCTCACCACCTACCACTGGGAGCTGGCCGGGCATTTTGAGGTGGGCCGCGAAATCCTGCTCTACCGCAGCGTGGAGGAATTGATCGAACTGCACGGGCATTACGCCCGGCGCCCGGCGGAGTGCCTGCGCATCGCGCAGGCCGCCCACCGCCGGTGCCGGGCCGAGCACACGTGGGAACAACGCTTCCGCGGCCTCTTCGCCGAACTGGGCTTCCAGCCGGCCGTCCACCGCACGCCATGAGCCATCTCGACTACTACCAATACCAGGCCACCGCCCGCGGCATCCATCAACTGGCCGACGTCGAGCGCATCGCCCGGGACAAGGCCCATGTCTATGACCAGCTCGTGCGCCCCTGGCTGCCGTCCGACCCGCGCGCCCGGGTGGCCGAGCTGGCCTGCGGCCACGGCAGCTTCCTCTGCTGGCTGCGCGACCGCGGCTGCGGGAACGTGACGGGGGTCGACTCCAGCGCCGAACAAATCGCCCTCGCCCGGCAGACCGGCGCCGCCGTGGTCCAGTCCGATGCCCTCGCCTGGCTCACCGCCCAGCCGGACGCCGGCCTGCACGCGCTGGTCGCCATCGATTTCATCGAGCACATCAGCAAGGACGCCGTCATGGACCTGCTCCGGGAATCCCGCCGGGTCCTCGCCCCCGGCGGCCGCCTCATCCTCCGTTATCCCAACGGCGATTCCCCGCTGGTGGGCATGAACCTGTTCAACGACATCACCCACGTCTGGACCTACACCCCCAACTGCCTGAACTCCCTCGCGGAGATGCACGGGTTCACCCGGTCGGAGTTTGCCGACGAAGGGGACGCCATCCGGGATCAGCGCTGGCTGAAGGTGCCCCTCAGCCGGATCAGCCGGGCGGTGTTGGGGGCGCTGCTGCGGGCCGCCACCAAGGAGAAGGTCACCTTCTGGGGGCCCCACCTCTGGGCCGCCCTCCAGCGCTAGGCGCCTCAGGCCCGCGCCGGGCCACCCGCCGCCAGCAGGCGCGAGAAGACCCGTTCGCACTCCGTGATCACCTGCTCCCAGGAATAGCGCGCGTGGGCCTGGGCTCGGCCCGCCTCCCCCAATTCGCGGCGCCGGGCCGGATCGTCCAGCAACCGGCCGAGGGCCCGCGCCGTGTCCCCCTCCCCCCGCACGAGGCAGCCGCCCGCAAACTCCGACACGCACCCCGTGTCCGTGGACAGGAACGGCACGGCCGACGCCATCGCATCCAGCAGCACCAGCGGCTGCGTCTCGGCCTTGGCGTTCAGGATGAAGAGGTCGGCCGCCTGGTAGGCGGCATAGATGTGGGCCCGGGGCACCCGCTCGAGGAACAGGACCGGGCCCGCTTGCTGCCCGTGCGCCTCGTGGACGCGGCGGAGGTTGGCCGCATACTCGTTCCACTCGCTCCCGATGAAGACCATGGTGGCATCGCGGCGGCGGGCCTTCAGGAAGGCGCGCAGGGTGGCCAGCTGGTTCTTGCGATCGCAGTAGTTGGCCACGTTGAGAATCAGGTGCGGCGTGCGGATGCCGTAGGTGGCCCGGAAATCCAGCGTCACCTGCTGCAGCGGTCCCAGGTCGATCCCGTTGGGGATGATCGACACGTGGTCCAGCCCGCAGCGGACCGCCAGCCAATGGTCGAAGAAGCGGCCCCAATCGCGGCGGCGGCTGAGGAACACGACCTGGTCAAAGGCCCGCATCATGCCCGGCAGCCGGGTGGTGTAGGCCAGGCCGCGGGCCCAGCTGGGCAGGCCCCAGGCAAAGCGCGGATGCGGATGCCAGAGGTGCGCGTCCAATCCCTGCGTCACGATCACCTTGCGGGCCCCGCTGCGCGGGAAGGCCGGCACGGCCAGGTCGGTCGCCCAGTTCTGCCAGCAATTGCACAGGATGATGTCGAAGGGGCCGTTGGCGATGAAGTCCTGGTAACGGGCCACCTCCCCCTCGTAGCCGCGGCCCGAGGCGAACCTCCCCTGCACGGCGAAGGATTCCACCCGCAGGCGGCCGAAGGCGTGCTCCGCCGTCCGGCGCGGATCGGCATCCGTCGCCACCGTCACCTCATGGCCGCGCGCCGCCAGGCCGCACGCCTGCGCCCGCGCAATCTCCGCCACGCCGTTGGCCTGGGGCGGAAACGTGAAACTGGTGACCAGAATTCTCAAGGGTTCGACGCGAGGGTCGGCGGCAGGCCGGCAGCCTAATGCACGCCCCGCCCCACCGTCACCAGTTATCGGCTCGTCCAGCCCAACCTCCATCCCCACCCTGATCGGCCGCCCAAGAACCCGCCTTTCCTCGCGCGCCCGGCTGGCCTAAATTGTGCCCATGAAAGGCGTCATCCTGGCCGGGGGCACCGGTTCGCGGCTCTACCCGCTCACGCTGGTGGCCGGCAAACAGCTCCAGCCGGTCTATGACAAGCCCATGGTCTACTACCCGCTGACCACCCTCATGGCCAGCGGCATCCGCGAGTTCTGCCTCATCTCCACCCCGCAGGACCTGCCGCGCTTCCGGCAACTGCTGGGCGACGGCCGCGCGTGGGGCATCACGCTGGAGTATCGCGAACAGCCGCGTCCCGGGGGCATCGCCCAGGCGCTGCTCATCGCCGACACCTTCCTCGCCGGGGACAGCCTCACGCTCATCCTGGGCGACAACATCTTCTTCGGCGGCGACGCCTTCCCGCGCGCCATCGCGGAGTTCCAGGGCGGCGCCTCCATCTTTGCCTATGCCGTGCGGGACCCTGAACGCTACGGCGTGGTGGAGTTCGACGCGGCGGGCCGGGCGGTGTCCATCGAGGAGAAACCCCGGCAACCCCGCAGCCCCTACGCGGTGCCCGGGGTCTACCTCTACGACCACCAGGCCGTCGGGCTGGCCCGGCAGCTGCAACCCTCCGCGCGCGGCGAACTGGAGATCACCGACCTCAACCTCGCCTACCTGCGGAAGGGCCAACTGCGCGTCACCCGGCTCAGCCGCGGCTTCGCCTGGCTGGACGCCGGCACCAGCAGCAGCCTGCATGACGCCTCGGCTTACGTGCAGACCATCGAGCAGCGCCAAGGCATCAAAATCGGGTGCCCCGAGGAGGCTGCCTTCCGCCGGGGCTTCATCAGCGCCGCCCAGCTGGACGCCCTGGTCCGGTCCATGCCCGCCTGCGAGTATCGCGATTACCTCGCCTCGATCGTGGCCGAGGCCGCCCGCCCGCGCTGACCCGGCGCCGGACGGCGGACGGCGGCGGCCGCATTCCCTGTTGCGCTCCCCCCCCGGGCTCCCTAAAAGAGGGCCGCAATGAACGAGACCCCCGCTTCCTCCAGCCACGCCTGGCTGCTGTTCACGCTGCTGACCGTCCTTTCCTGGGGCGTCTACGGCATCCTCCTGCACAAGGGCCAGGTGGCCATGGGCGACCCGGTCAACGGCCGCTACAAGGCCTTCCTGTTCGTCGGCATTGCCTACTTCCTCACCGCCGTGCTCGCCCCGCTGGCCCTGCTGGCCTTCAAGGGCGCCGCCACCACCGGCTACACCGCCTCCGGCAGCTGGTGGTCCCTCATCGCCGGCATCGCCGGCGCCATCGGCGCGTTCGGCGTCCTCCTCGCCTTCGGCGCCAAGGGCAAGCCCCCCGAGGTCATGGCCCTCGTCTTCGCCGGCGCCCCCGTCATGAACGCCCTCGTCTCCCTCTGGCTCGCCCGCCACGAAATCAACTGGGGCCAGGTCAACCCGGTCTTTTACCTCGGCATGATCATGGCCCTGGCCGGCGGCGGCCTCGTCACGCTCTACAAGCCCGCCCCCGCCCCCGCCCCCAAGCCCAAGGTCGCCGCCGTTGCCCCGGCCAAACCCTGACGCACCCCGCCCGTGCCTCCCGGCAACTTCCCGCGCCAGCAGGTCATGGCGCAGCGCCAGTTCGAGCAGGTGCGCGAACTCCTCCGCGCAATCCTCCCCGCCAATCCGTTCTACTGGAACAAGTATGAGGCGGCCGACGCGCCCACCCGCATCGCGCGCCTGCACGATTTCTCGGAGCGGTTCCCCTTCACCACCAAGGCCGAGCTGGTGGCCGACCAGGCCGCCCACCCGCCCTACGGGACCAACCTGACCTTCCCCCTCGAGCGCTACACGCGCTGCCACCAGACCAGCGGCACCACCGGCGCGCCCCTGCGATGGCTGGACACCCCGGAAAGCTGGGCCGCCATGGTCGAACACTGGGCAGTCGTCCTGCAGGTCTCCGGGGTCACCGCCCGCGACACCCTCTTCCTGCCCTTCTCCTTCGGGCCGTTTCTTGGCTTCTGGCTCGCCTTCGAGGCCGGCCTGCGCCTGGGCTGCCGTTGCCTGCCCGCCGGCGGAATGAGCACGGCCGCGCGGGTGCGGGCCATCCTCGACCACCGCGCCAGTGTCCTGTGCGCCACCCCCACCTACGCGCTGCACCTCGCCGAGACCGCCGCCCGCGAAGGCATCGACCTGACGCTCCCGGTGCCGGAACCGGAGGAGGGCGCCCCCGCGCGCGCCTGCCCCGTCCGGCTGATCGTGGTGGCGGGCGAACCTGGCGGATCCCTGCCCGCCATGCGGGAACGCCTCAGCGCGGCGTGGCACGGCGCGCGCATTGTCGATCACCATGGGATGACCGAGACCGGCCCGGTCACGTTCGAATGCCCGGCCCGGCCGGGGACGCTGCACGTGCTGGAGTCGGCGTTCCTGCCGGAGGTGATCGACCCCGCCACGGGCGCGAGCGTGGAGGCCGGTCAACCGGGGGAACTGGTGTTGACCACGCTGGCCCGGGTGGGTTCGCCCCTGCTGCGTTACCGCACCGGCGACCTGGTGCGCACGGCGCTGGACCGCGTATGCGAATGCGGCCGCAGCGACCTGGCCCTCGAAGGCGGGATTCTGGGCCGGGTGGACGACATGGTGATTGTCCGCGGGGTGAACGTGTATCCGAGCGCGGTGGATGAAATCCTGCGGGCCCATCCCGAGGTCGCGGAATACCAGGTGTCGCTCAGCCAGGCGGGGGCTCTCGCGGAGATGAGCGTGCGGGTGGAACCGGGGCCCGGGGCGAGCGGGCTGGAGACGCTGGCGCACCGGCTGGAGACGGCCTTTGAGACCGCCCTGACCCTGCGCGTGCCGGTCACGCTGGTGCCGGCCGGCACCCTGCCCCGTTTCGAGCTGAAGGCCCGCCGCTGGGTGCGGGCCTGAGGCAGGGCGGACGCGGCGCGGAGGTCAGCCCCGGGCAGTTCCCGTCCGGCCCTCAGGGCCGGGTGGAGAAGCGGTGGACGGTGGTGCTGGTGAAGACCT
Source organism: Verrucomicrobiota bacterium (assembly GCA_046048995.1). Classification (GTDB taxonomy): domain Bacteria; phylum Verrucomicrobiota; class Verrucomicrobiia; order Limisphaerales; family JADJPG01; genus JBJOEZ01. Next base: position 60,691 of record JBJOEZ010000019.1, on the reverse strand, counting down.
GGCCGGGACGCAGCACCGTGTTGGGGAACTGGGGGTGATTGATGGAATCCGGGAAGTGCTGGGTCTCGAGGCAGAACCCGGTGTGCTGGGCATAGCGCACGCCGCCGACGCCGGTGAGGGATCCATCGAGGTGATTGCCGCAGTAGAGCTGGACACCCGGCTCGGTGGTGCTGATTTCCATGACCCGCCCGGACTGGGGTTCCTCCACGCGGGCGCAAGGGGCGAGTTTGCCGCCGCCGCCATTGATGACGAAGTTGTGGTCGTAACCCTTGGCGAACGGGAAGTACTCCTGGATGCGGGCGCCGATGGGGGTGGGCTGGGTGAAATCGAGGCCGGTGCCGCGCACGGGGGCGAGCTCGCCGGTGGGAATGAGGGTGGCATCGGCCGCGGTGTAGCGGTCGGCATGGAGCTGCAGCACGTGGGCGAGGATGGTGCCGCTGCCGGCGAGGTTGAAATAGGAATGGTTGGTCAGGTTGACCGGGGTGGCCTTGTCCGTGACAGCCTCGTAGTCGAGGCGCAGCTCGTTGTCGTCGGTGAGGGTGTAGGTGACCTTGACCTTGAGGGTCCCGGGATAGCCTTCCTCGCCGTCGGGGCTGGTGTAGGTGAACACGGCCACGGCGGCGCCGTTGGTGACGACGCGGGTGGTGCAGGTCCAGTGCCGCTTGTCGAAGCCCTTGAGGCCGCCATGGAGGTGGTTGGGCCCGTTGTTGACCGCGAGGGTGTATTCCCGGCCATCGAGGGTGAAGCGGCCCTTGGCGATGCGGTTGGCCACGCGCCCGGTGGTGGCGCCGAAGAACGGGTGGCCCTTCACGTACTGGGCGAGGTTGTCGAACCCGAGCACGACGTTGCCGAGGTTGCCCTTGCGGTCCGGCACCCACAGTTCGGTGAGCAGGGCGCCATACTCGGAGACCTTGGCCACGAGGCCATGGCGGTTGCGCAGGGTGATGATCTGGACAGGGGTGCCGTCCGGCAGGGTGCCGAACTGGCGCGCCTCGGTGTCGGCGCGCCCGGCGGCGGCGGGTTGATGAATCATGGTGGAACAGCCTTCAAGCGCCAGCAGCGCGGGGAGGAAAAGCGCCACGGAAAGCGGGCGGCGCAGCGAAAACGTGGGTTTCATGGTGGTGCAGCACGGCTGACACGCCGCGTCATAGCCGAGTCCGCCCCTCGCTGGCAAACAGGAAAGGCCAGGGAAAGGCCACGCCCCAGCGAGGTGCTCGAGCCCGCGCCAAGGCGCGGGAACCAGCCCCGGAACCACGCCCCCCCCCGGGGACTCAGGCGATGCGCATGGTCAGGCCGCCATCGATGGTGAAGGTCTCACCGGTGAGGTAGTCGTTTTTCACGACCTCGAGGAGCAGGCTGGCGACCTGTTCGGGCGTGCCTTCCCGGCGGAGCGGGATGCGCTGCTCGAGATTCAGCCGCCGCTGGGCCTCGGTCATGGTGGCGTGGAAATCCGTGCGCACCACCCCGGGCGCCAGGCAGTTCACCCGGATGTTGTCGGGGGCAAACTCCCGGGCCAGCGCGCGGGTGAACTGCGGCAGCGCCCCCTTGGCCGTCTGGTAGGCGATGTTGGTCACAATGCCGCGCAGGCCGGCGGTGGAGGAGATGAGGACGATGGCGCCCTCGCGCTGCGCGCGCAGGTGGGGCACCGCCGCCCGGCAGAGATGAAAGGCGGCGTGCACGTGCACGGCAAAGGCCGACTCCCACTGCTCGGGCGTGATCTCCAACAGCCCGCCGTTGACGGGCCCGCCCGCCGCATGGACCACCACATCCAGCCGGCCGAACTGCCGCAGCGTGTCCTCCACGGCCCGGGTGGCGTCCGCGGGGCGGCCGTAGTCGGCCGCGATGAACTCCGCCCGGCGCCCCAGGTCGCGCAACGCCGCCAGGGTCGCGCGGGCCTGGGCGTCATCGCGCCGCGCGCTGATCGCCACCTGCGCGCCCTCCCGGGCCAACGCGAGGGCGCCGGCCGCCCCAATGCCACGGGTTCCCCCCGTCACCAGCGCCACTTTGTCGGTCAGGTTCATCAGGCTTGCGCAGGCCGGCTCCCGGCCGTGACCCGCAAGCCGCAGCATGCCGCAGCGCCCCGACCGAAGTCGAGTCACGCGGCAACCATCGTGCGCCCCACCGCGGGGCGCGCCGCCGGCCCCGGCCCGGGCGTCCACTCCACCGCGGCATCGACCATGCGATGCATGCGGGCAAACCACCACCGTGCGCGCGCCTCCCGGGCCATGCGCTCCGGCCGGGCCTGGCGCGCCGGCCGACGGCGGGCCCGCGGGGATTCGGGAAGACTGAAGGTCAGTTGTTGTTCCTGCATAGTGCCGCCATCCTGCCAGCCAGGGTTGGACAACGATGGTCCGAGCCAAAAAAAGCCGCGCGCGGTCACCCGCGGCAGGATCCGGCAGGACCAAGAACGCAGGCCAGGAGGAGAGAACCACGGGGAACAGGCACAGGAAGAATCGAGGACCGGGGACTGGAAACCTCGCACGAACAAAAAAAACCGGGCTGCTTGGTCAGGGGGTGACTCAGCAGCCCGGGGAATTTCGAAACAATACCGTAGGATTACGTGGAGAATTCAGAACCGCTGTATCACGTCGGCTCCGAAAGTCGTTGGGCTAGAAAGAACAATTCAAGGTGCCCGAAAGTTGCGGCGTAATCTGGGCTGAGGTTGCACTGCCAAGCCCCGGGGGTCAAGCCCATTGCATAAGTATTAACGAAACTGCTTCTAAGGATTAACCAAAAGAATCAAAGGGGCTGCCCTGCCGGGCAGGGGCGGCGGGCGTGGTTGTCGATTCTTTTGCGGCGCAAAAAAAACCGGCGCCCGGAGTTTCCTGTTTACAGTCAATCGACCGTTGTTAATCTCGCCCCTCGTTCAAATCGCCCATGAAAAAAATCGAGGCCATCATCAAGCCATTCAAGCTCGAGGACGTGAAGCAATCCCTGGCTGCGCTGGGCGTGGAGGGCATGACCGTGACGGAGGTCAAGGGCTTCGGCCGCCAGAAGGGCCACACGGAGATCTATCGCGGCAGCGAATACACGGTCGATTTCCTGCCCAAGATCAAGATTGAGATTGTGCTGGTGGATTCGCTGGTGGACGCGGCGGTTGAGGCCATCGTGCTGGCGGCCAAGACCGGCAAGATTGGGGACGGCAAGGTGTTCGTGAGCCCCATCGAGAACGCGATCCGCATTCGCACCGAGGAAAAGGGCGACCGCGCCGTCTGAACCCACGCCGTGGGGAACCATCGTTCGCCACCGCTTTCCCCGCCCGCCAACCCCGTTTCCCCGCGACCCGCCATCGCCCATGAAGACGCGTCTCCTCCGCCTGCAGCGCCATGCCGCGCAGGGGTTGATTCCGGCGGATTCAGGGGCCTGCAAGGGGGTTGTGAATAACTCGTGGAGAACTCCGAATATCTTCTCCTCGTCACCCGGCGGCCGCCTCTCTACAAGCAGGGGCACCGCGTTGGTTTGATGTTTCCGGCAGTCCGGACCGCCTGAAGAGGCGACCGGGGACTGCCGGCTGGATTTAAAGTTCTTTGCCTCAATGGATTACGGTAGTTGCCGGTCTGCCTGACAGCGAGTTGGCAAGGGCCACCCCAGTGGCTCGCCCCGGCCCAAGTGGGCCTTGGGGGAATGGATTTCGCAGGCGACCCGGCGAGGCATGGAAACGACGGGTGAATAAAGCCCAGAAAAGGGCCCTGGCATGACGCCGTTGCACATGACAATGACTGCGGAACAACTCTGGCACCAAGCGCAGGGCAGCCTGCGCCAATTGCTCAATCCCGGCATCTACAACATGTGGTTTGCCGCGCTGCGCCCGGCGACGCTGGAGGCGGACTGCCTGACGCTGCTGGTCGGCAATGATTTCAACGAGCTCTGGCTGCGCGACAATTACCTGGGCCTCCTGCGCGACGTGCTCGCCCAGGTGACCGGCCAGCGCATCGACATTCAATTCCGCGTGGAAGCCGGCTCCGCCGAATCCACCGACCTCACCGCCGCCGCCGTCCCCGCCCCGCCCTCCCGCCCCACCCCGGCCGCGCCCGAGCGCCCCGCCGGCGCGGCCAAGGAATACTCCTTCAACCCCAACAACACCTTCGACACCTTCGTCGTCGGCAACAACAACACCTTCGCCCACGCCGCGGCCGTCGCCGTGGCCACCACCCCCGGCAAGTCCTACAACCCCCTCTTCGTCTACGGCGGCGTCGGCCTCGGCAAGACCCACCTGCTCCACGCCATCGGCCAGTTCGTCGTCAAGCAACGCCCGGGCGCCCGCGTCACCTACGTCTCGAGCGAGAAGTTCACCAACGAGTTCATCGACGCCATCCAGAACAATTCCCTGGTCAAGTTCCGCCGCCGCTACCGCCAAACCGATGTCTTCCTCATCGATGACATCCAGTTCCTCGCCGGCAAGGAGCGCATCCAGGAGGAGTTCTTCCACACCTTCAATTCCCTGCACGAGTCGCGGAAGCAAATCGTGCTGACCTGCGACCGCCCCGCCAGCGAGATCCAGAACCTCGAGCAGCGCCTGGTCTCGCGCTTCGAATGGGGCCTGGTCACCGACCTGCAGCCGCCCGACATCGAGACGCGCCTCGCCATCCTCCGCAAGAAGGAGAAGAGCATGGGTGTCCAGCTGCCCGACGAAATCCTCCAGTTCCTCGCCCAGCGCATCCGCACCAACATCCGCCGCCTCGAGGGCGCCCTCGTCCGCGTCACCAGCTTCTCCTCCCTCACCGGCCGCCGCCTCACCCTCGAGGTCGTCGAGGGCCTCCTCCGCGAGGTGCTCCATGAGGAAGGCCGCTTCAGCCTCAGCATCGAGATGATCCAGAAGCGCGTCGCCGAGCACTTCGACATCCGCCTGGCCGACATGACCAGCAAACGGCGCCCGGAACACATCGCGTTCCCCCGCCAAATCGCCATGTATCTCTCGCGCCAGATGACCGAGAGCAGCCTCAACACCATCGGCGAGGCCTTCGGCGGCCGCGACCACGGCACCGTCCTCCATGCCTGCCGCCTCGTGAAGGACCGCATGCAGGTCGATTCCCAGGTCCGCCAGGTGGTCAATTACCTCGAGAAACAGCTGCTCCGGTAAGCCCGCGGCTGCCCCCTCCCCGCTGCATCCCCTTTCACTGAACGCATCCCCCCCTGAACTCCCATGGCCGCTGATACCTCCGTCGCCAAAGTCGTCCAAGCCCCCCCGCTGAGCCCGCTCCCCCTCAAGTCACGCCTGGCCGGCACCCCGGCCCAGCCCCCGCGCTTTGGCGTCACGGTGAAGAACCGCGCCGGCGCCCCGGTCACCCTGGCCGACCCGCGCGCCACCCGCGCCCTCGTGGCCCTCATGAATGTCCACGCGGTCAATGGCGGCGCCGCCTGCCACTGGGGCGGCCCGGCCGCCTTCGCCGAGATGTCCTCCGCCGTCCATGGCCTCATGTTCGCCGCCCAGGGCCGCCCCTGGCACGAGGCCTTCAATTTCGTCAATGACGCCGGCCACGCCGAGAACGGCATCTACGCCATCCGCGCCAACTACGGCTTCGATGGCATGACCCTCGACACCCTCAAGGGCTTCCGCAGCATCGCCAGCAAGTTCACCGGCCACGGCGAGTCGCACCTCAACCCCGAGGGCGTCCTGCTCAGCAACGGCCCGCTGGGTTCCGCCCTGCCCCAGGCCCAGGGCCTGGCCATCGCCGACCGCCTCGCCAAGCGCGACCGCACCACGCTCGTCCTTGTCTCCGACGGCGCCTCCATGGAGGGCGAGGCCAAGGAGGCCTTCGCCGCCATCCCCGGCCTCGCCGCCAAGGACCGCGTCAACCCCTTCGTCATGCTCGTCTCGGACAACGACACCAAGCTGTCCGGGCGCATCCACAAGGATGCCTTCTCCATGACGCCCACCTTCCAGTCGCTGGCCACCCTCGGGTGGCACCTGGTGCCCATCGCCGACGGTCACGACCTCCAGGCGGTCTACCAGGCGCTCGAGGAGGCGGTGGCCCGCGCCCAGGCCAATCCCCGCCAACCGGTCTGTCTCTGGCTCAAGACCATCAAGGGCAAGGGCGTGAAGTCCACCGAGGAAAACGCCGCCGGCGGCCACGGGTTCCCGCTCGCCAACGGCGAGAAGACGGTCGACTTCGTCAACGAGATCTACGGCGGCCAGACGCCCCCCGAGCTCGCGGCCTGGGCGCAAAGCCTGCGCGCCGACTGGGAGGCCAAGGAAGCCGCCAAGAAGGCCAAGGCCGCCGCAGCCCCCGCCGCGCCCGCCGCCCCCGCGGTGAAGAAGGACAAGATCCAGGCCGGCCTCGCCGCCGCCGCCATCCGCGCCGCCCAGGCGGGCCTGCCGGTGTATTCCATCTCGTCCGATGTCCAGGGGTCCACCGGGATCAGCTCCTTCCAGAAGAGTCTGCCCGACCGCTTCGTCGAGGTGGGCGTGGCCGAGGCCAACATGATCAGCGTGGGCGCCGGCCTCGCCAAGGCGGGCTACCTGCCCATCGTCGACACCTTCGGCCAGTTCGGCGTCACCAAGGGCAACCTGCCCCTCACCATGGCCGCCCTCTCCCAGGCGCCCGTCATCGCCCTGTTCTCCCACGTCGGGTTCCAGGACGCCGCCGACGGCGCCAGCCACCAGGCCACCACCTACTTCGCCGCCGTCAGCCCCATCCCCCACACGGTGGTCATCTCCCCCTCCTGCGCCCAGGAAGCCGAGGCCCTCATGTATGAGGCCCTCCAGCGCCAGGCCGCCGACCGCCAGGCCGGCCGCGACGGCGAGAGCTACGTGTTCTTTGTCGGCCGCGAGAACTACCCCGTCTACTGGGTGGAAGGCGCCTCCTACCCGTGGGGCCGCGCCCAGGTGCTCGCCCAGGGCAAGGATGTCGTCCTCATCGGGACCGGCCCGCTCCTCATCAAGGCCATCGAGGCCGGCCGCCTCCTCGCCGCCAAGGGCATCCACGCCACGGTCATCAACAATCCGTTCATCAACCGCGTCGATCTCGACACCATCGGCGCCGCCGTCCAGGCCGCCCAAGGCCGCCTCGTCACCATCGAGGACCACCAAATCATCGGCGGCATGGGCGCCCAGGTTTCCCACGCGCTCAGCCACGCCGGCATCGCCCACCGCCTCCAGACCCTCGGCATCCCCGGCGAGTTCGGCCAGTCCGCCTACCTCGCCGAGCAACTCTACGAACACCACGGCCTCACCGCCGCCAAGATGGCCGAGGCCGCCGAAAAACTGGTCAAGGGCTGACCCCGGCCGGCACCGGCCTTCTCCTGCACCACGGAGGGGCCATCCCGTGGGCCCACCCCCCTGCCCTGCACGCAGGGTTGGGGGCTAAAATTCCCTGCATAAACCGTTGTCGCAGGGCGTCCATGGAGGCTATGATTCCGGGCGTCAACCCCGGAAGTCCCCAACCCAGTCTCCCTGGCCCCATGAAACACCCGTTCCGCCCCTCCTGGTGCAACAGCCCCGACCATGCCTGGCGCCCCAGCCGCCGCGAGTTCCTCTACGTCGGGATGCTCGGCAGCTTCGGACTGTCGCTGGGCAACCTCTTCAAGCTCCAGGCCGGCCCGAGCCCCGTCCAACCGGCGTCCGCCGCCGCCGCCCAGTCGGTGATCAACATCTACCTGCCTGGAGGCATGGCCGCCCAGGAAACCTTCGACCCCAAGCTCCTGGCCCCCATCGAATACCGCGGCCCCCTCGGGGCCATCAAAACCAAGCTGACCGGGGTGCAGTTCGGCGAGGTCATGAAGGAAACCGCCCAGGTGGCCGACAAGCTCTGCGTCGTCCGCTCCATGACCCACGGCGAGGCCGACCACGACCGGGGCACGCATAACATGTTCACGGGCTACCGCCCCAGCCCGGCCATCCAGTATCCCAGCTTCGGCAGCATCGTCTCCCACGAACTGGGCTCCCGGAACGACCTGCCGCCCTACGTCTGCGTCCCCTCCCAGCCGAGCACCTTCGCCGGCACCGGCTACCTCGGCTCCGCCTATGGCGCCTTCAGCCTCGGCTCCGACCCCTCCAACAAGGAGTTCAAGGTGCGCGACCTCTCCCTGCCCCCCGGCATCGACGAGGCCCGGTTCGCCCAGCGCCGCGACATGCGGGCCGCGGTCGACGCCCACTTCAGCGCCCTGGAAAAGTCCGACGCGCTCGACGGCATGGACTCGTTCTACAGCCGCGCCTACTCGATGCTCAGCTCGGACAAGGCCCGCGCCGCCTTCTCGCTCCAGGATGAACCCGAGAAGCTGCGCGCCGAATACGGCGCCACCAGCGCCGGCCAACGCATGCTCCTGGCCCGCCGCCTCGTTGAGGCCGGCGTGCGGTTTGTCTCGCTCAGCTACGGCGGCTGGGATCACCACGACAACATCCGCAACGCCATGAACAGCCAGATGCCGGCCTTCGACCAGGCTTTCGCGGCGCTGATCCGCGACCTGGCGCGCCGGGGCATGCTGGACCGCACCCTGGTCATGGTCACCACCGAGTTCGGGCGCACGCCCAAGATCAACGGCACGGCCGGGCGCGACCATTATCCCAAGGTGTTCTCCATCTGCCTGGCCGGCGGCGGCCTGAAGCAGGGCCATGTGCACGGCTCGGCCGACCCCACCGGGGGCGAACCGGACAGCGACCCGCTCAAGGTCGAGGATCTCGCCGCCACGGTCTATCACCAGCTGGGCATCGATCACGCCAAGACCCTCATGGCCCCGGGCAACCGCCCGATTGCCATCGTGAAGGATGGCGAGGTCCAGAAGGGCCTGCTGGCCTGAACCTGCCGCGGCTGCGTCCGTCGGCTCCCGCATTTCCCCCATGATGCGTCCCTCCCTTGCCCCCCCGCTGGGGCTCGCCTTGGCCTGCGCGCTGCTGGCCCTCCCCGCCGTCACCCGCGCGGTCGCCCCCCGGCTCGCCAGCCTCTCCCCGGCCGGCGCCCAGCGCGGCACCGAACTCGAGGTCCGGCTCGCTGGCAGCCGCCTCGATGACACCCGGGAAGTGGTCCTCTACGCCCCCGGCCTGTCCGTGGTGAAGATGGAGGAACCGCGCACCAACCTGGTCAAGGTCACCCTTCGCATCGCCCCCGATTGCCCCTTGGGCGAACACAGCCTGCGCCTCCGCACCGCCACCGGCGTGTCCGAGTTGCGCACGTTCTGGGTCGGCGCCCTCCCGGTCCTCACCGAGTCGGAGACCAACAGCGAACCCGCCCGCGCCCAGAAGGTTCCCCTCAACACCACGGTCACCGGCACCATCCCGGCCGATGACCAGGATTTCTTCCGCATCACGCTCGCCCAGGGCCAGCGGCTTTCCGCCGAGATCGAGGCGATGCGCCTCGGACGCGCGGCCTTCGACCCCGCCCTGTCCATCCACGACGCCGCCGGCAAGCTGCTCGCCGCCGCGGACGACTCCATCCTCGCCATCCAGGATCCCTTCCTCTCCTTCGTCGCCCCGGCCGCCGGCGATTACCTCGTGCAGGTCCGCGAATCCTCCTACGGCGGCAACGACGGCTACCAATACCGCCTCCACCTCGGCACCTTCCCGCGCCCCACCGCGGTCTACCCCGCCGGCGGCCCCGCCGGGACTACCCTGGACGTCAAGTTCCTCGGCGATGCCGCCGGCGAGCTCGCCCAGAAGGTCCGCCTCCCCGCCGCGCCCGACGAGCGGTTCGGGCTGTTTGCCGCCCAGGACGGCGCCCTCGCCCCGTCCCCCAACTGGGTGCGCGTGTCGCCCTTCCCCAACGTGCTCGAGGCCGGCCCCAACCAGTCCCGCGACCAGGCCACGGCCACCGAGCTCAAGCCGCCCCTCGCCCTCAACGGCATCCTCAGCCAACGCGGCCAGGCCGACTGGTTCCGCTTCAAGGCCGCCAAGGGCCAGGCCCTCGAGGTGACCGTCTTCGCCCGCCGCCTGCGCTCGCCCCTCGATTCCGTCGTCGAGGTCTTCGACGCCAAGGGCTCCAGCGTGGGCGCCAACGACGACTCCGCCGGGCCCGACAGCTCGGTCAGGTTCACCCCTTCCAGCGATGGCGATTACTTCGTCAAGATCCGCGACCATCTCCAGGGCGGTGGCCGCGATTATGTCTACCGCATTGAAATCACCCCACCCTCCCCCAGCCTGTCCCTCAAGACCCCGGAGATCGCCCGCAACGACACGCAGTCCCGCCAATACATCGCCGTCCCCCGCGGGAACCGCTTCGCCACCCTCGTCAGCGTGAAACGAACCGGGGCGCCCGGCGACCTTGCCTTCCAGGCGCCCGGCCTGCCCGCCGGCGTCAAGCTCCTGGCCGAACCCATGCCGGCCAAGCTCGAGACCTTCCCCCTCGTGTTCGAGGCCGCCCCCGACGCCCCCGTCGGCGGCAAGCTCCTGCGCCTCACCGCCGCCACCCCCTCGGGCGTGACCGGCCACTGGCACAACCAGGTGGACCTGGTGCAGGGCCCCAACAACACTTCCTACTACGGCACGCGCGTGGACCAGTTGGTCGTGGCCGTGACCGAGGCGGCCCCCTTCAGCATCCGCATCGCCACCCCCAAGGTTCCGCTGGTCCAGGGCGGCTCCATGGACCTCGCCGTCATCGCCGATCGCCAGCCCGGGTTTGATGCCCCCATCAACCTCAAGCTGGTCTGGAATCCCCCCGGAATCACCTCCCTCCCCGACGTGACCATCCCCCGCGGCACCAACCGGGCCAGCTTCATCCTCAATGCCAAGGCCGACGCCGATCTCGGCACCTGGAAACTCGTCCTGCACGGGGCCGCCACCAACCAAGGCGGCCTGCTCCATGTGTCCTCCCCGCTCACCCCGCTGGCCGTGGCCGCCCCCTTCCTCAGCGCCAAGATCGAGACCGCCTCCTGCCAACCGGGCCAGGCAACCAACATCGTGGTCAAACTGGAGAATCTCACCCCCTTCCAGGGCAAGGCCACCCTCAAGCTGCTCGGCCTGCCCGAGAAGGCCCAGGCCCCCGAACGCCAGGTCACCAGCAAGGACACCGAGGTCGTCTTCCCGGTCCAGGTCGATCCCACCTGCCCGCCCGGTTCGCACCGCAATCTTTTCGTCAGCGCGGCCGTCCCCCAGAACGGCGCCCTCATCCCGCACAGCCTCGGCGCGGGCGGCATCTTCCGCGTCGTGCCCGCCAGGAAACCCGCCCTGGCGGAAGGCGGCACCAAAAAGGTCGCGAAAAACTGACCCGCCCCCCGTTGAACTCCCACCGGCCCGTCCCCGCGATTCACCCCCTGTCACCATGATTGCCCCCCTGTTCGCCTCCCGGGCCGCCCTGGTCCGGGCCTGCCTGCCGGCCCTGCTGCTTGGCCTGGCCGCCGCGGTCCCCGGTGCCCGCGCCGCCGCCAAGGTGACCGCCCTGGCCGTCCACCCGGCGGAAATCCGCCTCACCACCAAGGCCGACCGCCAGTCCCTCGTTGTGCAGGCCACCGCCGCCGACGGCACCACCCGCGATGTGACCGCCCAGGCCGCCTTCAGCTTCAGCGACAAACGCCCGGCCCGCGTCGACCGCGCCATGCTCATCCCCATGGCGGACGGGAAGACCGAGCTGCAGGTGCGTTACGACGGCCGCACCGTGACCGTCCCGGTCACCGTGGAACGCGCGCTGGAGGAGCGTCCGCTCAGTTTCAAGCTGGATGTCATGCCGGTCTTCAACAAGGCCGGGTGCAACGGCGGCGGTTGCCATGGTTCCTCCCGCGGCAAGGACGGCTTTCATCTCAGCCTGTTCGGCTACGACCCGGACGGCGATTACACGCGCCTGACCCGGCAGCAGGTCGGCCGCCGCCTGAACCTTGCCCTGCCGGCCGAGAGCCTGCTGCTGGAGAAGAGCATCGGGGCCGTCACCCACACGGGCGGCGAGCGGATGAAGAAGGGCGACCCCCTTTACCAGACGCTGCTGGACTGGATCACGCTGGGAGCGCCGAAAGATTCCAACGACGTCGCCCACGTCACCAGCCTCGAGGTGATGCCGCGGGCGGCCGTGCTGGAGGGCTCCAACGCCACCCAGCGCCTGACGGTGCGCGCCCGCTACTCGGATGGCACCGACCGGGACGTGACTTCGCTGGCGGTCTTCATCAGCAACAACGAGTCGACCGCCCGGGCGTCCGAGGCCGGGGTGGTCACGGCCGGACAGCGCGGGGAGGCCTTTGTCATGGCGCGCTACGACAGCTTCACGGTCGGCTCGCAAATCCTTGTGGTGCCGCGGGATTCCCGCCCGGCGGCGCCGGAGGCCCTGGCGGCGAACAACTACATCGATGAACTCGTGAACGCCAAGCTGGCCCGGCTGCGCCTGGAGCCCAGCGAGGTGTGCGATGACGCCACCTTCCTCCGCCGGCTCACCCTCGACATCACCGGCACCCTGCCCTCCCCGGCGGCCCTCCGCCAATTCCTCGACGACCCCAGCCCGGCCAAGCGCGAGCACGCCATCGAGTCCCTGCTCAACCGCCGGGAGTTCGCGGACCTCTGGGTGATGAAGTTCGCCGAGCTGCTCCAGATCCGGTCGCGGCAGGACCAATTCAGCCCCAAGTCGGCCCACGCCTACTACCAATGGCTGCGCGAGCAGATGCTGGCCAACGTGCCCATCGACCGCATCGTGCGCCAGCTCATCACGGCCAGCGGCTCCACCCTCAGCCAGCCCGCCGCCAACTATTACCAGGTCACCACCGACACCCTGAAAATCGCCGAGAACACCGCGCAGGTCTTCATGGGCATGCGCATCCAGTGCGCCCAGTGCCACAACCATCCCTTCGACCGCTGGACCATGAACGACTACTACGCGTTCGCCAGCTTCTTCCCCCAGGTCGGCCGCAAGCAGGGGGAGGACCCCCGCGAATACATCGTCTACGACCGGGGCGAGGGCGAGGTGAAGCATCCGGTCACCGGCAAGCCGCTCCCGCCCAAGTTCCTCGCGGGCGACCAGCCCGCCCTGCAGCCCGGCCAGTCCCGCCGCGAGGTGCTCGCCCAGTGGCTGGCCAGCCCGGACAATCCCTTCTTCGCCCGCAACCTCGCCAACATCGTGTGGGCCCATTTCCTCGGGAAGGGCATCATCGACCCCGTCGATGACGTCCGCATCAGCAATCCCGCCTCCAACCCCGAACTGCTGGAGGCCCTGGGCGCGAAATTCACCGCCTATGGCTACGACTTCAAGCGGCTCGTGCGCGACATCTGCTCCAGCCGCGCCTACCAGCGCTCCACCCGCGCCAACGCCTCCAACGCCCTCGACGACCGCAACTTCTCCCACGCCGCCATCCGCCGCCTGCGCGCCGAGGTCCTGCTCGACTGCCTCTCCCAGGTGACCGAGACGCGCGACAAATTCGCCGGCCTGCCCCGCGGCGCCCGCGCGATCGAAATCGCCGATGGCAACACCAGTTCCTTCTTCCTCACCACCTTCGGCCGCGCCACCCGCGAATCGGCCTGCTCGTGCGAGGTGAAGGTCGAGCCCAACCTCTCCCAGGCGCTCCACCTGCTCAACGGCGCCACCGTGGAGGGCAAAATCAACGAGGGCGGCCTGGTCAAGCGGCTCCTCAAGTCGGGCCTCACCCCGCCCGCCATCGTCGATGACCTCTACCTCCGCTGCCTCTCCCGCACCCCCACCGCGGAGGAAAAGACCCGCCTGCTCAGCCACCTCAAGGATGACAAGCAGGCTGAGTCCGTGCTGACCGACGTCTTCTGGGCCATCCTCAACTCGAAGGAGTTCATCTTCAACCACTGAGCCCCCGCCGCGCGCGACCGCTCCTCCGGGCCACCGCCCCCCCCGCACGATTGGGGATTGAACCGGCAGGGGCAACCGGGGGTTAATGTCCGCGGTCGCCCCCGCGGGCCCACCCCTGAACCTGAACATTCCTTGCCACCCCTGAATCCGCCCGTCATCAAGCTCTCGCACCCGCCCTCCAAGGGGTTCTGGGAAATTCCCGTCGCGTTTGAGGATGAACACCTGCTGGCCCTGAACAAGCCGGCCGGCCTCCTCACCTCGCCCGACCGCTACGACCCGGAGCGACCCAACCTGATGAAGCTGCTGCACGCGGCCATCCGCGACGGCAAGCCCTGGGCGCAGGAGCGCCAGCTGGGCTATCTCGCCAACGCCCACCGGCTGGACTTCGACACCTCCGGGGTCATCCTCCTCGCCAAGACCAAGCCGGTCCTGGTCGCGCTGGCCAACCTGTTCGGGTCCGACAAGCCGCGCAAAACCTATGTGGCCCTGGTGCAGAACACGCCCCCGGAAGCCGCCTTCACCGTCGATGCCCCGCTGGCCCCGTTTCCGGGCCGGCCCGGCCTGATGCGCGTGGATCCCAAGGCCGGCAAGAAGTCCCGGACCGAGTTCGAGGTGCGGGAGCGGTTCCTTGGGTGGACCCTCCTGACCTGCCGCCCCATCACGGGAAGAACCCACCAAATCCGCGCCCACCTGCGCCATGCCGGCCTCTCCATCGCCGGCGACCGCACCTATGGCGGCCGGCCCCTGATGCTCTCCAAAATCAAGGAGGGCTTCCGGCTCAAGCCGGGCACCGAGGAACGCCCCCTCATTGCCACCACCGCGCTGCACGCGGAATCCCTCTCGCTCGCCCATCCCGTCCACGGCACCGTGATCACCATCGAGGCCGCCTGGCCGAAGGACCTGTCCGTCGCCGTGAAGTATTTGCGCAAATACGCGCCAGCGGTGCAGGTGGGGATCTGAGCGGACGCTCCCGGGCCTTGTCCGGGCTGGCCCTCGCCTCCCGGTTGGTGGCCCCGCTTACTTGGGACTCAACCCCTCGCGCAGGCGGAGGAAGAGCGGCGGGGTGGGGGCATTGGTGCACCAGGCGTCGGTGGTCCCGGGCGCACGCAGGGTCGGGCTCACGGGAACCCAGTTGGTGGAGGCGGGATCCGCGGCGCCCACCAGGTGGTAGGCGACCCCGGGAAGGACGTTGGTCCACGTGAGGCAGAGGGCGTTGGTCTCCATCCGGATGGACTGGATGCCGAACCCGGTGCCGGGCAGGTCATAGGCGCGGGTGCAGAGCGTGTAGGCCACCGGGCCGGCGCCCTTGCTGGCGACCCCGATGAACCACAGCCCAGGCTGCAGCGCCACCACGGACGGCGGGCTCGGCGGCAGCGTGGTCAGGGAGATGAGTTCATCGCACAGGGGAGCATTGTCGCTGAGGGCGTCGAAGCTGGCGAGATTGGGGAGCGGCAGGCCGCGCCGGGCCACCAGCGCGAGGTCGCCGGAGAGCCCGTGCAGGTCGAAATGCGCGCGCACGGCGGTGGCCGGAACATCAAAGGCGTAGTAATCGACGACCGAACCGGCGTTGGTGGCGGTGAGGCATTGCCCGTTGGCGAGGGCGACGATTTCCGTGGCGCGGACGGCGTAGCTGACCGGGGCGGCCTGGCGGTTGATCACGGCCAGGTAATAGTCGCCGGGTGCGAGCGGGACGGGGGCGCCACCGACCGTGAGCACGATGAGCTCGTCCGCGGTGCCCGCGTTGGCACTGGAGGCGTCATGGCTCGACTCGGTGGGGAGGGGGGTGCCGCGGCGGAGGAAGAGGTCGACATCGCCGGACGGTTGCAGCACCTCAAAGCGGGCCTGGCGCGCGGCCGCCGACACGGTGAACAGGTAGAACTGCCGTTCGCTGAGCGGGACGCCGCCGGTGGCCGGGACGACGGCCGGGTGGGCGACACCGTTGGTCAGGCGGACGATGCCGCTGCTGCCGCCGCCATCGACGAGGTATTCAGTGGCGCAGAGGGAATAGGTCACCGGGGTGCCCTGCCGGCTGTAGACGGCGATGTACCACTCCCCGGCGGCCAGGGCCGGGCTGGTGCCGCCGGACAGCACGAGGGTGCCGGCGCCGGCGCCGTTGGCGATGGTCAGCGGGATGGCGGCGTCATGGCTGGACGGCGACGGCAGCGGGCCGCCGCGGCGGACGTAGACATCCACGTCGCCATCGACGTTGTAAACCTTGATGGCGGCCTCGAGCGCGCCCGGGGAGACCTGGAAGACGTGGTAATTGACACTGGCGCAGGGGGTGGCATTGGAGGCGGCCACGGCGGTGGTGACCGGCACCGCGTTGGACAGCCGCCCGACGTCGGCGGTGGTGACCTCGCGCAGGCGGATCGAGTAGGCGGTGTTGGTGGCGAGGGCGAGGTTGCCGCCGGGATCCGTGACATTCTCGACCGCGAAGAACCAGAGACCCGGGCGCAAGGCGGCGGGGGCCGGGGTGGCGTTGCTGCTGACGGCGATGACCTCGCGGAGGCTGCCGGCGTTGGTGCTGGCGAGGCTGTGGAAGTCACCGCGCGGCAGGACCAGCTCGCGGCGGGCGAGCAGGTTGACGTCGTTCTTGATCGGCGTCACCTCCACCTGCAGCTCCAGGGTGTTGGTGGTCGTCTCGTGCACGTAGTAGTCGATGCCGGCCCCGCTGACAAAGTTGGTGATCACCATGTTGCTGCGGGTGGTGACCAGGCACTGGTCCAATCGCTGGACATCGACGTCGAAATACTCGATCACGCGGATGCTGTAGCTGACCGGGGCCGCGGGGGACTGGTGGTTGGCGACGGCGAAATACCAGTCCCCGCCGGACAGCCGGACCGGGCTGGAGTTGGTGGCCAGGAACAGGCGCTCGGGCGTGGTCCCCGGGTTGACGCTGGCGTAGGTGAACCCGGGCAGGCCGGTCCAGCACAGGCCGCGCTGGGCGTAGAGGTCGACGTCGCCGTTGGCGTCGTAGACCTCGATGGACAACTGGATGGCGTTGGAGGCGGCCCGGTAATGGTAGTAGTCCACCCCGACGCCCGGCACCCCGTTCGTCGGCTCCAGCCCGAGCACCGACCGGGGATCGCGGTTGGCCAGGGTTGTCACCTCGGTGTCCAGCACCTGCAGGGCCCGCACGCAGTAATCGATCGGCTGGGCGGTGCCGCCGCGGTGGGCGACCACGAGGTACCAATCGCCACCCTCCAGCGGGACGGGGATGGAATTGGTGGCCACACAGACGGACTCCGGGGCGGTCCCGAGGTTGGTGCTGGCGTAGGGATAGTAACTGACGGCGGGGTTGGCCAGCTGGTTGGAGCTGACGTAGGGATAATTGGTGACCCCGGAACGAAGCAGGGCGAAGTTGGTCAGGCACAGGCCGCGCTGGACGTAGAGGTCGGCGTTGCCGGTGGCGCCGGTGAGCTCGAAGGTGGCAAAGAGGGCGTTGGTGGCGACCGGGAAGCGGTAGACATCGAGGCCGCTGTAGGCAGCCGCGGTGGGGGCGGTGACCCGCCCGCAGGACGGCTGGGAACCGGCGAGGGTGACGATGTTGTTCGAGAGCAACTGGGTGGCGCGGACGCAGTAGGCGGCGCCGGTCACCCGGCGCACGGCGGCGAACCAGTCGCCGGCCCGCAGCGGCACCGGCTGGGAGTTGGTGGCCACGCACACGTATTCGGGCTGACCGGACGGGAGCTGGCTGGCATAGGGGAAGTTGGTGGAACCATCGAAGCCGGCGAGGCTGGGGAAGCAGGGGCCGTCACTGACAAAGAGGTCGGTCGCCGCGCTGGGGTAGGCCTCAAAGACCGCCTGCACTGCGGCGGGGCTGGCGGAGAAGACGAAGAAGTCGATGCCGCCGGCGGGACGCGCGGGCACGCAGGCATCGAGGCCATTGGTCAGCCGGACGACCTGGCTGGCCAGCACCTGGGAGGCGCTCACGCAGTAGGTGGCGGGCTGCTGGTTGGTGCTGCGGTTGACCACGGCCAGGTACCAGTCGCCGGCGGCGAGGGCCACCGGGGCGGAGTTGGTGGCGACGCAGACCCATTCATCGGCGAGGCCGGGGTTGGCGCCGCCGTAGGGGTAGTTGGTCAGGGCCGGGTTGAAGGAGCGGTAATCCGCCACGCAAAGGTCGCGCTGGACGAAGAGGTCGACGGGGGCGCCGGCGATGTTGGTCACCTCGAGGAAGGCGGCGACGGCATTGGTGGCGACACGGAACGAGTAATAGCGGACGCCGTTGGTGGCGGTGTCGTCGAAGGGCGCGACGGTCTCGCCGCACTGGGCGAGTCCATTGGTGAGGCGCCGGACCTGGTCGGTGCGGAGCTCGGTGGACCGGAGGCAGTACTGGACGGCATTGGTCTCGCGGTTGGCCACCGCCACGAACCAGGTGCCGGGCCCGAGCGCCACCGGCGTGGAGCGCGTCGAGACGCACAGGAACTCGCCGTTGGTGCCCGGCCGGGTGCTGGCATAGGGATACGGGGCGGCGCCGGCATAGGCGGTGAAGTTGGTCAGGGGCGGCGTGCGCTGGGCGAAGAGGTCGACATTGCCGTCCTGGTCGCGGGTCTCGAGAATCCACTGCAGGGCGGTGTTGGAAATGGTGATGCTGTAGAAGTGCACGCCGGAATTGGGCTCGGCAGGGTCCGCGGGCCCGAGGGTGCGACAGCGCGCCACTCCATTGGTGAGGGGCGTGATGTCCTCCGCCAGGAGGGCGCAGGCGCGCACGGTGTAGGCGGCATTGGTGTCCCCGGTTGGGTTGACCACGCCGAGGAACCAGTTGCCGGGAGTGAGGCCCAGCACGGTGTTGTTGGTCACCAGGACGATGTATTCGGCGGCGGTGCCGGGCTGGGTGGACGCATGGAGGAAATTGGTCGGCCCGGGCTCCGGCAGGGCCGGGCCGCGGTGGAGGAACAGGTCGACGTTGGTGGACAGGCCAAAGACCTCGAAGGCCACCTGGACCATGTTGGTGGTGACGCGGAAGCTGTAGTAGTGGGCCCCGGCGGCCTCGGTAATCACGTCGGAGACCGGCACGCAGTTGGTGAGGGGGCGGTAGCGGGCGGTGCAGTCCTCCGTCTGGGTGATGTCGATGGAGTAGGTGACCGGGGAGGCCCCGGGGTTGACCACGGCGATGACCCACACGCCCGGGGTGAGGGGCGCGGAGGGGGACAGGCGGGAGGTGGTCACGCAGTCGGTGGCGGAGCCGGCGTTCGTGCTGAGCAGGACGGCGTTGGTGGGAGCCTGGTTGACGGGCAGGAGGCGGTCGGCCGCGGCATAGAGGTCGACGTTGCCGCCGACCGGGGTGACGCAGACGCTGGCCACGCAGGCATTGGAGGAGATGGTGACCGTGAAGTAATCGACGCCGCCGGGGCCGACCTCGTTGCCGGTCAGGACGCCCCCTTCCCCGACATCGGTGACCTCGGCATCCACCTGGGTGACGCAGAGCCGGTAGCTGATGCCGGGAGCCTGGCTGGGGTTGTAGACGCCGATGTACCAGCGGCCGGGCAGGACGCGGCGGGTAAAATCGACCACATCGATGAGTTCCGGGTCGGTGCCCGGGTTGTCGCTCTTGGCGTAGTAGAAGCCGGCATCGGGGAGGGGGAAGCCGGGCTTGGCGACAAGGCCGAGGTCGCCGCCGAGGTTGTCCAGGGTGATGGTCAACTGGACGGCATTGGAACGGACATCGATGGAGTAATAATCGATGAGGTTGGTGGAGGTGACGGCGGCCTCGGTGCAGAGGTTGGTGAGGGGGCGGACGTTGGCGAGGTTGGGGTCCGTGCGGTCGAAGAGAATGGTGAGGCAGTAATCGACCGGGGTGGGGAGCGGGTTGCGGATGGCGACGTAGTAGCGGCGCCCGGGCTGGATGCGGGGCTGGCTGTCGCCGCCGATTTGGGGGGAGCCGTTGGTTTCGAAGCTGGCCCAGCCGTTGGTGCCGAGGAGGACGAGGCCGCCGGGTTGGCTGTTGAGCCAGAGGGTGTCCGGCGGGGCGGTGCCGGCGGGGAGGCCAAACTGGTTGAAGAGCAGGTCAACGGGGCCGGTGGCGGTGACGAGGTTGCTGACCACGCTGGCCGAGAGGGGGACATTGACCGAGAAGTAGGCGATTTCGTTGGAGCCGAGGGTGCCGCACGAGGCGACGCCGTTGCTGAGCCCGGTGACGGGCGGGTTGGTGTTGACGAAGGTGATGTTGAGGCGCCAGGTGAACAGGACATTGGTGGCGAGGGCGCCCACACGGTTGTCCCAGACCTCGAGGCGCCAGTCGCCGAAGGCGTTTTCGCCGCGGAAGGGGGAGAGGGGTTCCTCGGGCTGCAGGAAGATGCCCTGGACGACGTTGGTGGTGACCTGCTCGACGAGGACGGAATCGAGCAGGACACCGGCCTGGTCGCCGTTGTCGCCCTCGGCCTGGCTGGCGGTGGTGGAACGGAACTCGAGGGTGGAAACGTTCTGTTGGGCGCGGAAGCTGAAGGCGCCGCGTTCCCAGACACCCCCGGCGCCCGCCGGGGCGGCGATGGCGAGGGTGGCCACGTTGGTGTTGCCGGCGTCGGAGACGCGGGCAAGGGCGGTGGCGGCGGTGTCGTTGGTGTTCTGGTTGTTGCGCGAGTAGCTGAAGCTGACGAGGTAGTCGAGGCCCGGGATGGTGTTGAAGTTGGTGTTGACCGCCCCGGCGATCGAGCCGTTGAGGTCAAGCAGGTTGCGGCCCGAGTCGGGGCTGATGAACCAGGGGGCCACGCCAGCGAGGTCGACCATGGTGTCCACGTTGCCCTCGATGACGCGCCAGCCCTCGAAGACCTGGCCAACCCCGAAGAGCCTGGGAACCACCGTTTCGAAGCCGTTGAGGACGACGGTGGAGTTGGTGAAGACATTGGTGAGGAGCGTGTTGAGGCGGTCGTAGGCCGGGTCGGCGAACTTGATGGGCACCTGGGCGAGGTTGGTCTCGTCGGTGAAGGTGGCGAAGGTGACGCCGCTGAAGAGGGTGGCGTTGTAGTTCCAGCGGGTGGTGGACTGGTTGTTGCCGCCCTCGTTCATCACGATGACGACGTTGGTGGAGAGGCCGGGCCCGTAGTCGACGGAGAGGGAGCCGTTGCCGCCGATCAGGCCGGTGTCATAGATGAGCACGCTGTCGTAGTAGATGGTCATCCGGTCGGGGGCCTGGAAGAACTCGTATTGGATGACGAGGGTGCCCTCGGTGGACGGGCTGCCGATGATGTTGGTCTGGGCGGTGGGTCCCCCGTTGGGCGTGATGGGGATGGAGTTGGTCTGGAGCGTGCCGAAGCCGTAGTTGGTGCCCTGGAGGAGACCGCGGTTCTCGGCGAGGACCACGCGGGTGCCGGCGGGGCTGACGAGATGGAGGACGAGGTCGGAGACGCGGGGATGATCGAGGCGGACGCCGACGCGGACGTCGGCAACCAACTGGCTGCGGGGGACCCGGATGACGCCGTTGGTGAGGGCATCATCGAGCAGGCCGACGCTGCCCGGGGCGCGGAAGGCGAAGGACGAGGCGCGGTAGAGATCGCGCTCGATGGTGGCGCGGATGCGGACGGTGACAGGGGTGGCGTTGGGATTATAGACCCCGATGAAGTAGCGTCCGGCCGAGAGGGGCGGGGAGTCGCGGCGGCCGAGATTGAGGCAGCCGCCGGGCGGGGCGAAGAACCCGAAGCTGTCGTAGTCGGTGCGGGTGGGGAATTCATCCCGGCGCAGGTAGACCTCGACGGGGCCGAGGTCGGGGGCGACGCAGACGCTGAGGTTGGTGGCGTCGGCGGGAACATCGACCACGGTATAGAAGAAGCGCTCGGGCAGGATGGTGCGGACGATGCCGATCCCGTTGGTGAGGTCTTCGGACCGGGGCTCGATGGTGAGGATGAGGTTCTCCACGCGGCCGGTGAAGAACTGGGAGCTGTCGACCATGGTCATCTGCCAGACGCCGGCGGCTTCCTCGCCGACGAAGTTGCGGAGGGAGCCGGGGGCGTCGGTGGTGACGGCGGTGGGGATTTCGCCGGAATCGCTCTCGTCGAAGACCCACTCGATGAGGCCGGTGAAGCCATCCGGGTTGCCCTGGTTGTTGTTGAGGACCGAGTAGACCTGGTTGTGCTCCAGGACGCCGAGGAGGTCGCCGAGGTTGCCATGGGAGACGGCATTGGTGACGACGACGTTCTGGATGACGGCGGACTCGGTGACGAAGGCGAAGACGAGGGCGGCCTGGGGTTCCTCCGGGGAGCCGTCGGGGATTTCGGCGGGCAGGACGTAGCCTCGGGCGGTGATGGTGCCGTCCTCGGGATCGCTGGAGCTGAAGGGGACATCGCTGGAGACGGCGAAGAAGCCGAACTCGCCGGCCATCTGGTCCTCCGACTTGACGGCGGCGTAGTAGACGTCGCCCTCATTGACGTTGGCGAGGATGATGGATTCGGTGCCACCGCGGCCCACGGAGCGGCTGGCGCCGGCCAGGGCGGCTTCGTCGAGGTTGGTGATGGCGGGATTGAGGGAGACGTAGAGATCGAGGTCGGCGTTGTTGGTGCGGGGCCAGGAAAGGTTGGGGGCGAGGAAGACGGTGAAGGCGATGTTGGAGGCGACGCCGGATCCGGCGGAGTTGGTGATGTTGGTGCCGTTGACACTGACGACGGGGAGGCGGTTGGTGACCTGGAAGAAGTGCCACTGGTTGGTGACCCCGTTGGTGGTGGTGAGGAGGGGCGAGTTGGCGCCGACGCGCAGGCGGAGGAGGGGCTGGCCGTTGGTGACGGTGGTGACGATGGGGGCGCCGTTGTAGGCGGGGGTGCCCGGGGCGCCGACGGAGATGGGGGTGGCGGCGGGGCTGCCGCTGGAGATGACGAGGGCGTAATCCTGGGCGACGCCGCGGGCCTGGGCGGTGACCGCGTTCACGTTGACGCGGCGGGCGCGGACAGTGACCGAGTAGGGTCCGGAGACGCGCTGGCTGAGG
Source organism: Verrucomicrobiota bacterium (assembly GCA_046048995.1). Lineage (GTDB taxonomy): Bacteria > Verrucomicrobiota > Verrucomicrobiia > Limisphaerales > JADJPG01 > JBJOEZ01. Next base: position 38,119 of record JBJOEZ010000019.1, on the reverse strand, counting down.
TAGACGTTTTCGACATTGTTGACGACATCGACGGGCACGCCGGTGGCATTGGTGGCCACGGCCTGGGTGAAGAGGCCGTTGAAGTCGTTGCCGGCGTAGACCTGGCCGTTGGCGAGGTTGGTGACGACGAGGTCGAGGTCATTGACCAGCTTGGGTCCGACGGCGGGGTTGCCGGGGGGGTCGGTCCACGCGAGGGTGATGCGGAGGGGAAAATTGGTGGCGGCGCCACTGACGGTGACCACGCGGGTGATGCTTTCCCCGGTGAGGAGGGCGCGCTCGGGGGCCTGGTCAATGAAGAGCAACTGGCCGGCGCCGCCGGTGCTGCCATCGACAGCGGGCAGCGTGGGGGCGCTGTTGGTGAGGTTGACGAGCCCCCACCCCTGCTGGTTGGCCGCGCCGTTGACCTGGAAGTCGAGGGTCCCACCGAGGGTGCGGGCGCCATTGATGAGGAGGGCCTTGACGAGGGCGGGGCTGTTGGTGCGGGCGAGGAGGGTCTGGTAGTACTCCTGCATGAGGGCGAGCAGGCCGGAGACGGCGGCGGCGGACTGGCTGGTGCCGGACTCGTAGCGGTAGTGGGGGGCCAGGGGCGTGTTGAGTTCCTGCAGGACCTCGAAGTAGTCGCCGGTGGCGTTGGTGATGAGGACGATGGCGCGGATGTCGCAGGCGAGGTCGATGTTGCCGGTGTTGGCGATGGTGGCGAGGGTGGTCCCGGGGAGGGCGGCCACCTGGGCGACGCCGTTGTTGCCGGTCTCCGTGCCGGGAGGCGGGTCGGCGCTGTCGCGGAGGTAGATGCGGAGACTGCCGGAGGGGAACGGCGACGGGGAGAACCGGTTGGTCAACACCTCGATGCGGAGCGTGACGGCGTCCGGCGGCACGAGCACGGAGTAGGTGTTGGAGCCGCGGGCGCGGATTTGCTCGTAGGGATAGTAGGAGATCGAGGGGTAGGCGGAGGAGACGGGGTCCGTGTAGCCGGCGGTTCGGCAGGAGACGATGAACGTGCCGGGGGCGACGACATCCGGCTTGAACCGCCCGGAAGGGCCTTCCAAGCCGACGCCGACATTGCCGCGGGCGGAAAAGCCGGCCACCTGGTTGGACGTGTCGGTGAGGGGCTGCCAGGCGGCGATGGGCACGCCATCGATGGTCACCTCATTGGTGATGTTGCGGTAGTTCTCGCTGGCGCCCACGGTGATGACGTTCTTGCCGGTGCCGGGCGCGGCGATGCCGGCGGCGAAGCTGCCATAGATCGAGGCCGTGGTGGGGTCCACATTCCCGGCGGCGCAGACCACGGTCAGCGGTTGGGAGCCGGGCACCCCGGGAAGGGCGTCGCGGGCGGCGGCATCCCAGATGGCGGAGGCGATGCTGTAATCCTGGATGCCGAGGTAGGCCCAGGAATTGTTGGCGATGAGGGCGTTGGTCAGGGCGGCGGCCTCCTGCAGGGCCGTGTCCGTGAGGGGCGGGCCGAACACGCCGCCGATGTCCTGGGAGAGGATGCGGGCGTTCTGGGCCATGCCGCGAAAGTGGGCGTTGGTGGCCGAGCCGATGGCGTTGGTCCCGGGCGGTCCGCTGGCCCCGGAACTGGCGATGACGCCGGCGACATGGGTGCCATGGCCGTCGGGGTCGGTGGTCACGCCAAAGACCCGGCCGGCGAGGTCGGGATGGCCGGCCTCGACCCCGTAGTCGTTGACGGCGACGAGGACGCCGGCCCCGGTGAGGTTGAGGTGGTTGTTGAGGGTGGCGGTGTTGGTGGAGACGCGCAGGCGGGCGCGCGTGAGGTCATTGGCCTTGAGCCGGGGTTGGTGGCGCTCGACGGCCTGCACGCCGGGGAGGCGGGCGAGGGCCACGACGGCCTGACCCGGGGCCTGCACGGCCAGGTGGGGGCCGAAGGGGCTGGCCTGGCTGGCGGTGACCGTCACCCCGAGGGGTCCGAGGGCGGCCCGGACGGCGTCCTCCTGGCCGGGGAACAGGAGCAGGTTGAGGGGGCCGGCGCCCGGCAGGGGCTGCCCTTCCACGACGAGGGCGAGCAACCGGGGGTCGAGCTTGAAGTAGGGTTCCCAGGGCAGGACGGCCTGGGCGGCGGGACTGGCTTGGAGGCGGCGGGCGGAGTCGGGGGAGGCCGAGACGAGGTAGGCGTTGTTGGGGACGTAGGCAACCACCGTGGCGCCAGCGGCCCGCAGCTCGGCGCGGAACGCCTCGCTGATGACGCCGCGGGCCTGGACCACGTAGGCGCCAGGATCCCCGGAGGCGCGCAGCGCGGGGGGGATGGGCAGGCTCAACGTCCCGGGGCCCCCGACCTCCAGCAGGGCGTTGCGGAGGAGCACGGCACGGTCGGAGCGGAGCAATTCCTCGGGCGACCGGGTGGTGTTGCTGAGGCGGTGCGGGAAGGGGTTGGTGGCCGCCAGGCGGGCGCCATTGGTGCGCAGGGACGCGGGGGCGGACAGCGGCGTGTTCGAGGCGGCCAACCCGCCAGCCGGGGCGGGCGCGGCAGGCGCGGCGGCGGGGGCATTGGTGGGGGCGGCGTGGGGGACCCGATTGCCCCCTGCGCGCTCCTCCGCCCGCTCGGCCAGGCGCCAGAAAACGATGGCCAGGACCAGGAAAAACAGGCTGAGGGCAGCCCAGGTCCGGGGTTGCAAGTGCATAAACAATTAAACCACAAAAGGACCCGCCAAAGAAGCGGGAAAAACGACTGTCTGCGGCCCCTTCCCGGGCGGTCTACTCGTTGGGAAGGAGGTTGAACGACTCGACCACGACATGGGGCCGGTCGTAGCGCCGGCGCCCCAGGCTGTCCGTCTCGAACTCGACCCGGACAACGGCCCGCGAGGCCAGTTCCCCGGTGATTTGGTAATTGATGGGCACCTTGGTGGCGGGGTCGACGCCGACGCCCGTGCGCTCGAGGGTGGCGCCGTTGAGGCGGACGCCGTATTCGGCGGGCTTGAGGGACTGGCCCCAGGCGTAGAGCACGTAGCGGGGTTCGCCCACCTTGACGAGGCCGAGGAGTTGCTGGGGGATGCGCTCGTAATCCGAGTCGCTGAGGCGATCGCGGTAGGGGGCGTCGGCGGTGGCGATGAAATTGGAGAGGTAGGGCGACTGGACGGTGAGGGCATCGACCAGCATGAACTCGCTGAGCTTGGTGAACTGGCGGCCGGGGAGTTGGTTGCGGGTGCGATTAATGCCCTCGATGACCACCCCGAGGGGGTTGGTGACGGCGGTGCCGGAAGTGACGGCGGTGACGGCGAGGGCGGCGGAGGGCTGGACGGGGACTTCCCCGACGACGAAACCGGCGGTGTTGTCGCCGTTCACCTCGGTGACCGGGACGCCGGCGAGCACGGCGGCCCAGGCGGCGGGGTTGGTCTGGTTGATGGACAGGCGCCCGCGGGTCAGGTTGGGGTGGAGGCCGACGGTGAACAGGTCCAGGAGGCGCCAGTCGTTGGTGGGGAAGGTATCCGGAAGGAAAGCCGCCCCGGTATGGTTGCGCCAGGCGGCGAGGCTGTAGCCGGGGTCAGCCGCCTTGAGGTAGATGGTCTGCCATGGCGTCCCGCGATGCACCCGGCCCAGCCAGCCGAGGTTGGGGAACTGTTGTGCCGGGAAATCCCACAGGTCCGGGTAATAGATCCCGGGGTCCGTGTCGGCGAAGGCGAGGTCCTCCGGCAGGCCCTCGCCCTGCCGCCCGCCCCACGGGCTGTAACGCTTGTTCACATAGCCGGGCGAGGAAACCACCGTCGAGAGATCGTTTGAGTAAATGCTGTAGGGCTGCCGGGGAATCATCCGGGTGGCCAGGCTGTTGCTGCGCGTGCCGGTGTCGTAGAGGTCGTAGGACGTGTAGTGGACCAGGGGATCGTTGGCCTCCCAGGAGCTGACCTGGAGCAGACGCACGTTCGGGCTGAACGGAGCCTGGTGATAGTAGTTGGTGGGGGTGGCCGTGGAGCCGAGGAAGGCGGCGAAGCCCTCCATGCCCGCGCGCGTCGTGCTGAACGGGCGCAACTCGGAGTAGTCAACCCATTCCGTGCCCCCGAGGAACCCGTAACCGTTGCCCCCGCTGGAGGTGCGGATCTGGTTCTCGACGCCGGCCTGGGGATCCCACATGCGGGCGAAGAGCGAGGCGCTGCTGCGGCCGTAGCGGTCGAGCTCGGAGGAGACGTCCAGGCGCGAGTTCATGCGCGCCGAGGCATAGCAGTCCAGCAGGCGGCCGGTGCCCTGCTCGAACAGCCTGTAGAGGACGCGGTTGCTGACGGTCAGCCCCCAGCGGTTGGCCGCCGAGAGGGTGATGCGCTCAAACCGGTTGTTGAGGGGATTGGCAAAGTCGAAGCCGCGGAATCCCGGCCCCAGCGGGGCTCCCTCGTAGTAGATGGACGTGGGCAGGGTCGTGTTGGTCAGGGCCGAGGAGAGCCGGTAGGTCCCGCCGGTCCACGAGAGGGCGGGATAGGCGGCCGCGTAGCCGGTGGACAGCGTGAGGGTGCGGGCCTCGCCGCCGCGGTTGGTGATCTGGCAGGTGGACACCACCCCGACGCTCATCTCCAGGGCACGGGGATAGGCAAGCCGGGGGTTGGGGAAGTTCGACCAGGCGTTGATGGCCTCGACGATGAAGAAGTTCGAGACGCTCATGATGAACATCTGGTTGGTGGCGATGTTCCGGCCGCTGCGGTCCTTCTCCACCTGCAGCTTGCGGCTCAGGTGGGTCACCGTGTTCATGGTGAACTCATTGAAGCTGGGGATGCCCTTGCGGGCGCCGAACAGGATGGGGATGTCGTAAAACTTCGCGTCGCTGGAGAGGGTGGCCGGGACGGTGGACGCGCCCAACTCATACCAGTTGGCGGCCAGGCTGGCCCGCAGGTCCACCCCGGTCTCATCCCGGTAACCCGTGATGTAGATGTCGCCGTTGCCCAGCCGCTCAAAGATCGGCCGCATCACCGTGGGTGGCGTCGGCCAGGCCTCGGCGGCGTCATTGGTGCGCGTCGCCTCCAGGATGTTCACCGTCATTTGCAGCAGCTGGTGGATGCGCGCGTTGTAGATGGGCGGGTTGTTGCTGTTGCCCGCAATGTGGATGGACCCGTTGGTGAAGACCGGGATCCCCTGCCCCGGCAGGCGCGAAAGCCGAACGTTCGTGATGCCGTAGGGAAAGAACTCGTTGGTCAACAGCCGGTCCGCCGCGGTGTGAAAGAACAGCTCGGAAGGCTTCTCGCGCAGCAGGCTGACCACGGCGGCATTGGAGGCCGTCCACGGAATCATGTTGGTCGGGCGCAGCCCGCCCACGCTCACGTAGTTGAGGTCCAGCTTGGAGCCACCTTCCGAGGCGGAGTCCGTCCCCAACTGGGCCAGCATCCGGTAATAGGTGTATCGATCCTCCGTCCCCAACTGCGCCGACGCATTGGTCAGGCGCGACCGGAAAAAGGCCGAGCCGGTGTCCGGCAGCCGGGCGGGGTCCAGCAGCTCAAACGGGGTGAAAAAGCGCCGCGCGCCGCCCGCCCCGGGCCACGGCCGATCCACGTCATCCCGGTCCGCCAACGAGGCCGTCGCCTGGCTCCCGCCGAACGGCGCCAGCGGGCCGTCGGCAAAGACGTTCACAAAGTCCGCGGCCAGCACGTCCAACCCCGGCGGGCCATTCAGCTCGAACAACTGCCGCGGCGTGGCCTGGCTGGCCGGGTTGCCCTGGTAGAGCCGGTAGGACAACAACTGGCGCGCGTCCAGGAAGGCATTGCCCAGGATCGTGTTGGTCAGGTCGTAGGCAAAACCCGCCCCCCAGTAGCCGGGGTTCAGGTCGGCAAGGAACCCCGCCAGGTTCAGCTCGAAGGATCCGACCCCCTGGTTGCGGAAAAAGCCCGGGGGATCCGTCGGGCGCCGTGCCCGCACGTCGTTGTGGATCCAGTTCAGGTCCAGGGTGCGGCCCGCCGGCAGGAGAAGAAAGGCGTGGCGGGCGATGAAGGGGTTGCCCTCGCCGTGGGGCCGGGTGGGGTCCCGCAGGATGCCCACCCAGTGCGGATCCCCGATGCGCCACTGCACGATCGGGTTGCCGGAGGCGTCCCGGACCGGCTGTCCGCCATTGTCGAGATCGAACACGAAACCGGTGGGCTCGAATTGCCCGTTGCGGTTCAGATCGAGATACCAGCGGTCCTCCAGGCCGGGGGTGGCCCGGTTGGTCTGGATGAAGACCGGCGGTGTCGGGCTGCGCCACATGCCGGCGGGAGCCAGCCGGTTGGTGCCGTTGGTGAAGGACAGGGAGACCATCAGGTCCGGGCCCATCACGTTGTTTGGACGATAAGGCGCGGGCGCGGCCGGCGGCGCCGGGTTGGCGGCGTCAAAGGAGGCCTTGATCTGCGCCTTGGCCCGCTCGAGGGCGGCGTCCGCGGCAAACTCCGCGTCGGTGGTCGCGCCCGCCCCGGTCACCGCCGCCGTCTCCCGGTGCGTCAGGGCGAGGAACGCCACCGCCAGCGTGGTGATCACCACCAGCAGGATGAGCGTCACCACCAGCGCCACCCCGCGCCGGGAACGATCCGCCCCGCGCCAGCGCGGGAGTTCAGGAGGGAGGCTGCAATTCATGAAATCAATCCGGTTCTCGACCCGCCCGCCGGCTCAATAGTCGCCCTCCGACGCCGGCGCCCGCAGCACCACCCGCTGCCGGAACATCTGCACGCGGCCGGCCCGCTTCGACAGGTACTGGTCCCTGGCCGTGGACGCGTCCGCCTCCGCCCGCGCCTTGAACCGCTCATACGAGGACGGGTCCAGCACGCCCAACTCGATGTCCAGGTAGGCGGGCACCACGGCGTTGGTGCAGAAATAATTGCCAAGGTAGGCGCCGGCCAGGGCGTTGGAGAGCACGAGGCCCTTGCTGTCGTAGGCCTCCACGTAGAAATGCACCACGCCCTCCACCACGCGATGGAAGTTGGTGTTGTTGACGGGCGTGGCCCAACGGAGGCCATTGTGGAGGAAGAACGGATTGTTCGTGGCCTGCCGGTCGGTCAACCGGTAGAGCGTGCCCACCCCGCTGACGGCGTTGCTGATGCGGTAGCTGGTGAAGATCCAGTCGTCGTTCTGCCGGCTCAGGAAGGTGAGGTCCTTGAGGTAATTGTCCCGGAACTCGGAACCGGGCAATTCCTGGGACGAGGAAGGCCGCCCCTCCGGCAGGCCGTCGGCGGGGATGATCGCGAGGTTGGTCACCCCCGGGTAGCGTGACGCGGCCACCTCCTGCAGTTCGCGGGTGAGGAGGGTCATTACCGCGCGACCATGCTCCATCAGGTCGCTCTGGGCGGTGCCTGCGCGGAACGCGCGCTGGACCTGGAAGAACATGGCGAGGAGGCCGATGATGATGACCGCCAGGAGGGAGACGGCGACCATGACCTCCAGCAGCGAGAAGGCCGCCCGCTGCGCGGGCGACGCGCCGCGGCGGGCGGGGCTGGAGAAACTGGGCAGGCGCAGGCGCATCAGGGGACCAGGAAGTTCCCGGGGATGGGCGGGTTGACGGTGTTGACGAGGTTGGTGATCTCGAGCCGGTAGCGGCTGGCCATGGAGCGGAAGCTCTTTTGCCGGCGCCCGAGGTCAATCGCGCCGGTGGCGGCATCGCTCTTGATGACGGGCCACGAGAGGCGGAGGCGGATGTCGTAGAGGGTGCGCAGGGGCTCGGCCGGGCCCAGGTTCTCCTGGGGCAGACCGAGGGCAGTGTTGAAATCCTCCGTCGTGTAGTCGTCCGCCTGCACCATGGTGACCTGCAGCCGGTACTTGAAGGCAAACTCGAGTCCGGGCGAGTTGGGGCTGGTGTTGGCGCCGGGCTTTTCCGTGGCCACGCCGGTGAGGGACCGCACCAGGGCGTAGGCATTGGTGACCTCCTCGAAGGTGCCCAGCAGTCCGACGATTTCCCGCCCCGTGCGGAAGGCAGGCTCGGTGGGGTCAATGAGGCCGTTGCGCACCACCCGCCGCCCCGCCGGCCCCTCCAGCACGATGAACTCCACGTGGTTGACCAGTTCATCCAGGCCCTGGGCCCCGCCGCGCAACGCTTCCATCCAGTAGGCGCCGTCGTGCTGGACAATGGTCTCGGCCCGGTTATCGCGCTGGACGTTCAGTCCGATGGGCAGGACGCCGACGATGGCGACGAGGGCGAAGGCCACCACGGCCAGGGCGATGGTGATCTCGATGAGGGTGAACGCGGCGGCCGCGCGAGGCGGGGCGGAAGGACTGGAGCGGCGCGGGTTCATTGCACCTCCGGCTGCTCGACCCGGGTGCGGCCCGTCAGGGCGTCGATCCGGATGCGGTTGAAGCTGTCGCGCGAGTTGTTGGGCGGGCTCTCCCGGTAATCGAAGTCGGCCAGCGACCCATCCGGGTTGCGCACCACCAGCACGCTGGCGCGGGCCAGGCTGAGCACCTCGTCCCGCAGCACCCGCGCGCCGGAGGCGTCGTAGGCCAGCAGCGCACCCGTGCGATCAAAGGCCAGGTGCGGCACCCGCTGGACCAACCCGTTCACGGTCGGGAACGGGAACGGGTCATACTTCAGCGGCCGATCGACATCCACCGTGCCGTCCCACTGGGCGGGCGCCACGTCGGCAAACTCCCAATCGGCAAAGCTCACCCCCTCCGGCAATTGCTGCCAGTCGCCCAGGTAACGCGGGTTGGCCCGGCCGGGCTGATCCCCCACCGTCCGCTCGGCGAACAGCGCGTAGCGCGTGTAGGCCCCGCTGACCAGGTTGGTCCATTGCCGGCGGTCGAGCAGGGCGCCGCGGTCCGAACCCTGGCTGGGGGTCATCCCCTGGACCGAGGGCGGCACAAAAATCACATGCACCGTCGTGCGCTCGCGGATGGCCGTGGCACGGGCCCGGGCCAGGTCATCCACCAGCTGCCGAGTCGCATTGGCCATCACGTTCGATTTCTGCAGGCCCTTCATCGAGGGCAGCGCCACCGCCGCCATGATCCCGATGATGGCCAGCACCAGCAGCAGCTCCAGCAGCGTGAAGGCAACCAGGCGCCCCTGGGGCGCCCGCCCTGCCCTGCCCTGCGCTGGAAACCGGTGCCGCATTGCCATCACTCCCAGCTCTTCACGTTGTCCTTGTTGGGCTCGGTCCTCGGGCCCAGCGAGGCATCCGACCGGCCATCGGGGCCGAAGGACCAGATCATGACCGGGCGGGGCAATTCGAACTCGGACGCCACACCTTGGAAACCGGTTCCCCCGACCCGGCGGTAAAAGCCGTCGCGCACACGGTCATCGTCGTTGAGGTCGATGGTGATGATGTAGGGATTGCCCCAGGGATCACGGAAGACGAGGTCGGGGCCGAGGCCGCCCTGGGAGGTGCCGCTGACCTCCTTGGCGTTGAAGTAGACCACCTTGCGCGGGTTGCGGGCATCGCCCGTGTTGGCCCCAAAGTCGCGGGCCATGATGATGGACATGAGCGCGGCGTTGTTCGACTCCTGGCCCTCGCCGTTTTGCACGGTGGTGCCGTTGATGGAGGCCCCGTAGGTGAAGTCCGGGGTGCTGGCCGAGGAGTTCTTCTCAAAATCCTTCGGATACGGCGGCCGGGTATACTCCGCCTCATAGGCCTTGATGGCCGCCTCGAGGTTGGCCATCTCCTTCCGGGCCTGGGCAATCTTGGCCTTGGTCTTCACGGTGGAGAGCGTGGGCAGGAGAATCCCGGCCAGGATGGCGATGATGGCGATGACCACCAGCAGTTCGATCAGGGTGAAGGCCCGCGCGCGGGGGCCGGGGGAGCAGGAGCGTTTCATGGGGGAAAAGGCCGGCGCAGGGTTCAGTCGTTCCAGTTGCCAATCGTCACGGTCTTGTTCCCGATGACGACGTCAATCCACAGGTCGAAGCTGTCGGGGTTGTGGGTGGGATTGGAGGAATCGTAGTTCCAGGGGTTGAAGTCGCCGGAGGGACCCTTGTAGCCAAAAACCAGGTTGGTGGCGTTGGCGTTGCCCGGCTGCGTGCGATAGGAGGACGTCTTCAGTCCGGCGAGGAAGTTCTCCGCCTCGGCCCCGGCATTGGCCACACCCGTCACACCAAACAGGTTGGTCACGGCCGGGAGGATGTCCGAGCCGGTCAATTCATAGAACAACGAGGTGCTGGCGGTGGCGTTGGCGGACGGGTTGTCCGGCGGATAGAACCCCTTCTTCACCTTGTAGTTCTTGATGGCGGCCGAAATCAGGTTCAGCTCGGCCCGGGCGCGGCCGCGGATCTGCTTCTCCTTCACGCCGGGCAGCAGGTAGGTGATGAGGCCGGCCAAAATCCCGATGATGGCAATCACCACCAGCAACTCGATGAGGGTGAAGCCGCGGCGGGCGGCGGGGCGGGCGGGGACGTGCTTCATGGCTGGGGTGGGGTCAGGACTTCTGGCGAGCGAGGGACTCGCGCTCCCGCAACTCATCCTCCATGCGCTCGGCAATCCATTGCTTCATCATGCTCTGGTAGTTGAGGTAGCGGGACCGGGCCAACCGCTTGATGCGCGAGAGCATGCGCGGGTCCATGCGCAGGGTGATGCTGACCGACTCGGAGATCTCGCTGCTGGACGCCACGGCCGCCTCCATCAGCCGGAGGTCGGGACGGTTCTCCGCCCAAAACGCCGCCTCCGCCTGCTCGCTGTCGAACAGGGGGACTTCATCCCAGCTGGCAATCGTGTGCATGACGTTGGCGCGGCAAACAGGGCACCGGGTCAGGTGCCCCCCAGTGTCTGATTCATCTGCCTCTGGTAAAAGAACTTTTCTTCGGGCTCAAAGACGCGGGCATGGATGACCCGAACCGACTTCCCGTTGGTCCGATACACGCTGAAGATCCCCGCCCCACCCGCAGAAACCCCCAGGTTGAAATAGCGGGCCTGGGCCGAGAACCGCGGCGAATCCGGCAATAACCGCACCGCAAAGGGATCCTCAAACGACTCCTCGATGTCCTTGATGGTGATGGACTCACCCAAATTAAAGGGGGGATTGCTCCAGTCGTGGTCCATGGGAATAACGTGCAGAATGTATAGTCAGGGCCAATTCATTGTCAATACAATGTATTTACGTGTGGAAACCCTTGGGCAAGGGCTGCCCAGCGCCAGCCACGATGACCGAACGGAGCAGCAAGGAAGTCCGCCGACAGTCCCATCCGGGTAGCGCGGGTCCCGCCGGGACCCGCCCCCAGCCCCAAAGGGGGATTCCGGTTGGCCCCCGGGCGTCACCGTGTGTTGCGCCCCATTGTCCCGCCCTGACAGGGCGGGTGGGTGTTTTTGGGCCTCATTCCCGGGGCGTTGCCCCGGGCTATCAACTCCCGGGCTTACAGCCCGGCCAAATCGGCCGGACCGTCCGTTCGGGAGGGCTGGAAGCCCGTGATTTGATGGCCCGGCCCGCAGGGCCGGGTATCCCACCACCTCGATCATCCAGAGCCCTGCAAGGGCGACACAATCACCCCAAACGTGACGGGCTCGGTTGTGCGATGCGGTTAAACCGACGTTGCGGGCTTGGGACCTCCATGGATGTTCCTGCCGTTGCACCACCCCGGCGAAAATAATCTGCAAAATACTTTGTCTGAATTTCCATCCGGTGACGGCAATACAATGGGGAGGTCCCTCGTTGTGGTGCCCCCCCGAAACGCAGCCCGAACAAAACCTCACATGGCAAAGGCAACCCTGAATCCGCTCCTGGTGGAAATCCGCGGCCGGATTGGCCCGGTGGTGTTCCGGCAGTTCAAGGGCAGGACCGTGGTGCAACGGGCGCCGGACATGAGCCGCGTGGTGCCCACCCCGGCGCAAATGGCGCAGCGCGAGCGTTTCAAGCGCGCGGCCGCCCACGCGCGCGCCCTCCTGGCCGACCCCGCCCTGCGGGCCCTCCATGCCGGGCGTGCCCAGCGCCGAGGCCTCACCGTCTTTGCCCTGTGCGTGGCGGATTATCTGCAGGTAGCCGCCCTCGCGCCGCGAGGGCGGTTCACCCCCAACACTCCTCGCAGCGCGGGGAGCGCTACCCAAGCCCCCCGACATGGCTGGCCTATCCCGGCCGCTTCTGCTACTCCGGGCGCATGTCCAGTTTGCCCTGCCCCACCCTGCCCTTTCTCAACGGCGAATTCGTCACCCCCCGCGGCGGCCGTCCGCTGCCGCAGATCAATCCCGCGACGGAGGAGGTGTTCTGCGAGGTGCGGGGCGGTGGCGCGGCGGACGTGGAACTGGCGGTGGCCGGCGCGCAGAAGGCGTTCCTGGGCGGGTGGCGCGACCTGCCCCCGCGCCGGCGGGCGGACGTGCTGTTCGCCATTGCGGGGGCCATCCGGGCCAACCTGGAAGCCCTCGCGCAACTGGAGAGCCGCAACATCGGCAAACCGATCGCGGACGCCCGGGACGAGATCGCGCTGGGCGCCCGGGTCTTCGAGTATTACGCGGGAGCCGTCTCCACGTTCTTTGGCCAGACCATCCCGGTGGGCCGGGGCGGATTGGATTTCACCCTGCGGCAACCCATGGGGGTGGTGGCGGCGGTGGTGCCGTGGAACTTCCCCTTTCCCATCGCCTGCTGGAAGGCGGCCCCCGCGTTGGCGGCGGGCAACAGCGTCGTGCTCAAGCCCGCCAGCCCATCGCCCCTCACCGCGCTGTCCCTGGGCCCACTGGCCTGCGGGGCCGGCCTGCCCCCGGGCGTGCTGCAGGTCCTGCCCGGGAGCGGCGGCGAGATGGGCGATGCCCTCGCCACGCACCCGTGGGTGCGCAAGGTGTCCTTCACCGGTTCCACCGCGGTGGGGGCGCGCCTGATGGCACTGGCCGCGCCGGGCCTCAAGCGCGTCTCCCTCGAACTGGGCGGCAAATCGCCCAACATCGTGTTTGCGGACGCGGACCTGGAAGCGGCGGCTGGCAGTTCGCCGATGAGCGTGTTTGCCAACACCGGCCAGGACTGCTGCGCGCGGAGCCGGGTCTTCGTGGAACGACCGATCTACGACCGCTTCGTCGAGCGATTCCTGGCGGCGACACGCGCCCTGCGGGTGGGCGACCCGGCGCGGGACGACACGCAGGTCGGTCCCCTGGTCAGCGCCGGGCAGCGCGAGACGGCGGAAGGCTATATCGCGGAAGCGCGCCGGGCAGGGCGGACGGTGGCCTGCGGCGGGGGGCGTCCCCTGCCCCGCGGGTTTTACCTCGAGCCCACCGTGCTGCTGGGCGTGGAACCCTCCGATCGGGTGTGGCGCGAGGAGGTGTTCGGGCCGGTCGTATGCCTCCGGCCCTTTGACGACGAGGAAGCGATGCTGCAGGAGGTGAACGACTCGCCCTATGGGCTGAGCGGATCGATTTGGACCAACGACCTGCGGCGGGCCCTGCGGGTGGCGCGGCGGGTGGAGAGCGGCGTGCTGAGCATCAACTCGCACTCCAGCGTGCATGTGGAGGCGCCCTTCGGCGGGTTTAAGCAGAGCGGCCTGGGCCGCGACCTTGGAATGGCGGCGCTGGAGGGCTACACGGAGCTGAAGAACATCTACGTGGGGGAGTAAGATGGCTCTGGAGTGCGCCTGCGCAGCTGGCGCTTTCAAAGCGGCAGCTCCGCTGCCGCACTCCACACCACCGACCGCCACCCCCCTTTGGAGTGCGCCTGCGCAGCTGGCGCCTTCAAAGCGGCAGCTCCGCTGCCGCACTCCACAAAAATGCACTCCACAAAGAAAAGGGCCGCGCCAGTTGCCTGGCGCGGCCCTCGGAGCCCGGGCGCCGTCCGTGGCGCCCGACTGAAACCGTTTAGTGCTTGGCGGCGCCGGTGGAGCCGTCGATGTGGACGACCTTGTAGCCGCCGATCGCCTTGAAGTAGAGCATGAGCAGCAGGTAGATGGCGGCCATGGCGGCGGGGATGTAGGCGTCGGCCTTGAGGGTCTTGCGGTCGCCGGCGATGCTGGCATCGACGACGGCCTGCTGGACGGGGGTGCGCTTATCCTTCTCGATCTTCTGGGCGGCGCCGAGCTTGGTGCCGTCGAGGGCGGGAGCCTCGGAGAAGAAGAGGAACTGGCTGGGCTTCTCGGCCTTGTATTCGGCGAGGGCGGCGGGGTTGGACTGGGCGAGGGCCTCGGTGGAGAAGCGGTCCTTGGCATAGCCGAGGCCGGGGGAGCCGATCATGCCGGCGGAGAGCATGCCGATGCCGCCCATGATGCTGATGGCGATGGCGCCGGTGCGGGGGAAGCGGTCGGAGGCCACGGCGAGCATGGTGGGCCAGAAGAAGGTCTTGCCGACGGCATAGATGCCGAGGGCGACGAGGGCCATGCCGAAGGTGGTCATGCCGCTGGCGAGGATGAGGCCGACGCAGGCGAGCACGGCGCAGATGAGGAGGAGCCCGATGGGAGAAATGCCCATGCGCTTCTCGATGAAGTCGGCGCAGAAGCGGAGGCTGAACATGATGGCGCTGGTCCACATGAACAGGTATTTGCCCTGCTCGGAGGTGAAGAGGTTGCCGGTGATGTTCTGGATCCAGCCGTCGGTGCCGAGCTCGACCGCGCCGACGAGGGCGTGCGCGATGAAGAGGACGAAGAGGAGGAGGGAGCCGAGCGAGAACTTGGTCATGACGCCGACGGCGACCAGGGCCACGCCGGCGACGCCATAGGCGGCCGCCGCGGGGAGGTTGAGGGCGTTCTGGCAGAAGAGCATGACGAGGTAGCAGACGACGAGGGCGCCGAGCAGGCCGACGTCCTTGAACATTTCGCCGAGGCTGAGGCCCTTCTCGGAGGCCTCGGACTTGGGCATGTGCTGGCCGAGGAACATGAGGCCGTAGACGAGGGTGGGGAGGAGGTAGAGGGAGAGCTGGAGCTGCCAGGACAGCTTCATCTTGTCATCGAGCACCCAGCCGAGGGCGCTGCCGATGACGAGGCCGGCGGGCCAGCTGGCGTGGAGGATGTTGAGGTAATGGGTGCGCTTGGTGGGGTAGAGGGTGGCCACGAGCGGGTTGGCGACGGCCTCGAGGGTGCCGTTGGCGTAGGCAAAGATGAACATGCCCCAGTAGAGGCTCGAATAGGCCGAGGCCCCGCTGGCGGTGAAGGTCACCACCGCGGAGAGCACGTGCAGGGCGAAGGCGAGGACGACGAGCTTGCCGTAGCCCAGCTTGTCGCAGATGACGCCGCCCAGGATGATGCCGAAGCAGAATCCGGAGAAGCCGGCGCCGCCGATGGCGCCGAGCTGGGTGGCGGTGAAGCCGTACTGGTCGCCCCAGTTGTCGAAGATGCCGCCGCGGATGGCGAAGCCGACGCCGGCGGCAAGGATGGCCATGAAACCGGCCCAGAGCAGGCGGCTGGCGTTGGGTGCGATGCCTTCAGTTTTTGCTGACATAGTTTGTGATGGGGAGGGTTGGGGTCAGGTTGCGGGTGCTTCCGGGTGAAATCAGTGGGGTCAATCAGTGGGTGAAGGCCGGCAGCTTCACGATGGCGCCGCCCTTGAGGGCGGACTCGTGGGCGCAGAGGCCGACGCAGGTCCAGTTGGCCGACTGGCGGGCGTTCGGGAAGGGATCCCGATCCTCGACCAGGCTCATGACGAACTCGTTGGCCAGGTGCGGATGGCTGCCGCCGTGGCCGGCGCCCTGGGTGAAGCTCAGGTGCGTCTTCTTGCCCAGGTCATACACGCCCTGGGTGGTGAAGCGCTGGATCGGCTTGGGCAGCCGCTTGGCGAAGTCCGGCGTCTTGATCAGCTTGGGAATCTTCGGCTCGGGCAGCTTGGCCGTGTGCAGGACCAGCGGCTGGTGCTCAATCAGCGGCCACTCCACGCTGGCCTTGCTGCCGTAGACATCGATGCTTTCGCGGTACTGGCGCGCGGTGTCGAACAGGCTGCGGATGATGCGGGCATTGACGTCGGTGCCCTTGAACTTGATGTGGGCCGTCTCGACCGCGAAGGGGGACTTGTAATGCCGGATGAGCTCCTTGCGGATGGTGCCGGACCCGAAGCAGCTAACATACTCGGCCGGCTTGCCGATGAGGCCGGCCACCGGGCCGACGCAGTGCGTCGCATACCACATCGGGGGCAGGCCGGGCCAGTAGTTGGGCCAGCCGTCCATGTCCTGCTGGTGGCTGGCCTGCACAAATTGCAGCTTGCCCAGCTTGCCGGTGTCCAGCAGCTCCTTCATGAACAAATACTCGCGGGCGTAGACCACCGTCTCCGCCATCGTGTACTTGAGGCCGGTCTTCTTCACCAGGTCCACGATCTGTTTGCACTCGCTGACGCTGGTGGCCATCGGGACCGTGCAGCTCACGTGCTTGCCGGCCTTGAGCGCGGCAATGCTCATCCAGCCGTGGTCGGGGATGGGGGAATTGATGTGCACCGCGTCGACGTTGCGGTCCTTGAGGACGTCCTTGAACTCGGTGTAGCGGGCGTTGATGCCGAAGGCGTCGCCAATCGCGTCCAGCTTCTTGGGATTGCGCTGGCAAATGGCATACATGTTGGCGTGCGGATGCCGCTGGTAGATGGGGATGAACTCCGCGCCGAAGCCAAGACCGACAATGGCCACATTAATCTTGCGATTGCTCATGTTCAGGAATGGGGACCGTGACTGTGCAAAGTGCTCCCGGGGTTGATCTTGCGGGAACAGCGATGGCGGGCATGACACCGCCCGGCCGGGGTGGGTGTCAACGGTAAATTCCCGGCCGAAGCCGGTTCCCTGGGTTCCCGGGGGGGCGCGACGGCGGCTGCCCGGAACAGGGTGGTGGCCCGGTCAGGGGACGCGGGGTGTGACCACGCGGTAGACGCGCTGGCCGCCGGTGCCGGCGTTGGGGTCGGGGACGGTCTCAACGCGGTTGGTGGCGGCGGAACTGAGGTGCCCGAGGGTGAACCACGGGCCACCGACCACGTTGGTGGCGTATTGGACGGTGTAGGTCCGGTTGGACACGGCGCCGACGGTGATGCCGGCCAGGTTGGTGGCGCCGTTGAAATCGACGCTCAGATAGCTCTGGGCGCTGGCCGGGTCGGTGCCGGCGAGGTATTCCGCGAGGTTGCCCATGCCGTCGCCGTCGAGGTCGTCGCCGGGGTTGGCCTGCCCGCCGGGGAAGCCGGCCTCCACGGGGTCCGGCAGGCCGTCGGCGTCGGCGTCCGCCTGGACGGTGGTCAGGAAAAAGAGCCGGTTGGTGGCGTTATAGAGCGAGGTGCTGAAGTTGGTCACCTCGAGGCGGTAGTTGAGGGTGACCGCGTTGGTGGGGGTGCGGAAGGTGACGTAGTCGGTCGTGTTGGACACCTGCACGGCGCGGACGATGAGCGAGTTGCTGCGCCAGATGAAGGTGAAGGGCATGGGGGATCCGATCACGGTGGCGCCGAGGGTGAACGCCGTGTTGACGGGCATCGCGAGGTTGGTGAAGGCGGTCTGGACCACGCGCGGGGTCAGGATGGGCACGAGGCGGGCGGGGGCGGAGGACACCGTGCCGAGGGCGTCGGTGATGGCGCAGTCGTAGTCGCCGCCGTCGGCGAGGACGACATTGGTGAGGGTGAGGATGTTGCTGGCCACGCCGGTGGCGTCGGGCCGGGTGAGCGGCAGTTCCACCCCGTTGTAGCGCCAGCGGTAGGAGACCGGCGGGTTGAGGGAGAACGCGGCGGTGCGGAAAGTGGCGGTGCGGTTGGTGGCGCGGGGGTCGGGCGGGACCCACACGAAGGCATTGGCGGGCTGCTCGGTGATGGTGGCGGGGGTGCCGACGGTGAGGACGGCCTCGGCGCTCTCGACCGACCCGGCCCCGTTGAAGACGAGGACGCTGTAGCGGCCGGCCTGGGCGACCTGGACATTGGGGAGGACGAGGCTGGCGTTGGTGGCGCCGGGGAGGTTGGTGCCGTTGAGCCGCCATTGGTAGCGGAAGGGGCCGGGGGGCGCGAGCGTGACGCTCAGGGTCACGGTGGTGGTGGCGAGGGCGAACTGGCTGGCAGGCTGGGCGGTGACCGTGGGCGGGTCCCCTGCCCCGATCGACCCGCCGGGCGACGGGGCGGCGGCCGCCCAGTTGGCCGGGTCATCGCCGTAGGCGGCGAGGTTCCGGCGCTGGAGGGACGCGCCGGCGCCGTCGGCCGCGGCCGGCCAGGGGGCGCGGTCATTGAAGCGCACGGCGTCGAGGGTGACCCAGGCGGTGTTGTTGTTTGTGCCGCGCGTGTCCAGGCGCTGCAGTTCCACCCGTTCGCCGGCATTCTGCAAGGCGCCGCTGAAGGGCCCGAGCACGGGGATGCCGGCCGGAATGCCGTTCTGGGCGCGGAAGACCCCGGGGTCACCGGCCGTCACGACGGCGCTGGCCCCGGCGGGCAGGGTCAGGCCGGGCGGGAAGACGAACCCGGCCCCGTTCAGCCGCCAGGTGTTGGCCGGGCGAACGGGGTCGAAGAGGGGAACCGGGTTGGCGGAACGGTTCCGGATCTCGATGAAGGCCCCGCCGCCGGGGCTGGGGTTGTATTGGATTTCGCTCAGGACCACGTCGGCCACGAGGGGCCCGCTGTTGGCGGCGCCGGGCGTGGGTTGAATCTGGGCGGTGAAATGATCCTCGCCGGTGCTGATGACGTAACGCCCGAAGGAGACCCCCTCGGCGGCGGCGCCGACGTCGAACCCATGCGAGTAGCCGGTCAGGTTGGTCTGGGCATCGCCGGAGAAGAGGAACACGCGGTCCCCCTCGGCGCTCAGGCTGAAGCTGTTGCCGAGGCCGGGCGTGGAATTGAAGTCGGCCTCGGTGAACACGGCGTAGCCGCCGGCGGGCAGGATCTGGCCGGACGGGATGCGGAACTTCCGGGGGACACCCGGGTCATCGGTGAGGAACCAGCCCCCGATGGGCACGGCGGCCGCGGTGGGGTTCAGGATCTCGATGAAATCGAGCCCGGCCACCGGGTGGGTGAGGGCCTCGTTGAGGAGGAGGGCGGGCACGACGGGCGCGGCGTCGTCGGCGCCAGGCGATCCGTTGGGCAGGGCGCTGGCCCGCCAGTGAAGGGGCTGGTCGGAATTGAGGTTGGCCGCAAGGCTGGCCGGGACGAGGGAGAACCCGAAGCCATTGGGCGCCTGCGGCCACTGGGAGCCGTCCCCGTAGGTGACGGCGAAGACCTGCCCGGCCACTCCATGGGCCAGGGTGAGCGTCTCGCCCTCGTTGGCCAGGCGCCCGGTGTAGAGGCCGTTGAGAGCGGCGCCCGGGTAGCGGGCCTGGAACTGGGCGGCGTTGCGGCCGAGGACGAAGAACGCGCCCGGGGCCAGCCGGGTCCCGTTGGTGAAGGTGAAGGTGATGCCCCCGGTGAAGGCCAGGCCGCTGAGGTCGAGCGGGTTCGGCCCGGTATTCTTGAGTTCGAGGAACTCGAACTCATCCCCGTCCACGTTGGTGGCGCCCGGCGGGTTGTACATGATTTCGGTGATGGCCAGGTTGCGGAAGTACTGGGAGGTGGTGAACACGGCATCGACGGCCGCGCTCCAGTTGGTGCCCACGCGGGTCCGGACGCGGAGGCTGAGGTTGTCCTGGATGGTGAGCGGGCCGGTGTAGGCCACGGCGGTCGGGGACAGCCCGCCGCCGGTCAGGCGGGGGTCCGTGCCATCCACGGTGTAATAGATGGTCCCGGCCGGGTTGGTCTGCTGCAGGGTCAGGCCAAAGCCCGGATTGACGAAGCCGCCGTAGTAATTGAGCGAGGGCGCGCCCACGGTGGGATAGAGGCTGTCGGCCACGAGCTGGCTGAGGACGATGCCGCCGCGGGGAGGAAACCAGGTGTTGGCCACCCAGTTGAGGGTGTTGGTCCAGTTGGCCTCGCCGTAGGGCGGTTCCTTGACGACATCACCCCAGCGGGCCGAGTAGGCCCGGATGGCCTTGGTGATGCGCCCCGCGCGCCGCCACCAGCGGTTGGTGTTTTGCTCGTAGGTGAGGGCGCCGCCGTTGAAGAAATGCTTCTGCACGCGGTCGCCAAAGCGCACGCGATACTCGGCGTTGCGCATCAGCGCCTCGTGCATCCATTGCGGGTTGGAATAGGTGAAGTTGGCCTCGTTGGAATTCGGGAACGGCCCCGTGCGATCCACCTGGCTGCTGTTGGCCCCCAGGGTGTGCTCGCAGTCGGAGTTGAAGAAGCGGAACCCGGCGTCGGGGTTGGCCCGGTCCCGCATGCCAAACCAGTTGTTCGGCTGGTTGTTGCCAAGGAACGACGACAGCGTGGCGTCCCCGTCCCCGGCAAAGAAGATCCCCGTCATGTAATCAATCAGGTTGTCCACCTCCACCAGCACCGGCAGCGCGGGGTCGCGCTGGCCCTCCGCGTTGCGCCCAATCACCCGGAAGTAATTCGAGTTGTTGGCATTGGTCCAGACCACGCGGGTCAGGTACCAAAGGTTCGACCACGCCACCAGGGTCCCGTCGGTCGCCTCGGTGGCGAAGTTCGGGGTGGTCCCGCGGTTGCCGCACTTGACCACGTCGTAGTCCTCCTTGCGCCCGCCCAGGTAGGTCTCGCCATAGGAGGCCTCCGGGCGCTCGTCCGTCTCGGAGATGCCCCAGTAGTGCCCGTTGATGTAGAGGTGGTAATACCGGGAACGCCGGTAGGGCTGGCCCATCGCGCCCAGCGTCTCGCGGCACCAGACCTCCCGCACAAAGGTGTCGTTCGTCCCCACCCCGCTCTCGCGCCACCACGCATAGTTGGAGCTGTTGCGCAGGTCGAAGGTGTCAAACTCGTCCGCCCCCTGGTCCTCGAACATCGGGTAGACCAGCTTGGCCGCCCCGTATTCCTTCCGGAAAAAGACGCGCAGGGCGTGCCGCGGAAACCCGGAGCCGCGGCTGGCCCCGCCGCGGATGCGCAGGCCGCAGTTCTCCTGGAACTGCCCCGCCACCGCCTTGCCCGGGTCCAGCAGCTCAATCGAGGTCGGCCTCTCCCACAACTCCCCGTGCCCCGAGGCGTTGGCATAGATGCCAATGGTCGGGTCAAAGAGGTTGGCCATCTCGGTCACCAGCGAGATGGTCGGGATCTGCGTGAACGCCTCGTGCCACTGCGCGGCCGTGTACTGCGTCACCACGTTCGGGTCCATGCCGTAGTCCACCGCGTTGGCCCCCCAGGTGGCCGGGAAATACCGCGGCGGCACCCGGTCCGCCTGCCAGTTCGGCGCCTGGTAGGGCACGTCGGCCAGGAACAGGTAGGTCGCCGTGTCCACGTCGGTCGCCTTCCAGTTCTCGCGGAACGCCCGCGCCCGCACCACCGTCGTGTTCGTAAGGGTCAGCGGCCCCGTGTAGAGCGTCCCCTTCCCCGGCCCGGGCTCGTCCCCGTTGAACGAGTAATACACCTGCGCCCCCGGCGTGGCCGTCGTGATCTCCAGCTGGAACGCATTGGTGAAAAAGCCGCGGTCCACGCTGAACCGCGTGTCGGCCACCTCCGCCAGATACCAGGGCGTGGTGTTGGCCGTGCCCGGCGTGGCGTCGTCAAAGAACACGTTTGTCGTCACCTGCACCCGCACCCCCACCAATTCCGCGGCAAACAACGCGTCGCCGCCGGCGGCCGAGGCGTTCAGCAGCTGCACGGCCAGCAGGTTGTCCCCCGCCGTGAGGAGGGGAATGGCGCCGGCCAGGTCAATGGTCTCCGCCACCGACGCGGCGGCGAAGTCCCGGTCCGCCGTGGCCGCCGAGTCCCAGGCCGGGGTGGCCGGGGCGTTGCGCCGCAGGATCTCCGTCCCGTTCAGGTAGGCGACGAACCCGTCATCGTAGCGCACCTGCAGGGAAAGGCTGGCCGGGGTGGCGCTGGCCGTGAACGGCATCCGCACGAAGGCGGAGGCGTTGCGCCCCTGCATGAGGCCCTGGAGGTCCGTGGTGGTGAAGGCGCGCAGGCCCGCGGTGGTGATGGCGTTGACCACCACCTCGCCCAGCGAGAGCACCGCCCCCTCGTCCGTGTTCCCCTGCCCGCCCGAGCCGGACAGGTCGGGGTCAATGGTGCGCCGCACGCGGATGACCTGGCCGAACACCGGGCCCCCGGTGGCGGCCACCAGGTTGTTGCTCAGGCTGGCCGGGCCGGCGGGATAGGCGTAGCCGGCGTTTTCCGGGTTGAGGAGCGGGGAGGTGTAGTTGGTGACGAGCTGGCCGGCGTTGGTGGCCAGCACCTGGATGGTGATGTCGCGCAGGCGCGAGCCGCAGCAGCTCGACCGGTTGAACAGCACCACGCTGAACACCGGCATCACGTTGGTCAGGCGCAACTCCCAGAACGGGGCGGGATCCGTGCCCTGCGTGTGGGTGAAGTCGCCCGTGTTGCCATTGATGGCCAGGCTGGCGGCGTAGGTGCTCAGGGTGGTGCTCTGCACGGCGGTGCCGGACGGCGCCACGTTGACGGGCGTGCCCACGGCGGCGTTGGTGTCATAGCCCACGGCCGGCGGCGCCACGCCGTTGGTCCAGGCCGGCCCGGGCACGTAGCCAACCTGGTTCCAGTTGGCCGGCAGTTCCCCCGCGGCGGCGGGGACGAGGATGGCCGGGACGGACCCGGCCAGGTAGGAGGTGACGAGTTCCGTCTGGGCCACGCCAAAGGAGACGTCCTCCTTCACGGACGGCAGGGCGGGGCTGAAGGCGCTGGCCACGGTCACCCCATCCGGCTGGACCAGGGCCAAGTACTCGCCGCCGGCGTCCAACTGGAAGCTGGTGTGCAGCCGCGCCGGATCGGCCGTGCGGTTCTTGCCCGATGCGAAGACCACCAAATACCCACCGGCCGGCAGGGTCACCGACGGGAACGCCCAGTTGGTGAGCACGGCCGGGTTGTCGGTCAAATACCAGCCGAGCAGGTTCACCGACCCGGGTCCGGGATTATGAATCTCAATCCAGTCCGGGAACTCCCCGTCCTCGTCGGCCAGGATGCCCGTGTTGCTGGGCATGACCTCGCTCAGGAAGGGGGGCGCCGCCCGCAGGCCCGGGGCGCCGGCCAGGCCAAGGAGGGCCAGCAGCAGCAAGACACCCGAACGACAAAGGAATCCTGGGCGCAGGGAGGACTGATTCATAGGTCTAGCATGGACGGGTGCCGGGCAGGCAGAGCCTCTGGTTCTTGGAACCCGCCTACCATGCCCGAGGTGGGCCCGAAGCTCAATCCCGAAAGCCGCCCCGGCGCGCGGGCCTCCGGCCCGCTTGGTCCGACCAACCCTCCCGACGGTCCGGTTCCTTCCGGATCGCGCCCGGCGCGCGGGCGTCCCGCCCGCTTACCATGGGCGAAGGATCGTCGGGCCCGATTGGGACTTGAGGGGAGGAGCCAAGCCGCTTTGGAAGGAAACGCACCCCAGTGAGGGTTGGCCGGACCAAGCGGGCGGGACGCCCGCGCGCCGGTCATTTGGCGGGGAAAATCCCCTGGCGGGCGGCCATGGCGGCGAAGGCGCCGCCGGCCTGGAGGAGTTCCTGGAAGCTGCCCTGTTCCACCACCCGGCCCTGATCCAGCACGAGGATCCGGTCCATGGCCGCCAGCGTGGACAACCGATGGGCCACGCAGATGACCGTGCGATGCTCGGCCAGGCGGTCGATGGCGGCCTGGACCTCGGCCTCGGCCTTGGAATCGAGCGAGGCGGTGGCCTCGTCGAGGACGAGGATGGGGGCGTTGCGGACGAAGGCGCGCGCGATGCAGAGGCGCTGGCGCTGGCCGCCGGAGAGGCTGGCGCCGCGTTCGCCCAGGCGCGTGTCGTAGCCCTCGGGGAGCTGCTGGATGAAGTCGTGGGCAAAGGCCGCCTTGGCGGCCGCCTCGATTTCCTCGCGGGTCGCCCCCGGGCGGCCGCACCCGATGTTGGCGGCCACGGTCTGGTCGAAGATCACGCTGTCCTGGCTGACCAGCGCCATCTGGCCGCGCAGGTCGGCCATGGCCACCTCGCGGAGGTCCACGCCGTCGAGCCGGATGGCCCCGGTGGTGGGGTCGTAGAAGCGGAAGAGGAGATTGAGGATGGTCGTCTTGCCGGAGCCGCTTTCCCCGGCGAGGCCGAGGCGGAACCCTCGTGGGATGGCGAGGTTGAGATCCTGCAGGACGGGCCGGGGGGCGCCGGGCTCGGTGCGGTAGGAGAAGGTGACCTGGTCGAAGACGATGTCGCGGGCAAAGGGGGCCACGGGCCTGGGCTGGGCCGGATCGCGCACGGTGGGTTGCTCGTGGAGCATCTCCTGGAGGCGGGCCACGCCGACGCCGGCCTGCTCGAACAGCACATGGATGCCGGCCAGTTTCTTGATGGGCTGGAAGAGCATGACGAGGCCGGCGAGGAAGGTGGCGAGGTCGGCGCCGGAACGGCCGCTGACAAAGACGTAGAGGAGGAGCAGGCCCAGCCCGAGGGCGGAGACCACCTCGATGAGGGGATTGACCAGTTCCTTGGCCATGACGCCCTTCATGCCGGCGTGGACGAGGTCGGCGGAGGTGCGGCGAAACCGGGCCAGTTGCTCGTGCTCGAGGTTGAAGGCCTTGACCACCCGGATGCTGGCCAGGAGCTCGACGAGCTGGCTGGACTGGCTGACGCTGGCCTTGAGGCCGGCGCGGGTCGCCCGGCGGGCCTTGCGGCCGAGGATGAGGAGCGGGAGCAGGCAGGCCGGCAGCAGCACCAGCGCGCAGACGGTCAGCTTCCAGTCCAGCGTGATGAGCAGGACCAGCACCACGCCCAGCGTGAGCGGTTCCTTGATGAGGTCCGCCCCGCCCACGCGCAGCGCACGCAGCAGGTTGGCCGAGTCATTGTTGATGCGGGTCAGCAGGTCGCCGGAGGTAAAGCGGGCGAAGAAATCCAGGGACAACGCGCTCAGCTTCTCCATCAGGTCCAGGCGCAGATCCCGGATGGTCCGCTCGCTCACCCAGCCAATGCAGTAGTTGCTCAGGTAATCGGTGGCCGCCCGGACGAAGAGGAGCAGCGGGATGAACAACAGTCCGCCCACGACCTGCCGCCAGTTCAAGGGCCGCCCCACCCGCGGCAGCCACGGCTCCAGCACCGCCTGCACCCGCCCGTTGGCGTCCTGCAACCGGGCCTTGACCCCCGCCACCGGCCCGGGCGCGGGGGCCGCCGCGGGGGCCGCCGCGGTCCCCACCGTCCCGGCCGCCGCCGGGGCCGCGGCCGCGGGGATCTCGCGGTCGAAGCGGCCGATGATGGTGCGGGTGGCCCAGACGAAGCTGCCGTTGGCCAGGCCGAAGAGGAGTGCGAGCAGAACGCCGAGGGCGAGCCGACCCTTGTAGCGGCTGAGATACCTCCAGCCAAAGGTCAGGACGGAGGCGACGTTGTGCATGCGGGCGGGGTTATAGCGGAGGGGAACGGAGGGAGGCCAGTGCGCATTGCGGCGCGGGTGGAGGCGGGGGCTGGGGGCCCGGGCCGGGGAGGCGGCCGTTCAGCCCTCGCTGGCGGCCGTGGCGCGCTGGACGCGGGCCCGGCAGGAGTAATCGGGGATGCCGCCGTGCGGTTCGCGCAGGCCATGGCGCAGGAGGACGTTGCCCTCGGGCCAGTGCACCTGGAGGTTGCCCGGGGCGATGGGCGCCAGGAACACGCGGCCCTGCAACCGCCCGTGGGCGCTCTGCACGGTCACCGGATCCTCCGGTTGCAACTGGAGCCGGGCGGCGTCCTCGGAGCTCATGAACACCGCATCCCGGGCCGCCCCGGTCAGGGGATCCACCTCGGCATAGATGAGCGTGTTGAACTGCTTGCCGCGCCGCGAGGTGACCAGGAACTCGCCCGGTTCCCGGCGCAGGTCCGGCACGGGCACGGCCTGGAAGTGCGCCTTGCCATCCGGGGTGGCAAAGCGCCCGTCGGCAAACAGGTGCGGGCCGCCATACTGGAAGGCGTCGCCGGTCCGGGCCAGGCGCTGGATGCCGTCGTAAAAGGGCACCACCCGGGCGATCTCCTCGCGGATGGCCTGGCCGCTGCCGCAGCGCAGCAGCGCCGCCCGGGCCGGGTCCACCGCCGCCGCCAGGTCGAGCAGGATGCGCCATTCCGAGCGCGCCTCCCCCACCTGGCGCGGAATCTCCGGGCTGAAAATCACGCGCCGTTCCGTGATGGTCTCCGTGCCGCCGCCCTCCTGCTCGTAGCGCGTGCGCGCCGGCAACAGGAGAACCTCCTCGCCCGGCTCGAGCAGCATCTGGTCGGTCAGGATGATGTCCTGGTGCACGCGGAGCGGGATGCGCGAGAGGGCGCGGGCCACGTAGGCGGGCTCGGGCAGGGTGCGGAGGAAGTTGCCGCCCAGGGAATAGAGGACGTCCAGTTCGCCCCGCTCGCCCGCCTCGACCATCTCGGCGGCGGTCAGCCCCGGCCAGTCGGGCACGGGAAACCCGTAGGCCTCGCTGAGCCGGGCGGCGGCCTCGGGCGAGACGGGTTCGTTGCCGGGGAACGCGGTGGAGTAGGCGCCCATCTCCGCCCCGCCCTGCACGCCGCTGTGGCCGCGGATGGGCATGAGCCCGCAGTGCGGGCGGCCCACCCAGCCCTTGAGCAGGCCGAGGTTGAGGATCATGGAGACGGCGTCCGCGCCGAAGCGGTGCTGGGTGATGCCCATGCTCCAGACCAGCACGCCGTGGCGGGCCTGGCGGATGAGCGCGGCAAACTCGCGCAGCGACTCCACCGGCAGGCCGGCGCCCCGGGCCAGGTCCTCCAGCGTGAGACTGTCCAGGTGGGTGCGCAGCGCCTCGAGGCCGGTGGTGCGTTCGCGGATGAAGGCGTCGTCGAGCCCGCCCTCCTGCAGGAGGATCTTGATGACGCCGGAGAGGAAGGCGATGTCGCCGCCCTGGGTGACCGGGAACCAGTAGTCGGCCAGGCCGCTGCCGAAGAGGGCGCTGCTGACCGAACTGGGGACCCAGTAACGTTCCATGCCGGGCTCGCGGTAGGGATTGACGAGCACCACGCGGGCGCCGGTGCGCTTGGCCTCGTGCAGGTACTTGGTGGTGACCGGCTGGTCGTTGGCGGGGTTGGACCCGAGGAAGATGATGAGGTCGGTGCCCCACCAGTCCTTGTAGCTGCAGGTGGTGGCGGCGATGCCCAAGGCCCGCTTCATGGCGGCGCCGGAGGGGCTGTGGCAGAGGCGGGCGGCGTTGTCGACGTTGTTGGTGCCGAGGAACCGGGCCACCTTCTGGGCCACGTAATAGACCTCGTTGGTCACCCCGCGGGCGGTGACGAAGAAGCCGAGGCGCCGCGGGGAACTGGCGCGGATGCGGCGCGCGATGCGCGCGAGGGCCTCGTCCCAGGACACGCGCCGGAACCCGCGCTGGCCCCGCTCGCGC
Organism: Verrucomicrobiota bacterium; assembly: GCA_046048995.1. Lineage (GTDB taxonomy): Bacteria > Verrucomicrobiota > Verrucomicrobiia > Limisphaerales > JADJPG01 > JBJOEZ01. The sequence goes on along the minus strand of JBJOEZ010000019.1, from coordinate 11,111 downwards.
AGCATCGGATACGGCAGCCGGCCCAGTTCCCGCAACTGCGCGTTGTCGAGGCCGGCCAGCGCGGACACGTCCTCCAGCCGGCGCGGATCCAGCGCCGGCATGGTGTTCAGGCGGAGCAGGTTCAGCCGCGTCATGCACAGGTGCACGCCCTCGATGGTCCAGTCGTGCAACCCCGCCACCCCCAGCGCGCACCCGTCGCAGACGCCGCGGGTCAACACCTTCCACGCGTAGGGCAGGTTGTCCCGGTTGGCCCAGGCCACCCCCAGCATGTCCCGGAAGTGCTTGGGCTTGGTCTGCCCCAGCCCGAACGGCACCAAGGCCCGGAGACGATCCGACAGGGTCCTCTGGATGCGGTGTGACATGTGTGGCGTGAATGGGACCATCGGCGGACGCCGGGTGTCAACTGCCCCCTGCCGGCCCGCGGCGGCCGCTCAGGGCACCTGCAGGAGCGTGGCCGGCAGGCGGCCGACCTGGGCGGACGGCAGGCGCGCATCGACGGAACCGCCCAGCGGCGCCAGCGGCGCCACGTGTCCGTCGAGGAAGACGGCGTTGGCCCGGCCCCGGTGGCGGAAATGGGCCGTGGCCTCGGCCGGGCTGGCGCTCACGTAATAGAACTCCTCCAGCATCGGGCGGTCCGGGGTGGCCGGGGCCTGGAAGTCGTTCACCTGCGCGGCATCGGCCAGCAGCACCACGTCGGAGGGGCGCCCAACGCGGTTCAGTGGCAGCGCGGAGAGATGCCGGTTATAGCCGTAGCCATAGGAGGCCCCGCTCGCCTTGAGCTTGAGCGTGGCGGCGGCGTAGTCGAACGACGGGCACAACTCCACGCCGCGCCCGCCCAGGTAGGGATGGAGGGCGCCGCGGGACGGGTCGAAGGCGCGGGTGCCCTCGTTGGCGCCGTTCCAGCGTTCCAGCCATCCAAACCACCAGATGTCCCCGCCATCGACGGCGGCGCCACGGTAGCGGTAGGACACGTTTTCGTGGTCGTCCCAGTAGAGGCTGGAGGCCAGGAGCAACTGGCGCAGGTTGCTCGCGCAATGGACGCGGTGCCCCGAGTGCCGCGCCTGGCCGAGCGCCGGCAACAGGAGGGCGGCCAGGATCCCGACGATGGCCACCACCACGAGCAGTTCCACCAGGGTGAACGCGCCGCGGGCAGGCCGGACCGACGGCAGTGAACCCGCGCGCGGCCCGTGCGGTGCGGCGGCCAGGGCGCCACGCTTCATGGCCGTTCCCCCAGCACGCGGTAAAACCGGTGTTCCCCCGCCGCCGGCAGGGGCGCGGGGTCGCTCAGCCACAGGTTGGTGCCGGACGCCGGCGGGAGCTGCTGCGCCACGCTCCAGGCCCGCAGGTCGGGGCTGCGCAACAGGGTGTAGCTCCAGTTGGTGCGCCCCAGGAACCGCACGCCGTAATGCGCCCCGTCCATGAAGGCCGCCACCGAGCGCACCGGCGCGGGCGGGGTGGTCACGCGGAAATTGTCGACCGACCCGGTCGCCCACACCGACCCCTCCGGATCCCCCGTGTCGCTGTAGGAACACACCGCCACGGTGTCCACCCGGAAATCGGTGAAACTCGCCGGCAACCGCACGTCCGGCACCGGCCCAAACGGCTGGCCGTCCCGGGTCATCGTGGTGACCAGCGTCTGGTTGCTGGCCGCATACCGCAGGGTGACCCGAAACAGCGCCCCCGTGCCCAGCTCGAGCGGGAAGGCAAAGCCGGGGATGAACTGGCTGTTGCTGGAAACGAGGAGCGGGGACACCGTCGCATCAATGCCCCCCGCCGCCGGGAAGTAATCGAACTCCACCACGTTCACCGTCCCGGGCACGGTCGCCCGCACAAACCCGGCGTTGGTCACCGCCGCCCACCGCACCAGCCCGACCGCAAGCTGGAACGTCGACGGCTTCTCCGGCCGCGCCCCGCCCTCAACCGCCTGCAGGCGCAGGTCAAACTCCACCATGAAATCATCCCGCTTGGTCAGGATGTCCCCCAGCCGACGGTGGAAGAAGCTGTTGGGCCGGGAGGAATCCCACGTCACTTCCAGGTGCTGCGCGCCCGCGTTCCATTGGAACAGGGCCGCATCCCCATGCCGGCCCCAGCCGCGCTGGCCCGGGTCGGTGGCGAAATCCTCCGTCCATACCGCGCCCCGCGCCGCGCCCACCGCCAACCCCAAGCCCAGGAGGACGGGCGTCCACCGGATCCACTGGGCCGCGGGAAGGGGCATGGCAGGAGGGGGCGGGGGGAAGGTCAACGGAGTCGTCCAGCGCCGGGCCCGGCCGGACGCGCCGCCGCCGCCACGGCGTCCACTTCGCTCCGTCCACTCAGCACCTCCACGCGGACATAGCGGATGGCCGGGAGATGCACCGGGCGCCCGCCGGCGTCCACCGCCCAGCCGATGTCATAGCCCGCCCCGCCGGCCGACCCGGCATACTGCTCGCGCAGGTCCGCCAGGGTCGCGCCCGCCATCTGTTCCGGGGCCGTGCCGGGGGGAATCGCCCGGCGCGGCTCGCCGATCCCGTCCGAGGGCAGCGGCCCGTCCACGACCGGGGCCAGCGCCGGGTTGAGCAGGAAATAGTCGCGCCCGTTCAGGCTCACCGAGACGCGCGTCTCCCCGAAGTTCACCCCGAACAGGGACCCGTCCGTCGCCGGCACCCCGACCCATTCGAAGGTGTCGAGGTTGAAGTCATTGGTGATGATGAAGCCGGCGTTGCCAAAGATGGTGAAGTCCAGCCCGTGGGGGTTGTGGGGATGATTCAGGATGGGGGCCGCAAACTGCAGGATCAACCGGCCGCCCGCGCCCAGTGAGACAATCTGGTTGGTGCCGTAGGGGGGATTGAAGGGATCGGTTTCCTCGCCGAAGGGGTTGTGGGTGGAGGGGGCGCCGAGGGCGGCTTCGGGATGGAAAAAACGGGAGGCAGCCCCCACGCCGGGCTCATAGGCCACGACGGCGGCCGCAAACTCGGCCACGGGGGCCGGGTCGGCGATGGGGGAGGCGGCCTGGCGGGGGCCGGCGACGGCGGCCAGGGTGCCGGCGGCCAGGAGGGCGGCGACGGCGTGGATACGGGGACAGCGGCGGTACAACATGCGACTGGTCTCGGGCGATGCCCGGCCCGGCCGCGACAGCGGCAGGGGGGGCGGGTGGATACGACGGGAGACCAGCGCAGAGCCTGAAAACGACGAAGCCTTCAAGCCCCGGCAAGGGAGAATGAAGGCTTCTCTGCGACCATGGAAAACGGTTCCATGGACTGGCCTCATCCTTCTCTTAACGGAGAAGTTGGCCCCGCGTAGGCGGGGCCTGACGAGCGCCGCCGAGGCGATGTCCTGACTCCGGGTTCATCCTCGCTCCCGCCTTCCCAGGCCTCGCGGCCCAGTGGCTTGCTGGGAGTTTGTCACCCGTCACAGTGGCGGAACCGTCCCCGATTTCCACGGGGTTCCCTGCCCTCCGGCGGCTTCAAGCGGATAGTTTCACTATCCGATGTTTTCAAAGAGCGCCGTTGTGTTAGAATGAGCGCGACCCAATGCCAAGCCTAATCTCGAGGCGCCCGAAATCGCCCGTGCCGCCGGCCTCCGCCGGCCCGCGTGCGAGCTGGCGCAGCCGCGCCCCGGCCCGGCCTCGGCTTGGCCTCTTGGCCGCCCTCGGGGCGCTGCTGGGCTTGGCGGAACCCCCCGCCGCCCCGGCCGCCCCGCCCATCCGGGGCGAACGCCTCCTGATCCAGCCGCAACCGGGCCAGGAACCGGCCCTGGCCGGCCTGCACGCCAACCTCGGCGCCCGGGTTCATCGCCGGCTCGCCCGCCTGGCCAACCTCGAGGTCATCGAACTTCCCCCCGGGGCCGACCCGGTCAACACCCTGGACCGCTACCGCCGCAGCGGCGCGGTGGCGGCCGCCGACCTCGATTACGTCCGTTGGCAGCCCGCCGCCATGCCCAACGAGCCCGCCTTCGCCTCCGGCCAACTCTGGCACCTGCAGAACACCGGCAGTTCCGGGGGCCTGCCCGGGGCCGACATCGACGCCCCGGCCGCCTGGGACCGCGCCAACACCGCTTCCAAGGTGATCGTGGCCGTGGTCGACACCGGCATCCATTACACCCACGAGGATCTCGCGGCCAACATGTGGACCAATCCCGGTGAATCGGGCGAGGGCCGCGAAACCAACGGCCTCGACGACGACGGCAACGGCTACGTCGATGATGTCCATGGCATCAACGCCGCCAGCGTGGTCGCCGCCAACAGCGGCCAACCGCTCGACGACTGGTTCGGCCACGGCCACGGCACCCACGTCGCCGGCATCCTCGGCGCGGTCGGCAACAACGGGGTGGGCGTCTGCGGCATCGCGTGGCAGGTCCGCCTCATGGCCCTCAAGTTCATCTCCACCAGCGGCGGGAGTGATTCCGACCTGGTCGAATGCCTGAACTACGCCCTCGACCGCGGCGCCTCGGTCATCAACGCCAGCATCGTCGGCGGCGGCCCTCCCTCCACCCTCCTCTCCAACGCCTTCTGGAACGTCCGCCAGGCCGGCGTCGTGGTCGTGGCCGCGGCCGGCAACAACGGCACTGACAACGACGTCACCCCCTACTACCCCGCCGGCTTCCGCCTCGACAATCTCCTCGCCGTCACCGCCACCACCCGCACCGACGGCTGGGCCGGTTACAACTACGGGGCCACCTCCGTCCACCTCGCCGCTCCCGGCTACGAAATCCTCAGCACCGGCCGCTCCGCCGACAACGATTACTTCCTCAACTACGGCACCTCCATGGCCACCCCCATGGTCGCCGGGGCCGCCGCCCTGCTCCGCGGCCTCTATCCCTCCGATTCCCCCCAGCAACTCATCGCCCGCCTGCTCCGCGCCACCGACCCCCTGCCCTCGCTCGCCGGGCGCTGCGTCACCGGCGGCCGCCTCAACCTGCAACGCGCGCTCAACCCCGCCACCGTGGGCACCTTCTCCGCCGCCACGGCCGGGGATGACTGGATCCCCACCAACGGCCTCACGCGGCTCACCTTCAGCACCAGCGACGGCGTCAGCGGCCCGCACCTGCTCACCTTTCCCTTCCCCCTGGCCGGCGAAACGCGCGACCGGCTCTGGGTCGGCGCCAACGGGCTGGCCGGGTTCACCAACACCGGGCTCTCCAGCGGCATCAACCTCGACCTGCCCCTGACCAACCTGCCCAACGCCATCCTTTGCCCTTACTGGGACGACCTCAATCCGCTGGCCGGCGGCGACGTCTGGTTCGGCAACCTCGGCGCCGCCCCGCACCGCAAGGCGGTGGTCACCTGGTCGCGCGTCCCCCACCAGAGCACTGCCGGCGGCGGGGCCACCTTCACCTTCCAGGCCATCCTCCACGAAAGCGGCCACGTGGCCTTCCAGTATCTCGAGGTCGAGAGCGGCGCCGCCGCCCTCACCCAGGGCCGCAGCGCCACCATCGGCGTCGAGGACAGCACCGGGCTCTTCGGCGCCCGCTGGTCCCTCAACGGTTCCCCCACCCTCGTCACCAACGGCCAGGCCCTGCTCTTCACCCCGGCCACCCCCCTCGCCCCGGCGCCCGCGCTCACCATCGCCCCCGGTCCCCTGCCCGGCCTGACCCGCGTCGTCCTCGCCGCCACCCCGGGCCAACCGGCCACCCTCCTGGCCTCCACCAATCTCACCCACTGGACCGCCCTCGAAACCAACACCATCCCCGCCAGCGGCCAGCGTTCGCGCGTCGAACCCAATTCCCCCACCGAATCCCGCCGCTTCTTCCGCGCCCTCACCCCGCCGGCAGCTCCCTGAACCCCGGGCGCGCGCGCAAAGCGCTCGCCAAAGCTTGGTCTGTTTGGTTGAATTCCCCCCGTCAGGCCATTCATCCGGCCTGGCAACCAACCCCATGCCCGCTCCTCTTGCCATGAAGCCCTGCCGCCTTGTCCTTCCCCGCCTGGTCTGCCTGCTCCTCGTCCTTGCCCTCCCGGACACCGGACGCGCGGGCACGGGGCCGGATGTCACCCAATACCTGATCGCCAAGGGCCAGTTCTTCAAGCAGGTCGGCACCGCCAACCCGACCCTGCTGCCCGCCGCCGAGGAACCCTTTGCCGCCATCGTTTCCTTGGAGGCGCGGGATTCCGATTCCGTCAAGTCCGCCACCATCCGCACGCCGCTCGGCGTGACCAATGCCCTCGAGCGGCATGGCTCCAGCTGGGAGCTGGAGGCCTTCTTCAGTTCCAAGGCCAGCCTCGACGGGGCGGCCCCGCAGGGGCTCTACCTCTTCACCCTCGACACCGCGTCGCAGGGCACGGTGGTCCTGACCCGCCCGCTCGGCCCCGACGCCTATCCCTCCAGCGCGCCGCGCATCCTGAACTTCACCAACCTGCAGGGGGCCGACCCCACCCTGCCCATCACGGTCCAATGGCAGGCGTTTCCCGGCGGCACGGTCAATGACTTCATCCAGTTGCGCATCGAGGACGCCAACGGTGACGTGTTCACCACCGGCAACTCGGGGGACTTCAATGCCCTGAACGGCACCCACACCTTTGCCACCATCCCCGCCGGCCTGCTCAGCCCCAACACCGCCTACGAGGCCTACCTGCTCTTCGCCAAGGTGACCTCCATCGACGCCACCAACAATCCCGGCACCACCGGCCTGACCGCCTACTTCAAGGAAACCGAGCTCCATTTCAGCACCGGCTCGCCCGCCTCGCCCCCGCCGGCCGGGGGGCGCTTCATCTTCGCCTCCTCGGCCTTCGCCGCCAGCGAGGCGGCCGGCTTCGCCACCATCACCATCCAGCGCGTGGGCGGCGTCCTCAGCCCCGCCGGCGTCACCTTCACCACCCTGCCCGGCACCGCCACCCCCGGCCTCGACTACGCCCCCGTCACCAACGCCTACTTCTTCGATGCCGGCGTCGATTCCCTCAATGTGCCGGTGCAGGTCTTCGATGACCTCACCCTCGACGGAACCCGCACGGTCCTGCTGCGCCTGAGCGACCCCACCGGGGGCGCCGACCTCGGCTCGGCCAGCAACGCCGTGCTCACCCTGCTCGACAACGAGCAGTCCGGCCGCGGCGTCATCCAGTTCATCCCCCCCCAGGTCAGCGTCAGCGAGGGCGCCGGCCAGGCCACGCTCACCCTGGTCCGCTCCGGCGGCAGCCAGGGCGAGGTGTCCGTGAAGTTCGAGTCCGACGACGACACCGCGGAGACCCCGGAGGATTTCACCGATGTCGAGGGCATCGTGGTGTTCCCCGAAGGCGTGACCAGCCGCACCGTGACCATCCCGATCACCAATGACAACCTGCGGGAGTCCGACGAGATCTTCGTCGTCAAGCTGTCCGACGCCACCGGGGGCGCCGCCCTCGGCCCCGCCCGCGTCGCCTCCGTCATCATCCTCGACGACGAAGTCACCCTCCAGTTCTCCTCCCTGCTCTACACCAACCGCGAGAACTCCCCCCAGGCGCTCCTGCGCATCGCGCGCACCGGACCCGTCAGCACCGCGGCCAGCGTCGTGCTCGCGACCGCCCCCGGCGGCACCGCCACGCCCGGCGCCGACTTCGTCCCCACCAATCTCACCGTCCAGTTCCCCGCCGGCTCCCAGCAGCAGGTGGTGGCGATCCGCCTGCTCAATGACCAACTGGTGGAGGGCACCGAGAGCCTCCTGGTCGAGTTGTCCAACCCCAGCGCCAACGCCCTCCTCGGCGCCCGCAGCCAGGCCTCCCTCCAACTCGCCGACGACGACACCGGCGGACGCATCCAGTTCGCCCTGGCCGCCCTCAACGTCGCGGAATCCAAGCCGTCCGCCCTCGTCATTGTCACGCGCACCCTCGGCCTGGCCAGCAACGTCACCTGCACGCTGGCCACCCGCAACCTCTCCGCCACCAGCGGCAGCGATTATGTGGGCACCAATGTCGTCCTCTCCTGGCGCGGCAACGAAACCCGCAAGAGCATCCTGATTCCGCTCCTGCCCGACACCCGCGTCGAGAGCAATGAAACGTTCCAGGTCACCCTCGCCAATCCCACCGGCGGCGCCCTCCTCGACGCCCGCACCAACCTCACCGTCACCCTCCTTGACGATGACCGGGGCGGCGTGATCGGGTTCGCCCGGCCGGAGTTCTCCGCCCCCGAGAACGCCGGCAACACCGCCATCATCGTCACCCGCAGCGGCGGGCTCGCCGGCGGGGTCACCGTCCGGTTCCTCGCCCTCGAGGGCAGCGCGGCCAGCCCGGCCGACTTCACCGAGCAGGATGTCGTGGTGGAGTTCGGCCCCGGGCAAACCTCCCGCACCCTCTTCGTCCCCATCCAGAACGACACCTCCCCCGAGGGGCCGGAAACCGTCCTGCTGCAGCTCCGCAACGCGACCGGCGGCGCCAACCTGACCACTGCGTCCAACGCCGTCCTGCGCCTCATCGACGACGAGTCGAGCGTCGCCTTCAGCGCCGCCACCGCCTCCGGGACCGAGGGCGCCAGCGTCACCCTCACCGTCACCCGGTCCGGCGCGCTCTCCACCGCCGGGTCCGTCGGCTACACCACCGTCAATGGCACCGCCCTCGCCGGGGCCGACTACACCGCCACCAGCGGCACGCTCTCGTTCGCGGCCAACCAGGCCACCAAGACCCTCTCCGTCCCCCTCCTCGCCGACCCCAACGCCGAAACCGGCGAGACGTTCACGGTCGTCCTCCAGAATCCCCAGGGCGGCGTCCAGCTCGGCAGCCCCGCCTCGGTCACGGTCACCATCCTCGACAAGCCCGACCCGAACGCCATCCCGGCCGCCGGCAGTTCCTACCTCAGCTTCCAGATCCAGGGCATCGAGGGGAACACCTACAGCGACAGCTTCAATGCCGGGGGCGACGCGACGGCGCCTGTCTCCGGGGCCTACATCCTGGGCCTGCTCGGCGGCTCCTTCCAGCCCATCACCGGCAACAAGACCAGCCTCGCCGGCACCACCGTCACCACCCGCACGTTCCAGTTCCCCCTGCTGCGCGCCGCCGCCGCGGGCGTGATCCAGCTCTCCCCGGATGCCGCCAACGGTTCCGCCCTCTACTCAAAGTCCACCGGCGGCACCGGCCCGATCGTGTCCTACGTCTCCAACCAACCCGGCGCCAGCGGGACGGTCACGATCGACATCCTCAACCCGGCCGGCGATGTGGCCACGGGCCGCTTCGACCTCATCCTCGTGGAGTCCAACGGGAGCGGAAAGAAGGCGCGTGCGACCGGCAGCTTCCGGCTCAAGGGCGCCGAGCTGACGGTCCAGTGAGGCCCGCGGCCGGCCCCCGGCCGCCCGGGGCCCCGCTCACGGGAAGAGCCCGCGGGTGCGCTTGGCCTCGTGCACGCGCTGGATGCCCAGGGCCAGCGCGGCGGTGCGCATGGACACCGTCCGCTTCCGGCTGAAGTTCAGGGTCTGGGTGAAGGCGTTCTCAAGGATGCGGAACAGCTTGTCCACCACCTCGCTCTCGCTCCAGAAGAAGCTCTGCAGGTCCTGCACCCACTCGAAGTAGCTCACCACCACCCCGCCGGCGTTGCAGAGGACGTCCGGGACGACAAACACCTCCGGCCGCTGCTCGAGGATGCGGTCGGCCTCGGTGGTGGTCGGGCCGTTGGCGCCCTCGGCCAGGATGCGGCACTGGATGCGGCCGGCGTTTTCCCCGGTGATTTGGCGCTCGAGCGCCGCCGGGACCAGGATGTCGCAGGGGGTCTCGAGCAGCTGGGCGTTCGTGAGGGGTTCCCCTTCCGGGAACCCGGCCACCGTGCGGTGCCGGGCCACGTGCGCCTCGAGTTGTTGCAGGTCCAGCCCGGCCCGGTTGAGCACACCGCCGAGGGCGTCGCTGGCCGCCACGATTTTCACCCCGTAGCGGGACAACGAATGGGCGGCCACGGACCCCACGTTGCCGAAGCCCTGGATGGCGGCGGTGCACTGGCCGGCGTCGAGCCCGAGGACATCCATGGCGCGGTTGGCGAGGTAACCCACCCCGCGCCCGGTCGCCTCGCGGCGGCCGACCGACCCGCCCAGGTGCACGGGTTTGCCGGTCACCACCCCGGGCACGGAATGGCCCATGTAGGTGGAGTAGGTGTCCATCATCCACGCCATGATCTGTTCCCCGGTGCCCAGGTCGGGCGCCGGGATGTCGATCTGCGGGCCAATGAAGGGAATGATCTCCTGCGTGAACCGGCGGGTGACGCGCTCGAGCTCGGTCCGGGAAAGTTTCCCGGGGTCGCAGGCCACCCCGCCCTTGGCGCCGCCGTAGGGCAGTCCCGCCAACGCGCACTTCCAGCTCATCCACATGGCCAGCGCCGCCACCTCGCCCAAGGCCACCTCGGGATGATACCGGATGCCCCCCTTGGTCGGCCCCAGGGTCAGGTGATGCTGCACCCGGTAACCGGCAAACACCTCCGTGCGGCCGTCATCCATATGCACCGGGATGGCCACCGTGACCGAGCGCTTGGGATACTTTAACCGCGCCCGATCCGCCGCGGGAATCTCCAGGTAGTCCGCCACCCGGTCGAACTGCTGGCACGCCATGTGGAAGGTGGGATGGTCATAGATGTTCACCCCGGAACGTTAGCCGGACCCGCCCCCGCAACAAGGGGGCAATTCCGCCATCCTTGCGGCAGGGACGCCGCACGCCCGCTCAGGGAAGGGATCCCAGCACGGCCTCGGTGACGGCGTTCACGCGCACGCGCTGGAGGTTTTCGGGACGGCCATCGCGGGTACCCTTGATCCGGCCGAAGGGCCACGCGCCGCCCGCCGGCGTCCGCCACCCCGGCGACGCCAGGTCCGGCCATTGCGAGGGCTCCCAGCGAAGCGTGGTGCCCAAGCCCACCCCGGACGGGCCGGGCCCCGGCAACCCCGCCGGCAGAAATGGCCCGGGCTCGCCCCCGGGAATCAGGCGCTGCAGGGGCCCTTGCGCCATCCCCTGCCGCAGCAGGGCCACGCAGGCGCCCAGCGATACACGCGGGTCGGCCGCCATGGCCTCCGGCTGCCCCGCCCCGACCACCGCGGCCGCAGGCCCCGGCACAAGGAGCGCCCGCAACTGCAGGAAGGCGGGCCGCCCGTCCGCCGCCTCCTGCCAGGGCGGCACCGCGCCCGCGCGCGCCTGCAGCCAGTCGAGTTCACGCCGGACGTCCGCGGGCAGGTACTCGCGGCAGAACCGCGCCACATCGGGATCG